>NZ_QEZH01000014.1:0-192858 GCF_003993515.1 Xanthomonas sp. BRIP62415
GCCCCCGCCTCCGCCGGTGGTGGCACCGCCGACCACGCCGGAGCCTGCAATCGATGCGCATTTGACGCTGACCAACGCACGCGCCGCGCAGGCATTGGGGTTCACCGGTGCGGGATATCGCATCGGCGTGATCGATACCGGCATCAATACCAATCATCCGGCCCTGCAGGGGCGGGTCAGCGACAGCTTCATCTATGTGGATCCGCGCACGAACAATGTCGCCGCAGGCGATGTGGTGGGTCACGGGACGGTGGTCGCGCAGCTGGCAGCCGGGCGCGCAGTGGGCCAGTGGCCGGGCGGCATCGCCAGCGGCGCGGGCCTGGTGTCCGCCCGCATCATCAACGACGAAGCGCCGGACGATGATGGCAGCGGCGAAGGCAACCAGGTCGATGGTCCGCTTGGCCTGGCGCCGGTGCATGCCGATCTGGTCAGCGCAGGCGTGCGCATCATGAACAACTCGTGGGGCGGGCTGTATTGGAACGACCCGGCCGTCACCAACCAGATCGCGCAGGAATACCGGCCGTTCGTCATCGGCAACGATGGGCTGGTGGTGTTCGCGTCGGGTAACGAATCCAGATCGCAACCGTCCGATACCGCCGCGCTGCCCAGTCAGGTGGGCCCGAACGGCACGCTGCCGGCCGCCGATCTGGAGCGCGGCTGGCTGGTCGTCGGTGCACTGGATACCGCCAATCCCACGCAGCTGGCGTCGTATTCCAATGCCTGCGGCGTGGCGATGCGCTATTGCCTGGTGGCGCCGGGCACCTCGATGTTCCTCGACCCAGATGCCACCGCCAGCAATCTCCGTTATTTCTATGGCAGCGGCACCTCGTTTGCCGCACCGCTGGTGTCCGGTGCGGCTGCGCTGGTGTGGCAGGCGTTTCCGTACTTCAACAACGACCTGGTGCGGCAGACGCTATTGGGAACGGCGACCGATCTGGGCGCGGCCGGTGTCGACCCGACCTTCGGCTACGGCCTGCTCAATGTCGGCAAGGCGGTGCTGGGGCCGGCGCGCTTGGATTGGGGCACGGTGGATGTCACCGTCAACACCTTGCGTTCCACCTGGGCCAACGACATCAGTGGCACAGGTGGCCTGACCAAACGCGGCACCGGCACGCTGGTGTTGAGCAGTGGGGCCAATACGTTCAACGGCGACACCCAGGTGCTGGAGGGCACCTTGCAGACGGCCAGCCTGCAGAGTGCGCGCGTGGGCATTGCCAATGGTGCGGCGTTGATCGGCGCGGGCAGGATCGGCGGACGCGTCGATAATGCCGGCACGTTGCAGGTCAACAGTGCGACGCTGTCGATCGCAGGCAACTACACCCAGGCCAGCGACGGTCGCCTGGCCCTGAACGTGGGCGACCGGGTGAACGTGATCGGGACCGCGACGATTGCCGGCGATCTGCAGGTGCTCGGTCGCCGCGATTACGTGGTCGACAACACCACCTACACGCTGTTGCAGGCCAGCAGCGGGCTGCAGGGCACCTTCGATACGCTCAGCCGCGGCGCGGCCGTGACCTTTCTGGATGCCTCGCTGACCTACGACAGCAATACGGCCTACCTTGCCCTGCGCAGTTTGAATGCCACCGCCGTTGCCGCCACGCTGGGCATGACCGGCACGGCGGCGATGGATTCGGCAATCCGTGTCGAGCAGGCATTCCAGCAGGTGGATGCGCAGCAGCTGCAGGGCACTGGCGGCATCAGCAGTGGCTTTATCCGCGCCGCAGCGGCCTTGCAGCAGTCACCGGATGCCAGGGCTGCCGCCGATTCGCTGCGGAGTCTGTCCGGCCGTGCGCATGCCGAGTCGGCAGCGATGACCTTCGACACCATCGATCTGGGCAGGCGTGCGTTGGCCGCGCATTTCGATGGGGTATCGCAGCAGCCGCGCATGCTGGGCGTCTGGCAGCGTGCGCTGGGCGGGCCGGGCGAGGGTGGGGTGACCACCGCGGGATTCGCCACTTCGGGGTGGATGATGGGCAACGACCTGCGCCTGGCGTCCGGCGCAGTCACCGGTTTTGCCTTCGGCGAAACGCGCTCCAGCAGCCTGGGCGATCTGGACGGTGCACGCGGGCGCGACCGGCAGGTGCAGGGGCAGCTGTACTGGGGCACCACGCTGGGGGCGGCGTACACGCTGGGCCAGCTGGGTTTCGGCAACGTCAACCGGCAGATCGAGCGCAGCCTGCAACTGGGCGAAGAGCGCAGCAATGCCTTCAGCGACTACAGCGGCAGTTACCTCAGCGGCAACCTGGAAACCGGGTATCGCCTGGGCGGCGCGCGCGCCAGCCTGACGCCTTACATGGGCCTGGATTACGTGCGCCTGCGCAGCGAAGGATTCCGCGAAAGCGGTGGCGACGGCTTCGGCTTGCGTGCCGATGCCAGCACGTCCTCGCGCACCCAGGTGCTGGCCGGTGTGCGTTCGGCCTATCGCTGGCGCGGCGTGCAGCTCGGCGGTTATGCCGAATGGCAGCAGGCGTTGAGCAGCGAAGGCCTGATGCTCGATGCCAGCTTCATCGGCGTGGATGCATGGGCGCCATTGCGCGGCATGCAGCCGGCGCGCTCGGGTGGGCTGTTCGGCATCACCGCGGCCGCGCCGTTGGGACAGCAGAGCCAGTTGCGCTTCGGCTATGACCAGCGGGTGGGCGAGCGCGGTGACGATCGCGCGCTGAGCCTGCGCTACAGCGCCGATTTCTGATCGGCGCGTTGCATGGGTGAGCGTTGGTGTGTGATCGGTGGTGCACCTGTCCAGGCAACGTGCCTGGGCAGGTGGATCACTCGCCGCGCAGCTTGTGCAGAAAACGCGGTGCGGTGCGGCCCAGCGGCAGTTTGAGCTTGCTGATGGCCTCGATCCGCGCCTCGGCAATCTGGTCGGCTGCCTGCTGCGGCGCGACGCCCAAGCGGGTGGACAGGTCGAACACCTTTTCCAGGTTGTGATAGATGCTGCGGATCAGGCGCATCGCGCGTTCGCGGTTGTAGCCGTCGATCTCCAGCGACACATTCATCACGCCGCCGGCATTGACCACGTAATCGGGCGCATACAGGATGCCGCGCTTGTGCAGCTCTTCGCCGATGGCGGCACTGGCAAGCTGGTTGTTGGCGGTGCCACAGATGATCTTGGCCTTCAGCCGCGGCAGTGTGTCTTCGTTGATCGCCCCTTCCAGCGCGCACGGTGCGAACACATCGGCCGGCACCTGGTAGATCTCCTCGATGCTCACCGCTTCGGCGCCGTATTCGGCCACCGCGCGGTCCACCAGCGCCGGATTCAGGTCGGCCACATAGAGTTTGGCGCCGCGTTCCTTGAGCAGTTTCACCAGCTCCATGCCGATATGGCCCAGGCCCTGGATCGCGATGCTGGCCTTGCCGACTTCCTCGTGGCCGAGCCTGCGATTGAGCGAGGCCATCAGTGCCTGCAACGCGCCGTAGGCGGTGAACGGGGCCGGGTCGCCGGAGCCGCGGTGCACCTGGTGCACGCCGGTGACGTACTCGCTCTCCAGATAGATCTGTTCCATGTCGTTGACGTCGGTGCCGACGTCCTCGGAGGTGATGTAGCGTCCGCCCAGGGTGTCGACAAAGCGGCCGAACGCGCGAAACAGCGCTTCGCTCTTGTCGCTTCTGGGGTCGCCGATGATCACCGCCTTGCCGCCGCCCACATTCAATCCGGCCAGCGCGTTCTTGTAGGTCATGGTGCGGCTGAGCCGCAGCGCATCGTTGAGCGCCGCCTCGCTATTGGGGTAGGGGCGCATGCGCACGCCACCCAGCGCAGGCCCGAGACGGGTGCTGTGCAAGGCGATGATCGCTTTCAGGCCGGCGTCGCGGTTGTGACAGAAGATCACCTGCTCGTGGCCGGTGGTGTCGAGGGTTTCGAAAAGCATCGAAGGCTCCGCGGGGGCTGCGTGATGTGCCTTCCCTGAGGCCGGGCCGGAACCCGTGCAATGGGAAACAAAAACGCGACGTCTGCAGACCCTGTCCGATCACGTCGCGCTGCAACATTTTAAACCACGTCGGCGGGGGCTGGTGTATGAATCTGTTCACCAATGCCGATAGCGCCGCTGCCGAAACCACAGGGTTCCCAGCCATTTCGTCCCTGCGCTGACCGGCAGGCCGGCGTGCAGCGAGTCGGGGTCGGGGCGGCCATTGGCGTGCAGATTGTCAAAGCACACCACCGACCCGGCACGTGGACGCACGCGCACGCCCGCGACCGGGAAGTCGGTGTCGCCACCTGCGTCGACGTCGTTGAGGTAGACGCAGGCGGTGCGCAGGCGATTGCCGGCAGCGGGGCGGTCGGCGGCGATCGTGCCGGGCGGCAGGTAGTCGCGATGCGCACGATACTGCTCACCCGGCGCGTAGCACAGCACCGACAGCGCTTCGGCATGGGTCAACGGCAGCTGCGCGCAGGCCGCCACGCGCGCCTGCGCCGCACGCGCGGCAAAGTCTTCGAGGATCGGGTCCAGCGTGGCGCCGCGGCTGGTGCGGATCGGCGCGCGGCGTGTGCTGGCATCGTCGGGGTCGACCACCTCGGAGGCGCGCAGGTGCGGTCGCGCCAGCAACATCAACAAGCGGCACTCGTCGGCAGACAGCACGCCGGAGATTTCTTCGATCATGGGCGCGTCATGGCGGCGCGTGGCGATGTGTCGGGCAGCGAAACCGATGCGCTGACCGTCGCCGCCCGGATCCGGCGGCGTGATCCGCACGGCAGGCGGCGCGGCAATGCCCAGCGGTTGCAATTGCCGCAGCAGCTGGGCCGCGGCGTCGGGCTGCGGCGGGACACCTTCGCCACGCAGCAGGCGCTCGGCCAGCAGCGCGGCCGCCACTGCATCGCCGGCTGCGGCCGCGCGCTCCAGCAAGGCAACGCAGCGGCGTTGCTGCGCGGGGTGATCGATCCGGCCATGCTGGATGGCCAGCGCGCGCAACGCAGGCGGATGGTCGGCAGCGGCTGCGGCCCGTAGGCGAGAGGTTGCCTGCACGTCCAGCGCCACAGGGTTGTCGGTGACGGCCAGGGTCGCCAACAGATAGCGCGCTGCCGCCACATCCTGGCGTTCGGCCTGCTGCCAGTGGGTCAGCGCCTGGGCCACGTCCACCTCGCACCCGACACCGTAGGCCAGCATGCGGCCGGCTTCGATCTGCGCGCTGGCATCGCCTGCGGCTGCACTACGCGTGTACCAGTCCAGCGCCTGCTCGGCCTGCCCCATGCGCACCAACGCATGTGCCAACGCCGTCATTGCTGCAGGTTGCGCGGTCTGCGCGGCATCGGTGAGCTGCTGGAGGGACGGTGCCTGCATGGCCGCATTCTAGGAGAGGCCGGCACCCCTGTCGTGCCTGGCCTCGGGCGGGCGCGGATGCCGCCCGAGGCCAGGTGGAGGGCAGCAGTGCCGGTGATCAGTGCAGATGGTGCTTGCCGGCCTGGCAACCGGCCGCCACGGACGGGCGGCGACCTGGCCGCGCTGCCTTCGCCTGCCGGTGCGCGATCAGGCGTCCGCGGACAGCGCCAGGTGGGTCAGATACAGGCGCAGGTCGAACTCCAGTTGGTGGTAGTCCGGGCTCATGTGGTTGCACAGCTGGTAGAAGGCCTTGTTGTGATCGGCCTCTTTCAGGTGCGCCAGCTCGTGGGCGACGATCATCTGCAGGAACGGTTCGGGCGCGTCGCGGAAGACCGAGGCGATGCGGATCTCGCGGCTGGCCTTGAGGCGGCTGCCGTGGACGCGCGAGATCGCCGTGTGCGTGCCCAGTGCATGCTTCACCACCTGCAGATGGTTGTCGTAGAGCGCCTTGTGCACGGTGGGCGAGGAGCGCATGTAGCGCTCCTTCATGGCCTTGACGTAGTCGTACAACTGCCGGTCGCTGCGGATCGTGTGGCGATCCGGGTAGCGGCGTGCCAGCACCAGGGCGAGTTTGTCCTGCGCGATCAGCTCGCGTACCTGATCCAGCACGGCGGGCGGGTAACCGGCGAGGTAGCGAAGAGTGTCCATGCCAATCGATTGCTGCGAAGTGCGCATGATCGCCGATGCGGGTGCTGCTGGCGACGGTGCATGCGCGAATGTGGCGTCGTGTGTCAGGCGTATTCACGAATGCGGCACATCCGGATGCGTAGCGTGCAGCGCATGTTTTGCGGCACGACCGCGCAAGCACACGACTGAACACGGCACCGTGCCGGATGAGGAGACAACAAACATGATCAAGTGGGCCATTATTTTCGCCATCATCGGACTGATTGCCGGTGCGCTCGGATTTGGCGGCATGGCAGGCGCTGCGATGGGGATTGCCAAGTTCCTGTTCTGGGCCGGCATCATCATCGCTATCGTGCTGTTCGTGCTCGGCATGACGATCGCCAAGAAGGTGACCTGACCCCGCAGGGCGTGGCTGCGGCGTGCGCTTTGCAGGCCGGCCGCATCACCCGGAAAGCAGAAGGAGCAGCCATTGGCCGCTCCTTTTTTGTTCCTGCCATCTGCTGAACCGAGATAACGACAGCGGGGCCGCGAGCGAGGTCGAGCGCAAGGCGATCGCTGCCCGCGTGCGCAGATCAGACGCCGGTGTTCTCGGCAGTGGTATGCAGCGCAATATTGAGTTGATCGATGGTCACGATCCAGTCGGCATCGTCGAGGCGTTCTTCACGCAACAGCTGCGCCTGTGCCGGCGTCCAGAAAGGCGCCTCTTCCAGACGCATGTCGCCCGGCAGCGGGGAGTGTTCATCGATGAAGCCGCGAATGCTGACTTCGTCCGATGGCAGGCCCAACTGGGCAAATAGTTCGGAGAACGGGTGGACGGGTTGTTCCATTGCGACTTCCTCGAAGAGTGCGGATGAGCGGATGCTAAAGCACCTGATTTGAGCGCACTGTGCACGTGTGGCTTGGATTTGCCCGTGCGCATGCCCATATTCCAATTCTGAGCAGACAAGCCGAGGCGATCATGGCGACCGGATGGGCAGGTGATGGGGCGGTGCAGGATCAGATCGATGCGACCGTCGAGGATGCGATCAAGCGCGCGCGGAGCCAGCTGCCTCAAGGCCCGAGCCTGACGCATTGCGAAGAATGCGATGCCCCCATTCCCGAGGCACGCCGCAAGGCGGTGCCGGGGGTGCATTTATGCGTGAACTGTCAGCAGGCGCACGACCTTGAGCAGGCCGCGCAAGGCGGCTACAACCGTCGTGGCAGCAAGGACAGCCAGCTGCGTTGATTGCCATGGGGAGCGTTCCAGCGCGGCCAACCGACGACTGGGCTAGGCGCAAAAGCGGGCGCGGCCGGTGCTACGGACGGCCCTTGCCGCTGGTACGCCGCGGCAGCTGATGCGCCTACCGCGCATCTGGGAGCTGCCGGCCAGGTGCTATCACGCACTGCTGGCAGCCATAGCCATGCTCAGTTGGTGGTGAAGTGGCTGGTCTCGCGCCAGCGCCGCGTGGTGCGCTGGAAGAACAGGCTGTTGGGCACCTGCAGCACGCTACCGGCGTGGTCGCCGGTTTCTTCCAGGGTCGTGTAAATCACGTTGATGTCGATCACCCGGCCCTTCAAGCCGGGCTTGTCGCCGCCTTCCAGCAGTTCGATATGGTCGTGCAGGCGGAACGGGCGCGTGGTGATGATCAGGAAGGTGCAGAAGATGTTGGACAGCACGCTCCATGCCGCGAAGAACGCCACTGCACCAACTGCCGCAAATCCGGTGAACGCCGTCCACAAGGTGCCGCTGGAGACGCCCAGCACGTTCAGTACCGTCAGCACCGCAGTGACGGAAATGACGAAGCTGCCCACGCGACGGATGCCGATCATCATTTCCGCCGGCAGGCTGTAGCGCGTACACAGGCGTCGCAGCACTTGCCGCAGCAGCAGCCGAACCAGTGCGGCAACGCTGAGGATCAACACGATCTGCACCGTCACTACGGCGACAGTCAGCCACTGCGGGTTCCAGTGCGGCAGCAGGCTACGGATCATCGTGGGCAAAGCGTCGGACGCGGACATCACATCGTGCAGGTTCTTGGAGAACCCTCATTGTAACGGGGCCGTCGTTGCGCGGCCGGTGCGCGGGGTGAATGTGCGCGCAGCGGTGGCGACGGCAGGGCGCACTCATGGCTGCTGCGATGGCTTGCGGGATCGCGCATATCGCCGCGGCGTTGCCGCTGGGGACCGGCGATGGCGCCATCGGGCTGGCATCGCATGTGGGTCGAGGGCGCATCGATGACGATGCCGGACGCCCGCAACGCCCAGGGCCGGAAACGAACGTGCCACCTTGCGGTGGCACGTCGGTTCTACGCTTTTCGATTGCGGGTAACGCTTAAGCGATCTTGTCGCCGTCGTTACGCGCAGGGCCGAAGTTGGTGGTGAGCACTTCGATCCGGCCGCCGGTCTTGCGGAACGCGGCGATGTCGGCAGCGATGCGCTCACGACTGAGCGGCTGCGACTTGCCTTCGCTGCGAGCGATGCTGGGCTGGGATTTCTGCTTGGTCGCGGGACGTGCCATGTGGCCTCCTGTAGCGGGGAAGTGCAATGACACCGCGTGCGGCTAGGGTGGCGCGCGCGGAAGCGGTGTCGAGAGGTGCGGTCGCGTTCGGTGCGCAATCGCGGTGGCACGGCAAGCGTGCCTTGCTGACAAGACGGCTAAGCATCATGCAGCAACCGTGCATTATAAGGGATGCGAGCGCAGGTTGCCTTAACCGCCCGACGGGCGGGCCCCGGCGGCCGCTGCCCAGGCCAGGCCCTGCACCACCCCAAAGGACGGGTCGCCCTGCACCAGGCGCGATTCCGGGAACGCGGCTGCCACCGTGTCGCGGATATAGCCGGCGCGCGACATGCCGCCGGTCAGGAACAGTGTCGCGGGCGGCGCAGCCAGGTCGGCACGGACCTGTGCGAGCAGGCCTTCCAGTTCGCCCAGATAGTTGGAAGCAGACCCAGCCAGCGCGCTGGCCTGCACCTCCACGTCCAGCCCGCGTTCGATGAAGTCCAGTGCGGCCTGATGCCGGTCGCGCTCGCTGAGTGCGATCTTGCAGGCTTCCACGCCGCGGTACAGGCGCGCGGTGTTGCCGGTGTCCTGCAGTGCCTGCAGGCGCTTGTCGAACGGGGCGGGGACATCCTGGTACTTGTGCAGGCGGAATTCGCGCTGGCGGGTCATGTCCTGCACCATCGCCGCTTCCACGTAGTGGTGGGTGGGCACGCGGGTGATGCCGCGGCCGAACAGCGGCATGTAGGCGGCCAGACTGAGCGCCAGATCGATGTCGGTACCGCCGCGCGCGATGCCCCAGGCGCGGTGGACCTGCGGCGCGGCGCTGCCGCCGACGCTGGCATGGGCGATGTCGGTGGTGCCGCCGCCGATGTCCACCACCACGGTGTCATGGCGGCTGTCGTGACTGACGTGGTAGTGCATCGCGGCCGCTGCGGGTTCTTCGAGGAAATCCACCTGGTCGAAGCCGGCGGCGATCGCGGCGGTCTGCAGGATTTCCAGCGCCTGCGCGTTGCCGGCCTCGCCGATGGAACTGCGGAACTGCACCGGGCGGCCCAGCGTGGCGCTGCGGATATTGATGTCGAACTGGCGCGAGGCGGTGAGCCGGATGTGCTCCAGCACATGCGTGGCGATGCCGGTGATGGTCTGGCGTGCGCGCGGATGCAGGTTGTAGCCCAGCATCGATTTGGGGCTCTGCACCAGGCTGCCTTCGCCTTCCAGGAAGTACGCATCCAGCGCTTCGTCGCCGTAGACCGCGTTCTGCAGCAGGGCGGCGGAGCTGCGCGGCTCGCGCACCTGCTCTTCCATCCATTGGCGGCGCACGATGCGGATCGCGTCGCGGCGCAGGCTCTCGGTGCTGGAGGTGCGGCCGGCCGCGGCCGCGTCGCGACGGCCGGAGTCGATCAGCCGTTCGACCTCGTATTCCAGCGCCGGGGTCAGGCTGAAATCGTCCGGGTCGCGCATCGTGTCGGGGAAATACACCGTGGTGCGGAACTGCAGGGCCTCGCCGAAGCGCACCGGCACCACCTGGCCATCGACGATCGCCGCAGCGGCGGAGTTGCTGGTACCGAAGTCGATGCCGAGTTTCATGCAAGCAGGCCTGTGAGCGGGCCGCGCACTTTACTACTTCTGCTGCCGGCGACGCCCGTCGCGCTGCGTTCGGACGTCGCAGCAGCCGAACTGCCGCATGCCCACAGGCACGCGGCACACCCAATCAGGCCGCGACGCTGGCGACCTGGCCTTCGTTCAGTTCTTCGGTGGTGGCTTCGCGCACCTCGATGACTTCGACCGCGAAATGCAGGGTCTGCCCGGCCAGCGGATGGTTGCCGTCGACGGTGACCTGCTCCGGGCCGACCTCGGTGACGGTGACCAGCACCGGGCCCTGCTGCGTGCGCGCCTCGAACTGCACGCCCGGCACGACCTCGACATCGGTCGGGAATGCCGCGCGCGGCACCTGCTGGATCAGCTGCGCGTGGCGCGGCCCGTAGCCTTGTTCGGGCACCACGTCGGCAGTGAGCGTCTCGCCGCTGCGCTTGCCGTCCAGCGCCTGTTCCAGGCCGGGCACGATGTTGCCGGCGCCGTGCAGATAGCTCAACGGCGTGTCCGGTGTCGAACGGTCCAGGACCTGGCCGCTGTCGTCGGAAAGGGTGTAATGAATGGTCGCAACGCGACCCTGGCTGATTTCCATTGGAAACCTCCATGCTGATGATCGAGTGGGATGCGTCGGCTGACTCACGACGCCAGGAGTTGGTGCCCGCCTACCGTAGGCAATCGCCCCAGGCGATGCAACCGCAGCCGCGGCGGCGGTTATGGCGAGGATCAGCTTGGTGGTGACGATGTCAGCTCTGCGATGCGGCCCATTCCTGGCGCTGCATCGGAGCTCGAACGTCAGCAGCGCCATGCGCAGTATTGCGCAGCCGTTGGCCGCATCGGATCGCATCGCATCGCGCGCAATCCACGGCCTGCAGCGCGCTATTCCTTCTCGGCACCCTGTTCCATCTGGACACGCCGCGCATGCCAGGTTTCCGGTGTCTGCGGCTTGATGAACAGCGCGGTGAGTTCGGGGTGCTGGCGCTTGGCGGCCGCTTCGATGCGCCCGACGCAGGCCTCGATCTGCGGGGTGGTGCGGCTGTCCTCGAACTCGGCGCTCAGGGCGGCGACCACCTGGTTCGGGCCCATCTGCATGGTCAATACGCCATTGGCGGCACGCACGTCCGGATCGCTGGCGGCAATGCGCAGCAGCGATTCGGTGACGTGCGCATGCGCGGGTTCGCCGATCAGCAGGCCCTTGGTTTCGCGCGCCAACAGGAATGCGGTGAAGGCCAGCACGCAGGCAATGCCGATCGAGGCGATGCCATCGAGCTCGGGCATGTCCAGCAATTGCGCGCCGGCCAGGCCCAGTACCGCCATGAACAAGCCGATCAAGGCGGCGCTGTCTTCCAGCAGCACGGTGAACGTGCTGGGGTCCTTGCTCTGCCGGAATGCCTGGAAATACCCCATGCGGCCCTTCTTGGCGCGGAATTCGCGCAGCGCCACCACCCAGGAAATGCCTTCGAACACGATCGACACGCCGAGCACGATGTAGGCGACCAGATGGCTCTTGGCCGGCTCGGGGTTGCGCAGATGCACGATGCCTTCGTACAGCGACACGCCTGCGCCCATCGCGAACACCAGCAGCGCAACGATGAAACTCCAGAAGTACAGCTCGCGCCCGTATCCGAACGGATGGGTCGGCGTCGGTGCCTGCGCTGCGCGGCGCAGGCCGTACAGCAGCAGGACTTCGTTGACGGTGTCCACCAGCGAGTGCACGCCTTCGCTGAGCATCGCCGAGCTGCCCGAAATCCCTGCGGCAATGAATTTTGCGACCGCGATGGCAAGGTTGCCGGCCAGCGCGACGTAGACCACCAGATGCGAGCCGGTCTTTTTTTCCGCGCCCGGTTCGCCAGCCGCGGGCTCGGTGGGTCCTGGCGCAGCGCCGGGGGCTTGGGGAACCGATGGGTTGGACACGCGCGACCTGCAGGGCATTCGACAAGCGCCGCACTATCGCGCTGGTGCCGTGCCGGAGACGTGATCGCGCGGCAGGGAGGCTACAATTCACACCCGTTTCAACTCTCAGGAATCGCATGTCTCCCGTTCCCGCCTGCCCGCAATGTGGCCTGGACAATACCTATGCCGATGGCGCGTTGTGGATTTGCGCAGACTGCGGCTTCGAATGGAGCGCCGGCGAATCCGCCGCGACCACGACGGTGGTGCGCGACAGCAACGGCAACCTGTTGCAGGCCGGCGACACGGTGACCGTGATCAAGGACCTGAAGGTCAAGGGTTCGTCGATTCCGCTTAAGCAGGGCACGCTGATCCGCAACATCCGCCTGGTCGAAGACGATGCCGAGCACATCGAAGGCAATTCGGAAAAGATCAAGGGGCTGGTGCTGAAGACCTGTTTCCTGCGCAAGGCCTGAGGCTGTTGCGGGGGCGCCGCATGTAGCGTGTGTTAGAAGCGCGCTAGCGCGCGATGGGGCGTCATCGCTAATGCTCCCTCGCGCGCAAGCGTGCTCCTACGTTGCGGCACGCTCAGTCGCGCGGATACACCGCCGCGACCATGCAACTCTGGCGCATCCGCGCAGCCAGGCCGCCGCGGGTGGTGCTCAGGTCGCCCTGCTGGCCGGATCCGGCAGCTGCGCCGGCAAGTGCCATTTCGTCGAGCACATCGACCTTGTCGCCGGGATTGCCGCAGATCGCGTTCAAGCCCATGCCGGAGACGAAGCGAATCGGCGGCGCGCCGCTGAGTTCGCGGCAGCTGTCCATCAGTTCGACGCGGTAGTGGCGATGCGTGCCGGGGTGACGTGGCGACACTTCCACCACCAGCCCCTGGCCGTCTTCCGACCACGAACGCAGCATGCTGGGGTTGAAGCAGTAGCTGGACGAGCCGGCGAAATTGCGCCGGCGCGCTTCGCGCACGCTGACCCCGTCCAGGGTCGGGATAACGCCGTCGCGTTGCCGCGCCGCGCTGGCGTACTCGCGCGCACTCAAGCTGGCGATCTGGCTGACCGCGCAGTGCTGCTGGCCCGAGCTCACGTATGCCGGTGCACCGTTGCAGACCCAGCCGTGCGCCGCCAGCAGGCTGGCATCGGCTTGTGCGGCCAGTTGCGGGCAGTCCTGCGCCAGGCTGATGCGGAACAGCCGTCCGCCTTGTTCGGCCACCGCCAGCGTGCGCGGATCGGCTTGATGCAGTTCCGTCACCTTGCGCGCATCCAGGCACTCGGCGTTCGGTGCGGCAGGGCGCAGCGGCTCGGCCGCTGCCGTGGAGGACGCGTAACCGAATAGCGTGATGCCGAGCAGAACCGCAGTGAGTAAACGCATCACGCACATCCTTGGCAATGAGGGATGTCTGCATCATCTGCCAGGCAGGTCGCGCTGACAATCGCAGCAACGCGCGTCGGGTCGCGCGCTCAACAACGGCGGGCGGACGGCCAGCGCTCGGCACCGCCAGCGCATACGAGTGCCTGCCGATGCTGGGCTGCAAGCATGCGCGCGCGCAACCTCACGCGCAGCTTGCAACTCGCCGGCACGATAACGCGGCGCAGCCTGCGCTCACGGCGCCTCGGGCGGATCCGAATCCAGCACCTGCAGCTTGCCGCCGGTGGTTTCGGGAAGGATGCGTTGATCGGTGGCGACCAGCACCACACCCGGCGTCAGCAGCGGCAGCAGGCCGGCCAGGAATGCCGGCGGCACCTGCAGCCGGGCGATGGTGTCGGCATCCAGCGGCTGTCCTGCCGCGGCATTGCTGCCGGGGATGCCGATGCGCATCCAGTTGGGCATGCGTTGACCGGGCAGGCCAGGCACCTCGCCAGGCAGGAAGCCCTGGCCGACGATGAACGCCTGTGTGCCCAGCGGCGCGGCACCGGCCTGTGCGCGCAATGCCACCTGCGCGCGTCCGATTTCCACGCCGTTGCGATACACCACCAGCTGCTGATCGCTGCTGCTGACCAGCATCGAGATCGGGCCGGTGGGCGCCAGTTCCGGTTGCCACGCAAAGGTCTGGCCGTTGGGCAGCGGCAGCAACGCACGCTGCGCGCCGGTGGTGGGGTCGATCGGGCTGAGCGCGCGTGGATGCACCACCGCGTCGGCATCCACGCCGGCCTGCGCAACCACCACCACCATGCCCATGTTGGAGTTGTCGAACAGCAGCCGCGCGAATTCCGACGGCAGATGCACGCAGCCATGCGATTCCGGATACCCGGGCAGGCCGCCTGCGTGCAGGGCCACGCCGTCCCAGGTCAGGCGTTGCTGATACGGCATCGGCGCGGCGTTGTAGAGATTGGAGCGGTGGTCCTTGTCCTTCTGCAGGATGGTGAACACACCGGTCGGTGTCTCGTGCCCGGGCTTGCCGGAGCTGATGGTGGAAATGCCGATCAGGATGCCGTTGCGATACGCATAGGCGCGTTGCTCGGTGAGGCTGACGATCACCGCCATCGGCCCCCAGCCCTTGCTGACGCCGCCCCAGATCCATTCGCCCGGCTTGAGGTCGGCCGGCGCCGTTTCAGCAGGGCTGGACTGGCGCGCGCCCCAGAACGGCACGGCGGACGCTTGCCCGCAGATCAGCAGCGTGCAGAAGAGAACAGCAGTGAGCAGGGGCCGCATCGGCAGTCCAGAAAACAGTGTCGGCATGATCCTAGCGGGGCCGGGTGCGCGCGTCATGTGGTTGCTGCCGATAGTGCGACGGTGCGAAGGCATCGGCGTTGCAAGCACGGTGCCATGGATACGTATGCGTCGTCGCCAGCCTGTTGCGTAACACGCACAAGCGCGTGGTGTTGCGCGCTGGTTCAATGATTGAGTGGGCAGGTGCCCGATGGCCGCCGCATCGCGATCCGGCAGCAGGGCGCTTGGCGCATGCAAGACGCACGGGGCTGCCCGAGGCCCGGAGCCGCGCTGCGTGCATGGACGGACCGATCTGCCGCAGCGGCTGCGCTCGCTTGATGCCGAGCGCAGCCGGTGTGCCTTACAGCGGCTGATGAACATAGCGAGCCGTTGTTAGATGGGTGCGGATGGCGCGGAGGAACCGACGTGATGCCGATTCCGCGCACCGCCGCCCCCGCCTGACGGCGGCGCGGTACTGCTGCAGCGCTCTTAGTCCGGCAGGGCGGGGTAGTCGATATAGCCCTTGGCACCGCCGCCGTACAGCGTGGCCTGGTCGACATCGGCCAGCGGGGCGTTCTCGCGCAGGCGACGCACCAGGTCCGGGTTGGCGATGAAGGGCCGGCCGAAGGCGATCGCATCGGCGTAGCCGCTGTGGATGGCGTGGTCGGACAGCGCCTTGTCGTAGCTGTTGTTGGCGATCCAGGCGCCGTCGAACTTTGCGCGCAGCGCGGCATAGTCGAAGGCGACGTTGTCGCGCGCACCGCCGGTTGCGCCTTCGATCACGTGCACGAAGGCCAGCCCGCCGATCAGGTTGAGACGCTCCACCGCACGTTCGAACAAGGGCTGCGGATCGGAGTCGTGCATGCCGTACACCGGCGTGACCGGCGACAGCCGCACGCCGGTGCGCTCGGCACCGATCTCGTCGGCAATGGCCTGCATCACTTCGGTGAGCAGGCGGGTCCGGTTTTCGATGTCGCCGCCGTACGCGTCGGTGCGCTGGTTGGAGCCGTCACGCAGGAACTGGTCGAGCAGGTAGCCGTTGGCCGCATGGACTTCCACGCCGTCGAAGCCGGCGTCGATGGCATTGCGCGCGGCGATGCGGTAGTCCTCGATCAAGGCGGGGATTTCGTCCAGCGCCAGCGCGCGCGGCTCGGAGACATCCTGGAAGCCATCCTTGGTGTAGGTCTTGCCCTCGGCGCGGATGGCGCTGGGCGCCACCGGCGATTCGCCTGGCGGTAGCACGCTGGTGTGCGAGACGCGGCCCACATGCCACAGCTGCAACACGATCTTGCCGCCACGACGATGCACTTCATCGGTGACCGCACGCCAGCCCTGGACCTGCGCGGCGGTGTGGATGCCGGGCGTATCCAGATAGCCCTGGCCCAGCGGGCTGATCTGCGTGCCTTCGGCCACGATCAATCCGGCACTGGCGCGTTGGCCGTAGTACTCGGCGGCGAGCGGCGAGGGCACCTGCCCGGCGACGGCGCGATTGCGCGTCAGCGGCGCCATGATCACGCGGTTGGCAAGATCCAGCGCGCCCAGGCGCACCGGTGAGAACAATGGGGATTCAGTGGATGTGGACATCAGCAACCAATTGGGTGTGGATCACGCGCCGTGCGCGACACCGCGCCGATCGCGAGTGCCCCCTAGCGATGGTGGCGGACCAAAGCGGATTCGAGCGATAGCGATAGGACACAGCGTCTTCTGTCGCGACGGGATTTGCCAAACTGTGATGTGCTGGGGCCTGGCGCTGAATCGCAGCAGGCGCCGCGCTTTCGTCGATTGCTGCGTTGCACAATAATAAGCCGCCCCGTCATCCTGGAGTCGGGCATGTCCGATACCGATCTTTCGACGCCGCGTGTGTCCCGGCGCGATTACGTGCTGATCCTGTTTGCGTTGGCGATGGGTGGCTTTGCGATCGGCATCAGCGAATTTTCCACCATGGGGCTGATGACCCAGATCGCGCAGGGCCTGCAGATCAGCGAGCCGCAGGTCGGCCATGTGATCAGCGCCTATGCGCTGGGTGTGGTGGTCGGTGCGCCGTTGCTGGCGATTGTCGGCGCCCGCTGGCCGCGGCGCACCTTGTTGCTGCTGTTGATGGTGTTCTACGCGCTGGGCAATCTCGCCAGTGCGCTGGCGCCGAGCTACCACACGATGTTGCTGTGCCGGTTTATCGCCGGCTTGCCGCATGGCGCCTACTTCGGCGTTGCTTCATTGGTCGCCGCGTCGATCAGCCCGCCCAATCAGCGCGCCACTGCGGTGGGCCGGGTGTTGCTGGGCCTGAGCATCGCCTTGCTGGTGGGCAATCCGTTGGCGACCTGGCTGGGCCAGATCGTGAGCTGGCGTTGGGCCTACGCGGCGGTATCGGTGCTTGCGTTGTGCACGGTCGCCGCAGTGGCATCACGCTTGCCGCCCGCGCCGGACGAGCCGCGCCAACAGCCGCTGCGCGAGCTGCGGGCCTTCAACCAGCCGCAGGTGTGGCTGGCCCTGGCGATCGGCGCGGTGGGTTTTTCCGGCATGTTCTGCGTCTTCAGTTATCTGGCGCCCACCCTGACCGCAGTGACCGGCGTGGCGCCGGCGCGGATTCCGCTGGCAATGGTGGCGTTCGGTGTCGGCGGCGTGCTCGGCAGCATCCTGGGCGGCTGGCTGTTCGATCGCATGCAGTTCCGTGCGGTACCGGTGTTGCTGGTGTGGTCGGTGGTGGTGATGTTGACCTTCCCGTTGGCCGCGCAGTCGGGCCTGTGGGTATTCGTGTCGATCGTGGCGGTCGGCACCATGGGGGCGCTGGCACCTGCACTGCAGACGCGGCTGATGGATGTGGCCGCAGAGGCGCAGACCCTGGCGGCGGCGTCCAACCATGCCGCGTTCAATACCGCCAATGCGCTGGGGCCATGGCTGGGTGGCATGGCGATCACGGCCGGGTGGGGCTGGACCTCGACCGGCTACGTGGGCGCGGCCACTGCGCTGGGCGGCTTGCTGGTGTATGCCCTGGCGGTCTGGCAGGAACGCCGGCAGCGGACGGCGCTGGCGAGCTGCTGAAGCGCAGCGGCTGGGGCGCGTTGGCACAGGCGGTTATCCAGCCGGCTCTGCCGCATGCGGCCGTTGCCGTGATGAGTGGCAGCATGGATAGCGGTCCTACCCGCGATGCAGTTGCATATCCGGGATGCAGGGCTCCATCCACGGCCGACTCACGGCCCGACGTCGAGACTGCATGCTTCATTGCGAGCGGACCGTACAGCGCCATGACCGACTTCACCCCACCTCCATGGAAGCGCCCGAAGCCCAAGGGGAGGTCCGCGTCCACGCCGCTGACCGCTGCCCAGAAAACCGCTGCCAGACAGCGTGCGGAGGAAGCTGGCCGGCCGTATCCCAATCTGGTCGACAACATGTGGGCGAGTCGCCGGCCGAAATAGCTTGACCCGGTCTTGGCATCGATGAATCGCCATTCATTGCCTGCATGATCGCGTGAGGACAATCGCCACCGCACTCACATCTCGATTATGGGTGTCCCCCCAAGCTAAGGCCGTACACAACGTCAAGGCATGCAATCAGCACATCGATTGCCTCATCCCCCGAAAGCCAGCGCAAGCGCCTTTTCGACTCGCGCAGCGCTGGCCCATCGTAACCAGGAGCGACACATGAGCATTCAGAGCAAGACCGAGCACAGCCTCAACGACCTCATCGCCATTTCCCGCGACGGCAAGGACTTCTACGAAGAAGCTGCTGCCAAGGTGGGCGATGCGGAACTTGCAACGCTGTTCCGCCGCATCGCCGGCGTGAAGTCCGACATCGTCAGCAACCTGAGCAGCGTCGTCGCCTCGGTCGGTGGCAAGCCGGAAACCAGCGGCACCATGGTCGGCAGCATGCAGCAGTTCTACGGCAAGGTGCGCGCAACCCTGGGCGACACCAAGTATGGCTATGTGGCCGAACTGGAAGAGTCCGAAGATCGTTTGCTGAAGGCATTCGATGAAACCATCGCCGATCAGGACACCCCGGCCGCCGCACGCGACGCCGCATTGCGTCTGCTGCCGGAAGTGCGCGCCTGTCATGACGTGATGCGTAACCGCAAGCATGCGATGAAGAGCGCCGCATAACCTGCGCGCGTGACCCAGGCGCATCCCTGTGATGCAGCTTGTGGAGTGAACCGATAAAGGCGGAAACGGGCAGCGCGAGCTGCCCGTTTCTTTTTGTGCCACGCGCAGCCAGTGACACTGTTGTTGTTCCACGCATTGCGCGCGTTCCACGTTGTGGCGTGGATGTTGAAGGCGTGTCACGCACGCAGTTGGTCTGCTAGTATCCGCCGCCCTTCTTCCGGCAGGTCCGCGTACGCGGTCGTGGAATCAGCCCATGAAACAGCAGTTCCTGTACCTGTCCTCGGCCGAGGCGCAGCTGTCGCTTGGCCTTGGCGAGGAGAAGACCACTGAGCGCCTGTTCTTCGCGGTGATGGCCGATGCATCGACTGCCCAGCGCGCCGCGGCGATTGCCGATGGGCTGCTGCATGGTGGCCAGGTCGATGGCAGGCCGCTGGCGCGCGAACGCTTGCATGTGACCCTGCATCATCTGGGTGATTACGCGGGCGGCTTGCCGCCGTCGTTGGTGAGCCGTGCCAGTCAGGCGGCCGAGCGCGTGGCAATGGACGCGTTCGCGGTGGAGTTCGATCGGGTGGGCACCTTCGGGGGACGACGTTCGCAGCTGCCGTGCGTGCTGCGTGGCGAAGACAAGGTGCGCGGGCTGTACGAACTGCAGGGCGCGCTGGGCCGGCAACTGGCGCATGCGGGCATTGCCGGCGATGCGCAGTACACGCCGCATATGACGCTGCTGTACTGCAACCAGTCGTTGCCGCAACGGCGCTGCGAGGCGCTGGCGTGGACGGTGCGCGAGTTCGCGCTGGTGCGCAGCTTTCTGGGCCAGTCGCGTTACCAGCTCGAAGGGCAGTGGTCGCTGCGCTGATGCGCGGGCAGGTGCGTCCGCGGTAGCCTGCGTGCATGGACGCCACCACCACACCACTGCCATTGCAGCCGCAGCACCTGGCTGCGCTCGAACAGGCCTATGCCACGCCGCCGCGCGCCTATCACCACTTCGGTCATGTGCGCGCGCTGCTGCAGCATTACGCCGAGGTCGCCGCCGGGCCGGGCTGGCAGCAGCCGGTCGAAGTCTGGTTGGCGGTGCTGTTCCACGATGCGGTGTATCAACCCGGGCGCAGCGACAACGAGGCGGAATCGGCCAGGTGGGCGGCGGACTGCATCCCGCGCTGGTGGCCGCAGGTGTCGGTGGATCTGCAGCGCGTGCAGCACCTGATCCTGCTGACCGCACGCCACGGACAACTGCAGCCGGCGGATGTCGATGCCGAAGCGGCGTTGTTCCTGGATTGCGACATGGCGATCCTGGCCGCACCGGCGGCGGTGTTCGATGCCTACGACCAGGCCATTGCCGTCGAATACCGCGGGCATGTGCCCAGCCTGTTGTTCCGGCTCAATCGCAGGCGGTTCCTGGCCGGCCTGCTGGAGCGTCCGCGCATCTTTCTGAGCGACGACTTTCATGCGCGCTACGACGCTGCGGCACGGGCCAATCTGCGGCGGCGGCTGGGGCGCTGACCCGGCACACGGGGCCAGGCGGTTCATCCGGGCGCGCTGGTGGCGCACGCTACAATGCGCGCATGCACGACCGCGTCGCTCCCGATCATGATCCACGCCCGCAGCCGCCCGAGCCGCCTGCACCCAACGAGTGCTGCGAAAGCGGTTGCCCGTTGTGCGTGCACGATCTGTACGCGGAGGAACTGGCGCGCTACCGGCAGGCGTTGGCCGCCTGGGAAGCGCGGCAGCAGGCACATGCGCGATAAGCGAAGCGCCGCGCTTCGCGTGGCCGCCCGGAGCGATTATCTTTGAACCACTCTTTCCGATGGTGCGACATGCGACGACTTGAGATGTGGAGCGCGCTCTGCGGCGCGGCGATGTTGACGCTATCGGGCATGGCGGCTGCGCAGACGACGCAGCCAGTGAGCCACGGCCGCTTCGAGCAGGTGCCGGTGCTGATGCCCAAGGGCGAGCCGCAGCGCGTGGTGATCTGGCTGACCGGCACCGGCAACAACGTCAAGCGGCAGACGCAGGCGGAAAGCCTGCGTGCCGATGGCGCGATGGTGGCGATGGTGGATACCGCGCATCTGTATGCGGTGCTGCGCAAGGCCGGCGGCACCTGCGCGTTCTCGGTCGGCGATGTGGAGAATTTCTCGCGCTACGTGCAGGCCTTCTACCACGTGCCCACCTACCGCCTGCCGCTGCTGGTCGGCGACGGCGAGGGGGCCGCGCTGGCCTATGCGATCGGGGCGCAAGCCAAGCCGCATGTGCTGGCCGGCGTGCTGACCGATGGGCTGTGCCCGGCCACGGTATCCGATCAGGCGATCTGCCAGCCGGGCGTGCGCCCGGGCAGCAACACGCTGCTGCCGGTGCCATTGCAGATTCCCTGGGTGCTTGCCGGGAGCCAGGACAAGCGTTGCCCGGCCGCCGCCGAAGACAGCTTCCTCAAGCAGGTTCCGCAGGCACGCACTTTTACGCGTTCGGCGCGAGGCGACATCCTGCCGGGCCTGCGCGCTGCGGCACGCTCGCTGGGCGAGCAGAAGGGCGTGGCCTTGCCGCCACCGCCGGGCGGGCTGGAAGATCTGCCGGTGGTGGAAGTGCCGGCCAAGCCGGACGGCGACAGCGACGACGACACCTTCGTGATCTTCGTCTCCGGCGATGGCGGCTGGGCAGGCCTGGACGAAGAGGTGGCCGATGCGCTGGCCGCGCAAGGCATCCCGGTGGTCGGCCTGGATTCTCTGCGTTACTTCTGGACCGAGCGTACACCGCAGGGCTTTGCGACCGACCTGGATCGCATCGCGCGTTTCTATGCGCAGCGCTGGCAACGCCAGCGGGTGGTGCTGATCGGCTTCTCGCAGGGCGCGGACGTATTGCCGGCCGCGATCAACACGCTGCCGGCGCAGACCAAGCAGAACCTGCGCATGACCGCGCTGTTGTCGGTAGGCAAGCTGGCCGATTACGAATTCCACGTCAGCAACTGGCTGGGTTCGGACGACGATGGCCTGCCGATTGCGCCGGAAGTGCAGCGACTGCCCGCCGGCACCACCGTCTGCATCTACGGCCAGGACGACCAGGATGCGCTCTGCCCGAGCCTGCCGCCACAAGCCGCCAAGCGGGTCGCGCTGCCGGGCGATCACCACTTCAAGGGCGATTACGCGACCCTGGCCAAGGTGATCATGGAGCAGTTGCACGCACTGTCGAAGCCATAAGCGAGCAGTGCATTTTTGCCTAGGCGTCAGCCGACTTCCGGCCGACGCATGTCAACAACCTGGTCGTCGCCGTTCGGTTCGGCCGCCTGCAGCTCGGCAGGCGCTTGGCATTTTTCTCCGCAACCGACAGCAACCGGTGGTGCTTGCGCGCGTGCCGGTGTGGGACCTTGAGCGGCATGGATGCCGCGCCAGAGCCTACACGGACGTACTTGCGGCGTGTCCCACGCCGGTACGCGTGCAAGCGCCCGCAGCGGACCGAAGCATTCGCAGGAAGCGGACGGATTTAGTGCGTAATTGGTCGGTGTACGGAGTCGGTCGGCAGCGCGGCGCCGCATCCGGTGTCGGGACACGCCGCAAGTACGTCCATGTAGGCTCGGTGGCGGCATCCATGCCGCCACACGGTCCCGCCCCCGGACGCGACACCATGCTTCCAACGTTGCTACCGCTGATCGGCGAGCACTGCTTTCAGGCAGTCATCGTGCCTGCGGAGTTGGCGCTTCATGTCGTTGAGGCCGCCTCGACATTTGATCTTTGCAGTGGCAGCTGAAGACTCGATCCGAACCACGACCACTCAACCAAGCAGTGCTTTTCCTTCCGCAACCGACAGCAACCGGAGGTGCCTGCACGCGTGCCGGTGTGGGACCTTGAGCGGCATGGATGCCGCGCCAGAGCCTACACGGACGTACTTGCGGCGTGTCCCACGCCGGTACGCGTGCAGGCGCCCGCCGCAGACCGAAGCATTCGCATGGAAACAACAGATGCGGTGCGCAAGATTGATCGGTGTGCGGAGTCGGTCGGCAACGCGGTGCCGCATCCGGTGTCGGGACACGCTGTAGATCCGTCCCCTGAGGCTCGGTGGCGGCATCCATGCCGCCACACGGTCCCGCCCCCCGGACGCGGCACCACGCTCCCAATATCGCTACCGCTCTCCAACAAGCAATGCCTTCAGGCACACGCGCAGGCACACGTGCATGCGCCCGCCATAGACCGACGCATTCGCATGAAAACTGCAGGCCCTGTGTGGTGTTACTCCTGGCGGCCGGGATCCACCGAGATCAATCGGGTGACATCCAGCAATGCGGCCGGCAGATGCATGCCGCCCGGCGCGACCAGGTAGCGCGGGCGCCAGGTCGGGGCGAACTTCGATTTGAAGCGACGCAAGCCGCTGAAGCCATAGAAGCGCTCGCCGTGACGCGCGACCAGGCTGGCAAAGCGATTCCAGCGGCCGGCCAGGCGATGCTCGGCCAGGCCCGACAGCGGCGCCATGCCCAACGAGAAGCGCGTATAGCCGTTGGCTTGCCCCCACAGGAACAGCTCGATGAACAGGAAATCCATCGTGCCCTTGGGGGCCTGCGCGCTGTGCCGCATCAGGTCCACCGACAGCTCGCCGCCGGCCGGCGTTTGCCACACGTTGGCGAAGGCCACGATCTGGCCTTCCGCCTCGGCCACCGCCACCGGGAAGCGGCGCAGATAGTCCGCATCGAAGCTGCCCAGCGAGAAGCCCTTCTCTTCGCCGGATTTTTCTTCCAGCCATTGCTCGGACACTTCAGTCAGGCGCGGCAGTACCGCATCCACCTGCTCGGGCTGCAGCATGCGGAAGGTCAGGCCGCCGCGCTTGCCGCGGTTCCAGGCCTGGCGCAGGTCGGCGCGGTCGCGGCCTTCCAGGGTGAAGCCTTCCAGCGGCACGATCGCCTCTTCGCCCAGCTTGACCAGGGTCAGGCCCATGTCCAGATAGGTCTGCCAGTATTTTTCGCCGACCTGGTAGAACACCGGGCGCAGGCCCATATGGTCGGCCTCTTCGCGGAAGCGCCAGATCAGTGCGCGTGCGACCTCGGGCGCGCCGACCGGGTCGCCCATCGAGATCAGCGAGCCGCCGTAACGCTGCATCATCACAAACCCACGTCCCTGCTCGTCGAGCAGGAAGGCCTTGTCGCCGGTCAGCGCCAGGCAGGCCTGGGTGTCGGTACTGCTGGCCAGGATCGGCGCCAGCGTCTGCAGGGTCTGGGCATCGGCGGCCGGCATCGGGCGGCGGCCGCCACGCAGCAGGCGCGCCATGCCGAACACGATCACGCCCACGCACAGGATCAACGCCGCGCGCAGCGCACGCGGCGCGTTGGCCGAGGTGGCGAATTCCCACCACAGGTCGTTGCTGTATTCGACGTGGCTGTAGACGAAGAACAACAGCCAGAACGTGGCCACCAGCACCAGGCCGAGGTTGCTCAGCCAGCGCCACGACCAGGCTTCGTCCAGCAGCGCGCCCTGGCGGTAGAACTCGCGCCGTGCCGCCCACAGCGCGACCGCGGCCAGCGCCGCCGACAGCGACACCGAGATATGGCTGCCGCGCAACAGCGACAGCGGCGGCAGCAGGATGCACACGCCCAGTGCCAGCACCCAGGCCGCATGGCTGCGGCGTTGCAGGCCCTGGCCGATCAGCAGCAGCACCATGCCGCCCAGGCTGACCAGCAGATGCGAGGTCTCGATCAGCGGCAGCGGCGCCACTTCCTGGCGCGCGCGCGGGGTCGGCAAGGTGCCGTCGATGACCAGCGCCGCGCCCACCGCAAACACTGCCAACGCCAGGATCTGCGGCAACCAGGGGCGCAGGGCCTTCCACACGGTGCGTGCGGTGCTGGCGCTGGCGCGCACCGGTGCGCCCAGGCCGGAGGCTGCCGCCATCGCCACCGAGATCAGCAGCGGCACGATGTAGTAGGTGACCCGGTAGGCCAGCGCGGCGGCCAGCACCGCAGCCGGGGTGACATGCGGCAACAGCTTGAGCAGGCTCCACTCGAACACGCCCAAGCCGGCCGGCACCGTGGAGATCAGCCCGGCGACCACCGCCACCAGCCAGATCCCGATGAAACCGAAGTAGCCGGTGCCCGGGTCCGGCGGCAGCAGCACGTAGAACGCGGCGGCCGCCAGGCCCAGCTCGACCACGCTCAGCGCGGTGACGCCGAGCACCGTGGTGCGGTCGGGCAACCAGAAGCGATGACTGCCAATCCCGAATTCGCGGCCTTGCCTGCCAACCAGTCCCAGCATTGCAACGTAGCCCACCAGCAAGGCGATACCGGCGATGCGGATGCCTTCTGCGGTGATCGGCAGTGCACGCGCAGCCGCTTCCGGTTCCAGCATCAGCGCCAGGCCAAGCAACACCCAGGCGCCGAAGACGAAGCCCAGTGTGCTCATCAGCACCACCTGGCCGATCTCGGCCAGGGTCAGCCCGACGCTACCATAGCCGCGCAGGCGGACCGCGCCGCCGGTGAGTGCGGCAAAGCCCAGCGTCTGCCCCACCGCGTGCGCCATGAAGGCGGTGATGCCCACGCGCGCCGGGTGCAGCCGCTTGCCGGTGCGCTTGAGCCCGACCCAGTCAAAGCCCACCAGGCAGGCGTAGCTGCTCAGGCCCAGCAGCAAGGTGAGCGCGATCTGGCCGGCACCCAGGGCACGGAACGCCTGGCGGATCTGCCGATAGCCGTGGTCGGTGAATTGTCCCGACAGCGCGTGCAGCGCCATGGCCAGGATCGCCAGGCTGATGATCACCGGCAAGGCGCGGCGCCAGCCGTTGGCCGGCGCTTGGGAAGACACGGAGGTATCCGTCATGAGGGAAACGGGATCTGCTGGAGGGGAAGAAGGGCACATGCATGGTGCGTGCCGCGCGGGCGGTTGGTCTGCATGGGCCGGTCGGTGTCAAGGTACATGCAGGGTGATCGCGTGGATGCCCAATGAGGTGAACGCAGGCTTCGGTCGCGCCGACAGGTGTCGGCTCAGGACGGCCGCGCGCATCATAGGGCATCGCCGCGACCACGTGCCGCAGGCGACCTACCTGGACACGACGACCGTTGCACCACAGACAGGCAATTGATGGACGATCGACACCACACCGGCACCGCGATGCCGCCCGGGCCGTCGTGCCCGCCACGCTGGGCCGTGCAGGCCGGCGCAGTCGCCGCCTGCACGGGCATGGCCTTCATCGGATTGATTCTGCTGTTGCAATGGCTGCGTGGGGATCTGGACTGGATCGACGCACAGCTCAGCGCCTATCTGCACGGCGACCACGGCCTGCTGTTACGCACGGCCTACTGCGTGCTGGCTGCCACGATGGCGTGGATGGCGCCGGGCCTGCAGGCGGCACTTGCGCCGCCCGCGCGCAGCCGCACGGTGGTGGCGCTGTTCTGGAGCGCGGCGCTGGGCCTGAGCATGGTGTCGATCGGCGATAGCTGGATGCCGGAGCTGGCGCCCGACGCGGCCATGCTGGTGCATCTGCTCTCGGCCGACATGACGTTTCTGTGCGTGATCGCGGCGGTGTTGCTGCAATCGTGGTATTTCCGCCGCGACCGGGTGTGGCGAGGCCGCTTCACCACTGCGTTCGGCTTGGGACTGAGCGCATTTGCGGTGTTGCTGGTCCACGTCACGGTCAGCAGCGTACCGCTGGGCATCAGCCAGAAGAGCGCCATCGTGCTGATCGTGGCCTGGATGGTGCGGGTGGGGGCGTGGTTGGCGCAGCACCCGCGCGCCGGGGCTGCACGTTTGCCGCATTCGCGGGACAATGCCCGGGTCAATCAACTGTAGGAAGTCTGAAATGTTGCAGCGATTCGAAACGGGTCCGCGGATGTCGGAAATGACCGTCCATGGCGGCGTGTGCTACCTCGCCGGCCAGGTTGCCGAAGACACCAGCGAAGACATCACCGGGCAGACCCGCCAGGTGCTGGGCGAAATCGACAAGCTGCTCGCGCAGGCGGCCAGCGACAAGACCAAGATCCTGCGTGCGGAAATCTTCCTGGCCGACATCGCCGATTTCGACGGCATGAACGCGGCCTGGGACGAATGGGTGCCGCACGGCTTCACCCCCGCGCGCGCCACGGTCGAAGCCAAGTTGGCGCGGCCGGAATGGAAGGTGGAAATCGTGATCACCGCTGCGGCGAGCTGACCGCAGGGCGGCGCGCGGTCGCGGGGCGATCGCGCGCGCCGATGGCATCGCCTGCGCATGCGTTGCGCATCGCATCGCCGCGTTGTCAGCAGACAATGCAAACCCCCGGATGGCGCGCTGGCACGGTCGTGGCGCCAACCCGCCTGCCGGTGCGCCGGCACGACCGGAAAGCCGGGATATTCGCGTTCACCCAGGCGGGCCGCGATGGCGTCTCGGGCCGCGCGCGGTGATCAGCGTTTGACGAAGCGATAGTGCGCCACACCCCATTCGCGACCCTGGTCGTAGCCGAACAGCTCGGCGCAGGCCAGCCAGAACATCCGCCAGCGCTGCCACCAGCGCTGCGCATCCTCGCCGTAGGTCTGCTTCAGCAGCGGCATGATCTGCGCGCGGTGGCGGTCCTGGTTCTCCAGCCAGGCGTTGGCGGTTTTTTCGTAATGCTCGCCCGACAGCACCCAGCGCTGTTCGATGACCACGTCCTGCTGGAAATGCAGCAGGGTATCGGCCGCCGGCATCAGCCCGCCGGTGAAGAAATGCCGCCCCATCCAGTTGTCTTCGCCGGCCACCTCGAACGGGTAGGCCAGGTCGCGATGGCAGAAGATATGCACGAACAGCTTGCCGCCCGGCGCCAGCCAGCTGCCGACGCGCGCCAGCAGCTCGCGGTAATTGCGCATGTGCTCGAACATCTCCACCGACACCACGCGGTCGAAGTTGCCCGGCGGCAGCGCCAGCGCGTTGACGTCGGCGGTGATGACCTGCACGTTGCTCAATCCGCGCACCCGGCACTGCTCCAGGATGTGCGCGCGCTGCGGACGCGAGTTGGACACCGCGGTGATGGTGGCGCCGGGATAGCGCTCGGCCATCCACAAGGTCAGCGAGCCCCAGCCGCAGCCCAGCTCCAGGATGCGTTGGCCGTCGGCCAGTTCGGCGCGCTCACCGTACAGCGCCAGCATGCGTTCTTCGGCCGCATCCAGATCCGGCGTGGTGGCGTCCCAGTAGCAGCTGCTGTACTTGAGCCGGCGGCCCAGGCACAGGGTGAAGAACTGCGGCGGCAACTCGTAGTGCTGGCGATTGGCCGCATCGGTTTCGATGGCGATCGCGCTCGCGCGCAGGCTGTCGATGAAGGCGCGCTGGCGCTCGCCGCTGGCATCGGCACCGCCGGTGCGCTCATCGCGCAGGCGCTGCGCGCACAACCGGCGGATGCCGTAACGCAATGCGGCGTCGGGGAGCACGCCGGATTCGGCCAGCCGGGTCGCGACGGATTCTTCGGGCAGCGAGGAGGGCGGAACGGTGATGGTGGACATACGACTCTCCAGGCGACTCAGGATGAAGGGGGAAGCGGGAAAAACGCGCTGGTGCTGCGCTGGTACTGCGCATAGTCCTCACCACGCGAGCGCAGCGCCTGCTGCTCGGTGTAGGGAATGCCGGTGAAGCGATACAGGAACACGAACATCACCACCGGCCCCAGCGCGGCCAGGGCGAGCGGCCATGGCCCGGCACCGACGGCCAGCGCCAGGTAAGCGAACCAGTGCACGAACTCGAAGAAGTAATTGGGATGCCGCGAATATCGCCACAAGCCGCTGCGGCAGGTGACGCCGCGATTGGCCGGGTTGGCCTTGTGCGCAGACAGTTGCCGGTCGGCCAGGGCTTCGCCACCGATCGCGATCAACCACACCGCGATCGCCAGCGTGCTCCACACGCTCCAGGCCGGCTCCGGGTTACTGGCAGCGGCCAGAAACGGCACCGAAAACAGCACCACCACGACTGCCTGCGCCAGGAAAAAGCCCAGGAACTTGCGTTGGTCGCCGTTCCAGTGCTCGCGCAAGGCACGATAACGGCCATCTTCATGCGGGTCGCCGAACACACGCACGCCCAGATGCAGCGCCAGGCGCGCGCCCCAGACACCGCCGAGCACGGCGACCAGCACGCGCGGCAGCAGCGCGCCATCGGACATCCACGCGCAATACGGCGCAGCCAGGGCCAGGCACGCGGCCCACAGCACATCGACCGGGCCGGCATTGCCGCTGCGGCGTTGCCACAGCCAGCCGACCACCATCACCACACTCGCAAACACGCCCACATGCAGCAGCGGCCAGGCATTCATTGCAGTTCTCCCCTCGGATGGTCAGGCGATGGTCGCGCCAGGCAGCGTGCATACAGCGACAACACGCCGCAGGCCAGGCCCCAGCCGATGCCGACTGCGACCACCGCCTGCAGCTGTGGCGGCCGGAATTCCACTGCCTGCCAGCCGCGGTGTGCCAGCCAGTACGAAAACGGACCGAAAATCGCGCCCAGCAGCACCGCCAGACACGGCCGCTGCATCACCGATGCCAGCGAATGGTTGAGCGTGAGCGCAAAGCCCAGCCACAACGCCAGGATCCAGGCCGGCGCCAGCAACGTGCCCGGCCACGGCGCGGCGTAGCGCACCCAGCCGCCCGCCGCCAGCGTGGTATCCAGCAGCAGGCCCAGCGACAGCGCGGCGACCAGCAGCTGCGGATCGCCCGGCGCTCGCCGCGACGGCCACAGCTGATACAGCGCAAACAGCACCAGCACCAGCAGGGTGGGCCAGATGCGCGCCTGCGCGGCCGCGCTGACGGCCACCAGCCACAGCACCTGCAGGCCCAGATAGTTGCCGAGCTGCCGCATGCGTCCGCTCAAAGGCCAGGCACGAACTGCGGCGGACGTGCGCCCGGCTTGCTCAGCCACAGATGGACATCGCCGATCGAGCGCTCCAGGAAACCGGCCTCGCAATAGGCCAGGTAGAACTCCCACATGCGGATGAAGCGCTCGTCATAGCCGAGCGCGCGCACCTGCGGCAGCTGCGCCATGAAGCGCTGGCGCCAGGCGCGCAGCGTCAACGCGTAGCTCGGCCCGATGTCTTCCAGGTTGAACAGGCGCAGGTCGCTGGCGCGTGCGATCGCGCCGGTCATCGCCGCCACCGAGGGAATGAAGCTGCCGGGGAAGATATGCCGCTTGATGAAGTCCACCGAGCGCAAGGCCTGCGCATAGCGATGGTCTTCGATGGTGATGGCCTGGATCAGCGCCTGGCCGTCGTCGGCCAGCAGGCTGCCGACCTTGGCGAAATAGGTGTCCAGATACTGATGGCCGATGGCCTCGATCATCTCGATCGACACCACCCGATCATAGCGGCCGTCCAGATCGCGATAGTCGCGCAACAACACCGTGACCCGGTCGCTCAGGCCGGCCGCGGCGATGCGCTGGGTGGCCAGTTCGAACTGCTCGCGCGAGATGGTGGTGGTGGTGACGCGGCAGCCGTGCGCGCGTGCGGCGTGCAGCGCGAAGCCGCCCCAGCCGGTGCCGATTTCCACCACGTGGTGCTGCGGGCCAAGCTGCAGTTTCTGGCAGATGCGTTCGAGCTTGCGCGTGGCTGCGCGCTCCAGGGCCGCCTCGCCCTGGGCCTCTTCGCCATCGATGAAGATCGCCGAGGAGTACATCAGGTTCTCGTCGAGAAACAGGCGGAACAACGGGTTGCCCAGGTCGTAGTGCGCGGCGATGTTGCGCCGGCTGCCGCTGCGGGTATTGCGTGCGAACGCATGCAGGCTGCGCATCGCCCAGCCGCCCAGCCGCGCGGTGCCGGTTTCCATCGCATCCAGGCGGTCGCGATTGCGCAGCAGCAGGCGCATCAACGCGACCAGGTCGTCGCAGTGCCACTGCCCATCCATGTACGACTCGCCGGCACCGACGCTGCCGTTGAGCGCGGCCTGGCGATAGAAGCCGGGGTCGATGACACGCAACTGCACCTGCAGCGCATCGGCGCCACTGGCGTTGCCGAGGGTGGTGACGCCGTCGGCTTCGTGCAGCTGCAATTGTCCATCGCGCAGCTCGCCGAGCGTGGCCAGCAGGCGCTTGCGCAACAGGCGGTCCGTCCAGGAAGCCGCGCGCGGCGCAGCGGTGTCGGGCAGGGACGTGGCGTTCATCGGGGTTCTCGCACAGGCGGATGAGGGTGATCGTGGACCGGGTTGCCGCGCAGCCACAGGCGCAGGGCCTGCCAGTGGATGGCCAGCACCACCTGCACGGTCATCAAGGGATAGGCCAGCAGCGTGCGCGTCAGGGTGCGCGCGTTGAGCGGCTGGCGCTGCAGGACCAGGGTGGCATCGAAGCGGCGTGCACCGCTGCCTGCGCCATCGGCCTCGGGGCTGCCGCCCGGCGCGTCGCCGCCAGGCGCATCCAGCACGTCCATATGCACGCGCAACTGCGCCTCGGGCAGGCTGAAACGCCAGTCGTACTGGTGCTGCATGCCCATGAAGGGGGAGACGTGGAAGCGCTTGTCAAAGCGCCAGGCATGCACCTGGCGATGCGTGCGCGCCTGCGCGACCGGCAGCACGTAGGTGTGGCGCTGCTGCCACGGCGTATTGGTGATTTCCGCCACGATCCAGCGCAGGCCCCCGTGGCGATCGAAGCAGTAGTAGAAGCTGACCGGATTGAACACATGGCCGAAGTAGCGCAGATGCGTCAGCAGGCGGATCGCGCCATCGGGGCGCTCGCCGGTCTGGGCCTGCACGCAGTCGCGCACCGCCTGGTCCAGCGGAATGTCCGGGTCACCGAGATAATCGCTGCGCCGGAACTGCGCAAGATTGGCGCGCCCCACCGACCATAGCCAGCGCCGCGCAAACACCACGTCGAGCTCGGACAGGTCCAGGTACATCAGGAACAGCCGGTAGCGAAACGCCAGCGGCCTGGGCGCAAACCGGCGGTGCCGCACCCAACCGGTGTAGATCGCGCTGCGCATCGCGCCCACCCCGCTGACGGCACCGCTGTCCTCGCCGGGAGGCAGCGGTACCGCATCGGGGCTGGCGTCGCGCAGCAGCTGCATCACCAGTCCACTCCCAGGCCATGGGCCACATCCACGCCGCTGCGCAGGCCGTCTTCATGGAAGCCGAAGCCCCAGGCCGCGCCGGCAAACCAGGTGTGCTGCACGCCCTGGATCTCGGCCTTGCGCGTCTGCGCGGCGAGGGCGGCCGCGTTCTGCACCGGGTGGCGGTAGCGCATGCGCCGCAGCACCTTGTCCGGGGCGATGTCGTGGTTGCGATTGAGGCTGACGATGAACGGCTGCGGCGCGTTGAGCGACTGCAGGGCGTTCATCCAGTAACTCACCGTGCACGGTGCCTGCGGGTCGGCCGGCACATGCGCATTCCACGCCGCCCAGGCGCGGCGATCGCGCGGCAGCACGCTGGCGTCGGTGTGCAGGACGGTGTCGTTGTCCTGGTAGGTGATGCCGCCCAGGACCTGCCGCTCGGCTGCGGTGGCGTCGCTGAGCAAGGCCAGCGCGTCGTCCGCATGGCAGGCGAGCACCACGTTGTCGAAGTGCTCTTCGCCACGCAGGGAACTGAGCACCACGCCGTTGGGCGCGCGGCGGATCGCATGCACGGGCGTGGACAGGCGCTCGAGCACCTGCCAGCGCCGGCGCAGCGCACGCACGTAGCTGCTGGATCCACCACGCACCACCTGCCACTGCGGACGCCCGCTGAGCTGCAGCATGTGGTGGTTGGCCATGAAGCCGATCAGCTGGCCCATCGGGAATTCGAGGATGCGCTGCGAGGGCGATGACCACAGTGCCGAGGCCATCGGCACCAGATGCTGGTCGCGAAACGCCGCCGAATACCCATGCCGCTGCAGGTACGCGCCCAGCGTGCTGAAGCGCTCCTGGCTGTGCAGCACCGCCGGCGCCTGCCGATAGAAGCGACGCAGGTCGGCCAGCATGCCCCAGAAGCGCGGGCTGAGCAGATTGCTGCGCTGGCAGAACAGCCCGCCCAGGCTGCCGGCGTTGTATTCGAGCCCGCTGCGCGCGTCGTGCACCGAGAAGCTCATCGTGGTCGGCTGCGCGGCCACGTCCAGCTCGGCGAACATGCGCGTGAGCAGCGGATAGTGCTGCGGGTTGAACACGATGAAGCCGCTGTCCACCGCATAGCGTTGGCCGTCCAGCTGGATGTCGTGGGTGTGCGTATGTCCACCCAGATAATCGGCGGCCTCGAACAAGGTGACCTCGTAGCGGCGCGACAGCAGCCACGCCGCGCCCAGGCCGGCGATCCCGCTGCCGACCACGGCAATCCTGCCCTCGCTCATCGGCTCACCCGCTCGGCACGTTGCGTGAGCGATGTCGGCATCGGCTTGAGGTCCCAGACCAGGCCCACCCACGACATCACGGTGAGCCCGTACCAGGTGAGGTCGTACTCCCACCAGCGCAGCCCCTGGCGCGCCGAGCCGGGAAAGAAGTGGTGATTGTTGTGCCAGCCTTCGCCGAAGGTGAGCAGCGCCAGCAGCCAGTTGTTGCGGCTGTCGTCGCGGGTGTCGAAACGCCGGCTGCCGAAGCGATGCGCCAGCGAATTGATGGTGAAGGTGGCATGGAACAACGCCACGGTGGAGATCACAAAGCCCCATACCAGCAGTTGCGCGCCGTTGGTCTGCAAATCGGGCGCGGCAACCGCCAGCCAGTCGCCGAGCAGGTATAGCCCGGTTGCCAGCAACACCGGCATCACGATGTCGAAGCGGTCCAGAAAGCGCAACTCGGCAAAGCGGCGCAGGTCCGGGATGACCTCCCAGTCGGTGCGGAAGTTGCGCGGGGTCAGGAACCAGCCGGTATGGCTCCACCAGAAGCCGTGCTGCGCAGGCGAATGCGGATCGCGGCCGGTGTCGGTGTGGCGGTGATGATTGCGATGATGCGCGGCCCACCACAGCGGCCCGCGCTGCACGCAGGTGGCGCCGATGGCCGCGAACACGAACTGCAGCACGCGCGAGGTCTTGAACGCGCGGTGCGAGAAATAGCGGTGGTAGAACCCGGTCAGCGCAAACATGCGCAGCGCGTACAACGCCACCGCCATGCCGACCGCGAACCAGGACGCACCGACCCACAGGACCGCCAGGCAGGCCAGGTGCAGCGCGATGAAGGGCAGGGCACGCAGCCAGTCGATACGGTCTGCGCGTGCTTCGTCCAGCGGTTCGTCGGTTTGCGAATCCACCCAACGACGCAGGCTGCCGGTACGCGCTGCGATCCACCCACGTCGGCGGGTGTCGGCAGGCTGCGGCGGCGCGGCATGTGGGTCAAAGCCAGTACTCGGCACGCGTGGTTCTCCGTGTGTAGTGGTGACCCTTTACGGACGCTGCCGGTAAACAGATGCACCAGCGCGTTCGATCGTCGCATGCGTGCGCGCGCTTGGCGTGCCGGTGCGAACGAATCGCGTAATTGCGCACACATTGAACCGCGCCAGCCAGGGGTGACGCAGATGAGGCTGTTGCGCGCCTGACGCCGCCTGCAACGTGGTCGCAGGCGGCGTCAGGCGCGCCGGATCAGGGCGCCATTGCCAGCGTGCTGATGCCGCCCTTGGCCACCACGGTACCGGTGGCGACGCCGCCCGGTGCACCGCCCGGCGGCTCCAGCGTCACTGCCAGGATGGCCTCGTTGCTGAGCATGGGCATCAGCTGGTCGGGAATCTGCGCGCGGCGTGCACGCTGGTCGTCGAAGGTGCCCATCGAATGCGCCTTGCCGTCCGGCGTGATCAGCCACAGCTCGGGTACCTTGTCGGCGGTGGCGGTGCGATCCAGCGGCGTCACCGTGATGGTGTGCTTGTCGGCATCCATCAATGCGACGTAGCCGGGGCGGCCGTCTTCGGTGGCCAGCGTGGAGGTCATCGCAATGCCGGTCGCCGGCGCGGTGGTGGCCGCCGGCGGCGTGACCGGTGTCTGTACCACCGGGCCGGTGCCCTGCGGCGGCGATACCGGTGCCGGTGGCGTGCGCAGGTTCAACAATGCCAGCAGGCACACGGCCGCGGTGGCCAGGCCGCCGGCGCTTGCCCAGCGCCAGAACCGCACACTGTTCCACACCGCTGTCGTTGGCGCGCCTGCCGGCGGCGCTGTCGACGGCGCGGGGGGCACTGCGTGCAATGGCGTGTCGAAGCCGAGGGTCTGGCGGATGCGTGCCCAGACCTGGCCGGGCGGCGTCACGGCGGCGATCTCGTCCAGCAACGGCGCCAGATGTTCCTGCCACTGCGTCACTGCCTGCGCAAACTGGCCGTCGGTGGCGACGCGTTGTTCGGCAGCCAGGCGCTCGTCGGCGCTCAACAGGCCCAGCACGTATTCGCCGGCAAGCACGTCGCGCGGCGGTTCCTGGTCGATGGGAAAGGGCGTGCTCATCGTTCCAGACATGCCTTGAGTTTGGCCAGGCCGCGGCGGATCCAGCTCTTGACCGTGCCGATCGGGGTGTCGGTGCGTGCGGCGAGTTCTTCGTAGGTGATGCCGTCGAAGAACGCGGTGCGGATCAATTCGCTGCGCGGCGGTTCCAGCTCCGCCAGGCAGTGGTCGATGCGTCGGCGCGTGCTGGCGCGCTCGGTGCGCTCCAGCGGCGAGGCATCGCTGGCGCGCAATTCGCCGGCATCGTCCAGCGCCACGTTGCGGCGTTGCGGGGCATTGGCGCGCAGGTGGTCGATGGCCTTGTTGCGCGCGATCATCGCCAGCCAGGTGAGCCCGCGTGCACGGGTGGGGTCGAACTGCCCGGCCTTGTGCCAGATCAGCGTGAACACGTCCTGCAGCACCTCTTCGGCTTCGGCACGGTGCGGGATCATGCGCAGGCACACCCCGAACAGTTTGGGCGAGGTCTGCCGGTACAGCGCTTCGAAGGCATGCCGGTCGCCACCCGCGGTCGCGGTCAGCAGTCGTCCGGTTTCATCGTCGTCGTGGCCAGGGATGGCACTCATGCGGTCGGGCGTTTTTTGAGGTGGGGGCGATGCTACCGGACTGGGCGGACGCTGTCCTTCACTTGCGCTGCTGAAACCACAGCAGGACGGCAGCGAGCAGCAACAGGATCTCGACGCCGGCCAATGCCACCGTGGGCGCGGAGACCGGCCACAGGCGCGCCAGGGAGACGCTGCGGAACAGCACGATCGGCACGTAGAACGCGAGTGCGACCAGCAGGCCGGTGCGCGGTTGATCGATCCACGCGAAGTAGCCGAACAGGAACGCCATGCCCAGCTGCAGGCCGCCATAGATGACCAAGTATTCCGATTGCCCGGCCGGCGAGAGCTGGGTGTAGCCCACGGCATTGGCGGTCTTGGCCGGCGAGAGCGTGCACCAGATCGCCAGCACGACGTAGAGCACTGCGTTGATCCAGAGGTAGGCCTTGGCCATGGCGATGGTCCTGTATGGGGAAGAGGTGACCGGGCCGTTGTACGCAACCGCGCGTGGTCGAACGTGAAGATGGCGCGGACCTGGTTCACGGGGCGCTGCAGCTCTTGACCAGCGGCTGCTCGCGCGCCTGGCGCAGCGCATCGGCGCTGACCGCACGCGCAGCGGTGTCCGGAAAAACGATGCGCACATGCGGATAGCGGCCGCGCTCGTCGCGCAGATTGCCCACGCCGCGGAATTGCAGCAGACGTTTGTCGGCGATCGAATAACGCACTTCGAGCGCTGGCACTGCCGCGCCGTACCACGCATCCAGGCTCAGGCGAAAACGGCGCTGGCCGCCGGTATCGTCGATGCGCTCGACACGGAATGCCAGCTGGCGTTGCAGGCTTGGCAGTACGAAGTCCACGCGCTGCGGCGTGCCGGCAAGCACCTCCCAGTGGCTGCGCAGGTATGCATCGAAGCCGGCATCGATCACGCGCGGGCCGTCGTCGGCCGGCAGTGGCGTGCGTTGCTCGGCCTTGCCGGGTTCCTGCTGGAACATCTCGCGCACGCCGTCGCGCTGACGCACGCCCTGGCGATAGCCGTCGCGGCCGTCGATCAGGCTGAAGTCGGGCGAGCTGCCGCCGCCATCGACCTGCTTGCGCGCAAACGGGCGTCCGTCGGCGCAGCGATACAGCACGACGCGCCCGCCATCGTCGAGCAACCAGTGCGACTCGCGATAGCGCAGCGCGCCGCTGTCGCCATCGAAGGCATCGCCATCCACACGGGTGACTGCCGCCGCACTCAGCGGCAAGCCGCCCAACACCAGCAGCAGCAACGGCGGAACCGGCCGGCATACGCTGGCGAGCGCGGCAAGGGCAGCGGCGAGTGGACGCATCGGCGGATTCCTCGATGGAAGTGCCTACCAATACGAGCGCATCCGCAGTGCGGATGCGCCGGATGCGTCAGGACGTTCCTGACGCGGGGTCGTACCTGGAGGCCAGTGCCACGGGTTTGGGGCGTTGGGGCGCTGCCCGGAGCGCAGGTGCGTGCATGGGATTGCCCATGCCGCGCCGGTCGCGCGCGAGCGGCCAGGGCGAGGGCGAAGCCAGGTGCGGAAGCCGGGGCGTGGACACAAGTCTGCCGGCTCAGGGGGCCGGCCGCGAGCACGCACGCGTCGTGCAGGCACGGATGGCGTGCAGACATCGCGGTGCAGGTGGCACCTCCCGTTCCGGGCGTGGCGCGCCTGGCACCTGCGCCGCTCGTCCGGCTAGTGGTCTAGCCGCTTGCGCGCAGCACGATGCAATCCACCGGGCAGGCCGGCAGGCATAGCGCGCACCCGGTGCACAGCGGCGCGATCACCGTATGCATGTGCTTGGCGCCGCCGACGATCGCATCCACCGGGCAGGCCTGGATGCACTTGGTGCAGCCGATGCAGTCGGCTTCGACGATCCACGCCACCTGCGCCGGTGTCTGCAGGCCGCGCGTGCGGTCGTAAGGGCGCGCGGGCACCTGCAGGACATGCGCCAGCGCACGCGCACCTGCATCGCCGCCGGGCGGGCAGTGATCGACATCCGCTTTGCCGTCTGCCATCGCTTGCGCATACGGGCGACAGCCGTCGTAACCGCACTGGCCGCACTGGGTCTGCGGCAGCAGGCGGTCGAGGCGTTCGACCAGGTCGGGCGATGCGGCGGGCGTTGCGGTGTGCATGTCAGTGCAGCAGCTTGCCGCGATACCAGCGCTGCTGTGCCAGCGCCAGCATCGGCTTGTCTTCACGGCTGTCGCCGTAGGCATGCACGCATTCGTATTGCGACAGGTCATAGCGCAGGCGGATCTGCGCGGCCTTGTGTGGGCCGCAATCGCCTTCCGCATAGCGCCCGCTCAGCACGCCGGCGTGGTGTTCCAGCTTGTTGCAGATCAACGACAGGTCATGCTGCACGCACCACGGCTGCAGGTACAGGTCCAGCGATGCCGACACCAGCACCACTTCATGCCCCTGCGCCTGATGCCAGTCGATGCGCTGCATCACCTCGGCGCGCAGCACGCCCGGCAATGCAGTGCGCGCGAAATCGGCGCCGTGCGCGGCCACCTCGTCCAGCCGGCGATCACTGAACACGATGCGGGTGACCCGCGCGCGCAGCGCCGCAGCGGACACCATGCCCAACCGGTACCCCAGCAGCCACGGGCCGACCTGCCACTTCGCCGTCGCCAGCTGCGCGGGCGTGGCCACCTTGCGCAGGAAGCGCGCATAGCTGTCGCAGGTGGTGATGGTGTGGTCGAAGTCGAACAGGGCCAGGTGCATGAGGGGCTGGGATTGGGCAGTCGGGAGTGGGGATTGGGTAACGGCGCGGCGTCTGCTTTCCCTTCTCCCACAGGGAGAAGGTGCCCCGCAGGGGCGGATGAGGGGACGGGCCAGGCACTGGTGTGAGGTCACCCTCAACAACCAGCTCTGGCTTTTACGATTCCCGACTCCCGATTCCCCAATCCCGCTTCACCGAACAGGCATGCCCGGCTGCGCACCAGCATCGGCGTCCAGCAGTGCCAGCGCGCCGCCGTCGAAGCCGGCCGACAGGATCATGCCTTCGCTGATGCCGAAGCGCATCTTGCGTGGAGCCAGGTTGGCGATGAACACCACGCTGCGGCCGACCAGCGTTTCCGGTTCGCCATAGCTGGCGCGGATGCCCGAGAAGATCTGGCGCTTGCCCAGCTCGCCGGCATCTAGCTCGAAGCGCAGCAGCTTGTCCGAGCCTTCCACCAATTCGCACACCAGCACCTTGCCGATGCGCAGGTCGAGCTTGGCGAAATCGTCGATGCCGATGAGGCTGGGAGTGGCGGTTGGGGATTGGGGAGTCGCAACGGCCGCCGGCTTGGTCTCGGCCTTGGCCGGTGCGGGCTTGGTGGTCGCAGCGGGTGCCGCAGGTGCGGCCATGGTGTCTTTTGAAGCGTCGGTCATGGCGTCGATCAGTTTGGGGTCGATACGGGTGAACAGGGCGGTGTAGGGCTGGATCACGTGCGCGGTCAGCGGGCGCGCGACGTCGTCCCAGCTGGTCATCGGTGCCGACAGGAAGGCTTCGGCCTCGGCACAGGTGCGCGGCAGGATCGGCTTGAGTGCGGCCACCAGGATCCGGAACAGGTTCAGGCCCTGCGTGCACACCGATTGCAGTTGCGCATCGGCACCGTCCTGCTTGGCGATCACCCACGGCTTGGTGTCGTCGATGTACTTGTTGGCCTCGTCGGCCAGCGCCATGGTCTGGCGGATCGCGCTGGCCGCATCGTTGCGCTCGTAGGCCTCGCGGATCGGCGCCAGTGCGGCGACGAAGCGGGCGAACTGCGCCGGGTCGGGCAGGGCGTCGGCCAGCTTGCCGTCGAAGCGCTTGCCGATGAAGCCGGCGCAGCGGCTGGCCAGGTTGACGAACTTGCCGACCAGATCCGCATTCACCCGCGCGATGAAATCGCCCAGGTTCAGGTCCAGATCGTCCACGCCGCCGGAGGACTTGGCCGCGAAGTAGTAGCGCAGCGCCTCCGGTTCCAGGCCCACGTCCAGGAAGGTCCTCGCCATCACGAAGGTGCCGCGCGACTTGGACATCTTGGCGCCGTCCACGGTGAGGTAGCCGTTGACGTGCAGCCGGGTCGGCGCGCGATGGCCGGTGCCGTGCAGCACCGCCGGCCAGAACAGGCCGTGGAAGTTGACGATGTCCTTGCCGATGAAGTGATGCAGCTCGGTCTGCGTGCCGGCGACCAGATGCGCCTGGAAATCCTCGCCCATCTGCGCGCACAGGGTCTTGAAGCTGCACAGGTAGCCGATCGGCGCGTCCAGCCACACGTAGAAATACTTGCCCGGCTGGCCCGGAATCTGGAAGCCGAAATACGGCGCATCGCGCGAGATGTCCCAGGCGCGCAGGCCGCCTTCGGTGTCCAGCCATTCCTTGAGCTTGGCCTTGACGCCGGGCAGTGCCACATCGCCGGCCAGCCACTCACGCAAGAAACCGTCGAAATGGCCCACTTCGAAGAAGAAATGCTCCGAGTCGCGCAACTCCGGCGTGGCGCCGGAAATCACCGACCTGGGCTCCTTCAGCTCGGTCGGCGCGTAGGTGGCGCCGCAGACCTCGCAGTTGTCGCCGTATTGATCGGCGCTGCCGCAATTGGGGCAGATGCCCTTGATGTAGCGATCCGGCAGGAACATGCCCTTGGCCGGGTCGTAGAACTGCGCCACCGAGCGGCGGCTGATGTGACCGGCGGCCTCCAGCCTGGTATAGAAGGCCTCGGTGAGTTCGCGATTGACCGGCGAATTGGTCGAATCGTAATGATCGAAGGTCACCCCGAACGCGGCGAAATCGCGCTCATGGCTGGCCTGAATGCTGGCGATGAAGGCCTCCGGGGTGACCCCGGACTTTTCGGCCGCAAGCATGATCGGCGTGCCATGGGTGTCGTCGGCGCAGACGAACCAGGTCTTGTCGCCGCGCAGGCGGCGCGCGCGCACCCAGATGTCGGCCTGGATGTAGCCGACCAGATGGCCAAGATGCAGCGGCCCGTTGGCATAGGGCAGGGCGGTGGTGACGAGTGCGGTGCGGGTCATGGCAGGCGTAATGCGGGGGACAGCCGATTATCGCATTAGTCGGGAATGGTGGCGGGAATCGGGAATCGGGAATCGGTCAAAGCAGGGCTAGGCGACCGTGTTGTTGAGGCGCGCAGGCACTTGGCTGGCCCTGGAGCGCTATGGATCGACGATGGTCGCCTGTGCCAGGACTCGCTGCACAGCTACGCGCAGATGGACACGCACAAAAAAGGCGCCCTCGCGGGCGCCTGCTTTTACGATTCCCGATTCCCGATTCTCGGCTCCCCAATCCCAGCTATTCACGAATCCAGGTCTGGGTGCGGCCCAATGCCTCAACGCCCACATAGCCGCGCATCTGCAACTTCTTGCCGCCGTCGGTCAGGGTGACCTTGGCCTTGTAGGTCTTGCCCTTGGCCGGGTCGAGCACCGAGCCGCCGCTCCACACCGCGGTGCCGTCGGGCTTGAGGCCCCACAGGATGGTCATGCCCTTGATCGGCTTGCCCTTCTGGTTGCCATCGCACTTGTCGCAGGTCGGGTTGGGCCCATGGTTGGACTGCAGGATGTCGACCACCTTGCCGCTCAGCGTACCGTTGCCGAGCTGCTCGATCTGCACCACCGACTTGGGCTTGCCGGTTTCGTCGTCGATGGTCTTCCAGCGGCCCACCGGCGAATCGGCGGCCTGGGCCAGCAGCGAGGCGGCGGCCAGCGGCAGGGCCAGCATCAGGGTCTTGAAGGTCTTGCGCATGTGTCCCCTCCCAGGGATTGCTGTGGCCGCCGTCGGCGGCCTGACCGGAATGTATACCGTGGAGTATGGCGGCGGAAAGACGCGCTGCGGAATGCGTTCATGCCGCGCGCGCCCGGTGCCGTTGCCGGTCCAGGTCCGCTGACGGCGCAGGCTGCGTCACATGTCAGCGGTCGTGGCGCTGTTCGGCTTGCTTGCGCTGCCGGCCGTGTGTCCCGCATGTACTCGCCGATCACCGATCAGCAGCCACGGCAGCAACCACCCGCTATTGCAGCGTCACCTGCTTGCGGTTGTCCGCCGGCACGCGATCGATCAGCTTGTTGTCCGGATCGAAGCCGGCCTCGATCGGCAGGCGGTCGACGGTCATGCTGAAACTGGGCGCGGCGCTGGTGACATGCTGCCGTTGCAAGGCCAGTACCGGCGCCTGTGCGTTCTTGCCGGCCGGAGCACCGTAGATCGCCACCTCGATCCAGTCGTCCAGCGGCACCGCATGCTCCTTGCCCGTGCCGTCGGCCTGCAACTTGGCCGCCTGCGTTTGCACGGTCACCTCGAAACGGCCATCGGGGCGCCTGCGCGCCTGCGCGCTGACCACGCGGTTGTCGTAGAAGGTGATCTTCTCGAACAGGTCGGTGATCAGTTCTTGCTGGTCCGGGCGTGCCTGGGCCCGAATGGCCTGCAGCAGCTCGGCCGAGGTGGTGTAGGGCGGCTGCTGGAATGCCTTGGCCGCCAGGAAGCGCTGCAATGCACGATTGAGCGCCTGCTCGCCGAGCTCCTCGCGCAGCCGGTAGAACGCCAGCGAGCCCTTGCGGTAGTGGATGTATTGCTGATCCTCCACGCGATACAGCGGCAACTCCTCGATGGTTTCGCCACCACGGCCTTCCAGATAGCGATCCAGTTCGTAGCGGAGGAAGCGGCGCATATGGGCGCGTCCGTACTCGCGCTCCATCACCATCAACGCCGAATACTGCGCCAGCGATTCGGACAGCAAGGTGGCGCCCTGCACGTTCGCCCCGATCACCTGATGCGCCCACCACTGGTGCGCCACTTCGTGCGCGGTGACATAGAACACGTAGTCGATGGCGTCTTTGTCGCGCAGGTCGGCGATGAAGCCGATCGACTCGGAATAGGGGATGGTATTGGCGAATGACTGCGCAAAGCGCGCGTAGCCGGGGAACTCGATGATGCGCACCTGACGATGCTGATACGGGCTGAAGTTGGCTTCGTAATAGGTCAGCGACTTCTGCACGCTTTCGATCATGCGCTGCACGTTGTACGGGTGCTTGGGGTCGTAATAGACCTCGATCGAGATGTTCTTGTAACGCGCCTTGCGCACTTGCCAACGTGCCGACAGGTAGGCGTAGAAATTGAGCATCGGCCGGTCCATCACGTAGCGGAAGCAGCGCCTGCCATCGCGTTGGAATTCCTGTTGCAGATAGCCCGGTGCCAGGGCGATCTGATCCGGCGCGGTGCAGACGGTGCTGGCAAAGTCGAGCCAGTCGGCATCGTCGCTGACGTAGGTGTTGGCGCGCGCGGCCTGGTCCTCGAGCTCGGGCATACGCGTGGGTTCGCCCAGGCCGCGCTTGCGGCGGTCGTTGCGGTCGCTGATCTCGGTCCGGGTGTTGTAGCCGAACCAAGGCAGCAAGGTGTTGTTAAAAAAGCTGCCATTGGCGACCAGTTCGGTCTGTGCCTGCTCGGCGGTGAGGCCATGTGGATGCTGGTCCACGTGGAAACGGAATACGCGCTCTTCGCCAGGTTGCAGCGGCCGCTGTAGTCGATAGATGCGGTAGCCGGCCGGCACGTCGTGCAGGGTCAGCGTTTGCCCGCCCAGGTCCACCTTTACCAGGCTGTGGTCCCCAGTGCGGCCCTGCATGCCGATGTGCACCTCGCTGATCGGCGTGGGGTGGGTGTTGCGCACCGTCCAGGTGGCATCGATCACCACCGACTGGGTTTCCGGATGCAGGTCGACATGGTTGTCGACGGCGATGATGCGCGGCTGCGGCAGATCCTTGTACTTGCGGTAATCGCGCTCGTAGCGCGCCTGCAGGTCCAGCCGCTGTTCCGGCGACAGGAAGCTGTTGTAGACGTTGGTGTTCCAGTACAGCCAGCCGCCGACCGCCACGAAGCCGAGCAGGCTGACCGCCAGGGCCGCACCGGTCGGGCTGCGCAGGCGCTGCAGCGCCTGCCGCACACGCTGGCGCAGGCCATGGCCCACGCCACGCGGCCAGAACGCCGAAGACAGCAACAGCAGGGCCAGCAGGAACACGCCCCAATAGCCCTGGAACCACAACTGGCCGGGCAGGAAGTGCCCGTAGCCGTTCATGTCCGAATACGGCGCATTGGGCCAGCCGCCGAAGGTGTAGAGGTTCTGGGTGTAGTCGAGCATCGACAGCGCCGATTGCCCGATCAGCACCAGCATCAGCAACGCATAGCCGACGAACTTGTTGTTGCTCAGCACCTGCAGCGCCAGCGCCATGCCGCCCATCAGCACATACAGTACCGAGCCAAGCGCCAGCGTCTTGAGATACAGCAGCGGCTCGATGCTGGTATAGCCACGGCCCAGCTGCAGCGCGATCGCGGTCGCCGCACCGGCGGCCTGGAAGCTGGCGATCACCGCCAGCAAGGCGACGAACTTGCCGAGCAGGGGAACCCAGTCCGGCACCGGCATGGCATCGGTGATGCCGTCGATACGGTTGCTGCGTTCTTTCCACACCAGTTCGCCGGCATAGAACAGCACCACGATGATCAGCAGAAAGCTGTAGCTGTTCTGCAGCGCTTCCAGCATCAACGAGGTCACCGGCAGCACGGCGGTACCGTAAAGGCGCGCAGTGAACAGTGCGGTCGGAATGAAATTGGCCAGGCCCAGCATCAGCAGCACCACGAACGGCGCGCTGCGCAGCACGCCGAGCGTATCGAAACGGATCTGGCGCAGCAGTTGCCGCCATGCGGTGGCCGCGCCGAAGCTGGGCGTGACCGTCAGGCGTGTCGTGGTGACGCGCGCGCTGGCGGGAGGTGCATCAGCAGGCGCAACCGACGCCGCACCACGGCGCCGCCGCGTCCCGCTGCGCTCGGTACGGAACAGCGCGAACGTGGCGGCAAACAACATACCGCTCATGCCCAGCCACAGCGCGCGATTGGCGAGCAGGTAACCGGTCAGCGGCGGCAGCTGGTGATTGCGCTGCTCCACCGACCAGTAGCGCAATGTCTGCGACAGGGCGCGAATGCCGAGCGGGTCGGACAGCGTGGCGATCCATACATTGTCCAGGTCGGCCATCAGCGCGCGGCTCACGCCATACAGCACGAAGAACACGATCACGCCGATATAGACCCACAGGATGCTGCGCGTGGTCACCGCCAGCACCGACAGCAGCGCGGTGGTGAACAGCAGGTTGGGCAGCACCAACACCAGCAGCGACCACAGATAGGGCAGTACGGCGACCGGCCCGAGCCGGGCCTGATCGATCCACGGCATGAACTGGGCGGCGAACATGCCCAGCGCGATCACCACATACATCAGCATGCCGGCGATCAGCGCTGCGCCGATACGGCCGAGCAGATAGTCGCGTCGCCTTACCGGCGTGGAAAACACCAGCTCGGCGGTGCCCAGGTCGAAGTCGCGCAGCAAGGCATTGCTGACGAACAGGGTGGTCACCAGCAGGCCGAGCAGGCTAAAAAGCCCCAGCAGCGTCGCGATCACCGTAGGCGCATTGCGCAGCACGTTGCCGATGCCACCGCCGATCTGCACCGCATCGCTGGACAGCGCGGCAAACGCAAGCAGCGCGTACAGCGCGGCCAGCAGCCACAGCAGGGGCGAGCGCAGTTGTTCGCGCAGCTCGAAGCGCAGGAACGCCATGATCATCGCCGCGCTCCGTCAGGCGGCCAGCGCTTGCGTGCGCAGGCGTTGGAAATAGACGTCCTCCAGATCGGGAGCGACCTGTTCGAAACCCGGCTCCGGGCAATCGGTACTGAACACGTGGATCACCGGGTGGCCGGCAATCAGGCGCGTGGACAGCACGGTGAAGCGTGCCTCGTAATCGGGCAATGCCTGCTTGCTGACCTGTTTGCGCCAGACCTGCTGCTGCAACATGTCGATCGCATCGGCGGGCCGCCCGGTCAGCAGCACCTGGCCCTTGTTCATGATGGCCATCGTCGGGCACAGGTCGGTGACATCTTCGACGATGTGGGTGGACAGGATCACCACGACGTTTTCGCCGATTTCGGCCAGCAGATTGAGAAAGCGATTGCGCTCTTCCGGATCCAGCCCGGCGGTGGGCTCGTCGACGATGACCAGCTGCGGGTTGCCTAGCAGCGCCTGCGCGATGCCGAAGCGCTGGCGCATGCCGCCGGAATAGGTACCGAGCTTGCGCTTGCGCGCATCCCACAGATTGACCTGCTGCAACAGCCGCTCGACCACCTCCTTGCGTTGGCCGCGATCGGTGAGCCCCTTGAGCACGGCGAAGTGATCCAGCATGTCCAGCGCGCTCACCTTTGGGTATACGCCGAAATCCTGTGGCAGGTAGCCCAGCCGGCGCCGCAACGCGTCCTTGTCGGTGAGCACGTCGATGCTGCTGCCATCGGCGTCGGTCAGGCTGACGCTACCCGAGTCGGGTTCCTGCAGCGTGGCCAGCGTGCGCATCAGCGACGACTTGCCGGCGCCGTTTGGCCCGAGTAAGCCGAACATGCCGCGAGGGATGTCGAGCGTGACGCCTTGCAGCGCATGCACGCCATTGGCGTAGGTCTTGGACAACGCACGGATCTGCAGCATGGACGGTTCCTGTGTCCTGGGGTGGCTTGATCTTCACGACGTTGTCGTCGCGCCGCATCCGCCGGAAGTCACAGCGACGATCGACTACGCCTGTTCGACGTCACTGTGCGGCGGATGTGACCGAACCCGCAGGGCATGCTGCGCTCAACCCACTTCGTACAGCTCCAGCGGCAGGTCATCCGGGTCGGCGAAGAAGGTGAAGCGGTGGCCGGTGTATTCGTCGATGCGGATGTCCTCGGTGCTCACCTCGTGCGCAGCGAGATGCGCCACGGCCGCGTCCAGATCCTCGACGCGGAAGGCGAGATGGCGCAGGCCGCGGGCTTCCGGGCGGCTGGGGCGCAGCGGTGCGTCGGGAAACGAAAACAACTCGATCTGGCCGCCATCGGGCAGCGCCAGGTCCAGCTTCCAGGAATCGCGCGCCTGCCGGTAATGCTCATCGAGCACCCGCAGGCCCAGGATGTCGCAGTAGAACCGCTTGGAGACCGCGTAGTCGCCGGCGATGATCGCCACGTGGTGGATGCCGGCCAGCTTCATGCGGCGCCTCGCACGCGTTGCGGACACGGGCGCTGCTGCGGGGCCGGCACGGATGCGCGAGGCGCGGCGACAGCGATCCGGGCTGCCAGACGTGCCGGTAGCCGGGATGCGCTCCAGCGCTGCGTCTGCGCCGCCGTGCGTGTGTGCAGATGGTATGGCATGGCAACAGTCCGGATGAGCAGTCGCGAGGATACCCTCGGTAGCGCCAGGGCGTGTCGTGCCGGCCGGGCCGAGCGCGAAGCGTACGTGGGCCGATCGTGGGCGCGACATGCCGCATGGCATCCCGCAATACCTGGTTGCGCGTCACGCCTGGCCACTGCATGGCTGTGCTCGCCTGCGCGCGCATGGCAGGATGCGCTGCCACCGATCAGACACGCCGATGCCCGACCCGTCGTCCAATGCCGCACCGCAATTCCAGCGCAGCATGCAGGTGCGCCATCTGGTGATGCTCTCGCTGGGCGGGGTCATCGGCACCGGGCTGTTCTTCAATACCGGCTACATCATCGCCAGCACCGGTGCGTTGGGCACGGTGATCGCGTATCTGATCGGCGCGCTGGTGGTGTACCTGGTGATGCAATGCCTGGGCGAGCTGGCGGTGGCGATGCCGCAGACCGGCGCCTTTCATGTGTATGCCGCGCGGTATCTCGGCCCGGCCACCGGGTACGTGGTGGCGTGGCTGTACTGGCTGACCTGGACGGTGGCGCTGGGCTCGAGCCTGACCGCGGCGGCGTTCTGCATGCAGTACTGGTTCCCGCACACCCCGGCATGGCCGTGGTGTCTGCTGTTCTGCGCGCTGATCTTCGCCCTGAACACGGTCTCGGCGCGCTGGTTTGCCGAAGGCGAATTCTGGTTCTCGCTGATCAAGGTGATCACGATCGTGCTGTTCATCGTGCTCGGTGGCGCGGCGGTGATCGGCGTGCTGCCGTTGGCCGATGGGTCGCCGGCGCCGGGATTGCGCCACCTGCGCGCCGACGGCTGGTTTGCGCAAGGCACGCTGCCGATCCTGATGACGATGGTGGCAGTGAACTTTGCCTTTTCCGGCACCGAGTTGATCGGCGTGGCCGCGGGCGAAACCGCGGAGCCGGCGCGTGCGATTCCGCTGGCGATCCGCACCACGCTGGTACGGCTGGTGGTGTTGTTCGTCGGCACCGTGCTGGTGCTTGCCGCGTTGCTGCCGGCCGAGCAGGCGGCCGTGGACACCAGCCCGTTCGTGCGCGCGTTCGAGTTGCTGGGCATCCCGTATGCGGCCGATGTGTTGAATGCGGTGATCCTCACCGCGATCCTGTCGGCGGCCAATTCCGGCCTGTATGCGGCCGCGCGCATGTTGTGGTCGCTGGCCAACGAGGGCACGCTGCCGGCGCGGCTGGCACGCCTGACAAGACGCGGCATTCCCTTGCCGGCCTTGCTGTTGAGCATGTTGGGCGGCCTGTTGGCGCTGCTCACCGGCGTCTATGCGGCTGACACCGTGTTCGTGGCGATTTCGGCGGTGTCCGGTTTTGCGGTGGTGGTGGTGTGGCTGAGCATCTGCGCCTCGCACTACGTCTTTCGACGCCAGTTGCTGCGCGACGGCATCGCGCCGGAGAGCCTGGCCTACCGCGCGCCGTGGTATCCGTGGACGCCGCTGCTGGGGTTTGCGCTCTGCCTGCTGGCCTGCATCGGCCTGGCATTCGATCCGCAGCAGCGCATTGCGCTGTGGTGCGGCATCCCGTTCGTGGCGCTGTGCTACGGCGCCCATGCACTCACCCAATGGCTTGCCAGCAGGAGGCCACACCCATGACGATTCTTCCCCGCCAGCCGCGCGCCGGGGCGCCTTTCAGCCAGGCGCTGCAGCACGACGGCTACGTGCTGCTCGACGGTGCACTTGCCACCGAACTGGAACAACGCGGCTGCGATCTCAACGATGCGCTGTGGTCGGCGCGCGTGCTGATGGAACAGCCGGAGCTGATCTACCAGGTGCATCGCGACTATTTCGCTGCCGGCGCGCAGTGCGCCATCACCGCCAGCTACCAGGCCACGCCGCTGGGCTTTGCCGCGCGCGGGCTGGACCTGGCGCAGTCGCAGGCGCTGATCGCACGCAGCGTGGCCCTGGCTGCACAGGCGCGCGCCGATCATCTGCAGGCGCAACCGCAGGACGCGCCGTTATGGGTGGCCGGGTCGGTCGGGCCGTATGGTGCGTACCTGGCCGATGGTTCGGAATATCGCGGCGACTATGCACTGCCGCTGGCGCAACTGATGGACTTCCATCGCCCGCGCATCGCCGCGCTGGCCGCGGCGGGCGTGGATGTGCTGGCCTGCGAGACGCTGCCGTCGGCCAGCGAGATCGTCGCGCTGCGGCTGCTGCTGGAGGAATTCCCGCAGCTGCCTGCGTGGTTCTCGTTCACCTTGCGTGATGCGGCGCATTTGAGCGATGGCACGCCGCTGGCGCAGGTCGTGCCGGCGCTGGATGCCTGCGCGCAGGTGATCGCGGTGGGCATCAACTGCATTGCGCTGGAAGACGTCACCGCCGCGCTGCAAAGCCTGTCCGCGCTGACCACGCTGCCGCTGGTGGTGTATCCAAATTCAGGCGAACACTACGACGCCAGCGACAAGCGCTGGCACGCCGGCGCCGCGCAGGCGTGCACCCTGGCCGATCAGCATGCGCAGTGGCTGGCCGCAGGTGCGCGGTTGATCGGCGGCTGCTGCCGCACCACGCCGCGCGACATTGCCGCGCTGGCGGCCGCACGCGTGGCGGGTTGAAACGCAGCCGGTAGGGCAGCGGCGTTGATCGCAGGGCAGCGCCTCGGACGAGCCTGTCAGCCGCGTGTGTGCCACTGGCAGACGCGTCAGGTCGCCTGCGCTTCGGGCCACGCCCACAGGTGACGCGCCTGGTCCGGAGCGCGCTACCTGCGGTTGCTTGACGACCGTGATGCCGCGCCAGCTCGCCTCACCCCTTCTGCGTGGCGATCCAGCGCTGGATCTTCTCCTGCAGGATATCCAGCGGCACCGAGCCGTCCTTGAGCACCTCGGTGTGGAAGGCGCGCACATCGAAGCGCGGGCCCAGTTCGCGTTGCGCCTGTTCGCGCAACTGCGCGATCTTCATCTCGCCGACCTTGTACGCCAGCGCCTGGCCGGGGATGGCCATGTAGCGGTCCACCTCGGCCTCGGCATCGGTCCGGGTCATGGCCGAGTTGTTGAGCATGTAGTCGATCGCCTGCGTGCGGGTCCAGCCCTTGCTGTGCAGGCCGGTGTCGGTGACCAGGCGAATCGAGCGCCACAGCGCGTTCTGCAGATAGCCGTAATAGTTGTAAGGGTCCTGATACAGGCCCAGTTCGCGGCCCAGCGATTCGGCGTACAGCCCCCAGCCCTCGATGTAGGCGGTCTCGCCACCCAGGCGGCGGAACTTGGGCAGGTCGGTCAGCTGCTGCTGCAGCCCGAGCTGGAAGTGGTGGCCGGGGATGGCCTCGTGCAGATACAGGCTTTCGGTTTCCCAGGTCCTGCGCGCGTCCAGGTCGGAGGTGTTGACGTAGAACACCCCCGGCGTGCTGCCGTCGCCGCTGGGGCGCATGTACGAGCCGCTGGCGGCCGACTGCGCACGCTGCGGTTCCACCACGCGCACTTCCAGCGCCGGCATGCCCTGGACATTGAACAGACGCGGCACCGCCGCTTGCACGCGTCCCTGCAGGCCACGGTAATAGCCCAGCAATTCGGTCTCGTTGCGGAACGCGAAGCGCCTGTCGGTCTGCATGAACTTGTAGAACTTGGGCAGGTTGCCGCGGAACCGGACCTGCTTGGCCAGCGCGGCGATCTCGCCCTGCAGCCGCGCCACCTCGTCCAGCCCGATCTGGTGGATCTGCTCCGGGGTCAGGTCGGAGGTGGTGCTCTGGCGCACGTCGTAGGCGTACCAGGCCGCGCCATTGGGCAGCGCGGTCAGGCCGTCGGTGTCACGGCAGGCGGGCAGGTACTCGGTGGCGATGAAGCCGCGTAGCGCCCGGTACGCCGGCATGATCCGCACTTCGATCAGGCGCTTGTATTCGGCGGTGATGCGCTGCTTGTCGGCCTCGGGCATGTCTGCCGGCAGGTTGCGCACCGGGCCCCAGAACAGGCTGTCTTCGGCATTGCGCGCGATGATCGCATCCAGCTGTGGCAGCACCTTCTGCATCAGCACCTTCGGCTGCACCACGCCGGCCTGCATGCCGGCGCGCATGTTGGTGATGGCCTGGTCGAACAGATCCGGGATGCCCACCGCACGCCGCGACCAGTTGTCATAGTCCTTGACGGTCTTGAACGGCTGCGCGCCGGTGCCCGAACCCAGCACCACCGCGATGCTGGCGATGTTGTAGAACTGGTTGATCGGCAGCATCCAGCTGGGGAACTGCTCGGCCGCCAGCGCGCTGCGCGCATCGCGCACGAAGATCTGGTAGCTGAGCAGGTCCTGCCCGCTCAGGCCGTCCGGCCCCAGCGCCTCGGCCTTGCCCAGCCACAGCACGGTGAAGTCGTGCGACTGCTGCCGGAACGCCGGCGACAGGAAATTGGGCAACTGGTCGTTGTAGCGGGTCTCGCCCTGGAAGGTGGCCTGCAGCGGGTTGAGCTTGAGCGAGGCATCCCAGTACTGGTCGTAGAGCAGGTTGAGTTGCTGCGCCTTGGTCAGCACCACCGGTGCGGCCACCGCACGCGGCCTGGGCCTGGCAGCCTTGCCACCCTTGGCGGCCTTGCTGGTTCTGGCCGCCGGCTTGGTAGCCTTCTTGCCCTTGCTCGCCTTCGCGCGCGTTTGCGTGGTCTGTGCCTTGGCGGTCTTCTTCTTGGCCGCATCGGCGGGCGCTGCCACTGACAGGCTCAGCACGGCGGCCAGGGCCAGGGACAGCAGGCGGGAAAAGCTGAGGGGCATTACCGGCTCCGGGAACAAGCGAGCGGGGAGCTTGCCCGATCCGCACCGTTCCGGCCACCCATCGGGCGCACGGGGCGCGCCTGGAATTCATGAAGCCCGCTGCGCATGCCTGCGGCGCGCAGGCATGCTGCAGTGCGATAGGCTTGCGTACATGCCAAGCGATGAATCGACATGCGGGACCCAGGTGCCCGTGCAGGGTGGGCAGGGTTTCTGGCGCGATCCGGCGTTGCCCTTTGTCGAACTGCGCCAGGTGATCAACAGCCGCAGCCTGTGTTATGCCGCGCATACGCACGAGCAATGGTCGGTGGGCGCGGTCGACCGCGGGCTTGCGCGCTATCGCAATGGACGCGTGAGGGCGCAGGTGGGCGCGCGGTCGCTGACCCTGATCAACCCGGGCGAGGTGCATGCCTGCAATCCGGATCAGCAGCAGGACTGGTCGTTCCGCATGCTGTATCTGGACGTGGCGTGGCTGCGCGAACAACAGCGCGCACTCGGCCTGGCCACCAATGCCGATGTGCACCTGCTGGCGGCGCCGCTGTGCCAGACCCCGGCAGCCTATGCCGCCTTCGACCGCATGCATGCCGTATTGACCGATGGCAATGCCGACGCGCTTGCACGCGAGAGTGCATTGATCGCGTTCGTGGCGCGGCTGCATCTGCATGTGGAGCCGATGAGTCGCGCGCTTGCGGTCGATACCGGGCCGATGCGACGGGTGGCCGAGTATCTGCAGACCCATCACGCGCGTGCGGTATCGCTGCGCGAACTGTGCACGCTGGCCGGGATGCCGGCGCCGCGGCTGATTCGCGGCTTTCGCCAGGCCCATGGGATGACCCCGCATGCGTATCTGCTGGATTGCCGTTTCCAGCGTGCACGCGAGGCCTTGCGGCGTGGCGGAGAGATCGCCGAAGTCGCCTATGCGCATGGCTACGCCGATCAGGCGCATCTGCAGCGCAGCTTCAAACGCGCCTGGGCGGTGACACCAGGGCGTTATCGCAATGCGGTCCCTAATTCCATCAGCAGATAGATCGCGCTCAGTACAAGCAGCGCGGCCAACACCCGATTCAAGCGCCGCAGCTGTTTGGGCACCTGCACATGCCGGCGCAGCGCTGCGCCGGCCAGCAACCAGCACGCCAGCGAGGGGTAGCAGACCAGTGCATACACCGCCGCAAAGCCCGCCAGTTGCGTGGTGCCTGTCGTTGCATACAGCGCAACGCCGGAGGTCGCCGCCAACCAGGCCTTGGGGTTGAGCCACTGCATCGCCGCACCGGTCCAGAACGAGGCGGCCGGGCGCGGCCTGGCCGTTTCGATGACGCCATCGTCGCGCAGCAGGCGCCAGGCCATGTAGAGCAGGAACCCCACCCCTGCCAGATGCAAGGCACGGCCGAGCAGCGGCCAGCGCAGCAACACCTGCTGCAGTCCCAGGCCCACCAACAGCAGCAGCGCGACGAAGCCGACGGTGGCGCCGATCACGTGGCCATGCCCGGCACGCGCGCCGGCACTGGCGCCGGTGCTCAGCGCGACCAGGTTGACCGGGCCGGGCGAAATCGAGCACACCAGCGCAAAGCTGGCCATTGCGACAAGATGGTCCATGGCGCGGAATCCGTAGCGGGGCGCACCAGCATGGCTGGCGAGCGCAGCCACGGATTGAACAAAATTTCGATGGGCGGCCGCTGCGGCCGTCGCATGATCGGCAAGCGCAGCGAACGGGCGGCAGGCGGGCTGCGCGCAAGACCAAGGGGCCGGTTCGATGCCGCCGCCCCGGGCGCCGGTGGTTGCCCTGCAGCGATGCGGCCGGCAGGCTTCCGCGTTGTCAGCCGGAGGCGGCTTCTTCGCGTAGCTGCTCGGCGCGCTCGGCGCCCAGGTATGCGCCGATGGCGCGGCGCGCCAGATACAGCAGCGGGATCAATGCAATCGCAAACCCCATCTTGTAGACGTAGTTGAGCGTGCTCACCGCCAGAAACTGGTCGATGGACCAGTGCTGCGGTCCGAGCACGAAGGCGATGTAGATCACCACGAAGCTGTCCACCAATTGCGACACCGCCGTGGAGCCGGTGGCACGCAGCCACACGTGCTTTTCGCCGGTGGCGCGGCGGATGCGATGGAATACCGACACGTCGATCAACTGGCCGAACAGGAACGCCACCAGCGAGCCGCCGATCGTCCACAGGCCCTGGCCGAACACCGCCGCAAAGGCCGCCTGGTAGTCGGGCACGCCCTGGCCCTGCGCCGCAGTGACCCACCAGGCTGCCGGCGCCAATGCGATCGCGGCAAACGCGAACACGAAGCCATAGCCGATCAGCATCACCGCCACCCACGAGATGAAACGCACCCCGCGGCTGCCGAAGAACTCGTTGATGGTGTCGGTCATGATGAACACCACCGGCCACAACAAGGTGCCGGCGGTGAAGCTGAGCGAGCCGGTCTGGCCGAACAGGTTCCAGTTCAACGGCGCGATGCCGAGCGTGTCTTCCAGCGCGAAGATCTTGACGCCGATGAACTCGGCCAATGCCGCGTTGACGCAAAAGAACGCGGCCAGCGCAATGAACAGGCGGACCGCACGATCGTCGAGGGTACGCGGCCGTGTCATTGCGTCAGCGATCTGCCGTGCGGGTGAAGGGAACCGAGTCGGGCGCCACTGCGCCGCCGGAGATGATGAAGCTCATGGCCTGATCCACGCTCCAGTCGGTGGGCGTGAGCAGCTCCACCGGCACGATCTCCAGATAGCCGGAGGTCGGGTTGGGCGTGGTCGGCACATACACCGCCGCCAGCTCGCGGCCGGTGCCCTGTTCCTTGATTACCCGGGTGACCAGGCCGATCGACTTCATGTCGCGATGCGGGAAGTCGATCAGCACCACGCGTTGGGTGCTGCCGGGCTGGGTCTGCAGGATGTCGAGCAATTTGCGCGCGCTGTCGTAGACCACGCTGGCCAGCGGGATGCGCCGCATGATCGCCTCGAACCAGCGCAGCAGGCGCTGGCCGATCACGCGCCGGCTCAGGATGCCGACGAACAGGATCACGCCCACGGTGGCGATCAGCGCGATGGTGTTCTGCACCCACAGCGCCTTGATCCAGCCCAGATAGTCGGGGAACGAGGCGGCGATGCGTTCGGACAGCGGCACCACCCATGGGCTGCTGATGCCCGACAACAGCGAGAAGACGAACTTCACCACCACCCAGGTCAACCAGACCGGCAGCAGGGTGAGCAAGCCGGTCAGGAAGACCCGTTGCAGGGAAGGGCGGGAATGCGGGGTGGGGGATTCGGACATGCGCGCATTGTAGGCATTCGGCCGTGCCCGGTGCAGGTGAGGCGGGGATTTGGGATTGGGCATTGGGGATTCGTAAAAGATGCACTGCTGCGTGCTGAAAGGTCGCCCTCAGGCAGTGACACGTCGCGTGCGCAAGGCGGTAGCAGGTCGCTTCCTCATCCCGCCGGAGAGAAGGGACGCACGGCACTGGAGGCGCTTATGACAGCCGCGACCGCCTGGGCGACTGGGCTGATGCTGCTGCGCTCAAGCCAAACATGGCTTTCGGTTGGGGGGCGGTGGTGTGGTGTCTCGGCCAGGCGGGGCGCGGTTGTCCGTCGAACGCAATCGTTCGTACAAGTAGGCGAAGGCCTCGCTTGCCAGATGCATGCAGCCTGCGAAAAAACGCATGCTCATCAGACGGGTCAAGGCTCAGAAACCAACATGCCGCGCCCTTGCGGGACGCGGCATGTGATCGAGATCGAGTACGCGTTAAAACAAAACGCTCGCACATCGAGTCAGCAGATTGCAGTGCCGGCAAACGGCATTCAGAACCGGAAGTTCAGCCAGCACATGACGAAGGTCGAATCGCCGTAGCCGGCTTTTTCCAGCGCGGGCCCCGCCATCAGGTGTTCGGCGCGGAAGGTCACCGACCAGTTCGGGTCGATGTTCCAGGTGGCGTTGATGCGCGGCATGGTGCCTATACGGCGCTCGCCGGTGCTCTGCGTGCGGGCGTAGGCGCGTGCCTGGTTGTTGTAGATCGCATCGCTGGTGGTCTGGCGCCACAGGGTTTCCCATTCCAGGTTCACGGTGAGCTTGGACGTGGGCGAGAAGGTGAACGTGGGCGCGGCGGTGACCAGGTTGACCGGGCCGAAGAACGTCGCCCAGCTGAAGTAGATCGTATTGCCGTACAGGAAGTTGTTGTTGCGCAGCGTGCCGGTGCCGGAGGTGCCGCCGCCGCCGGAGGCGATTTCGCTATGGAAGCCCAGGCGCGGCTTCCAGCCGTTGTCGCTCAGCGTCCACGCATTGGAGGTGCTGGCCATGTAGGCACGCAGGTCGCGCCCGCCGTAGCTGCCGCGCTGCACGGTCACGAACGAGTCGGTGCGCAGCTTGCCCACATTGCCCCACAGGCGCAGCCCGTAGTAGTTGCGGTTTTCTTCGGCGGTCTGCCGGCCCCAGACCTGATTGTCGTTGCGGAACTGATAGAAGAACGGCTCCAGATACATCGGCTTGGCGGTCGGCATGCGCCAGCCGCCGACTACGCCACGGAAGTGCCGCGAGCGGTCAATGCGATCGTCGCCCAGGCCCTCGGTGCCATCCAGGTTGAAGTTGAAATCGAACAGGTCCACGCGGGTCTTTTCGCCGATCGCCCAGGCGCGCACACCGTTGAAGGTCACGAAGATGTCGGTGTTGTCGCGCAGGGCCATCAGCGTGGTGGGGCCATCGACAAACACCTGGCGGCCCACGCGCAGGCCGAGGTCGGCATCGTTGACGCGTCCTTTCACATCGAAGAACACCTGCTGCAGGATCGCGTTGTTTTCCTGCGTGCCGGTCTTGGCGCCCTCGTTGCGTCCATCCAGGCTGCCGTGCGCCAGTTCCGTATACAGACGGAAGTGCTCGCCAATATGGAAGTCGGCACCGAAGAACGCGCGCAACAGGTACTGCTGCTGCGAGTGGCTGCCGGGAATCAGACCGGGATTGGTGATGGTATTGCTGCGCACGCGCAGTTCGTTGCTGAGCGAGACATACACATCGCCCGATTCATTGAACGGAATGTACTTGAGCGGATCGAACGGGCTCTTGCGCTTGGACGGATCCTTCAGATACGACCAGTCCTCGGCCCAACGCACCTGCCACATGTTGCCGCCCTGCTTGGCGCCCCAGCCCTGCGCTTCGAGCGGATACCCCTTGGCGGGCGCGGGCGCCGCAGGAGCGGCGGGCGCGGCCTTCGCCGGTTCCGGTTGGGTCTGCTCGGCATTGACCGGCGCGGTCTGCGCCTGCGCAAACCCCAGTGCCGGCAGTGACAACCCGATCGCCAAGCACAGGCACCGGGTGGCGCCAAAGGAAGTTTCAGCCATGGCCGGCTGTGCCAAGCGTGCTAGTCGCATCGTGTCGCCCTATCGAAAAAGTGAGTCGTCTGAGCAAGTGGTATCGGCCCAGTGGGCAATGACTGTAGTGGAGCGCTGCCGCAAAGGGAGTAACCCAATGGTTCTAAGCACATGAGCGGGGATTGGGGAGTCGGGATTGGGGATTCGCAAAAGCGGGCCTGTAAATAATGCGCCAGGTCTTCTTCAGTTCGCTTGAGTCGTGTACGGAAATTCTCGGTTGCTTGCCTTGCAAATCCCTAATCCCGATTCCCCAATCCCGATTCCCCTATCCCGGCCCGTGACTACCGACATATTCGCTATTCCTCACTTCGCAATAGCATTGCCTTCGAGCTGGTGGAGCTGGCCGATGAGCGAATCCGATGCCTGCGGAAATTCCAGAAGGAGCTGAGTGCCGGCACGGTGTTGCTGGCAGTGCTGGCGCAGGCCGATGCGCCGCTGTACGGCTATCTGATCGCCAAGCGGCTGGAGCGGCTGGGCGGCGTGCTCAGCGGCACGCAGAGCGCTGTATCCGGTGCTGCGTAACCTGGACGGCGCAGGGCTGCTGCACAGCCATGTCGAGCCTTCCGCGTCCGGCCGCCGCGGCGCTATTACCGCATCACCCAAAGCGGGCGTGATTGCCTGCGCGACTGGAGCGCCTGGCGCGCCCCCCGCGATTCGGTTGACGCAGTGCTGGAGGGGACCCACTGATGACAGGCACGTCCGTTGCCGACCACCAGTCCCGATGACCTTGTGCAAGTGCGCCAGCCCTGGCCTGCGCGGACCCGGCGACGCTCCAGGATGCGCTCCACGATGCCGAACCGGGAAGGGTTCATGGCACTCCTGCGGGCGGTGAGGGCGGTGAGGGCACCGCGCACGCGACCAGTCCTCTGGGTTGGCGCGAACCAGGCATCTGCGCAACAAAAAACGCCCCTCGATCGGTCTCGATCGAGGGGCGTTTTTTGTTGCCGGTCAAGCGCGTTTGCCGCGCTTGCGGATCGGGGTGACGGTGGCCGGATCGCGGCTGCCCACCGGGTCGGCATCGTAGCGAGCGATGAATTCGCGCACCTGCGGGTACACCACTTCGCGCCAGCGACGGCCACTGAAGATGCCGTAGTGGCCGGCACCTTCCACCACCAGATGACGGCGATGCGCCGCGTCGATCCCGGTGCACAGATCGTGCACCGCTTCGGTCTGGCCCAGGCCGGCGATATCGTCCAGTTCGCCTTCGATGCTGAGCAGTGCGGTATTGCGGATCGCCGAGGGCTTGACCAGCTGGCCATCCACTTTCCACTTGCCCTGCGGCAGCAGGAAGTCCTGGAACACCACGCGAATGGTGTCCAGGTAATACTCGGCCGGCATGTCGAGCACGGCGTTGTATTCGTCGTAGAACTGCCGATGCGCCTGCGCGTCCTGCAGATCGCCCTTGACCAGGTCGGTGTAGAAATCCCAGTGCGACATCACGTGCCGGTTGGGGTTCATCGACAGGAAGCCGGCGTGCTGCAGGAAGCCCGGATACACCTGCCGGCCATGGCCCGGATACGGGAACGGCACGGTGTGGATCAGGTTGTTCTGGAACCACTCGATGCCGTTCTCGGTAGCCAGGTTGTTGACCTGGGTCGGGCTGCGGCGCGCATCGATCGGCCCGCCCATCATCACCAGCGAGCGCGGCGTGGGCTCATCGTTGGTGGCCATCAACGACACCGCCGCAAGCACCGGCACGGTGGGCTGGCACACGCTCACCACGTGCAGGCGCTCGGCGCCGATGTGACGGATGAACTCCTGGATGTAGCTGATGTAGTCCTCGAGCCGGAAGGCACCGGCTTCCAGCGGCACCATGCGCGCGTCCACCCAGTCGGTCACGTAGACCTTGTGGTTGCGCAGCAGCGTGCGTACGGTGTCGCGCAGCAGGGTGGCGTGGTGGCCGGACAACGGCGCCACCACCAGCACGGCCGGCTGCTGCTTCATCGTGCCGATCAACTCGACATGGTCGCTGAAACGCTTGAAGCGCAGCAGACGGCAGAACGGCTTGCTCAGCACCTCGCGTTCGATGATCGGCAGCGAGTGGCCGTCGACCTCGACATCGTCCAGCGCCCAGGCCGGCTTTTCGTACTCCTTGCCCAGGCGATGGAACAGCTCATTGCTGGCCGCCATGCGTTCGGCGCCCGGGAGCGAGGCCCACAGACTGTCGGGGTCGGAAAACATCTTGGCGTTCGCCTGGGCCTGGTGCACCCAAGGCGCTAGCAGATTGCGGGTCAGCTCGTGCAGTTGATAAAGCATTCCACCCATCCGTGCGGCTCTTTGCTGCCGCGCAGCATACCCCCTTTGGCGCATTTGCACCTTAATGGGGCTGCGGACGGTAGAGGCTGTCATCCAAGCTGTGGCAGGCGCGAGCGCCCTGATTTGCCGCGATTTTGCGTTGCCGCCATCGGAGATCCGTCGGACGACGGCGCCGGGCTGGAAGTGCGCGTTCTCGCAGAGCCGTGCGGACTGCCTGGCAGGCTCCTCGGCCTGCGGGGAGGGGCAAGGGGGGAGGCCCACCCGCACTCAACTTCCACCAGGCTTCGTGCGTACCCTCATCCGCCCCTGCGGGGCACCTTCTCCCGGCGGGAGAAGGAAGGCCGCTTTCCTGCGGGCGAGGGTGGCGGGAGGGCGCACGGCGAAGCCACTCGCCTCGCCATGTGTGCCTCAGCCGGCCAACGTCCTGCTCAGCCGCGCTCCAACGCAGACGCCTCATCGGCCAATTGCGGCGACAACCAGCAGTGCGAACCGAGTGCAGCAAACCCCACGCTGGCAAAGCGGCGCCGATACCAGCGCGCCGGGCGCGCCTGAAAACCCTCGTGGTCGCCCTCGAAGGCGTCTTCTTCGGCAAATGTCTCCAGAAACGCCACGCCCGCGCACATCTCGGCCAGCCCCGGCAGCCCCTGGTTGAACTCGCGGGTGGGCACGTAATGCAGCACGTCCGAGCAGATCAGCAGATCCACCGGCGCGCAGGGGCGCAGCCAGGCGAAATCGCCGAAGCGGGCAGGATGGATCTGCCGGCTGCGCCCGTAACGCTGTACCGCATAGGCGCTGCTGTCGAAGCCCAGATAGCTCAGCCTGGGGCGCAAGGCCAACAATGGCGCGCGCCAGGCCGCCTCGCCACAACCGATATCCAGCACGCTGCGGATCGGGCGCTCCAGGTAGTACTCGGCCTGACTCACCGCCAGTGCGACCTTGCGTCGCAGGCGCGCAGGGTCGGCCAGCCCCGCATCCCTGTACCAGCGGCGGAAATAGTGGGCGTCGTACTGCTTGTCGTCGGGTTCGGACATGGACCTCAGGTGCTTTCGCATGAGCGGATGGGTGAAAATGCGGGCCATCCTACGCCAGCCAGCGAAGCCAGCACATGACCCTGTACCTGTGGATCAAGACCTTCCATCTGTTGTTCGTCACTGCGTGGATGGCGGCGGTGTTCTACCTGCCACGCATCCTGGTCAATATCGCCGAAGCCGGTGCCGAGCCTGCGGTACGCACACGCCTGGTGCTGATGGGGCGCCGCCTCTACAGATTCGGCCACAGCATGCTGGGCCTGGCGCTGCTGCTGGGCGCGGTGCTGTGGCAGGGCTATCGGGTGATTCCGGATTTCCCGACGATGGTGGCCGGTGGCTGGCTGCACGCAAAACTATTCGCGGTGGCCTTGATCCTGGCGCATTACATCGTGGCCGGGCGCTGGTTGAAGGGCGTGGATCAGGGCCGCAGCCTGCCCAGCGGTCGCGCGCTGCGGCTGTTCAATGAAGTGCCGGTGGTGTTGCTGGTCGCGGTGATCTGGCTGGTGCTGGCCAAGCCGTTCTGAGCGTTGTTGAAGTACGGGCAGCGCGTGCGTTTGCCTGACGCAGTCGATGCGCCGCCGACGATGGCGATGCGACCCCGAGGGGTGCAGGCCGGCACCGCGCGCCGACGGCGGACATCACCTGGGCGCGCAGTGGCCGACACGCATGGGAGACAAGCCGGGATCCGGCCACGTCTGCAGCCGCACACCTGGATCAACACCGCCAGGAACGCGAAAGCGATCAGGATGAAGATCCAGTACAGCGGCCGCCTGCTGAGTACGACAAGCACGCAGCAGCCGGCCTGCAACACCGGTGACAGGAGGGGCAGGGCTTATTGCGACCACGTCCTTCCTCGATGACCAATCGTCTTGCTCGCTGGCGATGGTGCACGCAGCACCATCGCCTCGACGTATCGCCGATCAGTTGCCTTCGTAGGCACCGTAGCTGCGCAGGCGCTCGTAACGACGCTGCAGCAGGCCTTCGACCGGCAGCTTTTCCAGCGCTTCCAGCTCATTGAGCAACACGGCCTTGAGGCGCTTGCCCATCTGTTCGGGATTGCGATGCGCGCCGCCGGTGGGTTCGCGGATCACCTTGTCGACCAGGCCCAGGCCCTTCAGGCGCTTGGCGGTCAGCCCGAGCTGCTCGGCGGCGTCCTTGGCCTTGGCCGCGTCCTTCCACAGGATCGAAGCGCAGCCTTCGGGCGAGATCACCGAATAGGTGCCGTATTCCAGCATCAAGGTGCGGTCGCCCACGCCGATCGCCAGCGCGCCGCCGGAGCCGCCTTCGCCGATCACGGTGCAGATCACCGGTACTTTCAGTTCGGCCATCTCCAGCAGGTTGCGCGCGATCGCTTCGGACTGGCCGCGTTCCTCGGCGCCGATACCGGGGTAGGCGCCCGGGGTGTCGATGAAGGTCAGCAGCGGCAGGCGGAAACGCTCGGCCAGCTTCATCAGGCGCAGCGCCTTGCGGTAGCCCTCCGGACGCGGCATGCCGAAGTTGCGGGCGACCTTGCTCTTGGTGTCGCGGCCCTTCTGGTGACCGATGATCACCACCGCGCGGCCATCGATGCGGCCCAGGCCCCCGACGATCGCCTTGTCGTCGGCATAGGCGCGGTCGCCGGCCAGTTCCTGGAATTCGTCGCAGATGGTGTTGATGTAGTCCAGCGTGTACGGGCGCTGCGGGTGGCGCGCCAGCTGCGAGACCTGCCAGGCCGACAGGTCGCGGAAGATCTGTGCGGTACGCACGCGCAGCTTGTCGCGCAGCGCACGCACCTCGGTGTCCACGTTGACTGCAGGGCCGGTGCTGGCCTTGCGCAGTTCCTGGATCTTGGCTTCCAGATCGGCGATGGGTTGCTCGAAGTCGAGGTAGTTGGGATTCATGCAGTGGTGTCGTCAACGTAAGGCGGGGAGTGTAGCCGAATGCGTTCGATGAACCCGTACGGTGGGGTTAGGAGAATCGGGAATCGGGAATGGGGAATGGGGAATCAAAGCAGGGCGGATGGCGGCCTCGCTTTTGCGATTCCCCATTCCCGACTCCCCATTCTCACGCCCACGGAGGGCTGTACTTGATCTTCAGGGTCCGCACCGCGGGATCGGCGCGCAGGCTGTCCATCAACTGCTGGTCGATGCGCACCGAGTGGCTGCCGTTGAGGTCGAGCATGCCGGCCACCCCACCGGTCGGGGCGCGCAGCAGCAGGTCCAGGCGCAGGGGGGTCTTGCCGGGGCGGTGCTTGGCCAGCAGGGCGTCGATGCGCTTCCAGGCCTGCTTTTCGCGCAGGTCCAGGCGCAATGACAGGCGTTGCGCATGGTCGGCGCAGATCTGCTCGTAGTCCCAGCATTGGCGGATGCGCAGGCTGTAGCCGCCGTTGAATTCGTCCTCGCGCAGACCGCCCTTGACGATCAGGATGCGGTCGCGGGTGAGCAGGTGCCCGAACTCGGCCATCGCATCGGAGAACGCGCTGCATTCGACCCGGCCACGGCCGTCTTCGAGCTGCACGAATACCTGGCTGTCGCCCTTGCGCCGCACGCCGATCACCTGGCCGGCCAGGATGGCGCTGACTTCCGGGCGCCAGGCGCGTTTTTCGCCATCGCCACCACCGCCGCCGCGTTGTTGCGAGGCGAGGATCTTCTCCAGCGACCCCAGGTCGCAGCCGACCAGCTCGCGCACCTCGTCGCGGTGCGGGTCGAACGGATGGCCGCTGAGATAGAAGCCCAGCGTTTCGCGCTCGCCGGTGAGCAGCTGGCCCAGCGGCCATTCCTCGCTTTCGGGCAGGTCCAGACGCAACGCCGGCGCGCTCGGGTCCGGCCCGCCGAACAGCGAGTTCTGGCCCGAGGCGCGCTCGCGCGCCAGCTGCTCGGTGGCCTTGACCACTTCCGGCAGCTGCAGCATCAGCGAGGCGCGGTTCTTGCCCAGCCCGTCCATCGCGCCGGCATTGATCATCGCTTCGAGCGTGCGGCGGTTGAGCTTGGCGGTGCCCACGCGCGTGCAGAAATCCAGCAACGTGGTGTAGGGGCCGCCGCGCTGGCGTTCTTCGACGATCGCCTCGCAGGCGCCCTGGCCGACACCCTTGATCGCGCCCAGGCCGTATTGAATCGTGTCCGGGCTGGCAGCTTCGAACATGTAGGCCGACTCGTTGACGCGCGGCGGCTTGACGGTCAGGCCGAGATTGCGCACCTCATCGAGAAAGCCGACCACCTTGTCGGTGTTGTCCATGTCCGAGGACAGCGTCGCGGCCATGAATTCGGCCGGGTAATGCCGTTTCAGCCACGCGGTCTGGTAGCTGACCAGCGCGTAGGCGGCGGCGTGCGACTTGTTGAAGCCGTAGCCGGCGAACTTCTCCATCAGGTCGAAGATTTCGTCGGCCTTGGCCGCGCCCACCCCGCCCTTGGCCGCGCCCTCGCGGAAGATCTCACGGTGCTTGGCCATTTCGGCCGGCACTTTCTTGCCCATCGCACGGCGCAGCAGGTCGGCGCCGCCCAGCGAATAATCGCCGACGATCTGCGCCATCTGCATCACCTGCTCCTGGTACACCATGATGCCGTAGGTGTCCTTGAGGATGGCTTCGGTGCGCGGATCCGGGTAGATGATCTCCTGCTGGCCGTGCTTACGCGCGTTGAAGTCCGGGATCAGGTCCATCGGGCCGGGGCGGTACAGCGATACCAGCGCGATCAGGTCTTCGAAACGGTCCGGGCGCGCGTCCTTGAGCAGGCGGCGCATGCCCGAGGATTCGAACTGGAACACCGCGCCGGTATTGCCCGAGGCGAACACGCCCTTGTAGGTGGGCACGTCGTCGAGCGGAATGGTGGTGATGTCGACCGGGTCGATGCCGGCGCGCGCGTGGCGTACGTTGATCGCCTTGACCGCCCAGTCGATGATGGTCAGCGTGCGCAGGCCGAGGAAGTCGAACTTCACCAGGCCGACCGCTTCGACGTCGTCCTTGTCGAACTGGGTGACCGGATTCTTGCCGCGCCCGTCCTCGTCGTGTTCGGCAAACAGCGGGCAGAATTCGGACAGCGGCTCGGGCGCGATCACCACGCCACCGGCGTGCTTGCCGGCGTTGCGGGTGAGGTCCTCGAGCTGACGGGCCAGATCCATCAGGTCGCGCACGTCGTCTTCGACCTGGTAGCGCTGGATCAGGTCCGGCGAGGCCATCTCCGAGTCCTTGCCTTCGCCCATCGCATCCTTGAGCGTGATGCCCAGGATGTTGGGGATCAGCTTGGCCACGCTGTCGACCAGCCCGTAGCTGAAGCCGAGCACGCGACCGGCGTCGCGTACCACCGCCTTGGCCGCCATGGTGCCGTAGGTGATGATCTGGCTGACCCGTTCGCGCCCGTACTTGCGCGCCACGTAGTCGATCACCTCGTCGCGGCGATCCATGCAGAAGTCGATGTCGAAGTCGGGCATCGACACGCGTTCGGGGTTGAGGAAACGCTCGAACAGCAGGTTGTACGGCAGCGGATCCAGGTCGGTGATCTGCAGTGCCCAGGCCACCAGCGAACCGGCACCGGAACCGCGCCCCGGGCCGATCGGAATGCCCTGGTTCTTGCCCCACTGGATGAAGTCGGCCACGATCAGGAAGTAGCCGGGGAAGCCCATCTTGATGATGGTGTCCAGCTCGAATTCCAGCCGGTCGACATAGTCCTGGCGGGTCTTGCCGGGCGCGATCGGGCTCTTTTCCAGGCGTGCGGCCAGACCGTCGCGCGACTGGCTGCGGATCCAGCTGTCCAGCGTCTCGTCTTCGGGCACCGGATAGGCGGGCAGGAAGTAGGTGCCCAGGCGCATCTCGATGTTGCAGCGCTGCGCCAGCGCCAGCGTGTTGTCGATTGCATCGGGCACGTCGGCGAACAGCGCGGCCATTTCGTCGCCGGACTTCAGGTACTGCTGGTCGCTGTACTCGCGCGGGCGCTTGGGGTCGTCGAGCACGCGGCCGGAGGAAATGCACACCCGCGCCTCGTGCGCATTGAAGTCGCTGGCGTACAGGAAGCGCACATCGTTGCTGGCCACCACCGGCAGGCCGCGCACACCGGCCGCATGCAGCGCGAACTGGTTGAAGCGTTCTTCGCCCTGGCGCCCGGTACGGGTGAGTTCCAGATGCAGGCCGTCGCCGAACACGCGCTGCCAGTCGGCCAGCTGCTGCTCGGCCAGGTCGGCGCGACCCTCGCCGAACAGGCGCCCGGCCAGGCTGTCGCGGCCGGCCAGGGCGAACAGGTTGGCATGGCCGCTCTGCAGCCATTCGGGGTGGATCGCCACGCCGCCTTCGGGGCGGTGGCCTTCCATCCAGGCGCGGGTCAGCAGGCGCGACAGGCTCAGGTAGCCTTCGCGGTCGCGGCACAGCAGGGTCATGCGCCAGGGCGTCATGTCCGGGGTGGCGATCATCACGTCGGCGCCGGCGATCGGTTTGATGCCCACGCCCTCGGCGGCCTTGTAGAACTTGACCAGCGCGAACAGGTTGTTGAGGTCGGTGACCGCCAGCGCGGGCATGTCGAGTTCGACCGCGCGGCTCAGCAGGTTGGCCTGCTTGGCCTTTTTCGGGTCGGCCTGATCCGGTTTCTCGGGCACACGGATGGTGGAATCCGCCAGCGAGAACTCGGTGTGGACGTGCAGATGGACGAAGCGGGAAGTGGACATGCGAGACCGGAATAATGCGGGGTCAGGGTAGCGAGCGTGGTCGGGTCGGACAAGGCTTGACAGCACCGGCGCGGCGCCGCGGCCAGCTGCCACGGGGGCTGGGCGGTGTGGCCGATTCAGGCTGTGGCTAGCTGGATGCAGCGCAGCAGTGGCGATTGCGCGGATCGGGGGCGTGCGGGGCTGGGCGTGCGTGACTTGCTGCGCGAAGCCCTGGCTGCACCGGCCGTTTCCGCGCCACTGGTGGGTGGCGCCGGGACCGGGCCAGGTCAGCCTGGAGGAGGCGCTCAGTCGGCCAGCAGCAGCGCATCGGCCGGGGGCGCGCAGGGCACGTCCCACGGCGACTGCGCCGCCTCGATGCCCAATGCACGCCGCACCGGGGCGAAGCTGCGACGGTGCTGCGGGCACGGCCCATGGCTGCGCAGCGCGGCCAGGTGCACCGGCGTGGCGTAGCCCTTGTGCTGGTCGAAGCGGTATTCGGGATGCTGGACGTGCAGGTCGTGCATCAGGCGGTCGCGGGTGACCTTGGCCACGATCGAGGCGGCCATGATGGCGCGATCGAGCGCATCGCCGCCGATCAAGGCCTCGGCCGGGCAGGGCAGGCCCTTGGGCACCCGGTTGCCGTCGATGCGCGCAAACCCGGCCACATGCGCCACGCCCTCCACCGCACGCCGCATGCCCAGCATGGTTGCCTGATAGATATTGATGCGGTCGATCTCCTCGCTGTCGATCAGCACCACCGACCACGCCAGCGCCCGCTCGACGATGCGCGCATACAACTGCTCGCGCCGCTGCGCACTGAGCTGCTTGGAATCGTCCAGCCCGTTGATGCGCGGCTTGCCGGGATCGAACACCACCGCCGCCACCGCCACCGGCCCGGCCAGCGGGCCGCGCCCGGCTTCGTCGACACCGGCGATCAATCGGGCATCGGGAATCGGGATTGGGGAATCGTGGAAGAGCGCGTCCTGCGTCGTCGGAACGACAACGGCACTGTGGGAGCTCGAGCGCTTCATGGCCCAGCTCCTGCCGATTCCCCATTCCCGATTCCCGAATCCCCGCCTTCCAGCAGCTCCGCCACCGCATCGGCCGCGCGTGCCGATGCGTCGCGGCGTAGTTCCGCGTGCAGGGCGAGATAGCGTGGTTGCAGCGCGGCGACCTTTTCCGGGTGCTTGAACCAGTCCAGCAGGGCCGCGCACAGGCGCTCCGGGGTGCAGTCGTCCTGCATCAGCTCCGGGGCGAGGTCATCGTTGGCCAGGATGTTGGGCAGCGCGTAGCGGTTGACCTTGAGCAGGCCCAGCGTCTTGACGATGCGGTAGGTGAGCGGGGCGACCTTGTAGCCGACCACCATCGGGCGCTTGACCAGCATCGCCTCCAGCGTCGCGGTACCCGACGCCAGCAGCACCACGTCGGCGGCCAGCATCGCGGTGCGCGCCTGGCCATCGAGCAGGTGCGACCGCAGCACCGGCAGCGACGAGCGCGACAACTGCTCGGCCAGCAGCTGCTTGCAGCCAGGATTGGCCGCCGGGACCAGCACGTGCAGGTTGGGCAACTGCTCGGACACCAGCCAGGCGGCCTGGAAGAACGTCTCGCCCAGCTTGCCGATCTCGCCATGCCGGCTGCCGGGCAACACTGCCAGCACGGTGCTGGAGGCGGACAGGCCCAGCTTGGCGCGCGCGGCAGCGCGATCGGCCTGGTAGGCGATGTCGTCGGCCATCGGGTGGCCGACAAAGCGTGCATCGATGCCGTGCCTGGCGTAGATCGGCGGTTCCATCGGAAACAGGCACAGCACCAGGTCGGCGCTGGCGCCGATCTTTTCCGCACGCTTCTCCCGCCATGCCCACACCGAGGGGCTGACGTAATGCACGGTGCGCACACCGCGCTGCTTGAGCCAGCGCTCGACCGACAGATTGAAATCGGGTGCATCGATGCCGATGAACACGTCCGGTTTCCATGCCAGCACACGCTCACGAAACGCGCGGCGCAGCTTCAGCAGCCGCGGCAGATGCTGCAGCACTTCGGTCAGCCCCATCACCGCCAGTTCGCTGGCATCGAACCAGGTCTGGCAGCCGGCGCCGCGCATCGCATCGCCGCCGATGCCGACGAACTCGGCAGCCGGATAGCGGCGCCGCAGCTGCTCGATCAAGCCGGCACCCAGGATGTCGCCGGAAGCTTCGCCGGCGATCAGCGCGATGCGTGGGGCGCGCGTTTGCGCGCCAGGAATCGGGAGTGGGGAATGGGGAATCGGAAGTGCCGGCGATGGGCCGGCGGCAGGCGTGTCAGCGTGCGCGCCTGCATCGATTCCCGATTCCCGATTCCCGATTCCCTTCATCGCAACAACGGCCTTTCCGCCGCCTCGATGAACTCGAGCAGCCCGCGCACGTCTTCGCTGCTCTTGGCCTGTTCGGCCAGCTGCAGCTTGGCCTCGGCCAGCGGCAGCCCGGCGACGTACAGCGTGCGGTAGGCGCGCTTGATCGCGGTGATGCGCTCGGCATCGAAGCCGCGACGCTTGAGCCCTTCGCTGTTGATGCCGCGCGGGCGGCCCAGCGATTCGCTGCCGACCATGGTGAACGGCGGCACGTCGCCGTTGGTCAGCGCGCCCATGCCCAGGAAGGCGTGCGCGCCGATCCGGCAGAACTGATGGGCACCGGCAAAGCCGCTGATGATCACGTAGTCGCCCACGGTGACATGGCCGGCCAGCGTGGTGTTGTTGGAGAACACGCAGTGGTTGCCGACATGGCAGTCGTGCGCCACGTGGGTGTAGGCCAGCATCCAGTTGTCGTCGCCGACCACGGTGATGCCGCCACCGCCGCCGGTGCCGCGATTGATGGTGACGAATTCGCGGATCACGTTGCCGTTGCCGATCACCAGTTCGGTGCGCTCGCCGGCGTACTTCTTGTCCTGCGGTTCGCCGCCGATCGCGGCATGGCCGATGAAGCGGTTGTTGCGGCCGATCCGGGTCGGGCCGTGGATCGAGCAATGCGGCCCCACCTCGGTGCCCGCATCGATCTGCACATCGGCGCCGATCAACGAGAACGCGCCCACGCGCACATCGCTGGCCAGTTGCGCCGACGGATCGATGACGGCGGTGGGATGAATCAAGGGTGCTTGATCACGCATCGTGTCTCACCTCCAAAAACGGGTTATTCCTTGGCGCCGGCGCACATGATTTCGGCGCTGGCCACGACTTCGCCGTTGACCTTGGCCTCGCCGTAATAGCATCCCATGTTGCGGATCAGGCGCTTCATCTGCACTTCCAGCATCAGCACGTCACCCGGCACCACCTGCTTGTTGAAGCGGGCGTTGTCGACCTTGACCATGTAGAACAGCTTGGACAGCGCGTCGCGCCCCAGCCCGAGCTGGGTCATCACGCCACCGGCCTGCGCCAGTGCCTCGATGATCAGCACCCCGGGCATCACCGGGCGGGTAGGAAAATGGCCCTGAAAAAATGGCTCGTTGATGCTGACGTTCTTCTGCCCAACGATGCGCTTGGCTTCCAGGTCGAGCTCGACAACCCGGTCGATCAGCAGAAACGGATAGCGGTGCGGGATCAGCGTCTGGATCTGGTTGACGTCGATCGGCAGCTCGTAAGTGGGGTGACTCATTCTTTCTCCTTGCCCACAGCCAGGATGCGCCTTGCCAGCACATCCAGTTGTTTGAAGCGCGCGGCATTCTTGCGCCACGTGCGATTGTCGGTGAGAGGGGTGCCGGACGAATACTCGCCCGGCTCATGGATGGAATTGCGCACCACCGACTTGCCGGTGATCACGACCTTGTCGCAGATCTCCAGGTGCCCGACCACGCCGACATGCCCGCCAAGCAGGCAGTAACGGCCGATCTTGGCGCTGCCGGCGATTCCGGTGCAGCCGGCGATGGCGCTATGTGCGCCGATGTGGCAGTTGTGCGCGATCTGCACCAGGTTATCCACGCGCACGTCTTCTTCCAGCACGGTGTCTTCCAGTGCGCCGCGGTCGATGCAGGTGTTGGCGCCGATCTCGCAATCGTCGCCGATCACCACACCGCCCAGCTGCGGCACCTTGATCCAGTGGCCGGCATCCATCGCCAGGCCGAAGCCGTCGGCGCCGATCACCGCACCGGGATGGATGCGCACGCGCTTGCCCAGGCGCACCCGGGTGACCAGGGTGACGCGGGCGAGCAGCTCGCTGCCGTCATCGACCACACAATCCTCGCCGATGATGCTGCCGGTGCCGATCACGCAGCCATCGCCCACGCGGCTGCGCGCACCGATGCTGACGAACGGGCCGACATGCGCAGTTGGCGACACCTGGGCACTGGGATCGATTACCGCCGACGGGTGAATGCCCGGTTCGCGCACCGGCGCCACATCGAACAAGGCGGCGATCTTGGCGAAGGCGGTGTAGGGATCCTTGGCGACCAGCGCGGTGCCGCGTGCGTCCTGCGCATCGTCGGCGCGCAGCACCACCACGGCGGCCTGGCTCTGGCCCAGCTGCGGCCGGTAGCGCGGATTGGACAGGAAGCTTAGTTGCCCGGCGCCGGCATGCGCCAGGGTGGCGACGCCACTGACTTCGATGGCGCCATCACCGATGACGGTCAGACCAAATTGTTCGGCAATCGCACTGGCGGTCAAGCGCATCAGGGTGAACCTCTTGTAAGTGTGGGAGAGCCGCTTTAACGGGGAGAAAACACCATTAAACAGTTCCCAACAAAGCCTGCGTATCTAGGGTCCTGTCGCAATCAAGCGGCCAATCCAGGAACACGCATATGAAAACCGTTCTTTCCATCCTTGGTGGTCTGGTCATGATGGGCGCGGTCGCAGGTGCATCGGCCCAATCCTTCGATGTCGAGCAGGGCAGGGCAACCGGTGAGCAGCAGCTGCAGTGTCTCAGCCTTCCTGCCGGCGACATCGCCAGCTGTCTGTCCAACACCGTCTCCACATGGTTGGACAGCTGGTTCTGACCGGCCCACATCCAACCGGTGATACACGGGCGGCCCGCTTGCGCGGGCCGCCTTCTTTGTTGCCGTTCGCTATTAGAACTGGCCGCCGAAGGTGAACTGCAGACGTTCGATCTCGTCGTTGTCTTCCTTTTTCAGCGGGAACGCGTAGCTGATCGAGATGGGACCGACCGGGGCGCGCCACAACAGCGCCACGCCGGTGGACGCACGCAGCTCGTTGGCCTTGAAGTTGTCCACGCCGTCGTAGACGTTACCGAAGTCGAAGAACGCCGACACGCGTGCCGACGGGCTGTCGAACAGCTTGGGGAAGTACATTTCCACCGAACCGACGGTCTTGAACGAGCCACCCAGCGGCTGGCCGCGCGAGTAATTGACAGTGCGTTCCGAACGGGGGCCCAGCGTGTTGTCTTCGAAGCCGCGCACCGAGTTGGTACCGCCGGCGTAGAAGTTCTCGTAGAACGGCAGGCCGGTGGCAGTGATGGTGCGCGATACGCCATTGCCGTCGGTCACCACGCGCGTGCTGTCATTGCCATAGCTGTCGCCGTAACCCAGCTCGAAGCGGGTGTTCAACACGATCGCCGGGATGATCGGCCAGTAGTTGGAGATCTGGTAGTTGAGCTTGTAGTACTCGACCGTGGAGCCGGGCAGCGTGGTCTCCAGGCCGACGCGCTGGTACATGCCGCGGGTGGGCATGAAGAAGTCGTTGCGGGTGTCGCGTGCCCAGCCCAGTTCGGTGCGCCAGGCATGGAAGGTGCGCGTGCCGACCGCATCGATGTAGTCGATGATCGCCTGCGGGGTCTGGCCCTGGAACGTATTGATCTGGTTGCTGTCGATGCCGACCATCGCCGAGACGGTATCGTTCTCGGTGATCGGCACGCCGAACACCACCTGCGCCGAACCATTCTTGCTGTTGTACTGGGCGGTGTTGAAGTCCGAGTAGTCCAGCGAGCGCCAGGACAGGTTGTAGCCCAGCGACACGCCGTCGTCGGTAAAGAACGGATTGGTGTAGGAGAACGCGTAGCGCTGCTGGTAGCTGCTGCGCGAGGCTTCCACCGCCACCCGGTTGCCGCCGCCCAGGAAGTTGTTCTGCGACAACTGCACCGAGGTGGTCACACCGAAGCTCTGCGAGTAGCCCAGGCCGAACACGAAGCTGCCGGAGGTGGTCTCCTTGACGTTGTAGACAACGTCGACCTGGTCGTTGCTGCCCGGCACGGCCGGCGTTTCCACATCCACGCTCTCGAAGTAGCCCAGGCGCTGCAGGCGGATCTTGGAACGGTCGATCGCCGCCTGCGAATACCAGGTGTTTTCGAACTGGCGCATCTCGCGGCGCAGCACTTCGTCCGAGGTGCGGCTGTTGCCCTTGTACAGGATGCGGCGCACGGTCACGCGCGGGCCCGGCACCACCTGCAGGTTCACCGCGACAGTGCGGTCCTCGCGGTTCGGGGTGGGGATCGGGTTGACCTTGGCGAAGGCGTAACCGACGTTGCTCAGCGTATTGGTGATCGCATCGGAGGTGTACTCCAGCAGCGCACGCGAGAAGATGTCGCCGGCCTTGGGGATGACCAGGCGCTCGATGTCGGCCTGCGGCAGCACGGTGTCGCCGGTGACCTTGATCTCGGAAATCTTGTACTGCTCGCCCTCGGTGACGCCGGCGCTGACGAACATGTCGCGCTTGTCCGGGCTGATCGACACCTGGGTGGAATCGATGCTGAAGTCCACGTAGCCGCGGTCCAGGTACCAGGAGTTGAGCTTCTCCAGGTCGCCGGACATCTTTTCCTTGGAGTACTGGTCGTCGCGGCGATACCACGAGGCCCAGTTGTGCTCCTTGGATTCCCAGTTCTCCAGGATGTCCTCGTTGGCAAACTTCTCGGTGCCGATCAGGTTGACGTGGCGGATCTTGGCCGCCTTGCCTTCCTTGATCGCAATCGCCACGTCCACGCGGTTACGGTCCAGCGGGCTGACCGTCGGGGTGATCTCGACGTTGTACTTGCCGCGGTTGTTGTACTGGCGGGTCAGCTCCTGGGTCACGCGGTCCAGGCTCAGGCGGTCGAAGGTGCCCCCCTCGGTCAGGCCGATGTCGCCCAGGCCCTTGAGCAGTTCCTCGGACTTGATGTCCTTGTTGCCGGTCACGGTGAGCTTGTTGATCGCCGGGCGCTCCTTCACGGTGATCACCAGGATGTTGCCCTGGCGATCCAGCTGCACGTCCTCGAAGAAGCCGGTGCGGTACAGCGCACGGATCGAGTCGGCGACCTTGACATCGTCCACGGTGTCGCCGCGGTTCACCGGCAGATAGGTGAACACGGTGCCGGAGGCGATGCGCTGCAGGCCGTCGACGCGGATGTCGCTGGCAACGAACGGCTCTGCGGCCAGGGCAACGACTGGCAGGCTGAGGCCGGCGGCGAGAGCGAGGGCAAGCAGGCGGCGAGTGGGAAGACGCGTCATGTCACATCCGGTTGGAGTCGATTTCGGGTGTTGCTGGATGCCGACGTATGACGACGACAACAGGCGGAAAGAGTGGAGCAGCTTCATCGTGGAACCAGGCCGAGGATGTCGTTGTAGAACGCCAGTCCCATCAGCCCGGCCAGGACCGCCAGGCCGACATATTGCCCGGCAATCATGGCCCGTTCGCTGATCGGGCTGCCCTTGACCAACTCGATAAGGTAATACAGCAGATGCCCACCGTCCAAGATCGGGATCGGCATCAGGTTGATGATCGCCAAGCTGAGCGACAGCAAGCCCAGGAAATACAGGAACCAGTCGAGCCCGCGTTCGGCCGAGGCGTTGGCGGCGCGCGCAATGGTGACCGGGCCGGAGATGTTCTTGACCGAGGCCTGGCCGGTCAGCATGCGCTTCATCATGCCCAGCGAGTCGGCGGTCATCCGGCCGGTCTCGCGGATCGCGGCAGGCACCGCGGCGAACATGCCGTACTGCTGGCGGCTGTCGTAGGCCGGCGCCTGCGCTGGCGCAAACCCCACGCCGAGCAGCCATTGCCCCTGCGGCGACCGGCGCGGGGCGATTTCCAGCGCCAGCCGGTCGTCGCCGCGCGCGACCTCGATCATGCCGGTCCCGCCCTGCGCGCCCAGTGCCTGCAGCTGGGCGGGAATCTCGTCGGCCGACCGGATCGGCTGGCCGTCGATGGCCACGATGCGGTCGCCCGGCTGCAGCAGCCCCTGCGCCGCCGAGCCGGCGACCACCTGGCCCACCACCGGCGGCTGCAGCATGAACTGCCAGCCGATGCCGGCCAGCGACGCCACGCGGCGCTCGTCAAAGCCGGCCGGCAGCTGCGACAGGCGCAGCGTGTGCTCGCGGTTGCCGGCGCCTTCGGTGGCGGTCAGCACGCGGATGTCGCGCCGGTCCATCGCCGCCGTGGTGAGCTGCATGCTGGCATCGCTCCAGCTGCTGACACTGCGCCCATCGATGCGCACGATGCGCTCGCCCGGGCTCAGGCCGGCTTCGGCGGCCAGACCATCGGCGCGGCCGATGGTGGCCGAGTAATCCTGCTTGCCGACCACGAACATCGCCCACAGCATCGCCATGCACAGCAACAGGTTGGCAATCGGGCCGGCGGCGACGATGGCGATGCGCTGCCATACCGTCTTGCGGTTGAAGGCCTGGTCCTGCTCGGCCGGATGCACGTCGCCTTCGCGTTCGTCGAGCATCCTGACGTAGCCGCCCAGCGGGATGGCCGCCACCACGAACTCGGTGCCGTGGCGGTCACGACGCATCCACAACGGCTTGCCGAAGCCCACCGAAAAGCGCAGCACCTTGACGCCGCAGCGGCGCGCGACCCAGAAGTGCCCGAATTCGTGGAAGGTCACCAACACGCCCAGGCTGACGATCATCCACCAGACCGAACCGATGAAATCACCCATGGATGCAACTCGGTTGCGTAAATCGATCAGGCATGAAGGCGGTGATTGGCGAGGGCGCGTTCGGTGATCTGCCGCGCTTGCGCATCGGCAGACAGCAGGGTGTCGAGGGAGTCGGCATTGTGCCGTGGGAGCGTTGTCAGTGTGTGTTCGACCAACGCGGGAATCGCTAGGAAACCCACCTGGCCCTGAAGAAACGCTGAAACAGCCACTTCATTGGCCGCGTTCAGGATCGCAGGCGCGGTCCCGCCGGCCTCCAGCGCCTCCCAGGCCAGGCGCAGGCACGGGAAGGCGGCCGTGTCCGGCGCCTCGAAATCCAGCCGCCCCTGGGTCAGCAGGTCGAGCCCGCCAACGCCGGACTCGACCCGCTCCGGCCACGCCAGGCCAACCGCCAGCGTGGTGCGCATGTCGGGCAGGCCAAGCTGGGCCAGGGTGGAGCCGTCGACGAATTCCACCAGCGAGTGCACCAGGCTCTGCGGATGCACCAGCACATCGATCCGGGCGCCGGGCAGGCCGAACAGGTGATGCGCCTCGATCACCTCCAGGCCCTTGTTCATCAGCGTCGCCGAATCCACCGAAATCTTCGGACCCATCGACCATTTGGGATGGGCGACCGCCTGCGCGGGCGTGACCGCGCCGAGCGCGGCGCGGTCCCAGCCACGGAACGGACCGCCGGACGCGGTCAGGATGACCCGGCGCACGCCGCGGCTGGCGTCGCAGGAGCGCAGGCACTGGAAAATGGCGCTGTGCTCGCTGTCGATCGGGATGATCTCGGCGCCGGCCGCAGTCGCGGTGCGGGTCAGCAATTCGCCGGCCAGCACCAGCGATTCCTTGTTGGCCAGCAGCAGGCGCTTGCCGGCGCTGGCCGCGGCCAGCGTGGACGGCAGGCCGGCCGCTCCCACGATCGCCGCCACCACGGTATCGCAGGCATCGCTGGCGGCCAGCGCGTCCAGGGCCTCGCTGCCGGCGTGGGCCTGGGTGGCCAGTCCGGCCGCGCGCAAACCGTCGCGCAGCGCCGGGTACAGGGAGTGGTCGGCGATCACTGCGTGCGCAGGGCGATGGGTGACGCACAGCGCCAGCAGCGCGTCGACCTTGCTGCCGGCCGACAGCACGCTGGCACGCAGCCGCTGCGGATGACGGGCGATCACATCCAGTGCCGATGCACCGATCGAGCCGGTGGCGCCGAAGACGGCGACGTGACGGAGAGCAGAGCCAGCCATATCTAGAACCCGAGAATTTCCTTGCCGAGTGCGAACACCGGCAGGGCGGCGAGCACGCCGTCGATGCGATCCAGCACGCCGCCGTGGCCCGGAATCACCGCGCCCGAGTCCTTGGCGCCGGCATGGCGCTTGAGCAGGCTCTCGAACAGATCGCCCAGCACCGAGGCCAGCACCGCCACCGCCGCCACCAGGATCAGCTGCGGCACGTGCGCCAGGGTGAGCCCGGCCAGCCAGCCGAACGCGCAGGCGACCACGATGCCGGCGACCATGCCGCCGAGCAGGCCTTCGATGGTCTTGTTGGGGCTGACCCGCGGCGCCAGCTTGTGCTTGCCGAACGCGCGGCCGGCGAAATAGGCGCCCGAATCGGCCGCCCACACCATGGTCAGCGCGGTCAGCAGCCACAGGTTGCCCTTGTCCGGGTTGGCATGCAGCAGCACCAGCGCGGCCCAGGCCGGCAATACCGCCAGCGTGCCGGCGGCGAGCTTGAGCGCGCGCGCCTGGCCGTTGCCGTGATCGGCACCGAAGGTGAAAAAGCGCAGCCACAGCAGCGCCAGCAGCCACCAGACCACCCCCACCAGGGCGGCGATCTGGAACAGCACCATGGAGCCGGCCGAGGCCCACACCATCAGCACCATCAGCAGCAGATTGAGCATCAGCAGCACGGTGCGCGGCAGGCTGTCGTCGATGCCGGAGAGCTTGAGCCACTCCCACAGACCGGTCAGGAACAGGATCGCCGCCAGCGCCGCCAGCCATTGCGTGGGCAGCAGCACGATCGCGCAGATGGCGAGCGGCGCCATGATCAGCGCGGCAATCACGCGGGTCTTGGTCATGCGGAGGAGCTCTCCGTCGCCTTGTCGGCGATCTGGGCACTGGTCAGGCCGTAGCGGCGTTCGCGCCCGGCGTAGTCATCCAGTGCCTGCTGCAGCACGCCGGCATCGAACTCCGGCCACAGGGTTTCGGTGAACCACAGTTCGGTATAGGCCAGCTGCCACAGCAGGAAATTGCTGATGCGGGTGTCGCCACCGGTGCGGATGAACAGGTCCGGCGCCGGCAGGTCGGCCAATGCGACGCGGCTGGCCAGCAGCGCTTCGTCGATCTGCTGCGGTTGCAGGCGACCGGCCGCCACTTCTTCGGCCAGGGCCCGCGCGGCCAGCGCAATGTCCTGGCGGCCGCCATAGCTGGCGGCAATGCTCAGCACCAGGCGCGAATTGGCCGCGGTGATGCGTTCTGCGCCGGCCATGCGCTCGCGCAGCGGCGCCGCGAAGCGGCCGCGATCGCCGATGAAGCGCACTTGCACGCCGCGGCGCTGCAGCTCGTCGACCTCGCGGTCGAGCGCATGCAGGAACAGTTTCATCAGCGCATCGACTTCCTCCTGCGGGCGCCCCCAGTTTTCACTGGAGAACGCGAACAGGGTGAGCGCCGAGACGCCTTTTTCCAGGCAGAAGTCGATGGTGCGATTGACCGCGCGCGCGCCGGCGCGATGACCGATCATGCGCGGACGCCGCCGACGCTGCGCCCAACGCCCATTGCCATCCATGATGATGGCAATGTGGCGCGGCACGGCGGCAGCGGAAGGTGCTGGATGCATGGCAGGCGATGCCACGATCAGACCGTCATCAGTTCCTGTTCCTTGGCCTTGACGACCTCATCCACATCCTTGATGGCCTTGTCGGTCAGCTTCTGGATGTCGTCCTCGGCGCTGCGCGCCTCGTCTTCGGTGACCGCCTTGTCCTTGAGCAGATCCTTGACCTGCTGGTTGGCATCGCGACGGATGTTGCGGATGGCCACCTTGCTGTCCTCGCCCTCGCCATGCACGGACTTGCTGAGCTCCTTGCGGCGCTCCTCGGTCAGCGGCGGCAGGTTCAGACGGATCACGGTGCCGACCACGGTCGGGGTCAGGCCCAGATCCGAGGCATAGATCGCCTTCTCGACGTCCTTGATCATGCCCTTGTCGAACAGGCTGATGACCAGCGAGCGGCCTTCGGAGACGCTGATGCTGGCAACCTGGTTGAGGGGGGTGTCGGTGCCGTAGGCCTTGACCTTGATGCCGTCCAGCAGCGCCGGAGAGGCGCGGCCGGTGCGCACCGTGGTCAGGGAATGGCGCAGAGCATCGATGCTCTTGGTCATGCGCGTGAGCGCGTCTTGTTTGATCTGGTTGAGCATCGCCGGAATCCGTGTGGAGCTGAATCCGGAGATTATAGCCGGGACTGAGGTTTCACGACTCGCGGGTCGTCAGGACCCGCGCAGCCGGTTCACTTGCCGGCACTTCACGCCCGGCGCCGCCATCGTGAGCTATCAGCGCAGCCCGGGCGCCGCGCCTTTGCGATTCCCCAATCCCGATTCCCGATTCCCAGCCTCAGCTGCGGCCCTGCACCAGCGTGCCGATCTGCTCGCCGTGCAGGATGCGCAGCAGCACGCCGGGCTCGCTCATGCCGAAGATGCGCAGCGGCAGGTCGCTGTCGCGCGCCAGGGCGAAGGCGGCGGTGTCCATCACTTCCAGGCCCTGCAGGATGACCTGGTCGTAAGTCAGGCTGTCGTAACGCACCGCATCGGTGTGCTTCTTCGGGTCCTTGTCGTAGACGCCGTCGACCTTGGTTGCCTTGAGCAGCAGGTCGGCGCCGATCTCGATCGCGCGCAGCGCCGCGCCCGAGTCGGTGGTGAAGAACGGATTGCCGGTGCCGGCGGCGAAGATCGCGATGCGGCCCTTTTCCAGGTGGCGGATCGCGCGACGGCGGATGAAGTCCTCGCAGACATCGTTGATCTTGATCGCGCTCATCACGCGCACCTTGGCGCCAAGCTTCTCCAGCGCATCCTGCATCGCCAGCGCGTTGATCACGGTGGCCAGCATGCCCATGTGGTCGCCGGTGACGCGGTCCATGCCGCTGGCGGCCAGGCCGGCGCCCCGGAAGATGTTGCCGCCGCCGATCACCAGGGCGACCTGCGCGCCGGCCTGCTGGGCTTCGATCACTTCATGGGCGAGGCGGTTGATGACCTTGGGATCGATGCCGTAATCCCCGTCTCCCATCAGCGCCTCCCCGGAAAGTTTGAGAAGAATGCGGCGATAGGCAAGTTCGGACATGGGGGAAACCTCGGTGTGGGGGATCGGCAAACGCCGGCAAGTCTAGCGGAAGCCTGTCACCGGGCGTGGTAAAAATTCGGTAGTTGGCGATGACGTGACACGTTGCTCAGTGCGCGCGCGGCGGCTGCGGCATCGGCACGTCGGTCGCATCGTAGGCGGTGACGCGGTTGCGGCCGCGATGTTTGGAGCGGTACAGCGTGCTGTCGGCGGCCTGCAGCAGATGCTCGATGCTCTCGAACTGGCGGTCGTCGCCGCCGTGGGTGGCCAGCCCCGCCGAGAAGGTGATATGCAACGGGCCGCCCTGCAGTTGCGCCATCGGCGTGCGTGCGGTTTCGGCCAGGATGCGCTCGACCACCATCAATGCCGCTTCGGCCGCGGTGTTGGGCAGGATCACCAGGAATTCCTCGCCGCCATAGCGGGCGACCAAGTCGCTGGTGCGCACCATGCGCTGCAGCGTCTGCGCGAAGTTGCGCAGTACCTCGTCGCCGACCAGGTGACCATGCGCATCGTTGACGCGCTTGAAGTCGTCCAGGTCGATGAAGGCGATCGACAGCGGCCAGTTCTGGCGCGATGCCAGCTCGAACTCGTGCGCGAGCGCAGTGCCGAGCTGATGGCGATTGAACACGCCGGTCAACGCATCGCGGCTGGCCTGTTCGGCCAGATGGCGCATGCGGTTTTCCGATTCGTCGGCATGCCGGCGCGCTTCGGCCACGTCCTGCAATTCGCGCAGGCTGCGCAGCATCGCCAGTTCGCGCGCCTGCTCGAAGATCATCTGGATGTGCTCGGGCTGCGGCACGCGAATGTCGAACAGGGCTTCCAGTTCGGGCAGCGATTCGGCGATGCGTTCGATCACCTTCTCGAAGCGTTCGGCGTCCAGGTCCAGCACCTCCTGCGCCTGTTGTTGCGCGCGTTCGGTGGCCGCCACGGCGCTGGCCGACAGCCAGATGTCGGCCAGGCGCCCGGACAGCGCGACACAGGCCATGAACGGCTCCAGGCCGGCGGGCTCTTGCTCGCTTTGCGCGATGGCGTTCTGCAGGTACGGCGGCAACTGCCACTGATGCGCGAGCCAGGCGCCGACTTCGGCATGGGTGGCGCCCAGCTGCTCGCGTTCGGCCTCGAGCAGCGCGGCGTTGTCGGGCGCCTGCTCCAGCAGCGGCGCATACAGCTCCGGCGCGCCCTGCAGCAGGGCCAGCTTGCCGATGTCCTGCAACAGGCCGGCCAGCATGAGTTCTTCGGGTTTGCGGATGCCGTAGGCCTGTCCGAGGATGCGGCTGGCCAGCGCACACAGCCCGGCACGGCGCCAGATGCGCTCATGCAGCGGATGCGCGGCGAAGGTGCTGCGCACGCCGTGCACCATCGAAAACCCCAGTGCCAGGCTCAGGGTCGCGTTGAGGCCGAGCATGGTCAGCGCCTGGCCGAGGTTGTCGATACGGCGGCGGCTGGCGTACAGCGGCGAATTGGCAACCCGCAGCATGCGCGCGCTCAATGCCATGTCCATGCCGATGACGTTGGCCGTGGTGGTCATGTCCACGTCGGGGTCCTGCGCCAGCTCGATGACGCGCAGCGCCACACCCGGAGGCGACGGCAGGTTGCGGCAATAGTGCAGGGCGGCCTGTAGATCTGGTTGCATGGGTCATCGCCGACGGTGAACGCAAGCATACCGCTGCGTTCGTTAATGGGGCACGCCATGCTTGGCCGCCGCCGCGCCGCAGCGCGTGCGTGATGGACGCGGAAAGCCTGGTCGGCATCCAGCTGTAGCGGCCACCGACACGACATCTGTAGATGTTGAGGCCGGTTGCGGGCCTGGCGGATGCGTTCGCTTCAGTTTCGCGCGTTGCTGGCGCGCGCGCCAGCGCCGGGCAAAAAAAAGCCGCGGCAGGCCGCGGCTTTTTCTACGGTGCGGCGAGGATCAGGCCAGTCCGGCCTGCTTCATCACTTCGGCGGCGTAGTCTTCCACCACCTTCTCGATGCCTTCGCCAACGGCCAGGCGCTGGAAGCCGACCACGTCGGCACCGGCGGCCTTGACCGCCTGCTCGACGGTCTGGTCGGTGTTCAGCACGTACGGCTGGCCGTACAGCGTCACTTCGTTGACGATCTTGCTGATCTTGCCGCTGATGATCTTTTCCAGGATCTCGGCCGGCTTGGCCTTGTCCTTCTCGGACATCTTGGCCAGTTCGATTTCCTTTTCCTTGGCGATGAACTCGGCCGGGACGTCGGAGGCCTTGACGTGCGGCGGGTTCATTGCGGCGATGTGCATGGCGATGCCACGAGCCAGCTCGATGTCGCCACCCTTCAGCTCGACCAGCACGCCGATGCGGCCGCCGTGCACGTAGGCTGCGACGTTGTTGGCGCTGTCGATACGCACCAGGCGACGCACCTGCAGGTTCTCGCCGACCTTGGCGATGACCGCGGCGCGACGCTCTTCGATGGTCTCGCCGCTGTCGAGCTTGACGCTCTTGAGCGCTTCGGCATCGGCTGCGTCCGCGTTCAGCGCGGCGGTGGCCACGGTCTCGGTGAAGGCCAGGAAGTTCTCGTCCTTGGCGACGAAGTCGGTCTCGGAGTTGACTTCGACCAGCACGGCCTTGCCGCCGGCCTGTGCGGTGGCGATGCGGCCTTCGGCGGCGACGCGGTCAGCCTTCTTGTCGGCCTTGGCCAGGCCGGACTTGCGCAGCCATTCGGCAGCGGCGTCGATGTCGCCTGCGTTTTCGACGAGTGCCTTCTTGCACTCCATCATGCCGGCGCCGGTGCGCTCGCGCAGTTCCTTGACCAGGGAAGCAGTGATTTCCATGGAATTACCTCATATGGACGAATGCGTGCGGCGGAATGTTCCGCCAGTAGGAGACGACGCAGCCATGCCGGCCGCCCCCGTAGAGATGTTCGGTGGCCTCGGCGACGGGCCGCGGCGGACCCGTCGGGGCTGCGGCCGCACAGCATGGTGCGGCCGCATTGCAGGCCGATTACTCGGCAGCCGGAGCGGCCGCGTCGGCCGGCGCGTCAGCCTTCTTGTCGCCCTTCTTGGCGGGGGCGCGACGGCCCTTGCCTTCGTCGGCGGACTCGGCGGAGAACTCTTCCTCGCGCACCGACGCGGAGTTCGGCGCAGCGGCCTTGCCTTCCAGCACGGCGTCGGCAGCGGCGCGTGCATACAGCTGCACGGCACGGATGGCGTCGTCGTTACCCGGGATGGCATAGTCGACCAGGGCCGGATCGTAGTTGGTGTCGACCACCGCGATCACCGGAATGCCGAGCTTCTTGGCTTCCTTGATGGCGATGTCTTCATGGCCGATGTCGATCACGAAGATCGCGTCGGGCAGGCGGTTCATTTCCTTGATGCCGCCCAGCGAGGCGTCCAGCTTCTCGCGCTCGCGACGCAGGCCCAGCACTTCGTGCTTGACCAGCTTGTCGAAGGTGCCGTCGGTCTCGGCCGACTCCAGTTCCTTCAGGCGGGCAACCGACTGCTTGACGGTACGGAAGTTGGTCAGCGTGCCGCCCAGCCAGCGCTGGGTCATGAACGGCATGCCGCAACGCTCGGCTTCTTCCTTGATGGACTCGCGCGCGCTGCGCTTGGTGCCCAGAAACAGCACGGTGCCGCGCTTCTGCGCGATCGAGGAGAGGAAGTTCATCGCGTCATTGAAGAGCGGAACGGTCTTCTCGAGGTTGATGATGTGGATCTTGCCGCGCGCGCCGAAGATGTACGGCGCCATCTTGGGGTTCCAGTAGCGGGTCTGGTGACCGAAATGGACGCCGGCTTCCAGCATCTGACGCATGGTGACTTGGGGCATTGAAGTAACTCCTGATAGCGGAATCACCGTGCGCGGCCTTGACTTTGAAGAGTCCGCACATGGATGTGCGGGCTGTTGCGAGGGACTCGCATCAAAACGCACATGATTCCGGGGTTGGGCTTCCCTGTCGCCTCCGTGTCGAACCCCCTGTTGGGGGCACCCCGGCACGGATGGCGGCGGCAGGTGTGAATTCGTCGGTGACGTCCGACGTGAACGACGCACTGCGTGCAATACGCAAAACAGCCGGCGGAGTATAGCCGGCGGGGCGGGGAGGTGCAATCGACGGGAATCGGGAATCGGGAATCGGGAATCGGGAATCGGGAATCGGGAATCGGGAATCGGGAATCGGGAATCGGGAATCGGGAGAGCCTAGCTGCTTGAGCATCCGCACGCGAAACGATCAGCTATGGCGATGCGCCGTGCCGATTCCCCATTCCCGACTCACGATTCACGGCTCCAGTGCCAGCGTAGTCTCGGTATCGCTGTTGATGCATGCCACGAAGCGGCCGTTGCCGGCGGGCAGGTTGGCCGGCAGCGGCCATTGGCGGGTCTGGCCGGGCAGCACGTAACCGGCCAGGTCGTCGCGGATGCTGCGGCGGGTACCGCCGGCATCGATGTAGGCCAGGTCGGCCAGCCGGGCATGGCTCGGCCCGGCATTGTGGACCTGCAGGGCGCGGCCGCTGCCATGGCCGGACACGCTGGCCTGCAGCACCGGGTGCTGTTCGCCGGGCTGGCTGGGCAGGGCGAATACCGGCGTGGAATACCGCAGCAGCTCGGTATCGCTGCCGGCGGCATGCTGGGTCACCACCAACCGGTAGCTGTCCTCGGCCTGTGCCGGGCTGGGGCCCAGCCGGATCACCCGCAGCAGCTGCCGGCCTTGCGACGGAATTTCGAACTGCGCCGGGCTGACGGTGGCCGCGGTGGCCGGTTCGAGCAGCTCGCGGTCGCCGTCCTGGCGCCAGCGGTAGAGTTTGGCTTCAGCGCGCCATGGCAGCGCGGCCTGGTTGTAGAGCCAGACGGCCGCCTGGTCGCTGTCGGCGGGAATGCGTGCAGTGGTCGGGGCGATGGCAATCTCGGCGCCAGCGGCGGTGCCGACGATGGCCAGGCCGGCCAGTGCAAGCGCCAGCAGGCAGCAGCGGGAGCGAGGCGTGGCCATGCTCAGAACGCGATCGTGGTCATGCGCGCACTGCCGGCAGGCGCAGGCCCGGCGAGTGCACTGGCATCCTGCCCGGTGCTGGTGACGGCGGGGTCTTCGGCGGTACTGGCTGGCGGGGCGATCGCCATCGGCGTGCCTCTGGAACAACTGGCGCGCGGGGGCGCAGTACGCAGCTCGCAGCCGCTGAGCAGGCGCAATCCGATGTGCAGGGTGAAGTTTTCCGGGCCGCGCGCAGCGGCCGCGTTGGCCGCGGTCGAGGTCGCGGTGCAGACGAGGGCGACCAGCGTCAGGCGCCTCAGGAGAGTGACCAGCGTCATGAAGGCAATCGTTTGCATTGGAGACGTAACAGATAGCGACGCCCCCGATGCGAACTTTATTAACTGTCAGTAAGTGATGGAGACCGTCACCGTGTCGTTGTAGGCCCCTGCAATGGGCTGCTGCGGTGCCGGCGCACGCCCATAGACGGTCACCGTCTGCGCGACGCCGTTGCCGGTGCCGCTGAGCGTATCGACGCCGATGCTGGTGCCCCAGCGGTTGCCGCGGCCGGCGTCCCGATACAGCTCGTAGGCGATGTAGTTGGCACTGCTGGCATGGCGCATGCGCCGGACGCTGCCGGTGGCATTGATGCCATCGCCCAGCCCGATATTCCAGGCGGTGCGGTTGGTGCACGACAGGCTGATGGTGGAAGTGCGATCGATGGCGGTATCGATGGTGCCGGCGATGCTGCCGAAATCCAGGTCGGTGGTGACGTAGGTATTGCAGCGTGCCGGCACGTTGGCCGAGGCAGTGAAGGGGAACGCATTGCTGGCGGTCTTGGCGCCGCTGCCGCCGGCCGTGCAACTGCTCGGCGCCGCCGGGACGCCGATGATGCTCTCGTTGTAGGAGTAGCGCAGCACGGTGTCGGCGCCGCCGAAACTGCTGGTGTGGTTGCCGACCGACAGGGTCTGGCTGGCCGGAATCCGCCCGTACAGGGTGAGGGTGGTCGTCTGCGAGCCGCCGGTGATCACCGGAACGCCGTAGGACAGCGTCAGCAGGCGCGGCGAAGGCGTCGTCGATCCGGTGGAGCCCCAGACCTGGGTGCGCGTGGCCTCGCTGTAGATCTGGAAGTCCAGGCTGTCGCCGGTGGGGTTGAGCATGCGGCGCGGCGCATACAGGCCGTTGCTGCCGCTGCCCGCCCCAAGGTCCAGGCAAAGACTCACCTGGGCATAGCCCAGCACGCTGAGCGCGGCGGTCGCGCAGGTGACATTGAGGGTTGCCACCGCATCGGTGGTGCCGTTGGCCGCCACATTGCCGAATGCCAGCGGGGTGCCGAGGGTGACGCTGCAGGTGGTGTCGGCGCGCGCGTCCTGGCCGGGGGCAAGCCACAACACGGCGATCGCCAGCGCGAGCAGCAGGCGCCAGGGTGCGGGCAGGCTCATGGGGTCTCCTGCTCGAGCACGCAGGGCAGCGGGCCGACCCGCGGAATGCCGCCGGGGTTGGCCGGGTAGGTGAACCGAGCGCTGCAGCGGCCAGCGGGCAGCTCGACCAGGATGCGGTTGTCGATCTGCAGGTTGTCCAGATAGGTTTCGCCGTCGTAGCCGACCACCACGCGTTCGGCATCGCCTTCGCGCTGCACCACGCTGCCGACCGGCAACGGCACGCCCTGGGCGTCGTGCAGCACGATCATGGCCGCGCGCACCCGGGTGATGCCGAAGCGCACCGCCACCCCGGACTGCTGGCGCGGTGTCACTGCGGTATCGACGCGGTCCACGCGCAGGTCCGCCGGCAGGTTCAGGGTGTCGATGGACAACTGGTTGCGCTGCCACGACTGCAGCGGGGTGACCAGCAGCATCCCGCGGGCGTCGGTGACGCCGATCAGGCGATTCTCCAGCCGCACCGGAATGCCGGGCTGGCCGTCGGTGGACACCACCGCGAAGGCATCCTGGATGTCGCGCGCGGCAAAGCCGCGGCCGTTCATCCACACCAGGCTGCCGCTGGCACTGGCATAGCCGAAGTTGTTGCCATCCTGGTTGGCGACGCCGAGGTTGTAGCGGCCGATGCGGTTCAACCACCCCAGTTCGGCCAGGCCGCCGCTGGCATCGTCGCCGGCCCGCCCCTGCAGGCGCCAGCCGATCCCGCCCAGATCGCCGTCGCCGGGTAGCGGCTGGCTGAGGTCGGCCACAAAGCCGGTGCGGTTGCCGTTGCGCTGCATCGATGCGCTGGCCTGGCGCAACTCGCCGAACGTGGTCGACAACGACAGGTACAGGCTGCGGTCGCTGCGCACATCCAGGTTCTGGTTGCCGGACAGGTTGGCCGCCCAGTTGCGCCCGAAGTTGCGCGACCAGAACAGGCTCGCGTAACGCGAGGTGTCGCCTTGCGGGTAGCTCAGGCGCACATAGCTGGTGCCCAGCGAGCCGATCGGATTGACGTTGATGCCGAATGCCACGCGGTCGCTGATGCGCGCCGGCAACGCGCCCTGCAGCGCGCCCAGGTCGCGATAGTCGCCGTGGGTGCGCTGGGTACCGGCGGTGACGTTGAAGCGACGGTTGTTCCAGGCATAGCCCAGCAGGTACTGGCCACCGCGCAGCGCATCCATCCGGCTGTGCGCATAGGCAGCGTTGGCCACGCCGCCGACGCCGAGCAGCCACACACCGCCCGCACCGGCATTGACCACGCCGCCGCCGGCCTCGGCGTGCGCCTCGATGGTGAAGTCTTCGCGCAGGCCTTTGCGCAGCGTGGCGCTGGCGACCGTGCGCGAGGCGTAGGAAAACGAGCGCACGCCGTAGTCCTGGCGCAGATGGCCGATGCCGGCCGACCACTCGGAAATGCCGCGCGCCAGCAGTTGCGGCGTGCCATAGAACGCGAAGTCCAGCCGGCGCACCTGGCCGAACGCATCGGTCACCACGATCTGCGCCTGTCCGGTCCCGCTGATGCCTGGTTGCGCGGCCAGCTGGAACGGGCCGGCCGGCACCTGGCCGCTGTACTGGCGCAGGCCATCGACGTAGAGCTCCACGGTCGAGGGCACCACCGCCTCGCCCAGGAAGCTTGGCGTGGGGGTCAGTACGCGATACGGCTGCAACGCGTAATTGCGCCCGATCTGCACCCCGCCCAGGCGGATCGAGCGGCTCCAGTCGACAAAGCCGCTGTAGAAATCGCCGACCGTCAGGCTGGTGGCGCTGTCGGGGAAGTCCATCTGCCAGGCGCTGTCCAGGCGCACCGCTTCGCTGCGCCAGCGCTGGTCCTGCGGGCGGTCGTAGGCCAGGAACACCGCAGTGGTATCGACCATGCCGCGGCCGATGCCGAAGCCGCGCAATTCGGTCGCCAGCGACACGCTGCTGGCCCCGGCATTGCGCGTGGCATAGAAGTCGTAGTTGAGCAGCATGCCCGGCGAGGCGGTGGCGCTGGGCGGTGCGACCTGTTCGGCCTTCAGCACCGTGGTGGAGAGCGACAGCTGCGCCAGCGGTACCTGCAGCGCCAGCCGTTGCAGCGCGGCGTCGTAGCGCACTTCCACGTCGGGCAGGCGATCCAGGTCGACCAGTTCGTTGGCGGCGCGGTCGGCCAGGATGAAGCCCAGCTTGCGCAGCGTGTCGACCGAGCCGCGCAGGTGACCGTCCACCAGCTCGAACGGTGCCAGGCCGCGGTCGGCCTGATTGAGGGTGACATCCAGGTACAGCGTCTGCGGCAGGGCCGCCACGCTCTGCGGGGCCTGATCGGGCAGTGGCGCCATATCGGCCAGGTCGCCGGAGCCGGCATGCGCCAGGCAGGTGGCGGTCGCAAGCAGCGTCATCGCCAGCCGGCCCGCATCACGGCGCTGTCGGCGCTGCCAACAAGGTGCGTTCGTCCGCCTCACCATTGATCCTTGCGATGATGGTGCCGCGGCCGAACTGGGCCAGCGGTGCACCCAGTGACCAGCGCATGGTCTGGCCGGGCAGGACATAGCCCACCAGCCCGTTCAATGCGGTCTTGGTCGTGCCATCGACCCGATGCTGCAGGTCGGCGACCTGGGCGTGCCCATTGCCGGTGTTGCTGATCTGGATCTGCGCAGTGCCGTCGCTGCCGGCGATCACCTGCGTGTTCAAGGTCGGCGCGGATTCGGTCTTGCCCGGCGGCAGCAGGAAGATCGGCACCGAGTAGCGCAGCACGAACTGCATGCCCTTGCGATCGGCATCGGCATTGGGCAATTCGTCGACGATGATGCGGTAGCAGGCTTCCTCGCTGGTGGGCGCGGGCCCGGCGCGAATGACCCGGATCAGCTGGCGCTCGCCGGCGGCCAGCGTGCGCATCGGCGGGCTGATCAGCAGTTCCTGGGTCGGGTCCAGCTGATCCTTGCCGTCGCGCTGGGTCCAGCGATAGGCCCGGGTCTGTACCTGCACCGGCGCGCTGCCGCTGTTGCTCAGCCACAGCCCGTCGGCGGACTGCTGCGCGTTCAGCGTCAGCGAGGTCGGTGCCAGCTGCAGGCTGGCCGCATGGGCCGGTTGCAGCGGCCAGCCGCTGCCAAGCGCCAGCATCAGTGCCAGCCCGGCCGTGACCAGCCGGCCCGGCATCCGGTACGACAGGGGGTGGTGCAATGGCATGCGCGCGCTCAATAGACGATCGTGGCGGTGATGGTGTCTTGGTAGGTACCGGTGGCGGGATTGTTGGCCGACGGATTGGTCACGCGGCCGTAGACCGGATAGACCTGGTTGATGCCGGTGGCGGTGCGGCTCAGCGTATTGGTGCCGGTGGTGCTGCCCCAGACCGTGCTGCGGCCCAGATCCTGGTACAGCTGGTAGGCGATGAAGTTGTTGGTGGTGACCAGCGCATCGGTGTTCTTCATGCGGCGGGTGGTGACGTCGTTGGCGGTGCCGGCATTGCTGCCCGCGCTCAACGCAATGTTGTAGGGGGTCAGCGCGGTGCACTGTGCGGTCACGCTGCCGTTGGCGTCGGCATTGGCGGTGGAGGTGGACAACACCGAGCCGAAGTCGACGTCCGTCGCGGAGGCGGCGGTGATGGTGCAGGCCTTGGTGACGGCGATCTTGACGTTGAATGTGGTGGTATCTGCTGCAGTGGCAGCGCCAATGGTCGAGAGCAGGCCAAGGGACAGCAGGACAGGGCGGACAGTACGCATGGACATTTCCTTGACCGGTCTGGTCATTGGTGACGCGACGACTCGTCGCCCCTGACCCAATGCATCAGCTATGCCAAAGATTACCCTGAATGATTTGGCTATCTCACTGTTTAACCTCAGGGTTTTTCCCGAAAGTGCGATGTCTTTCGGATGACTCCGCTGACAGGCTTTTTGACGCGCGCGGTAGTGCGTCACACATGAATACGTGGCGCCGCCAGTTTCCTGCTGCCCCGTCCGTTTCTGCGGTTCTGCCTCCGCAACGCAAAAACGCGCGCGCAGGCCGTTCAGATTCAGCCCGAATCGGCGATAATCCTGGCCATGAGCGTCAATCTGAAAACCAAAGAAGAAATCGAACTGATGCGCGTCGCCGGCCGTCTGGCCGCCGAGGTGCTCGATGTCGTGGCTCCGTACGTGCAGGCGGGCGTGACCACGGCCGAGCTGGACCGCATCTGCCATGACCACATCGTCAACGTGCAGGGCACCATTCCTGCCAATGTCGGCTATCGCGGCTTTCCCAAGAGCGTGTGCACCTCGGTCAACAACGTGATCTGTCACGGCATCCCGAGCGCGGCCAAGGTCCTGAAGGACGGCGACATCGTCAATATCGATGTCACCGTCATCAAGGATGGCTGGCACGGCGACACCAGCCGCATGTACTACGTCGGCACGCCATCGGTGATGGCCAAGCGGTTGGTGGAAACCACCTACGAAGCGATGTGGCGCGGCATCCGCGCGGTCAAGCCGGGCGCGACGCTGGGCGATGTCGGTCACGCGATCCAGAAGTTTGCCGAGGCTGAGCGCTTCAGCGTGGTGCGCGACTACTGCGGCCACGGCATCGGCAAGGTCTACCACGACGAGCCGCAGGTGATGCATTACGGCCGCCCCGGCGAAGGCCTGGTGCTCAAGCCCGGCATGACCTTCACCATCGAACCGATGATCAACGAAGGCACCTACCACCATAAGACGCTGCCGGACGGCTGGACCGTAGTGACCAAGGACCGCAAGTTGTCCGCCCAGTGGGAACACATGGTCGCGGTGACCGAAGACGGCGTGGATGTGCTGACGCTGTCGCCGAACGCTCCCGCGCCGGTATGACGGCCACGCCGGCGGACCGACCCGACCCGGGTGCCGCCGGCGATGCCGAGTGGGCCGCGCAGGCGCGCCCGCTGCTGGTGCACGCCGACATGCGGCTGTGCAAGCGCTTCGACCAGGGCGAGCCGATCGAGCGCCTGGTGGCCTTGCGCGCACGCGCGGTCGATCAATTGATGCGCAATGCGTGGACGCGCTGCATCCCGGCCGATGCCGAACTGTCGTTGCATGCGGTCGGTGGCTACGGGCGCGGCGAACTGTTCCCGCGGTCGGACGTGGATGTGCTGGTGCTGGGCGAGACCGGCGTGCAGCAACAGCACGAGCAGGCCCTGGCGCGGTTGTTTGCCTTGCTGTGGGATGTGGGCCTGCCGATCAGCCACGCGGTGCGCTCGCCGGCGCAGTGCACCGTCGCGGCCGCCGATCAGACAGTGCTGACCGCCTTGATCGAGTCGCGCCCGCTGGTGGCCGGCAGCCAGGCGCGTGCGGCCCTGGCGGCCGCGATTTCGCCGCAACAGGTGTGGCCGGCGCGCGAATTCTTCCAGGCCAAGCGCGAAGAGCTGCTGGCGCGGCACCAGCGCTTCGGCGATACCGCCGACAATCTCGAACCGGATATCAAGGACGGCCCCGGTGGTCTGCGCGACCTGCAGACACTGGGCTGGATGGCGCTGCGCGCGTTCGGGGTCAAGGATCTGGAAGCGCTGGTCGGGCTCGGCCATGTCGGCTTCGACGAGGCCGCAGCGCTGCGGCGCGAACGCGAGGAGCTGGCGCGCTTGCGCTTCGGCCTGCATCTGGTCGCCAAACGGCCGGAAGAGCGGCTGGGGTTCGATTACCAGAAGACGCTTGCCCAGCGGCTGGGCTTTGCCGACGACCCGGAGAGCCTGGGCGTGGAAAAGATGATGCAGCGCTTCTACCGCAGCGCTGCGTTGATCCGCCGCATCAGTGACCGCTTGCTGCAGCGCTTCGAAGAACAATTCGATGGCGAAGCGGTGCCGGAGCCGCTCGGCGAGGGCTTCAGTCTGCGTCGCGGCTATCTGGCCGCGGATGCGGAGGACTGGCCGGCCGGCGATGTGCTGCAGGTCTTTGCGCTGTTCGCGCAGTGGGCGGCGCACCGCGAGGTGCGTGGGCTGCATTCCCTGACGGCGCGCGCGCTGGCCGAGGTGCTGCGCGAGTTGCCGGCCTACGACGTGGCCGATGCGACCGCGCGCGACCGCTTCATGGCGCTGCTGCGCGGCCCGCGGGCGGTGGAGTCGCTCAACCGCATGGCGCGCCTGGGCGTGCTGGGCCAGTGGATTCCGGCATTCGCCAGCGTGTCCGGGCGCATGCAGTTCGACCTGTTCCATGTCTACACGGTGGACCAGCACACCTTGATGGTGCTGCGGAACATCGCGTTGTTCGCCGCCGGTCGCGCCGACGAGCGTTTTTCGATCACCCACGAAGTCTGGCCGCGCCTGCGCAAGCCGGAATTGCTGCTGCTGGCCGGCCTGTTCCACGATATCGCCAAGGGCCGTGGCGGCGACCATTCCGAGCTGGGCGCGGTGGATGCGCGCGCGTTCTGCCAGGCGCATCGGCTCAGCGACGGCGATACCGCGCTGGTGGCCTGGCTGGTGGAGCAGCACCTGCGCATGTCGGTGACCGCGCAGAAGCAGGACATCTCCGACCCGGAGGTGATCCATCGTTTTGCCACCCTAGTCGGCACGCGCGAGCGCCTGGATTATCTGTATCTGCTGACCTGCGCCGATATCGCCGGCACCAGCCCCAAATTGTGGAACGCGTGGAAGGACCGGCTGCTGGCCGACCTGTACTTCGCCGCGCGGCGCGCGCTGCGCGAGGGCCTGGAACATCCGCCGCCGCGCGAGGAGCGCCTGCGCGAAGCGCGCGAGTCCGCACGCGCGCTGATGCAGGCGCAAGGCCACGACGATGCCACCATCGACCGCCAGTTTGCCGGCATGCCGGATGAAAACTTCCTGCGCTTCCGTCCCGAGCAACTGGCCTGGCAGGCGGTCTCGCTGATCGAAGTGCAGATCGGGCAGACCCTGGTCAAGGCGCGTCGCGCGGTGCCGGACAACGACGCGCTGGAAGTGTTCGTGTATTCGCCCGATCGCGATGGCCTGTTCTCGGCGATCGTCGCCACGCTGGATCGCAAGGGCTACGGCATCCATCGCGCCCGCGTGCTGGACGCGCCGCACGATGCGATCCTCGACGTGTTCGAGGTGCTGCCGCAGGACAGCTCCGCCGATGGCGACCCGCAGCGTCTGGCTGCGGCCTTGCGCCAGGTGCTGGCCGGCGACCTGCACAAGGTGCGGCCCTCGCGGCGGGCGGTGCCGCGCCAGCTGCGCCACTTCCGCTTTGCGCCGCGCGTGGAATTCAGCGAAAGCGCCGGTGGCCGCCGTACCCGCATCAGCCTGGTGGCGCCCGATCGCCCCGGCTTGCTGGCCGATGTGGCCAACGTGCTGCGCCTGCAACACCTGCGTGTGCACGATGCGCGCATCGCCACCTTCGGCGAGCGTGCCGAAGACCAGTTCCAGATCACCGACGAGCACGACCGCCCGTTGCCCGAATCCGCACGGCAGGCGCTGCGCGATGCGCTGTGCGCCTGCCTCGATCCCACCTAGTAGTCCGTCAGTCCGTTCGGAGACCCCCATGGCCACCAGCAAGAAGACCACGCGCAAGCAGGGCGCGACCACCACCAGCGCAGCGCCCAAGCGCGTCACGCGCGACAGCGGCAAGGCGCGTCAGGCACCGGCCGTCGACAAGACCAAGGTCACCGCGGCGGCCGGCAAGGCCGTTGGCGCCGGCAAACGTGTCGTCAAGAAAAGCGTTGCCAAGAAAGGCGCGGCCAAGCCGGCCGCCAGTGCGGCCCCGCGCGTGGCCAAGCAGCCGACCAGCGTGGTGTCGGCACCAGCTGCCAAGAAGGCTGCCGCTGCAAAGAAACTGCCGATCGCCGAAAAGGCGGTGCAGGGTGCTGCAACGCAGGTGGGCAATGACGAACTCAGGTTCGGCATCGAGAGTGCGTTCGAGCGCCGCGCCAGCCTGACCATCGATGAGATCGACGGCTCCACCCGCGCCATCGTCACCCGCGTCATCGACGGCCTGGAGCGCGGCGAGTTCCGCGTTGCCGAGCCGGACGGGAAGGGCGGCTGGACCGTCAACGAATGGTTGAAGAAAGCCGTGCTGCTGTATTTCCGCGTCAACGAGATGGCGGTGATCGACGCGCAGCCGGCGCCGTTCTGGGACAAGGTGGAGTCGCGTTTTGCCGGCTTCGGCGAGGCCGAGTTCCGCAAGGCCGGCGTGCGCGTGGTGCCGGGCGCGGTGGCGCGGCGCGGCAGCTACTTCGGCAAGGACGTGGTGCTGATGCCGAGCTTCACCAACATCGGCGCCTATGTGGGCGAAGGCACCATGGTCGATACCTGGGCCACGGTGGGGTCGTGCGCGCAGATCGGCGCGCATTGCCACCTGTCCGGTGGCGCCGGCATCGGCGGCGTGCTCGAACCGCTGCAGGCCAGCCCGACCATCATCGAAGATCATTGCTTCATCGGTGCGCGTTCGGAAGTGGTCGAAGGCGTGGTGATCGGTCACCACAGCGTGATCGGCATGGGCGTGTTCATCGGCCAGAGCACACGCATCTACAACCGCGCCACCGGCGAGATTTCCTACGGTTACGTGCCGCCTTACAGCGTGGTGGTGTCCGGCCAGCTGCCGTCGAAGGACGGCTCGCACTCGCTGTATTGCGCGGTGATCGTCAAGCAGGTGGATGCCAAGACGCGCAGCAAGACCAGCGTCAACGAGCTGCTGCGAGGTCTGGCCGATTGAGTAGCGCGCAGCCGGTGCTCGGCGCTATGCTGTCGCGTCCGGCCAGTGGCTGGATCCGTTGGGGCGTCCCGGCCATGTGGTTGGGATGGGTAGCGCTCTACGTGGCCGGCGCGCTGGTGCGCGATGGCGTGCCGCAGCAGCTGGAGGTCCTGCGTTGGCTGGCGCCTGCACTGGTGGTGCTGATGACGCTGCGTCTGGCATGGGCATCCACCCGCTGGGCGCAGGTCCGCGATGCGGGCGATGCACTGGTGATCGTCCAGCATGGACGCTCGCAGCGCGTGGATCTTGCCGAGTTGCGCTCGGTCGATGCCGCATGGCTGATTCCGCCACGGCGGATGGCGCTCAGATTCCACGGCACACGCGCCGATGTGGTGTTCCTGCCCGCACCCGGGCAGGAACACGATCAACTGGTAACCCCCCTGTGGGCGCGTGCAAACGCGCGCCGCGGGGTCGAGAAGGAGACGAGATGACCACGCTCTACGGATTGAAGAACTGCGACACCTGCAAGAAGGCGACCAGGTGGCTGGACCGCTTCGGCGTGGCCTACACCTTCGTCGATTACCGCGAGCACGCACCCGCGCCGGAGACGCTGCTGGACTGGGCCGGCAAGGCCGGCGGATTCGAGGCGATGATCAACAAGTCCTCTACCACCTGGCGGCAGCTGCCCGACAACAAGAAGACGCCGGGTTCGGACGCCGAATGGAAGCTGCTGCTGCGCGAATACCCGCAATTGATCCGCCGCCCGGTGGTGGTGAGCGACGATGGTGCGTTCAGTCAGGGCTTCTCCGACAACGGCTTCAAGGCCAGGTTCAACATCGCCTGATGGCGCCATCGCGTCATCGGCTCGCGCATATGTGTCCGTGGCGGGCGCGTGGAAGGCCAGCTGCCTGCTGCTGCGACGGCCCGGATGCATCTTTTTATCGGAAGGACGAGCATGACCAGTGACGTACTGCAACTGACCTGTGAGCTGATCGCACGCGCCTCGGTGACACCGGACGATGCCGGCTGCCAGGCGCTGATTGCGCAACGCCTGGAGGCCGCCGGATTCACTTGCGAGCATCTGCGCCTGGGCGAGGTCGACAATCTGTGGGCCACGCATGGCAGCGGTGCGCCGGTGCTGGTGCTGCTCGGGCACACCGATGTGGTGCCGCCGGGCCCGCGCGAGGCCTGGACCAGCGATCCGTTCGATCCGCAGATCCGCGACGGTGTGCTGTACGGGCGCGGCACGGCCGACATGAAGGGCAGCGTGGCCGCCTTCGCGGTCGCCGCCGAACAGGTCGTCGCCGCCCATCCGCAGCACGCCGGTACGCTGGCGGTGTTGCTGACTTCCGATGAGGAAGGCGATGCCATCGATGGCGTGCGGCGCGTGGCCGAGCTGTTGCGCACGCGCGGGCAGGCGATCGACTGGTGCATCACCGGCGAGCCGTCATCCACCGAACGGCTGGGCGACCTGCTGCGCGTGGGCCGCCGCGGCAGTCTGTCCGGCACGCTGACGGTGAAAGGCGTGCAGGGGCATGTGGCGTATCCTCACAAGGCGCGCAATCCGATCCATCTGGCCGCGCCGGCATTGGCCGAGCTGGTGGCACGGCAGTGGGACGAGGGCTTCGAGAGTTTTCCGCCGACCAGCCTGCAAATTTCCAACATCCATGCCGGCACCGGCGCCAATAACGTGATTCCGGGCGAGCTGCAGGTGGCCTTCAATCTGCGCTACACCCCGCTGTGGGATGCGCCGCGGCTGGAAGCGGAGATCGTCGCATTGCTGGATCGCCACAGGCTGGACTATGCGCTGCGCTGGCATCGCAGCGGCGAGCCGTTCTATACCCCGGAAGGGCGCCTGCGCAGCGTCGCACGTGAGGTGCTGGGCCAGTTTGCCGGCGCGCCCCCGGAAGAAAGCACCGGCGGAGGTACTTCGGATGCACGCTTCATTGCACCGTTGGGCGCGCAATGCATCGAAGTCGGCCCGGTCAACGCCAGCATCCATCAGGTCGACGAGCATGTGCGCGTGGCCGATCTGCAGGCCTTGCCGGCGCTGTACCGCAGCCTGATCGAGCGGCTGCTGGTCGATTGAACTGCCTGGCTGCCGCCCTCGTTGCTGCTGAAACAGTTGCGCCCGCGAAAACGAACGGTTAGCGTCGGTCACATGGTCTTCCAGCTCGCCAACCTCAATAACGCCAACCGCAACACGCTGCGCGCGAACAATCGTGCGCGGCCGATGCGGGTCTGCGACTAGGCGACGTCCACCAAACGCCCAGGAATCAGAGAACCCGCATCGGCCGATGCGGGTTTTTTTATGGGCGTCACTTCCTGCAGCACGCTTTCCACCGGCCGCCAACCCCCGCAGTTTCATCCAGGAGTGTTTCCATGTGTTCCATCTTCGGTATTTTCGGTCTGCAACCCGGTGACGATCTGCAGGCTTTGCGCCGGCAGGCACTGGAATGTTCGCAGCGGCAGCGCCATCGCGGACCCGACTGGAGCGGGGTGTATGTCGACACCGGCGCGATCCTGGTGCACGAGCGCCTGGCCATCGTCGACCCGGCCGGCGGCTCGCAGCCCTTGTTGTCCGACGATGGCGCGCTTGCGCTGGCGGTGAATGGCGAGATCTACAACCATCGCGAGCTCAGGCAGGAACTGGTGCAGCCGTACGCCTTCCAGACCGGCTCCGATTGCGAGGTGATCAACGCGCTGTACCGCGAGGATGCGCCGGCCTCCTACCTCAACCGCCTCAACGGCATCTTCGCGTTCGCGCTATGGGACAAGGCAGCCGGGCGGGTGATCATCGCGCGCGATCCGATCGGCGTGGTGCCGCTGTACTGGGGCCACGATCGCGAGGGCCGGCTGCGGGTGGCCTCGGAACTGAAGTCGCTGGTGGACGATTGCGCCGATGCGGCGCAGTTCCCGCCGGGTCACTGGTACGACAGTGCCACCGGCGCATTGAGTCGCTATTACGAGCGCGCCTGGCGTGAATACGCCGAGGTGGAAGGCGTGCAGGTGCAGTTGCAGGAATTGCGCGAGGCCTTCGAGCGCGCGGTGCATCGTCAGTTGATGACCGACGTGCCGTATGGCGTGCTGCTGTCCGGCGGGCTGGATTCTTCGTTGGTCGCCGCGGTCGCCGCACGCTACGCGCGCCATCGCATCGAAGAGAACGACACCACCGAAGCCTGGTGGCCGCGCCTGCATTCGTTCGCGATCGGCTTGAAAGGCTCGCCGGACCTGGCCGCTGCCGAAGTCGCCGCCGCCGCGCTGGGCACCGTGCATCACGGCTTCGAGTACAGCTTCGAAGAAGGCCTGGATGCGCTGCCCGAGGTGATCCGCCATATCGAGACCTACGACGTCACCACCATTCGCGCCTCCACGCCGATGTTCCTGCTGGCGCGCCGCATCAAGGCGATGGGCGTGAAGATGGTGCTGTCGGGCGAAGGCAGCGACGAGATCTTCGGTGGCTATCTGTATTTCCACAAGGCACCGAACGCGCGCGAATTCCATGAGGAACTGGTACGCAAGCTGGATGCGCTCAACAACTACGATTGCCTGCGCGCCAACAAGTCGATGATGGCCTGGGGCGTGGAGCCGCGCGTGCCGTTCCTGGATCGCGAGTTCCTGGACGTGGCCATGCGCATGGACGCCAGCTTCAAGATGATCGACAAGACCAGCAGCGGCGCCACGCGGATGGAAAAAGGCGTGTTGCGCGAGGCGTTTTCCGGGTATCTGCCCGAATCGATCCTGTGGCGGCAGAAGGAGCAGTTCAGCGATGGCGTGGGCTATGGCTGGATCGATGGACTCAAGGCACATGCCGCCGCGCAGGTGAGCGACCGCGAGCTGGCTGCCGCTTCCAGGCGTTTTCCGGTCAATCCGCCGCAGACCAAGGAAGCGTATTTCTATCGCACGCTGTTCGAACAGTTCTTCCCCAGCCAGGCGGCTGCGGAGACGGTGCCGGGCGGCAAGTCGATCGCGTGTTCGTCGCCGACCGCGATCGCCTGGGATGCCAGCTTCGCCGCGATGGCCGATCCCTCCGGCCGTGCAATTGCCGGCGTGCACGAACAGGCGTTGGCGTCGTAACGCTGCTGCATCCCAAGTTGCAACTGCAGCGGCCGGCATGCGCGCACGCGCTGCCGGCCGCTGCTGCGCTCACTCGTGGCGCACGCAGTAGCCGTAGCGCTGCGGCTCGATATCCACACCGGCCACATCGGCCTGGTTGTTGCGCCACAGATTCGGCTTGAAGTCGGCCGCAGTGCAGTTGGCAGCGCGGTCCACACCGATGGTGTAGGTGAACGGCGTATTGGAGAAGCGGTTGTTCTCGAACACGTTGTCCTGGCTCATGCTGTTGTCCCAGCACAGGATTTCCGGCGTGCGATAGCGGATGGCGCAGGCCAGGAAGACGCCGGCGACCTTGTTGCCGTCGAACTGATTGTTGCTGAAGCGGTTGCGGCGCGCGTCGGACAGATAGATACCCTGGCTGCCGTTGCGCTCGAAGCGGTTGTTGCGGATCTCGCTGTCTTCCAGATGTTCGGTGGTCAGGCCTGCGGCCACGTTGTCGTGGATGTAGTTGTTGACCATCGTGACCTTGGCGGTGCGGTTGAACGACACCCCGTCCCAGATCGCGCCGGAGACATCATTGTTTTCGATGGTGATCTCGCGCGTGTCGTACTCGCTCAGCAGGCAGGCGCTGCGGCACTTGTTGACCTGCAGGCCGGCCAGGCGAATCCCCTGGCCGGAACGCACGACCACCGCGCTATTGCTCAGGTACGGGCGCTCGGGCATGAATTCCTTGTCGCCGGTGCTGGCGACGATCTGCATGTCCTCGATGCTGACATTGCGGATTACGCCGGTGGGCTGCTGGTTTTCGTAGTCGCCGACCACCAGCGCCGGTTGCTGCACGCCATCGGCCATGCGCAGCACCGTGGTCGGACCCGTGCCACGCAAGGTGAGATTGCCGCGGTGGATCGAGACCAGGCCATTGAGCGGAAATTCGCCTTTTTCCAGGCACAACACCGCACGCGTATCGCTTTGCGGAAGCTTGTCGATGGCTTTTTGCAGATCCTGCCCGGGGCGCAGCTTGGCGGTGCAGGCCGCGACCGGCGCGTCTGGTGGGCCGGACTTGGCGGGCGGCGCTGCCGAGCAGGCAGTGGCAACGAGCAGGGGCAACAGGGCGGAAACGGAGCGGGCAAGCTGAGGCATGCGGATTCCGGTCAGTGGGGGGAAGCGGGCGATCGTGTGGAAACACTTCCAGATCGCGACGGCCTCTAGTGTGTCCCACCGGACGTTAAAGTCTGGCTGATTCCGGCCGGCCTGATTCGGCGCAGGTTCATTGCACTTTCGTGGTCGAGGCCGCAATCGTGCATGCGGTGGCCGACGAACGTCACACTTGGGCAACGTTCGAGACCTGCACAGACGCGCGTTCGCCCTGCTCAGAAATCGTAAGCCAGCTGCGCGTAGATGCGGCGCGGTTCGCCAGGAAAGTGGCCGGTGCGCTCAGTGAACCCGCTGACGGCGTACACCTTGTCGAACAGGTTCTTGACGTTGACCTGCAGCTTCCAGGCATCCCACTGCGTCTGCCAGCTGATGTCGAAGATGGCATACGGCTTGACGCGCTGGCCTTCCAGGCTGACCCGCTCGCCCACGTAGTCGGCACCGAAGGCAATTGCCGAGTTCCAGGCCGGCAGGTCGTAGCGCGTCCACAGGCCGAAGGTGTTGCGCGGTGCATTGGCGAAGCGGTCGCCGGACGCGTTGGTAATGCCGTTGGTGCCCGCATCCAGCACGCGCGCATCGTTGTAGGCATAGGTCAGGTTGAGCACCCAACGCTCGGTGAGGTCGGCCAGCAGGTCCACTTCCAGGCCTTCGCTGCGCACCAGGCCGAGCGCGGCGAGTTGATTGACCCCAGCGACGACGCTGCCGTCGGCCTGCACGATGTTGCTGCGTTCGATGCGATACAGCGCGGTGTTGAGCGTCAGCCCGCCGTCGTTGAGCGCGGTCTTCAGGCCTACTTCCCACTGCGTGCTGCGCTCGGGATCGAACGGGCCACCGACGCTGCTGTCCTGATTGGCCGCATCCTGCGGCAGGAAGCCGCTGGCATAACTGGCGTACGCGTTGATGCCATCGCGCAGCACGAAGGTGCTGCCCACACGCCAGCTGAGATCGTTGCCGGTGACGCGCGAGCCGTCCAGCCGGTTGTCGTCCTTGAAGCCGTCCCAACGCAGTCCGGCCATCGCAAACCAGCGCGGCGTCAGCGTGAGTTCGTCCTGCAGATACGCGCCGTAGCGCTGGCTGCGCGTGCTGGTGGCGCGCCAGGGCAGGCTGTCCAGAGCGTAGTCGTAAAAGCCGCTGCGCCCGTACACCGGGTTGAACAGATCGATACCCGGCACCGGCCCGCGCACGCGGCCGGTGTCGGCGGTGTTGGCGGTCTGCGCGCGGAAATCCGCATCCAGCCGATAGTAGTCCGCGCCCATCAGCAGCTTGTGCTCGATCGCGCCGATGCGGGTGCGGAACACGGCGTTGACGTTGCTGGAGATCGCATCGTTGTCGCGGAATTGATTGCGCAACTGCCGCGTCATCCATTCGGCGGTGCCGTCGCCATCGCGGTCGATCAGGCCCATCGGCTCGTGATAGATCTGGTGCTCGTCGTTCTTGAACCAGCGCAGCGCCATGTCCACGTGCCACGCATCCGACGGCGCGAAGCGGTACTGCGCGAATGCGACCTTGGCGCGCATGTCGAGGAAATCGGTGGGTTCGTTGTGGTTCCAGCGCCGGTCGGTGAGGAAGTTGCCGTCGTCATCCACCGGCACGCCACGCAGGCGATTGCCGCCCAGGTTCTGGGTGATGTCGGTGTACTGCAAGGTGAGCTCGCCGGTCTGGCCGATATCGAACGCCACCGACGCATCGCCGATCTGGCTCTGGCTATCGGTGTTGCGGCGAAAACCGTCCTCGCCATCGGCATAGGCGCCGATGCGGTAGCGAATGCGTCCGTCGTCGCGTGCCGGCCCGGTAGCTTCGAACGAGGCGGCTCCGAAGGATTGATTGCCCGCCTGCAGCTCCACCCGACGCGCGGCCTGATGGCCGGGCTTGCGGGTGACATAATTGATGACGCCGCCGGGTTCGCCGCCACCGTACAGCGCACCGGCCGGACCCTTGAGCACTTCCACGCGTTCGATATTGAACAACTGCGGCACCGAGAAGCCGGCATACGGATCGCCGCGCAATCCGTCGTACAGCACGTTTTCCTGGCGGAATCCGCGCAGGGTGACGCCGGCATAGCTGAAGAAGCTGATGCCGCTGATGCTGCGATACAGGTCGGTGATCTGGCGTGCGGCCTGGTCGTCGATCAGTTCGCGCGGCAGTACCTGGACCGACTGCGGAACCAGCGCCAACGGCGTGTCGGTGCGTGTGGCCACTGCGGCGTCGTCGGATTTGTACAGCGTCTGCGCACGGCCGACGACCTCGACGCCATCCAGGTCGGTGACGGTTGCCGAGGTGCTGCCGTGTTGTTGAGCGAAGGCGCGGGGCGAGGGCAGAGCGAAGGCGGCGGCGAGCGCGGTGACAAGGAGCGTGGGGCGCATTGGTCACTAATGGGAATGGTTATCAAATGCATCTTAGCATGTTGTGCTCGCTTGATTGCGCAGGTCGGCGGGTAGGCGTTGCGGCACAGACTGCGGCGTGCGCGTACGCATGCGAGGTGCGAGGTGCGCGGCGCCGCATGCGGCATGCGGCATGCGAGGCGCGAGCTGCGGTCTGAGATCTGCAAGTACCGGGACGCGCAATGCCCTCGGTCGCACGGCGTGTGCCCGTACCCTCACCCGGACCCCTTTCCCGACGAGAGGGGTTCGCGGCTGTCCTACTCCCTCCCGGAGATGTGCTCGCGGCTGTCCTTCTCCACTCCCGGAGATGTGCTTGCGGCTGTCCTTCTCCCTTCCCGGAGAGGTGCTCGCGGCTGTCCTTCTCCCCTCCCGGAGAGGTGCTCGTCGCTGTCCTTCTCCCTCCGGGAGAAGGTGCCCGAAGGGCGGATGAGGGCCCGCGCGAAGCCTCGTGCCTACTTCGGCTGCAGTTGCAGCGTGTAGCGGGTAGCGGTCGGCAGGAAGGGGGTCGGCCGCCCGTGCACCCAATCCTCGTGCCCCGCGCCCCAGAACGGCGACAACGGATGTCCGCTCTGGCCGCCCGGCATGTGCACGATGCCGTCCTGCTCGTGGCCGGGCGACACCACCATGCGTTCGGAGGCGCCGAAGGCCGGGCCTTGCACGCGCGGCATGTCGCGATCGCCGGGCAGCTGGTCGGGCGGCATGCACAGCCAGCGCCTGGCGAGCGCAGGCAATGCCCGCGCGATCGGGTGACAGATGGCAGCGGTATTGCGTTCGCCCCAGCTGCGTTCACTCAAGGGGCTATCCGGCGAGGCGCCGTCCTGCGCAGCGAGCTCCGCCTGCGCGTTGCGTGCCGCTTCGGCAAGCAACTGGTCCCAGTTCGCATAGGTCGGCGGCAGCAGATGCGCCGGGCGTTGCTGCAGCAATGGCCAGACGATGCCTTCCAGTTGCGCGCGACGCGGCGGTAAAAAGTCCTTGCCAAGCGCGGCTTTTGCCGGGGCCAGCAGGCCGGCTTCCACTGCGTCGATGGTCATGCCGCGAAAGCCGCGCACGATGCGATAGCTGGCCGAGCGGGTGGAGGCGTGCCCGTCCCACTGCCGTGTGGCGGCTTCGATCTGCTGCAAGGCCGGGTCCTGGCTGTGTTCGACCACGCTGCGCAACAATTGCCACCAGCGCGTGAGCAGCACGGCGCGATCGTCGAGCTGGATGGCGAGCAGATCCAGTTCGTTGAAACGCTGCCTGGCGAACAAGTCGTCGCGGATCTGCTGCGCACGCGCGCCCAGGTCGTAGCCGGCATTGCCGAGCTTGGCCAATTGCTGCGCATCGACGACGCGGCTGTTGGCGGTCCAGAGCCGGTGCGAGGGGGGATCGATCAGCGCGGGGGCGTCGTCGCTGCGCACCGGCCAGGGCAGGCAGCCGGTCGGCGCGGGTGCCGAGGCTGTGGTGACCGCAGCCGACGGCAATGCCGCGTCCGCGTGCTGCGCCGAACCCGCCAGTTCGGCGATGCCGCTCGGGCCACACCCGGCATTGCGCACCGGGCGCGCGCCGATCAACCGCCAGGCGATGCGCCCGCTGCGATCGGCCAGCAACAGATTCTGTGCCGGAATGCCCGAACGATCCGCCACGGCAAAGGCGGCCTGCAGATCGGCCGCGGTGCTCATCTGCGCAAAGTCCAGGCGGATCGCGCCGGGCAGCTGCGCGGCCCAGCGCAGCGCGAGCACGCTGCCATCGGGGTTGTCGTGCAGGATCGGTCCCCACGCACTCTCGCGGACCGCAAAACGCACCGGTGCGGCGCCGGCCACGCGAATCGTTTCGACATGGGTGGTGAGCGCCTGCGGATGGCCCGGCGTGGCCGGCGCAATCCGCGCAAAGTCGGCGGTGTCGATATAGCTGTTGGTGAAGGCCCAGGCCACATGCCCATTGCTGCCGACCACCACCGCCGGCAAACCGGGCAGGGTGAAGCCGGTGACATCCACCTTGCCGTTGGGCGCGCCGGTGTCCGGGTAACGCAGGCGTGCACGGAACCAGATGTTGGGCGCGCGCAGGCCCAGGTGCATGTCGTCGGCGACGATGGCGCGGCCGTCGCTGGTGAGGCTGCCGTCCACGGCGAAGTTGTTGCTGCCCGGCGTCGGCGGCTCGGCGCCGGGCGCGGCGGCCGGATGCGGCAGGCGGCGCAGGTCCAGTGCGGCGGCATCGGGCAGCACGGCATCGCCTTGCGCGGCGCCGAGCAGCGGGGCATCCCAGCTGGAACCTTGATGATCGAGCAAGGCCGCCAGCGCCGCTGGCACCACCGCGCGGATGCGTGCGGCTGCCAGTTCGGTCTGGTTGTCGTTGTCCTGCAGGTCGGCATACATCGCCATGCCGGTGAGGATGGAGTCGTCCAGCGTCCACGGCCGCGGCGTCTGCCGCAGCAACAGGTACGGCCACGGGCGCACGCGCAGGGCGGCCAGCCCGGCATTGACGCCCTCGGTATAGGCCTGCAGCGCCGCGCGCTGGCTACCGGCGGCGATATCCAGGCTGGCCTGCACGCGGGCGCGCAGCCGGTGCACGCGATTGCGCTTGTCCAGGTCCAGCGCCGCGGCGCCGAACAGCTCGGACAACTCGCCGGCCGGTGCGCGGCGCATCAGGTCCATCTCGAAGTAGCGCTCCTGCGCATGCACATAGCCGAGTGCGCGCATGGCATCGACCTGGCTGGCCGCATCGATGGTGACCACGCCACGCCGGTCGCGTTGCACGCTGACCGGTGCCGCCAGGCCCGTCAGTGCGCTGTTGCCGTCCAGCTGCGGCAGGCTGCCACGCATCAGCAGGTACACGGCCAACAGGGCCGCCACGGCCAATACCACGATTGCCAGCAGCAGCCGGCCCAGCCATTTGCGCATTGTTGTCGGGTCCTTGAGTTCGGTCACAGTGTGGCCGCCGGTCATGACCGTGGCGGGTCTGGCCGCAAGCGCAACTGAAAGTGATTCCGATTAGATCATTGCCCGGCGGGTTAGGGCACCATGCGCGCATTGCGTCGCTGGAGCACATCATGAAAGGCCATCCCGAAGTCGTCGACTACCTCAAACAGCTGCTGCGCGGCGAACTGGCGGCACGCGACCAGTATTTCCTGCACTCGCGCCGTTACGAGGACCAGGGCCTGATGGCGCTGTACGAGCGCATCAACCACGAAATGGAAGAGGAGACCGAGCACGCCGACGCGTTGCTGCGGCGCATCCTGTTCCTGGAAGGCGACCCGGACATGCGGCCGGCCGAGTTTGCGCCCGGCAAGACCGTGGTCGAAATGCTCGAGCGCGATCTGGTCGTGGAATACGAAGTCCGCGCCAATCTCGCCGCCGGCATGAAGCTGTGCGAAGAGCACGGCGATTACGTCAGCCGCGACATCCTGCTCAAGCAGCTGCAGGACACCGAGGAAGACCACGCCTGGTGGCTGGAGCAGCAGCTCGGCCTGATCAAGCGCATCGGTCTGGAGCTGTATCAGACCTCGAAGATCGACAAGGGGCATGTCGCCGGCTGAGCCCGGTGACCGGCGCTGCGCAGCCGCCGAGCGGGCGCAGCGCAGGCCTGCAGTCGCGGGTGCCGGGTTGTGCTGTGCATTGCCATCGCCGCGTGGTCTGGGCCGGCTGCCGGCTGTCTACTGCAGCATGCCGCCTGGCGCGTCACACCGTTCGGCAACACCGCTGCGTGGCGCAATGCCGCGCAGTTGGTGATCGGCTCGCAAGGCGCTGCTTGTGCGGCGCATGCGGCGGCCGACTGCCGTGACGGCATGGTCCGGCTACGACGGAGCGTTTGCCCGCGACAATCAGTTGCGTTGCAGGCGGTACACGCCGGTCGACAGGGCCGTGACGCCGTCGGCACGGAAGCGCGGCTCCTGGTCGAGGATGTCGCGGTGTTCCAGTTGCTGCACCTGCCATTGCGTGCCGAACAGGGTGTGCACCTCGGCAGCGTCCACCGAAAACGGCGGGCCGGCCTTTTCGGCCTGCGGATAGTCCAGCGTGATCAACAGGCCGCGGCATCCCGCAGGCAGCTGCGCGTACACGCTGTGCAGATAGCGTTGGCGCAGGCCGGCAGGCAGGGCGATCAATGCGGCGCGGTCGTAGACGGCGCTGCAATCGGCCAGCACGCCTGGGTCCAGTGCAAATGCGTCGCCGCAGATGACTTCGATCGGGCCGGCGATGAAGTGCTCGCCCGCGCGGCTGGTGTGTCGCTGCGGTTGCAGGCCGGCGTCATCGAAGAAGTGCGTCACCGCCAGCGGCGACAGCTCCACACCGAGCACACGATGCCCCTGGGCGGCCAACCAGTGCAGGTCCAGCGTCTTGCCGCACAACGGCACCAGCACGCGGGCAGCCGTTGGCAATTGCAAGGCCGGCCAATGTTTTTGCAGCAGCGGCATCACCTCGTCCTGATGGAAGCCGGTCTGACCGTTCTGCCAGCGTTGCAGCCAGAATGCTGTGTCCATGATGGTGTCTTGTCGGTTTGCGTTGACGAGTGACGTGTTGTCGGAATGACAGTGGCACTGCAGATCGAAATGAGCCGCTCAGACCATACCGCACCGCCGCGCGACATTTACTGCGCTTACCATGCACACCGACCCTCTCGACTGGTCCTTGCCCGCCCAGCACCGCGGGACCTTACGTGGCATGGATGCCGCGTAAGAGCCTACAGGGACGTACTTGCGGCGTGTTCCGCGATGGTGGGCGGGCAAGGGCCCTGCAGCCAAGCCGCAGATCAGCCGCTCCACAACCGACGCATCCGCACCGTTTGGTTACCTCTCAAGGCGATGCAGAGCTCGAGCCTCAGCGTAGCCTCGCCGTTGCAAACCAACCCGGCCGAGGGCGTGATGCCCTAAGGCCGGCAGCGTCCAGCTGGCGGTAGTCTTGTGGGTCGCCCAAGACCGCACGGCCAACGCGCCATCGCATCACCGTTGCACTCCAACCCGTCGACCTTCTGCCGCGCCTCAGTAAATCGAGGCAGCGGCAGCGTCGAACGCGCGCGTCGGTGAACAGCCGTTACTGCACTTCCAACCCGTCCACCTTTTGCCAGCCACGCGGCAACAACGCCCCGCGACTCGCACGCGCGCCCACATAGGTATCCAGATCCTTGAACGACAGGCTCATGGTGCGTGCGCCGCTGCGTACCAGCAGCGTGTTGCCCGGTGCCACCGCCACCACCGCGACCACGCGCTCGGTGCCAAGCTTGGCCTTGGGGATGTCGATGATCTTGTTGCCTTTGCCCTTGTCCAGTTCGGGCACATCGCTGGCCGTCACCGCCAGCAGATTGCCGGCACTGGTGACGGCCACGATGCGGTCGCTCTGCGGATTGGTCACCTGCGCAGGCGTCAGCACATGCGCGCCGGTGGTCAGGTTGAGCATCGCCTTGCCGGCCTTGTTGCGACCGGTGAGGTTTTCGAAGCGGGTGACGAAGCCGTAGCCATGCGAGGACGCCAGCACGAAGCGGGTGGCGTTGTCGGCACTGGCCATGACCTGGAATGCCGCGCCCGAGGCCGGCGAGAAACGGCCGGTCAACGGTTCGCCATTGCCGCGTGCCGAGGGCAGGGTGTGCACCGCAGTCGAATAGGCGCGGCCTTCCGAATCCAGGAAGGCCACCTGATGGGTGCTGCGGCTGCGCACCGCCGCCAGCAGGCTGTCGCCTTCGCGATACGACATGCCGGCCGGATCGACCTCGTGGCCCTTGGCCGCGCGTACCCAGCCCTTTTCCGACAGCACCACGGTCATCGGTTCGCTGGCGACCATCTCGGTTTCATCGATCGCCTGGGCGGCGCCACGCTGCACCAGCGGCGAGCGACGCGCGTCGCCGAACTTCTTGGCGTCGGCGGTCAGTTCGTCCTTGATCAGCTTCTTCAGCTTGGTCTTGCTTTCCAGGATGGCCAGGATCTGTGCGCGTTCCTTTGCCAGTGCTTCCTGCTCGCCGCGGATCTTCATTTCTTCCAGGCGCGCCAGCTGGCGCAGCTTGGTTTCCAGGATGTATTCGGCCTGCTCTTCGCTGAGCGCGAAGCGGGCGATCAGGACCGGCTTGGGCTCGTCCTCGCTGCGGACGATACGGATCACTTCATCCAGGTTGAGGAAGGCGATCAACAAGCCTTCCAACAGGTGCAGGCGGCGCTCGACCTTCTGCAGGCGATGGTTGAGGCGGCGGGTGACGGTGTCGCTGCGGAAGGTCAGCCACTCGCTCAGCAACTGGCGCAGGTTCTTCACCTGCGGGCGGCCGTCCAGGCCGATCACGTTGAGGTTGACGCGGTAACTGCGCTCAAGATCGGTGGTGACGAACAGGTGGCCCATCAACTGTTCGGCGTCGACACGGTTGGAGCGCGGCACCAGCACCACCCGCACCGGGCTGGTGTGGTCGGACTCGTCGCGGATGTCTTCCAGCCACGGCAGCTTCTTGGCGCGCATCTGCTGGGCGATCTGCTCGATCACCTTGGACGGCGAGACCTGGTACGGCAGCGCGTCGATGACGATGTTGGCGTGTTCTTTCTTGTAGGTGGCACGTGCGCGCACGCTGCCGTGGCCGGTCTCGTAGATTGCGCGCAGGTCGGCCACCGGGGTGATGATTTCGGCGGTGGTCGGGTAGTCCGGGCCGAGCACGTGTTCGCACAGTTCGGCAACCGTGGCATCGGGATTGTCGAGCAGGCGCAGCAGCGCGCTGACGATCTCGTTGAGGTTGTGCGGCGGCACATCGGTGGCCATGCCGACGGCAATGCCGGTGGTGCCGTTGAGCAACAGGTGCGGCAGGCGCGCCGGCAGCCAGGTCGGCTCCTCCAGCGTGCCGTCGAAGTTGGGCGCCCAATCGGTGGTGCCCTGGCTGATTTCGCCCAGCAGCACCTCGGCGATCGGGGTCAGCTTGGATTCGGTGTAACGCATCGCCGCGAACGACTTGGGGTCGTCCGTGGAGCCGAAGTTGCCCTGGCCCTCGATCAGCGGGTAACGGTAGGAGAACGGCTGCGCCATCAGCACCAGCGCTTCGTAGCAGGCGCTGTCGCCGTGCGGATGGTACTTACCGATCACATCGCCCACGGTGCGCGCGGATTTCTTCGGCTTGGCCGCGGCATTCAGGCCCAGCTCGCTCATCGCGAAGATGATGCGCCGCTGCACCGGCTTCAGGCCGTCACCCAGGAACGGCAGGGCGCGGTCGAGCACCACGTACATCGAATAGTCGAGATAGGCACGTTCGGCGTACTCGCGCAGCGGCAGCTGCTCGAAGCCGTGGAAGGTGGGGCGGGTCAGATCGGTCATGTAAAGCCAGGTCCTACGAAAGAGGAGCCCGCGCCGTGGCGCGCGCTCGAAGAGCGCCGATTATCCGGATGCGGCGGGGGATGCCAAGCCGCGCGCATGCGTGCCGGCCAGATAACGCGTGGGTGGGGCGCCGAAATGGCGGTGAAACACACTGACGAAGGCGCTGGGGCTGCTGTATCCGAGCTGGTCGGCGACCTGGGCGACCGGGCTGCCCTGGCTGAGCCGCCGCAATGCTTCCGCCAGCCGGGCCTGCTGCCGCCATTGCGCGAAACTCAACCCGGTTTCGCTGCGGAAATGCCGGCTCAGGCTGCGCGCCGACAGCCCGCCCCAGTCGGCCCAGGCGTCCAGCGGGCGCGGGTCGGCCGGCGTCTCCAGCAACTGCCGGGCAATGCGCAGCAGCCGGCGGTCGGCCGGCATCGGCAGGTGCAGGTGGTCGATCTGCACCTGCCGCAGTTCGTCCAGCAGCACCGCGGCCAGGCGTTGCCGCGCGGGGTCCAATGGCTGACCCAGGGGCCAGTCGGCTGCGCGCATGATCACCTCGCGGGCGAGTGCAGTCAGGCGGATCACCCCGCCTTGCGCGGGCAGCGCAGCGCAGGCATCCGGCCGGACCACCACGCCCCAGCCGCGCAGCGGCCCGGCCAGCTCCACGGTGTGCTGCTGCCCGGGCGGCATCCAGCCGGCGCAGCCCGGCGGCAGCGACAGGGTTCCCTGCTCGGTATGCACCGTCAGCACGCCGTGCTCCACGTACATCAATTGCCCGCGGACATGGGCGTGCCGGACGGCCTCCGGCGCCCATACCGCGCGCAGATTGGCCAGGAACGCGATCACCTCCGGTCCGTCGGCCCATTCGAAGCTGTCCCGCACACCGGGCGGCAGCGCATCGACCGTGGTTGGCGGGTTTTCGACAGTCATTGGCGCAATTGTATTACCAGGCCAGGCATTCAGCCGCGTAAGGTGGCGATCCTTGCTGGCGGTTTAATCCCTTCCGGGATATTTGCGTTGACAAATATATTTTTCGGAAGAAAATAGCCCGCCATGAATGACCTCTCCACCACCTCGCCGTCGTTCGGGCTGCTGTTGCGCCAGGTGCGTGACGCGCTGATGCGCCAGCTCGATGCCGAAATGAAGGGCGAGCTGCCGGACTTCGGCTTCAGCCACTACGTCGGCCTGAAGATCCTGGCGGTGCGCTCGCCCTGCACGGCCAACGAGCTGGCGCTGGCGCTGGACCAGACCCCGAGCGCGGTCACTCGCCTGCTCGACAAGCTCGAAGCGCTCGGTGCGGTGCGACGCGAGCCGCATGCGCAGGACCGGCGTGCGCTGCAGATCGTCATGACCGAACAGGGCGTGGCGCTGTGGGAGCGCCTGAAGCTGCGCGGCGAACGCGCCATCGAGCATGGCCTGCGCGATCTGGCCCCGCCCGAGCGCGAGCAACTCACCTCTCTCCTCATCCGTGTCCGCGATGCACTCAACTCATGAACGCTGCTAGTTCCCCGATTCAGATGCTGCGCCTGCGCTCCACGCAGCTTGCGCGGCCGCTCGTCCTCACTGCGCTGACGCTGGCGCTGGCCGCCTGCGCCAGCAGCCGCGGGCTTGCCCCGCAGGGCACCGTGCTGGAGCCGGGCGCGCTGCATGCCGAGCGCACCCTCGCCCAGGCCAACCTGAGCCCGGCCGCCTGGCCGACCAGCGACTGGTGGCGCGCCTTGGGCGATGCGCAATTGAATGCGCTGATTGCCGAAGGCCTGCAGCACAGCCCCAGCCTGGCCGCGGCCGACGCACGCCTGCGCCAGGCGCAGGCACGCATCGGTACCGCCCAGGCCGATCGCGGCCCCAGCCTGTCGGTCTCCGGCGGCTACACCGGCCTGCAATTGCCCGAATCGATGGTGGGCGAGGAGCGCGGCGGCAGCTATGCCGGCAGCGCGCAGGTGGTGCTGGACTTCCGCTACGGCGTGGACCTGTGGGGCGGCAAGCGCGCCACCTGGGAAGCGGCGGTGGACCAGGCGCATGCGGCCGACGTGGATGCACAGGCGGCACGCCTGAACCTGTCGGCGGCGATTGCCGAGGCCTATGCGCAGCTCGACTATGCATGGCGCCTGCATGACGTGGCCAACGATGAATTGACCCGCGCGCAGAAGACCCTGGACCTCACCCGGCAACGCCGCAGCGCCGGCATCGACAGCGATCTGCAGGTGCGCCAGGCGCAGGCCCGCGTGCCGTCGGCGCAGCAGCAGCTGCAGTCGGCGCAGCAGCAGATCGACCAGGCGCGCAACGCGCTGGCCGCCCTGGTCGGGCAGGGCCCGGATCGCGGGCTGGAGATCGCGCGCCCGACGCTGGGCGCGGCCATCGCCGCGCAGCTGCCCAGCAACCTGCCGGCCGACCTGCTGGGCCGCCGTCCCGATGTGGTCGCCGCGCGCTGGCGCGTGGAGGCGGCCAATCAGGACATCGCCGCGGCCAAGACCCGCTTCTACCCCAGCTTCAACATCACTGCACTGGGCGGGGTGGTGAATCGCGACGTCGGCCAGTTGCTGGAAAGCGCCTCGGTACTTGGCGTGGTTGCGCCGGCGCTGAGCCTGCCGATCTTCGATGGCGGCAAGCTGCGCGCCAATCTGGCCGGCAGCGATGCGCAGTACGACCTGGCGGTGGCCGATTACAACCAGAAGGTGATCGACGCCCTGCGCGAGGTGGCCGACCAGGTCAACGCAGTGCGTTCGCTGGAGCAGCGCACACGCGCGCAGGACGACGCCGTGCAGACTGTGTCGGCCGCCTTCGCGCTTGCCCAACAGCGCTACCACGCCGGCATCGGCAGCTATCTGGAAGTGCTCAGCGTGCAGGAGCAATTGCTCACCGCGCGCGAGCGCATGGCCAGCCTGCAATCGCAACAACTGTTGGCCTCGGTGAGGTTGCAGCGTGCCCTGGGCGGCGGATTCACGCCGGAACCTGCGCGCGATACCGCACACGCCGAGACCACTTCCGCACAACCGAATTCCTGAGACAGCGACGATGAGCCAGACGACTCCAACTTCTTCCCAACCTGCGCCGGCCGCGCCCAGCAAGCGCCGCGCGGCGCTGCGCATCGTGGCCATTGTGGTGATCCTGGCGATCATCGGTCTTGTGGTGTGGTACTTCCTGGTCGGCCGCTGGCACGAAGACACCGACGACGCCTACGTGCAAGGCAACCAGGTGCAGATCACCCCGATGGTTGGCGGCACCGTGGTCAGCATCGGCGCCGAAGACGGCATGCGCGTGGAGCGCGGCCAGTTGCTGGTGCAGCTGGACCCGGCCGACACCGCGGTCGCGTTGCAGCAGGCCGAGGCCAATCTGGCCAAGACCGTGCGCCAGGTACGTGGTCTGTACCGCAGCGTGGAAGGCGCGCAGGCCGACCTGTCTTCGCGCGAGGTGTCCCTGCGCAGCGCGCGTGCCGACTTCGCGCGCCGCAAGGATCTGGCCGCCAGCGGCGCGATCTCCAGCGAAGAACTGGCGCATGCCCGCGAAGAGCTGGCCGCTGCCGAAGCGGCAGTGAGCGGTTCGCGCGAAAGCTTCGAACGCAACCGCGCGCTGGTGGACGATAGCGCGGTGGCCAACCAGCCCGACGTGCAGACCGCCGCCGCACAGCTGCGCCAGGCCTATCTCAACCATGCCCGCACCCGGGTGATTGCGCCGGTGTCCGGTTACGTGGCACGCCGTTCGGCGCAACTGGGCCAGCGCGTGCAGCCCGGCAGCGTGCTGATGGCGGTGGTGCCGCTGGAACAGGTGTGGGTGGAAGCGAACTTCAAGGAAACCCAGCTCAAGCACATGCGCCTGGGCCAGGAAGTGGAACTGCATTCGGATCTGTACGGCGGCGGCGTGAACTACACCGGCCGCATCGAGAGCCTGGGCCTGGGCACCGGCAGCGCGTTCTCGCTGTTGCCGGCGCAAAACGCCAGCGGCAACTGGATCAAGATCGTGCAGCGCGTGCCGGTGCGCATCGCGGTGGATGCCAAGCAACTGGCCGGCAATCCGCTGCGCATCGGCTTGTCGATGAAGGTCGACGTCAACCTGCACGACCAGCAGGGCAGCGTGCTGCCGACCAAGTTCGCCAATGGCGCGGTGTTCTCCACCGACGTGTATGCGCAGCAGTTGCAGGCCGCCGACGCGGACATCCAACGCATCATCCAGGACAACCTGCCTGCGCAGGCTGCGTCCAAGGCGGGCTGAGCCAGCATGTCCTCGCAAGCTCCCACCGCGCCAGGCGGTCCCTCGGCACCTGCGCCCGCCGCCGGCTTTCGCCCGGCGAGCGTGGCGTTGTGCACCGTGGGCCTAGCGATGGCCTCGTTCATGCAGGTGCTGGACACCACCATCGCCAACGTCTCGTTGCCGACCATCGCCGGCAATCTCGGCGCCAGCTCGCAGCAGGCCACCTGGGTCATCACCTCGTTCGCGGTCAGCACCGCGATCGCCCTGCCGCTGACCGGCTGGCTGAGCCGCCGCTTCGGCGAGACCAAGCTGTTCGTGTGGTCGACGCTAGCCTTCACCATTGCCTCGTTGCTGTGCGGCCTGGCCCAGAGCATGGGCATGCTGGTGGTGTCGCGTGCGCTGCAGGGGTTTGTTGCCGGACCGATGTACCCGATCACCCAGAGCCTGCTGGTGTCGATCTACCCGCGCGAAAAACGCGGGCAGGCGCTCGCCCTGCTGGCAATGATCACCGTGGTGGCACCGATCGCCGGCCCGATCCTGGGCGGCTGGATCACCGACAACTACAGCTGGGAATGGATCTTCCTGATCAACGTGCCGCTGGGCATCATCGCCAGCAGCATCGTCGGCTCGCAGCTGCGGCATCGTCCCGAGCAGCTGGAAACGCCGCGCATGGACTACATCGGCCTGATCCTGCTGGTGGTCGGCGTCGGTGCGCTGCAGCTGGTGCTGGACCTGGGCAATGACGAGGACTGGTTCTCCTCCGACAAGATCGTGGTGCTGGCCTGCGTTGCCGCGGTAGCGCTGGTGGTGTTCGTGATCTGGGAACTCACCGACAAGGACCCCATCGTCGATCTCAAGCTGTTCCGGCACCGCAACTTCCGCGCCGGCACCCTGGCGATGGTGGTGGCGTATGCGGCGTTCTTCAGCGTGAGCCTGCTGATCCCGCAATGGCTGCAACGCGACATGGGCTACACCGCGATCTGGGCCGGCCTTGCCACTGCGCCGATCGGCATCCTGCCGGTGTTGATGACGCCGTTCGTGGGCAAGTACGCGCTGCGGTTCGACCTGCGCATGCTTGCCACCGTTGCCTTCATCTTCCTGTCGTTCACCAGCTTCCTGCGCTCCAACTTCAACCTGCAGGTGGACTTCGGCCATGTGGCCACCGTCCAGTTGGTGATGGGCGTGGGCGTGGCCCTGTTCTTCATGCCGGTGCTGCAGATTCTGCTCTCGGACCTGGACGGTCGCGAGATCGCGGCAGGGTCAGGCCTGGCCACCTTCCTGCGCACCCTCGGCGGCAGCTTCGCCGCATCGTTGACCACCTATCTGTGGGCACGCCGCACCCAGGTGCACCACGCGCACATCACCGAACACATCTCGGTGTACACCCCGGGCATGCAGGAGCAGGTCACCGCGATGGGGCAGGGCGACCTGCAACGCGGCGCGGCATCGCTGAACAACATGATCAACCACCAGGCCTCGCAGATGGGCTTCAACGACATCTTCTACCTGCTCGGCTGGACCTTCCTGGCGATCATCTTCTTCCTGTGGCTGGCCAAGCCGCCGTTCGGTGCGGGTGCGGGCGGCGCAGCGGCGGCTGGCGGGCATTAGGCGCCGGCTGACAAGGCGCTTGGCCGTTCTGACATCGGCTAAGACAACGACCTCACGTCGGTCCAGTGCAGAGCGAATGATCTGCGACTTGGCTGCGGGGCCCTTGCCCGCCCACTCTCGCGGGACACGCCGCAAGTACGTCCGTGTAGGCGCTTACGCGGCATCCATGCCGCGTAAGGTCCCGCGACGGTGGACGGGCAAGAGCCAGTCGGGATGGTCGGTTGCGTAGCGCTTTGCAAAGCAATCAGCAAACCGTTTGGAGCGGTGAGGGCGCTGCAGCCTTGACCGACGCAGTATTTGACGTGGGCTTCTGACTGCATCCAAAAAGGCAGCTGACAAAACCCCTGCGCTCCCCCCGCCAGTCGGGTGCTCGCTACGGTTTGTGAGCCGCTCTAACAATCGTGCTGCGCCTGTCAACACGCTCTAGACTGACGCTCTCCAAGTGGGAGCAGTTCAATGGCAGTGACGCCTTCAACGACCGGTTTACCGCAGTCTTTCTGCCTCATGCATACGATGCAGCGCCAAGGCCGGCTCACGCTGAATCAAGAGGCCCAGCGTCATCGTGAGTTACCGCATGTAGCGCCGGCAATTGGGCGTCTGCTGCAGACTGTGCTTCTTCTGTCGCTGTGGTTGCCGTTGATCGCCTTGGCCGATGAATCGAGCGACAAGGTGACACAGCAGATGCAGCTTAATCGGCAGCGCTACGGCATCGTAGGGCAGGCTGCGTACGTCTCCCACAATGGCAAGGTGCTGTTTCGCGGTGGCGATGGACTTGCCGACCTCGACAGTCAGCAGCCGGTGATGCCTGAGCAGATATTTCCTGTGTTTTCGGTGAGCAAGCTGCTGGTGAGCACCTTGATCATGCAGTTGGTCGAGGCCAGGCAAATCGATCTGGACCGACCCGCCCGGGTCTACCTGCCAGATCTGCCCCAGCGCTGGCACAAGGTCACGGTGCGTCAGCTGCTCAACCACACCTCCGGGTTGCCAGAATATTTCACCGAGGCGCAGATGAGCGGCGCGCCGGAGGCAAACGCCTCATTTCCTGCAACTGCGCACGCCGTCTTTGCAACGCTGGGCAGTCAACCATTGCTCTTTCCACCCGGTAGCAATACGCGCTACATCAACACCAACTATCTGGTGCTGTCGCAACTGCTCCAGGCGCATTACCGCAAGCCGTATTCGCAGATCGTGTCCGAGCGGATCCTCGAGCCGTTGAAGCTGGCGCATACCTTTCTCGGACGCTCCCGATTGCCGGCTAATGCGGTCGTCAGTGCCTACATTGGCAAGGACGAAAAACTGCAGAAAGAGCCGGAGATCGCCTGGCCCGATTACGCCCTCGGGCATGCCGAGCTGTATACCAGCATCGACGATCTGGCGGCTTTCATCGAAGCGATGCGAGATGGAACGTTAGTCGGAAAGCCGACACTGCAACAGCTCTGGCAACCGCAGCTGCTGCCCAATGGGCAGCGCGGCTGGTTTGCCGGCGGCTGGGAGGTTGGCGCAAGTGGTGCCTATCGGTACGTTGGTCATGATGGGGGCGCGCGGGTGAGGGTGCGCCTGCTGTTCGCCGATGCCCTGGATGGCGATAGCTACACCATCGTTTACCTGACCAATGGCAGCACGCGCGGGGTGTGGTCCCGGGTGCTGGTCGACAGCATCATGGCCGCCATCGCGCCACAGACGTTTCCCGCCGAAGCCTTGTCGGAGAAGCTCATCGCCTTCGCGCTGCAGTTGCCTGTCGATCACGACACGCAGTTTTTGGCCGATGCACTGCGTGTCGACGGGAGCATCCCCCTCGATCAACTCGAGGCTGTGGTCAACACGACTGGCTACACCGTTCTGTCCAATCTCGGCGCAGATGCGGCGATTCGTGTGTTCGCGCTCAACGTGTTGCTGTTTCCGGCGTCCCGCAATGCGCTGGACAGCCTTGCCGAGGCGTATGAGGCAAGCGGGGATCTCGCCCGTTCGAGCGCCATCCGGCAGCGCATCAAGGACATGCCCGCGCCACCTGGGAAACAGTGATCTGGCATGAGGTTGTGAGACCTCATCTGTTTGTTGCTGGTGCTTCCACCTGGCTGCAACGCAGATTGGCATTGGCCTTGATCGTGGACGTTTGGCGTCAAGCCTTGCATCCATCGGCATCCGTCGTGGAGGCGTCGAACATGGTCGCCACAGCCGCAACACGTGGTCGCGTGTCGAGAGTCACGCGCGGCGCACGCTTGCAGCGCAGCCGATCGGCATGCGCGCCATCGCCGACAGCCCATCGTCCCAGCGCATGGCCCAGACGCAAAAAACCCCGCCTGCGCGGGGTTTTTTACGATCTACCGTGAGTCGTGGTGCCCAGGAGAGGACTCGAACCTCCACGAAGTTGCCCCCGCTAGCACCTGAAGCTAGTGCGTCTACCAATTCCGCCACCTGGGCGACTCAGGAGGCGAATTGTGCAAGTTACGCGCGACGCTGTCAACGCATCTGGCACAAATTCTTCGTGGTGGCGGGTGCCTGCCGGCCACGGGAGAAGACGGCGCGGCAGACACGCGCACTGCATGCCCGCCGCGGCACGCGATCACGGCAGCTGCGCCGCCTGCAAGGTGACCTCCGCACTCTGCACCGGTTCGCCTGCCGAACGCGCCAGCTGCACGCGATAGGTGCCGGCGGCAATCGTCCAGTGGCGTGCCTTGGCATCGAAGTCGGCCAGCGTCTTGGGTTCGGCGATCACCTGCACGGCGCGCTTTTCGCCCGGCTTGAGCGTGAGCTTCTGCCAGCCGATCAGGCGCAGCGGGGTGGCGTGGCCGTCGGGCAGGGTGACGTAGAGCTGCGGCACGGCGGCGCCTTCGCGCGGGCCGATGTTTTCCACCTCGAAGTTCGCCGTGAGCTGGCTGCCGTTGGCGTCCACGCGCAGCCCGCCCATGCGGAACTGGGTGTACGACAGGCCATGGCCAAACGGGTAGCGCGGGGTCAGCTTGCGCGCGGCGAACCATTTGTAGCCGACGTTGGCGGCTTCGATGGCGTAGTCGATCGTGTCTTCGCCCGGCTTGGCCGGCTTGAAGCCCAGGCCCGGAATCGACGGGCGCGGCAGCTGCGATTCGTCCACCGGCCAGGTCACCGGCAGATGGCCGGAGGGATTGACCTTGCCGGTCAGCAGGTTGGCGATGGCTTCGCCGCCGCCGATGCCCGGATACCACGCCTGCAGCACCGCCGGCACGCGCTCGGCCCAGGGCATGCGCACCGGGCCGTTGGTTTCCAGCACCACGGTGGTCCTGGGGTTGGCCCTGGCCACCGCCTCGATCAGGGCGTCCTGGTTGTCGGGCAATTGCATGTCCGGCAGGTCCACCGATTCGGCCGACCACTGGGTGGCGAACACGATCGCCACATCGGCGGCCTTGGCCGCGCGTGCCGCGGCAGCGCGGTCCTTGCCGTCGACATAATCGATCTGCACGTTCGGCAACGCGGCGCGCAGTGCCTGCAGCGGCGAGGACGGATGGATGATCACCGGGCCCGGCCAGGTAGTCGGGGTGATGCCGGGCACGGCGTTGCCGCCGTTGATGGTGTAGTCCACCCGCGAGGAACCGCCGCCGGACATCACGCCCTTGTCGGCGTAGCCACCGATCACCGCGATGCGGCGCACGTCCGTGGACAGCGGCAAGGTGGCCTGCTCGTTACGCAGCAGCACGCTGCCTTCTTCGGCGACATGCTGCGCCGACAGCAGCCCGGCCTTGCCATCGATCGGCTGGCGCTGGGTCGGATGATCGAACGCGCCATGCGCGAACAGGCTGCGCAGCACGCGCTTGACCATGTCGTCGAAGCGCGCGCGCGGCACCACGCCGGCCGACACCGCCATGCGCAACGGCGCGTCGAAGAACACCGCCGCATCGAACACTTCGCCGGCCGATTGCTGATCCAGTCCGGCCAGGGCCGCCTTGGAGCCGCTGTGCACGCCACCCCAGTCGGACATCACATAGCCGGGGTATTTCCATTCCTGCTTGAGCACCTGGTTGAGCAGGTAATCGTGCTCGCAGCCGTAGATGCCGTTGATCTTGTTGTAGGAGCACATCACCGAGGCGGGGTCGCCGATCTTCAGCGCAATCTCGAACGCCAGCAGATCCGATTCGTGCATCGCCTGCTCGCCGATCTCCGCGCTATGGAAATTGCGGCGCGTCTCCATGTCGTTGAGCGCGTAGTGCTTCATCGTCGACAGCACGTGCTCGCTCTGCACGCCGCGGATCGACTCGCCCACCATGGTGCCGGCCAGCAGCGGGTCTTCGCCGGCATATTCGAAATTGCGCCCGTTGCGCGGGTCGCGCTGCAGGTTGACGCTGCCGGCCAGCAGCACATTGAAGCCCTGCTGCCAGGATTCGCGGCCCATGGTCTTGCCGCCGGCATACGCCAGCTGCGGATTCCAGCTCGATGCCGTGGACGGGCCGGACGGCATGGCCGTGGCGAAGTCGCCCTTACGGATGCCGCCGGGATTGGTCACGCCCACGCCCGCATCGGCCAGTTGCTGCGCCGGGACGCCCAGGCGCGGGATGCCGGGGACATAGCCGGCCGAACCCAGTGCGCCTTCGGGCTTGGGAATCTTGTCGGTGCCCAGGCCGAAGTAGCTGCGCAGCATCTGGAATTTTTCGTCTTCGCTCATCTGCGCGAGCAGGCGGTCGGCACGCTGGTCCGCGGTCAGGGCGGTGTCCATCCACGGCTGCGCTGCAGCGGCGGTCTGTGCGCCGAGCGGGGCGGCAAACGCGACGCTGGCACCAACGGCGATGGCGAGCGCGAGACGGCGTGGCCGGGAATTTGTAAACGGTTTCATATCGGAATGTGGCACGAGTGGTCCTTGTGGTGCGGTTGCAATCAGGGGAGGGCAGCGCACTGCCCGTGTTCGAAGGGCGCGCGTGCGCGCCGAGGTGTTGGCCGGAATCGGTGCCGCGTCAGAACTGCGTCTGCGCGGTGCGTAACACCGGATACAGGCGGTAGCGCTCGTCCCAGGAGGCATGCAGGCGAGCGAAGAATTCCAGGCGTGCCTTCGGGTCGGCCGCGAAGGCCGCGTCACTGGCTAGGCGCTGTTCGAATTGCGCCTTCACTGCCGGGTCGCGTTCGAGCATGTCGCGCGCGACCTCTTCGGCCACGTAATCCTCCATGTATTCCTTGCGCTCGAACGCGGTGTTGAACTGGCCCCATTGCAGCAGCGAATCCGGCGCCTGCGGTTCCAGCATTGCCATCACCAGGCGCGACCTGGGCTGGGCGATCGGCACGAACAAGGAGCCGGCCGGCACCGTGCGGGTGTCGTCGCGCCACTGCCCGGTGATTGCCAGGTTCTGGTGGCCTTCGTTGGAGCGCGCGGCAAACGTGGCGGTGTCGGCACGGAAGCTCTGTACCGGATGGGTGCCGGCGGTGGCGATGGTGTCGAAGGCGATGCCGTGCAGGCGCAGTTTCTCCGCCACCAGGGCCGCTTGCGCAGCAGGCACCAGGTAGCCGCCGCGTGGCGCATCGACCACCACGTCGGGCTTGATCTGGTCGCGTAACGGCACCTTCCAGACCTGTGGCCTGGTCTCGTCGTAGCGCGTCATCAACGCGCCGGAAATCGGCGAGGGCGTGCGCGTGTAGGCGTAGCCACGGAAGGCCACGGTGCGTGCGGCGGGGCCGGCAGCGAAGCTCAACGGCTCCATCTCGCCAGCCAATTTGGTTGCACGCTGATCGGCCGCCAGTGCATCGGCGCGCCATCTGGCACCGTTGCGCGCGGCCTGCTGCAGCACCGACACGATCGCGTTGCGGGTGACGCGCACACGTACCGGGTAGGTCTTCCACGAATGCGTTTCCACCAGCATGCCGAAGCGGTTGCGCAGCAGGAAATAGCCATGCGAAAACCGCGGCGGCGACACGTCGTCGGCAAAGCCCGAAGTCGGGTCGTCCTCGTGCACGAACGAGGGGTAATACGGAAGCGGCAGCGAGCCCTGCTTGGCCAGGTCGGCAATCACCGCATCGCGCCAGCGCGTGCCGTCGCGTTGCAGCGTGGCATCGCCGGCGTGCACGGGCTCCACCTGCACAGACACGTCGTGTTCGAACTTGGCGCCATCGGTGACGTGCAGGTCCACATACATCAGCGGATCCCATTGCTGCACCAGCCGCAGCATCGCCTGCATTTCCGGTGCATCGGCCTTGAGGTAGTCGCGATTGAGGTTGAGGTTCTGCGCGGTGGTGCGCCAGCCCATCTGTTCGGGGCCGCGCTGATTGGGCCGGTTCCAGGCGCCGAAGCGCTCGTGCCCGTCGACGTTGAACACCGGCACGAACACCCAGACCAGTTTGTCAAGCACGCCTTTGCCGATCTTGCCGTCCAGCAATTCGCGCAGGGCCAGAAACCCCGCGTCCTTGCCGTCGATCTCGCCGGCATGGATGCCGCCTTGCACCAGCACCACCGGCAACGTGCGTTGCGCAGCGCCGCCTGCATCCAGTGCCCCGCTGGTGGAGACGACCAGCGCCTTCATCGGCCGGCCTTCCGGGGTGGTGCCGAATTCGATGCAGCGCACCGCCTGCGGGTAGCGCTGTGCAAAGGCATCGCAGAGTGCGATGACTTCATCGTAGCGTCCGGTTTGCGCGAACCCGCTGCGCTCGGCCTGGGTGGTCAACGGTTCGGCGGCCAGTGCGGCGGGGCAGGTGGTCAGCAGCAGCAGGCTCAGGGCCAGGCGGGTGAAGCGGGGCATCCAGCGGTCCAGTGTTCCAGGAAAACGTTTGCAATGTAGCCGAGCCGGCGCAGCAGGCCAATCTGCACTGCGTCATGACTTGCGTGTGATCGGCGTGGTTGCGGTGTATCGACGGCGGGACGGCACGCCTGGGCCGAGTCACTGGCCAGGTGTGCCGCAACGGCAGCCACCCGCCCGCCGGGTCCGCAATCAACGCCTGCCAGGCGCGGTGCTCGACGCATGCAGCGGCGCGCCCGTGGCCTTATCCCATGGTCGCGATGGCGGCCAACCGGCAGCCGCCGGTACGATAGCGCGTGTTTTTTCGCTCGACCGGACTGCCCTTGACCACTTCCACCTTGCCGGGCCCCACTGCCGGTGCGCGGCTGCCGCGCCAGATTCCCTTCATCATCGGCAACGAAGCCTGCGAGCGTTTCAGCTTCTACGGGATGCGCAACATCCTGGTGCAGTTCCTGATCACCTCGCTGCTGTTGCAGGAAGTCAGCGGGCCCGGCCGTGAGGCCGAGGCCAAGCACATCCTGCACAGTTTCATGATCGGGGTGTTTTTCTTCCCGCTGCTCGGCGGTTGGCTGGCCGATCGCTTCTTCGGCAAATACAACACCATTGTGTGGTTCAGCCTGGTGTATTGCGCCGGCCATGCCTGCCTGGCGCTGTTCGAAGGCAGCCGCAGCGGATTCTTTGTCGGGCTGGGCTTGATCGCGCTGGGTGCGGGCGGCATCAAGCCGCTGGTGGCCTCGTTCATGGGCGACCAGTTCGACCAGTCCAACAAGCACCTGGCCAAGGTGGTGTTCGACGGCTTCTACTGGATCATCAACTTCGGCTCGTTGTTTGCCTCCTTGTTGATCCCGCTGGCGCTGAAGCATCTCGGCCCGGCGTGGGCGTTCGGCATTCCCGGCATCCTGATGTTCGTGGCCACGCTGGTGTTCTGGCTGGGCCGCAGGCGCTATGTGCGGGTGCCGTTGCCGCCGAAGGATCCGCACGGCTTCGGTACGGTGGTGCGCACTGCATTGCTGGCCCAGGCGCCGGGGCAGGGCCGTCCGGGCCTGATGCTGGCAATCGTCTCGGTGCTGCTGGCGCTGGCCTGCTTTGCGCTGGTCGACCAGCTCGGCATCGTCATCTGCCTGTGCATGGCGCTGGTGCTGTTGCTGGCCGGCATCGGTGGCGGCACCTGGTGGCAGCTGGAGCGTGCGCGTGGCATTCATCCCGATACCGCGGTCGAAGGCGTGCGCGCGCTGCTGCGGGTGCTGGTGATCTTCGCGCTGGTGACGCCGTTCTTCTCGCTGTTCGACCAGAAGGCCTCCACCTGGGTGCTGCAGGGGCGCGAGATGACGATGCCGGCCTGGTTCACCGCCTCGCAGATGCAGGCGCTCAATCCGCTGCTGGTGATGCTGCTGATCCCGTTCAACAATCTGGTGCTGTATCCGCTGCTGCGGCGTGGCGGTTGGGAGCCGACCGCGCTGCGTCGCATGACCTGCGGCATCGCCTTCGGCGGCCTGGCCTGGATCGCGGTCGGTGCCATCCAGATCAGCATGGACGGCGGCGAGCCGATGCATATCGCCTGGCAGATCCTGCCCTATGCGCTGCTGACCTTCGGCGAGGTGCTGGTGTCGGCCACCGGGATCGAGTTCGCCTACAGCCAGGCACCGCCGTCGATGAAGGGCGTGGTGATGAGCTTCTGGTACCTGACCACCACGGTGGGCAATCTATGGGTGCTGCTGTCGAACGTGGCGGTACGCAATGCGACGGTGACCTCCCACATCGCCGATACTGGACTCAGTGAGGCGGCATTTCTGATGTTCTTCTTCGCGGCCTTCGCGTTTCTGGCGGCACTGGCCTTCGGCCTGTACGCGCGCCGGTATCGCATGGTCGACAATTACCGTTCTGCCTGAGGTCCGCATGATTACCCTGATCCTGATCGCCATCACCGGCATCGTCTCGTGGATGGCGTTCAACAACCGCAAGCTGGCCGACCGGCTGGTGCTGTGGCCGCCGGCGCTGGACAAGCACAAGCAGTACGACCGCCTGGTCACCTACGGCTTCATCCATGCCGACCTGGGCCACCTGGTCTTCAACATGATCACGCTGTTCTTCTTCGGCCGGGTGATCGAAAACGTGATGACCCAGCTGACCGGCAGCGTGCTGACCTATCCGCTGTTCTATCTGGCGGCGCTGGTGGTCTCGATCCTTCCCAGCTATCTGAAGAACCAGAACAACCCGAACTATCTCAGCCTGGGCGCCTCCGGCGCGGTGTCGGCGGTGTTGTTCGCCTTCATCCTGCTGCAGCCGTGGACCATCATCCTGGTGCTGTTCATTCCGGCGCCGGCGATCATCTACGCGGTGTTCTATGTCGGCTACAGCCTGTGGATGGACCGCCGCGGCGGCGATCGCATCAACCACAGCGCGCACCTGGCCGGTGCCGCGTTCGGCGTGATGTTCATGCTGATCATGGAGCCGCGCGTGCTGCAGGTATTCCTGGAGCAGCTGTCCAACCCGCGCTTCGGCTGATAGCGGCGGGCACACGCGCCGCTGGCCGCAGGCGGGCATGCGCGCTAGGTCGAAGTGGTGGCAATAGCGGGTCGCCTTGGGCGACCGGGCCAGGACCAGCGCCAACGCGCGATGGGTCCTGGCGAGTGATGCGATGCCGGCTCAGGCCGCGTCGCGCTTCTGCCCGTTACCGACGCTGCTGGTGGGCACCGCGCCGTAGGCCTGCTGCAGGCGCTGGTACACCGTGTCGTTGAGCTGCGCGAAGTCGGGGTTGTGGGTGTCGCCCTTGATGGCGAACTGGAACAAGCCTTCCAGCAGCGAGCTATCGCTGTCTGCGCTGTGTCCTGCCGAATCGTTGTGCATGCGGTGACTCCTCGTAGGTAAGGCGAAGGCCTTGGCAGGTCGTACCGCCCCCAGTGGCAACGGGCGCCTTCGGCTGAGCTATCGGCGCGGCGCGAGCGAACTTAAGTGCCTGCTCGGCAGGCTGCGCGGGCAGTCACGGCATCGATTCATTTTCACGCAGGCGCGGCGCCGCGCTGGTCACACTGATCGTCATCGTCACTGCCTCGTGCAGACCACCATGGAGGCAGCGAAAGTGCAGGCAGATCACGATTCCGCGCAGCAGCTTTTCAGCGTAGACACCGATGGACAACATGCCGAGCTGGCCTACCGCCTTGAAGGCGAGCGCATGACCATCACCCACACGCAGGTGCCGGACGCGATCGCCGGCCGCGGCATCGCCGCAGCGCTGGTCGAGGCAGCATTGGCCCATGCACGGCAGCGGGGCTACACGGTCGTGCCTGCCTGCAGCTACGCCGAGGCGTATATCCGGCGGCACCAACAGTTTCAGGATCTGCTGGCCTGAGCGGCGGCGGCGAGTCTTTGCAGATGTATCGAAGGGAGCAGGCGGGAATGGGGCGGTTGTCAGGAGTGAATGCAGTCCGGGGCTTGCTGATGCTGGCGGTGCTGGCGGTGCTGGCAGGCTGTAGCCAGCGCGCGCCGACGACGGCCGAATCGGCAGAGCCGGCCGCCGAGGCGAGCGTTGCGACGGTACCGCCGGCAGAGCCGGTGCTTGTGCAAAGCGGACCGCTGGAAGACGTGATCGAGCACGCGCCCGCCTATATGGTGGGTATCAGTTATCCGCGCGGGCTGGACGCATTTCCCGAACTGAGCGCGCTGATCCGCAGCTATGCGCAGGCAGCGCGTGCCGAACTCATGCAGGCGGTGTCCGGGCTCGGCAACGACAAGCCGGCTGCGCCCTACGAATTGTCGCTGGCGTTCGAGACCGTGTTGCAGACCCCGGACCTGATCGTCGTGTCCGCCGACGGCAGCCGCTACACCGGTGGTGCGCATGGCGAACCGTTGGTGGCGCGCTTCGTCTGGCTGGTCAAGGAGCGCAGGCAATTGACTGCGCAGGCCCTGATTCCGGACCCGGCAGGCTGGGAAGCGATCGGGCGCGAGGTGGCGGTGCAATTGCACAACGCCGCCGCCCAACGCGTGGAAGCCGAGCGTGTGCCGGTCGAAGAGCAGGCCGCGCAGGTGGCCTCGGCCGATCGCATGATTGCCGAAGGCACTGCGGCGCAGGTCGACAACTTTGCCCAGTTCGTGCCGGTGCTCAATGCTGCCGGGCAGATCACCGCGCTTCGGTTCGTGTTTCCGCCGTACCAGGTGGGGCCGTACTCGGATGGCACGCAGACGGCCGAGGTCGCTGCCTCGACGTTGTTGGCGTGGGTCGCGCCGGAATATGTACATCTCTTCGCACGCTGAGGTGTCACCCGGCAGACGATGTGATTGAATGGCTTGGCCATTCAGTAATGTAATCAAACGGGTGATATGAGTAGTTTCGATCCAACCGCACGTCGCGTGGACCACACCTGTGTGCGCTATCCGGCGTTTCCGCGGGAACCGGCCGTCCTGGTGAGGCTGATCAAGCATCTCTACAAGCGGCTGCACACGCAAGGGTGTGTGCGGTTGAAGCCCTATGGCATTAGCCCGCCGGAGTACGAGATTCTGATGATGCTCTACGGCACCCCGGAGCAGGCGATCACGCCCACCGAGGTGGCCGAGGCCGCCAGCGAGAAGCCGGCCAACATCACCCGCCTCACCGATCAGTTGTGCGAGAAGGGATTGATCGCGCGGGGCAGCAGTCCGGACGATCGACGCAAGATCATGCTGACCTTGCAGCCTGCGGGGCTGGCGTTGATCAACAGTCTGCTGCCCGATGCCTGCACGCTGCTCAATGCAGAGACGTCCGGCATCAGCGATGCCGAGCAGGTGCGGCTGGAAAAGCTGTTGAGGAAACTGCTCGACGGCGTGGATTCGGTCGAGCTCTGAGCGCGGCGTTTGCGCTGACTGCAGCAGGTCTTCTGATGGCGACCAACAAAAACGCCGCCCGGATCGCTCCGGGCGGCGTCTTCATTTCACTGCAGTGCGATTACGGCTTGGACTGCGGCGCTTCCGGTGTGGCGCCATCGCCACCTTGCGCGCTCAGGCCGCGCTTCTCGAGCAGCGGCTCGATCTGCGGTGCATGGCCGGCAAAGTTCTGGAACAGCTCCATCGCATCGACGCTGCCGCCGCGCGAGAGCAGGGTCTGACGAAAGCGGTCGCCGTTGGCGCGGCTCAACCCGCCGTGCTGCTTGAACCACTGCTGGGTGTTGGCGTCGAGCACTTCCGACCAGATGTAGGCGTAGTAGCCGGCCGCGTAACCGCCCATGATGTGGCTGAAATACGGGGTCTTGTAGCGTGGCGGCACCGGCGCGTAGGCAATGCCGTCCTGCTGCAGGGCCTTGGCTTCGAAGGCCATCACGCCGGCGGCGTCGGGCACCTGGCTGGCGCTGATCTGGTGCCAGTTCTGATCGAGCATGGCCGCACCCAGGTACTCGGTGGTGGCAAAGCCCTGGTTGAACTTGGACGCGGCAATCACCTTGTCCAGCAGGGCCTGCGGCATCGGCGTGCCGTTCTGGTAATGCTTGGCGTAGTTCTTCAGGATCGACGGCTCGTCGGCCCACATCTCGTTGACCTGCGAGGGGAACTCGACAAAGTCGCGCGGCACGCTGGTGCCGGAGAAATACGGGTATTTGACGTCCGAGAACATGCCGTGCAGCGCATGGCCGAACTCATGGAACATGGTGGTCACTTCATCCCAGGTCAGCAGCGTCGGCTGGCCGGCGGGCGGCTTGGGGATGTTGAGGTGGTTGGCGACCACCGGCTTGAAACCGGTCAGCGCCGACTGCGACACGTAGGAGTTCATCCAGGCGCCGCCGCGCTTGGATTCGCGTGCGTACATGTCGGCGATGAAGATCGCCAGCTGCTTGCCGTCGGCGTCGAACACGTCATAGACGGTGATGTCGTCGCGGTAGGTCGGCAGGTCGGTGCGCTGCTTGAAGGTCAGGCCATATTCCTGGTTGGCCGCGTAGAACACGCCGTTTTCCAGCACGTTCTTCAGCTCGAAGTACGGCTTGAGCTGGGATTCGTCGAAGTTGTACTTGGCCTGGCGCACCTTCTCGCTGTAGTAGGCCCAGTCCCAGGCTTCGAGCTTGAAGCTCGGCTTGCGTGCGGCCTTCTGTTCCTTGTCGATCATCGCCTGCAGGTCGGCCGCCTCGCGCTTGGCGTTGGCCACCGCCGCCGGTGCCAGCTTGCCCAGCATCGCGTTGACCGCTTCGGGCGTCTTGGCGGTCTGGTTTTCCAGCGAATAGGCCGCGTAGGTCGGGAAGCCGAGCAGCTTGGCCTTGTCGGCGCGCAGCTTCATGATGCGCGACACCAGCGCGGTGTTGTCGTACTGGCCACCGTGGCTGCCACGCGAGACCGAGGCGTCGTAGATCTTCTTGCGCAGTTCGCGATTCTTCAACTGTGTCAGCGGCGGCTGGCCGGTGGTGTTGAGCAGCGCGATCACGTACTTGCCGTCGAGCTTGCGCGCCTTGGCGGCTTCGGCGGCGGCGGCGATCTGTTCCTCGGACAGGCCGTCGAGCTGCTTGACGTCATCGACGACGACGGCAGCGGCATTGACTTCGGCCAGCACGTTCTGGCTGAAGGTGGTGCCCAGGTTGGCCAGCTCGGCATTCATCGCCTTGAGCGTGGTCTTGTCGGCATCGGAGAGCTTGGCACCGTCGCGGACGAAATCGCTGTAGTACTTCTCGACCAGGCGCACGCCTTGCGCGTCCAGGCCCAGCTGGCTGCGTTGGTCGTACAGCGTCTGGATGCGCGCGAACAGCTTGCCGTTGAGCGAGATCGCATCGCGGTGCGCGGCGAACTTCGCCGAGTAGTCGGCCTGCAGTTTCTTGCGCGCGTCGTTGGTGTCGGCACCGACCAGGTTGAAGAACACCGTGGTGGCGCGATCGAGCGTGGCACCGCTTTTTTCCAGCGCGATGAGGGTGTTGTCGAAGCTCGGCTTGGCTTTCTGGTTGGCGATCTTGTCCACTTCCTTCAACTGCTCGGCCATGCCGGCGTCGAAGGCGGGTGCGAAGTCGCTGTCGGTGATCTTGTCGAACTGCGGGTAGTGCAGCGGCAGCGTGCTGTCTGCGAAGAACGGATTGGCGTGGGTGGCGGCCTGCGTGGTGGCAGGTGCGGCGATGCTGTAGGACGGCATGGCAAGTCCCAGGGAAGCGGCCAGGGCAAAGGCGAGACGGGTGGTCAAGAGGGTTGCTCCAAAGTGCGAACCGCCGAGGCTACCCCAGCCGGGCCGGACAGGCGTGTGACAAAAGGCATGGCTGCAATGTCTTCGCCTTGCCATCAGGCGGGCGCGAGCAGTGCGCGCCTTGTGGGCCCAGGACCGCTGCCGCCGTGCGTGCGCCGCCGCCGGATGGGCGCTGCCGATACGCGCTGCGGAACGTTTTTCATTCGGCTGCATGCCGGCTGCCCGGCGAGCTGCCGATCTGCCCGCCTGGCCGATGCTGGCCGCTAGTGCGCCGTGCCAGCGGCCGGCCACGGTCGGGATCATCGGGAAGGGCCAGGTGGCTGCGGCAACGGGTCCGTCGAAGACCGCCTTTTTCCCCGGCTGACACGCTTGCGATCGCGATGCCGCGCTGCGGGTCGTTGCGTTACGCTGCCCTGCTTGCACACAGCGGGGCGGCCATGAGTGACATCTCCACGTTTGAATTCACCGACCTGGACGGTCGTACACAGTCGATGCGCGATTACGCCGGCAAGGTGGTGCTGGTGGTCAATGTCGCGTCGAAATGCGGCTTTACCCCGCAATACGCAGGCCTGCAGGCGCTGTGGCAGCGCTATCGCGAGCGTGGTCTGGTGGTGATCGGGTTTCCCTGCGACCAGTTCGGTCACCAGGAGCCGGGCGATGCCGCGCAGATCCGCCAGTTCTGCTCGCTCGATTATGCCGTGGATTTTCCGCTGGCCGAGAAGGTCGAGGTCAACGGCAGCGGCGCGCATCTGCTGTGGCGGTGGCTCAAGCACGAACAGCGTGGCGTGCTGGGATCGGAAGCGATCAAGTGGAACTTCACCAAGTTCCTGATCGGCCGCGATGGCACGGTGCTGGAGCGTTACGCACCGACCACCAAGCCGGACGCCCTGGCAGCGGACATCGAACGCGCACTGGGCAAACCGGCGTAGAGGTAAGACACCCCCGCGCCACGATGGTGTCGCGCGTGATCGCGCAGGGCATGGCGCTGGAACCGTAGGAGCGCACCCGGGCGCGACGACGCATTACCGGGAACGCTTCGTCGCGCCCGGGTGCGCTCCTACGGCCGGGCGCGACGGTCGCATCACTTCTCGACGAAGGCGCGCTCGAACACGTAATGCCCCGGCGTGCCGATGCGTGGCGAGGTCTGGAAGCCACGCGCGTCCAGCAGGGTGCGCAGGTCGGCCAGCATCTGCGGGCTGCCGCAGATCATGAAGCGGTCGTTGGCCGGATCCAGCGGCGGCAAGCCCAGCGTGTGCTGCATGCGGCCATCGGCCATCAGTTCGGTCAGGCGGCCCTGATTGGCGAACGCCTCGCGCGTCACCGCCGGGTAATACAGCAACTTCTCGCGCAGCAGGTCGCCGAGGAATTCGTGCTGCGGCAGCTCGCGCTCGAAGTAGTCGCGGTAGGCCAGATCCTGCACGAAGCGCACGCCCTGGGTCAGGATCACCTTGTCGAAACGCTCGTAGGTTTCCGGATCCTTGATCACCGACAACCACGGCGCCAGGCCGGTGCCGGTGCCCAGCAGGTACAGATTGCGGCCCGGGTGCAGGTCGCTGATCAGCAGCGTGCCGGTGGGCTTCTTGCCGACCAGCACCTTGTCACCGGGCTGGATGTGCTGCAGCCGCGAGGTCAGCGGGCCATCCGGCACCTTGATGCTGAAGAACTCCAGATGTTCTTCCCAATTGGCACTGGCGATCGAGTACGCCCGCAGCAGCGGGCGGGTTTCGGTCTCCAGGCCGATCATCACGAACTGCCCGTTCTCGAAGCGGAAACCGGCATCGCGGGTGGTGGTGAAGCTGAAGTAGGCATCGGTCCAGTGGCGGACCTCAAGCACCGTTTCGGCGCCGAAAGCGGAAGACATACCGGTAAGTGTCGTGGGAAGAGTACCGGCCAATTCTACCTCAAGCCGGCCAAATGAGATGAACTCTCATTTGGCCGGGAATGGAGAATCGGGAATCGGGAATGGAGTGCAGCGCCGAAAGATCTGGGCCCCTTCAGGATCGGGAGGTTGAGTGCCTGTCAGCAGCCGCGAAGTCGCCTCTAACGATTCCCCATTCCCGACTCCCCATTCCCAGCCTCACCGATACCCCGCCGCCTGCAACTCGAACAGCTCGGCATAGCGCCCGCCCTGCGCCATCAGCTCGGCGTGGGTGCCGTTGGCCTCGATGCGGCCGGCGGCCAGCACCAGGATGCGGTCGGCCATGCGCACGCTGGAGAAGCGGTGCGAGATCAGCACCGCGGTGCGGTTGTCCGACAGCTCCTTGAAGCGCTGGAACACCTCGAACTCGCTGCGCGCATCCAGTGCGGCGGTGGGTTCGTCCAGGATCATCAGCTGCGCATCGCGCATGTAGGCGCGCGCGATGGCGATCTTCTGCCACTGCCCGCCGGACAGGTCCACGCTGTTCTTGAAACGGCGCCCGACCAGCTGGTCGTAGCCATCGGGCAGGCTGTCGATCAGCTCGCCGGCCATCGCACGCTGCGCAGCGGCGCGGATGCGCGGCGCATCGTCCATCGCATCGACCTGGCCGACGCCGATGTTCTCGCCCACGCTCAGGTGATAGCGCACGAAGTCCTGGAAGATCACGCCCAGGTTGGCGCGCACATCGTCCAGGTCGTAATCGCGCAGGTCCTGGCCATCGAGCAGGATGCGGCCTTCGTCCGGGTCGTACAGCCGCGCCAGCAGCTTGACCAGGGTGGTCTTGCCGGCGCCGTTTTCGCCGACCAGCGCCAGCACCTCGCCGGCGCGTAGTTCGAAATCCAGATGCCGCACCGTCCACTGCTCGGCATCCGGGTAGCGGAAGCCCACGTCCTCGAACACGAAGCCCTGGCGGATCGGTCGTGGCACCGGCAGCGCATTCGGGCGCGAGCGGATCTCCGGCACGATGTTGAAGAACGAATACAGATCGTCCAGATACAAGGCCTGGCCGGCGACTTGCGAAAACCCGATCAGCAGGCCTTCCAGCAACTGGCGCAGGCGCAGGAAACTGCCGGCCAGGAAGGTCAGGTCACCGATGCTGAAATCGCCGCGCACCGTGCGCCAGGCGATGTAGCCATAGGCCATGTAGTAGCCCAGCGTGCCGAGTGCAGCCAGCAACGCGCCCCACAACGCACGCTTGCGCGCCAGTGCGCGGTTGGCCTGGAAGAACTTGTCGGCCAGCCGGCGATAGCGCGTGATCAGGAACCGGTGCAGGTTGAGGATCTTGACTTCCTTGGCGGTCTCGACGCTGGCGCCGACCTGGCGCAGGTAGTCGAGCTGGCGCCGCTCCGGCGTCCACTGGAAGTTGAGCGAATAGCCCAATGCGTTGAAATGCGCCTCGCCGATGAAGGCCGGGATCAGGGCGATCGCCAGCAGCAGGATCAACCACGGCGCATACACCACCAGGCCCACCGCCAGGCTGACCACGGTGATGGCGTCCTGCACCTGGCCGAACAGCTGGCTCATCAGGTTCATGCGGTTCATGGTCTGGCGCCGCGCGCGATCCAGCTTGTCCTGCCGGTCGGGGTCTTCGAAATCCTCCAGATCCAGCTGTGCGGCGTGTTCCATCAGGCGCACGCTGGCGGCGTTGTTGAACAGTTCCGACAGCAGTGCATCGGCATAGCCGACCAGCCGGCCGAGCAGGTCCGACCCGATCGCCAGGGCCAGTTCCAGCGCCAGCAGTTCCAGCAGCCGGTTCAGGCGCCCGCTGCCCAGCGCCTGGGCCAGCGAGTCGAAGGCCGGTGGTTGGCCGACCAGGTGGATCGCCTCGTCGATGATCAGTTTGCCGATATACAGCGACGCCACCGGCATCAACGCGCGCAGCACGCGCAGGCCGATGCTGCTGGCGCTCAGCCAGCGGCTGGTCTGCCAGATCTGGCGCAGGAACGGGGGCAGGTTGCGCAGCGCATCCAGGCGCTCGCGCAGGGTGGGGCCGGGACGGGGAACGGTGGGCGCGGTGGCGCCGGAACGGGAAGCTGACATCGCATCAGTGTGCAGCGCTTTGCGTGGGCGCGGGGTGTTGGAGCGCAGCAATGCGCATTGCGGCAGTGGCGCGCGATCGCTGCTGCGGCGCTGGCTGCACGCTTGCACGGCAACGCGATCGGTGTCTGGCGGCGCGCCCGTGCCGCGGGCCGCCCCTGCGCGCTCGATGGCCCGATCAATCGCCTCGATTGACGCAACGCCCGGACGCGCCGGAAGTTTCGACTAAAATGGCCGGATTGCCCCCGCCAGCCGTAGAGCCAGCCGTGACCTCGATCAAGCAGGAAGACCTCATCCAGTCCGTCGCCGACGCGTTGCAGTACATCAGCTACTACCACCCGGTCGACTACATCAGGAACCTATCCGCTGCCTACGAGCGCGAAGAGTCGCCGGCGGCCAAGGACGCCATCGCGCAGATCCTGATCAACTCGCGCATGTGCGCCGAAGGCCATCGCCCGATCTGCCAGGACACCGGCATCGTCACGGTGTTCCTCGAGATCGGCATGAACGTGCGCTGGGACGACGCCACGATGGGCGTGGAGGACATGGTCAACGAAGGCGTGCGCCGCGCCTACAACCACCCCGACAACAAGCTGCGCGCCAGCGTGCTGGCCGACCCGGCCGGCAAGCGCACCAACACCCGCGACAACACCCCGGCGGTGGTCAACACCAAGATCGTGCCCGGCCACCATGTCGAGGTGATCGTCGCGGCCAAGGGCGGCGGCTCGGAAGCCAAGAGCAAGTTCGCAATGCTCAACCCGTCCGATTCCATCGTCGACTGGGTGCTCAAGACCGTGCCGACCATGGGCGCCGGCTGGTGCCCGCCGGGCATGCTCGGCATCGGCATCGGCGGCACCGCCGAGAAGGCGATGCTGCTGGCCAAGGAAGCGCTGATGGAGCCGATCGACATCGTCGACCTGCAGGCGCGCGGCGCGTCCAACCGCGCCGAGGAACTGCGGCTTGAACTGTACGAGAAGGTCAACGCGCTCGGCATCGGCGCGCAGGGCCTGGGCGGCCTGACCACGGTACTGGACATCAAGGTCAAGGACTACCCGACCCACGCCGCCAACCTGCCGGTGGCGTTGATCCCCAACTGCGCGGCCACCCGCCATGCGCACTTCACCCTGGACGGCAGCGGCCCGGTGATGCTGGATCCGCCGTCGCTGGAGGACTGGCCCAAGCTCACCTACAACCCGAGCAATGCGCGCCGGGTCAACCTGGACACCATCACCCGCGAGGACGTGGCCAGCTTCAAGCCGGGCGAAGTGGTGCTGCTCAACGGCAAGCTGCTGACCGGCCGCGACGCCGCGCACAAGCGCATGATCGACATGCTCAACCGCGGCGAAACCTTGCCGGTCGACTTCACCAACCGCTTCATCTACTACGTCGGCCCGGTCGATCCGGTGCGCGATGAAGTGGTCGGCCCGGCCGGCCCGACCACCGCCACGCGCATGGACAAGTTCACCCGCCAGATGCTCGAGCAGACCGGCCTGCTGGGCATGGTCGGCAAGTCCGAGCGCGGCGATGCCGCCATCGATGCGATCCGCGACAACAAGGCCGTCTACCTGATGGCGGTCGGCGGCTCGGCTTATCTGGTCTCCAAGGCGATCAAGGCCGCACGCGTGCTGGCCTTCGAAGATCTGGGCATGGAGGCGATCTACGAATTCGAGGTCAAGGACATGCCGGTGACGGTGGCGGTGGATGCCACCGGCGAGTCGGTGCACAAGACCGGCCCGCGCCAGTGGCAATCGCGCATCGGCAAGATTCCGGTGGTGGTGGAATAAGTAAACCTGGAACGGCGACGCACGTGCACTGCGTCGCCGTTTTCGGTTTGGGCGCTGCGCGTGCCTGCTGTTCGCACGCGGTGCCTGGGTCCTGGAAAAAACGCCTGCATGCGTGTCTCACGTCGGTGGCGGACGGCCCGGCAGGAACGGGCTATGCTCGGGGCATACATGCCGGCACCCTCAGGAGAACAGGAATGCTCCGTCTCATCTGCCTTGCCGTCCTGGTGTGCGCCAGCCTGCCGCTGGCAGCGCAACAAAGGACCCCGCCCACCGTGCTGTTTCCGTCCGGCAACTATGCGCCGCACCCCGCCGCGCCAGTACCGTTTGCCGAGAAAAAGCCGCTCAAGCCCAGCGACACCGCAACGCGCTTCGACGGCCCCTCGGCGATGGAGCGCTGCATCGCGCAGTGCAACCGCCGCGCCGCGCAGTGCGCCGCCGACCGGCCCAGCGAAAGCAGCTGCCGCATGGCGGTGGCACCACGCGGAAAGAGCTGCGACGCCACCCAGAATCCGGCGCAGCGGGCCAATTGCATGGCCCAGGTGTTCGATTGCACCCAGCAGAGCGATGTCAATCGCTGTGAACCGCACAAGCTCGCCTGCTTGCGTTCCTGTACCAACTAGTCCTGCACCAACTAACGAGGGAGTCTGCATGACCACGATGCTGTACCACGCCCCCAGCACTGCCGCACTGGTCGTGCATTGGCTGCTGATCGAACTCGATGTGCCGCACGTGCTGCATCCGCTGGATTTCGAGCGCGCCGAGCAGAAATCCCCCGCGTATCTCGCACTCAACCCGGCCGGCGTGGTGCCGACGCTGGTGCTGGATGGGCAGGTGCTGACCGAGGCGGCGGCCATCGTGCTGCACCTGGCCGACCTGCATCCGCAGGCTGGCTTGGCACCGCCGCCGGGGACGCCGGCACGGGCGGCGTACTACCGGTGGATGTTCTTCTGCGCCAACACCTTGCAGCCGGCCTACCGGGCCTGGTTCTATCCGGACGAGCCGGCCGGCGCCGCGCATGCCGATGCCGTGCAGGCCCAGGCACGCGCCAGGCTCGAAGCGGCCTGGGCCCAGGTCGACGCGCACCTGCAGGCCAATGGTCCGTATCTGCTGGGCCAGACCCTGTCCGCGGCCGATTTCATGCTGACCATGCTGATGCGTTGGTCGCGCAACATGCCCCGGCCCAGCGACACCTGGCCGGCCCTGCAGGCGCATGCGCAGCGAATGAAAGTCCGCCCGGCATTTCAGGAAACCTATCGCCGCGAGGGTCTGACGGACTGGACCTGAACCCGGGGGCGCGGGTTGCGAAATCGTGTCGACATAAGCCCGCGCCGGGCCATGGTGCCGCGCCTGGCCCGGTGTACGATCGCGAGACAACCAGAGAGCAGGGGCTCGTCCATGTCGCATTCCGCATCCCGTCGAAAACTGCTGCAATGCGCCTGTTGTGCGCCGATTGCCGCCGCCGCCGCGTCACTGCCGTTTGCCGCGGGCGCGGCGCCGTCGAAGAAGACCGATCTCAATGCCGAGCAGGCCTTGCAGATCCTGCGTGACGGCAATGCCGCGTTCGTGGAAAACCGCCCCAAAAAGGTCATTTCCGACAGCAAGCGCCGTCTGGAACTGGCGCTGGGACAGACCCCGTTCGTGATCCTGGTGTCGTGCTCGGATTCGCGGGTGCCGCCGGAGTTGCTGTTCGGGCGTGGCCTGGGCGAGATGTTCATCGTCCGCAATGCCGGCAATACCGTCGACACCACCGCGTTGGGATCGATCGAATACGCGGTCAGCCAGCTCGGCGTGCCGCTGGTGGTGGTGATGGGCCACGAAAGCTGTGGCGCGGTTGCTGCGGCGGTGTCGGTGGTGGAGCAGAACGCCTTCTTCCCCGGTGCGATCGGCGCGATGATCGAGCCCATCGTCCCGGCGGTACTGACCGCCAAGAGCAAGGGCGGCGGCGACCTGCTGGCGGCCTCGGTCAAGGCCAACGTCAAGCGCACCGTGGACCGCCTGCGGGGCGCGTCCGAACCGGCGCTGCTCGAACCGCTGCGTGCAGGCAATGTCCGCGTGGTCGGTGCGTACTACACCTTGAAAGATGGCAAGGTCGATTTCTTCGACGTCTGATCGCCGCCAACACCGCGTCATCCAGCAAAGCCGTTTTTCATGAACACGGCGCAGCACGGTCTGCTGCGCTGTTTGTCTACCCGCAATCGCATAAGTAAAAAGCCGGCATGCGCGCATGCCGGCTTTTCAATGAGGCTGGACGTTGGTCACTGCAGCAACGCGACCTGCTTAGAACCACTCCAGCAACGACACGCCCAGGCCGATGTAGGTGGCCTTGTGGTTGTAGTCGATCAGGCTTTCGCCGTAGCCGTCGAACACCTGCACGTGACCGCGCAGCAGGTTGGTGATCGGGAAGCCGTAATCCAGCTGCACCGAGCCGTGCGAGCGGTCGCCGCCGCGCAGCGAATGCCGCGCGATCAACGCCACTTCGTGCCCGTCCTTGTTGTAGACCAGCGTGGCATCGCCACGGCCCATGTAATCCTCGATATCGGGATTGTTGTCATCGGCACGGTCTTCCTTGATGCGGAACCACGGGCGCAACGTCAGCGCCCAGTTCTCGCGATCCAGGCCGATGTTGAGGATGACCCGGTTCCAGGAGCGCGACAGCGGATCTTCGCGGCCATTGGACATGTGGTTGATGCTGATGCCGCTCATGCGGCCCTTCCAGCCGAACAGGCTGTAGTTGTTGCGGAACACCAGCATCGCTTCCGGCTCGTAATTGGTTTCGCGGAACGGGCGCGAGGCATCGCTGTTGTAGGCCTGCCAGCGCGAGCTCTGGGTGTAGCCCATCCAGATGTCGCCGTTGTCGCCGAACAGATCCTCGACCACCTTGGTCTTGAAGCTGAGCTGGAACTTCAGTTCGGTGCTGTCCAGTTGCTGCGGGGTGGACACCGAGTTGGCCGGATTCGGCGACTGCGGGGTGCGGTTGGAATCGCTGGTCCAGAACGCCGGCAACAGGTAGACCGGCTTGTAACCGCGCAGCTGGAAGGTGCCCAGCTTGGAATCCTTGGCCAGCTCCCAGCGGCGATCCAGCAACGAGCCGCGGCCGGCATTGGCAACTGCCTCGGCCTTGGGCTGGTCCTGGCCATCGGCGCGGAAGAAATCGCCAACGCGGCTGATGGCGCGCTCATCCTGCGGCTTGGACTCCTTCTGCTTGGCGATCTGCGCGGCGGCGTCGGCCTCGGCGGTCAATTGCGGCGTGTAGCCCAGCGCCTGGTCGTAACAGGCCAGCCGCGCCGCATCCGAGGTGACGGAGGTGCAGGCCTGCGGCGAAGCCGGAGTGGGGGCGATTTCCTGGGCGTGCGCCAGCGGCGCGGCCACCAGGGCGATCAGCATCAGGGGACGGGTGCGGTGCTTGGACATGGGCAGTCTGGCCGAAAAAGGCGCCAGGCAGGCGCGTCAGATGCGAAGCTTAACGGTCGCGCCTGCATACGCGATGTGTACACGGTGGCATAACATCCTGGCGATGCTGCAATTGAAGGAGGTCGGCAGCCGACGAACGCCTGCGCCGTCCTCGTCAGGACGAGCCTGCACGCAAACAAGTGTTCGTTGTCGGGCCGTTGCGAGCCGCTAGAAGAACCAGGCGATGGCGAACACGCCCAGCATGCACAGGCCGAGCGCCAGCTTGGTCGCGGTGCCGAACACGATGCCCAGCCAGGTGCCGATGCCGACCTTGGTGGCCTGGTCGGACTTGCGGGTCTGCCAGTATTCGCCGAGCCACGCGCCGGCGAACGGGCCGACGAACAGGCCGATCGGCATGAAGAAGATGCCGACGACCGAGCCGATCACCGATCCCCATAGTGCCGCCTTGCTGGCACCCACCCGCTGGGCGCCGTACACCGTGGCGAGGAAGTCGATTGCAAACGACAACGCCGTCATCAGGCCCAGGATCACCAGCGCCACCCAGCCGACATGGGCGAAGCCATCAGCCCAGGCGGCCACCAGCAGTCCTGCGAACACCAGCGGCAGGCCCGGGAGCGCCGGCAGGACGACCCCGGCAAGGCCGATCAGTACCAGCACGCCAGCCAGGATGTAGTAGACGACGGTCGTATCCATGAGGTTCAAAAATGTCCCGTTTCAGGCTTGACAAAATTGTGCAAGACCTGCTTGAAAATTCGTTTTGTGCGGGTTAAGTTGCCAGCGCTGCTGTTTGCAACGGTCACCGTGAATCGTGGCCTGATGCGGTAGATCGTTCGATCCGCTACATCCTTGTACCTCGCTTCCTCCTTGCAATCACAGCCACCACCGTCAGTCCATCACAGTGTCGTAGGGAGTCAGTCGAGATGTCCAATATCGAACGCGAGAATGGTGTCGTGAAGTGGTTCAACGATGCCAAGGGCTTTGGCTTCATCAGTCGCGAAAACGGCGAGGACGTCTTCGTCCATTTCCGTGCGATCCAGATCCAGGGCTTCAAAAGCCTCAAGGAAGGCCAGAAGGTCAGCTTCACCGTCGTGCAGGGACAGAAGGGCCTGCAGGCCGACGCGGTGCAGGTGGTCTGAGCGAGGCGCGACACGCCAGGCCATCGTGCAGACGGCAGAAAGGCCCGTTGCCGGGCCTTTCTGTCGTCTCGCCAACGCTGGCGAATCGAATGTAGCGAGCAGTCGTCAGGCAGGTGCGGAGCAATCGCATTGCACGCGTGGTCCATGCCGGTTCCGGCGGCCAACCGCGCCCACCTGACGATGCGCGCCGTCGTTGTGCTGGCGCTCCGGCTGCCTGCGTCGATCAGCGCAGCACGACCTTGCCGTTGACCACACGCACATAGGCGTTTTCGCGCACGCCGGCCAGATCGCGCTGGTTCACCACGATGACGCGGCCATCGTCCATGCGCACCTGCACATCGAAACTCTCGCTGGTGACGTTGTTCTGGATCGCATTGCCCGCCACCGCGCCGGCGGCGGCACCGGCCACGGCCGAGACGTTCTTGTTGCCCTTGCTGCCGCCGGTCTCCTTGGAGATCTGGCGCCCGGCCACCGCGCCGACGATGCCGCCGAGCACCGCGCCGGTGCCGGTGGGAGCGCTGCGGGTCGGGCCGACTTCATCGATGCGGGTCACGATGCCGCAATCCACACAGCGTGCCTGCGGCTGCGAGTAGCCCTGGTCGTAGCCGCGGTCGCCGCGGTAGCTGCCGTACTGGGGCTGGGAGGTGGCGCAGCCAACCAGCGTTGCGGTTGCAGCCAGGCCAATGACGAGCAGTCGGGTCTTCATGAGGTCTCTCCGGGGTGGTTCGAAAAAGCGGTCAGGGCCGCGGCGACGTCATCCTGTGTTGGTCCGGGTGAACGGTCTGCCAACTGCATCACTCCAGGCTTAACGAAACCCGAGCGTCCTGTTCACCACCGCGGCAATGCGTAGCGCCTGGGCGCGCGATGGCGGTCAGCGGAAGTCGCGATGACAGGCCTCGCAGGCGTCATTGATCTGTGTCCTGACTGCGGCAAGCGCGGCGCAATCGGCTGGGGGCGTGCGCCGTGCCTGGTCCAGGACGGTGCGCAGGGCGCTGGCATGCTCGCCGAAGCGGCGGTCTTCGCCGATGTCCGGGAAGGCCGGTTCCAGTTCGTCGGCAAGCAGGCGCAGCGATTGCAGCCGCGCTCGCTGGCGTGTGGCATCGCAACTGGCATTGGCGTCGGATTGCAGGGCGCGCAGCTGGTAAGCCATCACCTGCATCAGGCTGTCCGGCACCGGATTGCGTGTGGCCTGCAGCACGCGCGCCACCATCACCGTGCCGACCAGCCCGATCAAGATGCCCAGCACCAGCAGGAACGCATAGCGGGAGGCGCGCGATTGTTCGGTGGGTGGGGCGGGCATGGACGGAACTCCGGTGGACGCGGACATCAGTATGTCGATGGGCGCGCGCTGAGCGGCGCGCGTAAAATAGGCCGATGAAAGCACAATGGCGTGAACGCTTTGCCGGTATCGACCGGCTGTACGGAGTCGGCACGGTGGAGCGCCTGGCCACCTGCCGCGTGGCGGTGGTCGGGATGGGGGGCGTGGGCTCGTGGGTGGTCGAGGCGCTGGCGCGCACCGGCGTCGGGCATATCCGCCTGATCGATGCCGACGACCTGTGCGTGTCCAACACCAACCGGCAACTGCCGGCGTTGGCAGGGCAGTACGGACGCAACAAGGCGCGCGCGATGGCCGAACGCTGCCTGGCGATCAATCCGGAGATCCAGGCCGATGCGGTGGAGGCGTTTCTCACCGCCGGCAATATCGAACAGCTGCTCGGCGATGACTTCGATCTGGTGATCGATGCCTGCGACAGCTTCCGGGTGAAGGTGGAAACCATCGCCTGGTGCCGCCGACGCAAGTTGCCCTTGCTGACGGTGGGCGCCGCTGGCGGGCGCACCGATCCCACCCTGGTGCGCGTACGCGATGTCTCGCGCACCGAGCACGACGCGATGCTGGCGCTGATCCGCAAGAAGCTGCGCAGCGAGTTCAACTTCCCCAAGAATCCGCAGCGCTATTTCGGCGTGCCGGCGGTGTACTCGCTGGAAAACGTCAAATATCCGCAGGCCGACGGCAGCGTCTGCGGCATCCGCCCGCAGCTGGATGCCGACGCCACGCTCAAGCTGGATTGCGGCGCCGGGCTGGGCGCGGCCACGCATATCACCGGCACCTTTGCGTTTGTCGCGGTGGGCAAGGCCCTGGAGATGTTGCTCAAGCCGAAGCGGGCCACGACCGCGTCGCCGGCGGCCGAGGCCGCTGCAGGCTGATGGCGTCATTCGCGCTGCGTCACCTCGCCTGCAGCGCGCACCGGTATCAGCCCGGCAACCCGAACAACCGCCGCGCGTTGGCGGTGGTCTGCGCGGCGATGCGCTCGGCCGGCTCGTCGCGTAGCTGCGCGATGCAGTCCAGTACCGTGCGCAGGTAGGCCGGCTCGTTGCGTTGTCCGCGGATGCTGGCGTCGGGCTGATCCGGCGCATCGGTTTCCAGCAGCAGCCACTCCAGCGGCATCGTCGCGGCCAGGCCGCGCAGGCGGTTGGCGCGCGGGTAGGTCACCGGGCCGCCCAGGCCGATCATGAAGTCCAGCTTCCACAATTGCCGTGCCTGTTCGGGGCTGCCGGCAAAGCTGTGGACCACCCCGCGCAGGCCGCCCACGGCCTTGATGCGGGCGATGACCTCTTCGGTGGCGCGCCGCGCATGCACGATCAGTGGCAGCTCGAAGCGCCTGGCCAGCTGCAGTTGTCCGTCGAAATAAGCGCGCTGCGCCTGCGCGTCCAGCCCGTCCACATAGAAATCCAGCCCGCACTCGCCGATGGCGCACGGACGCTCTCGCTCGATCCATTCGGCCAGCAGTTCCAGATGGTCGGGGTGGTGCTGATCGAGAAAGATCGGGTGCAGCCCGTAGGCCGGGTGCAAGCCGGGGGCCTGGGTGCAGACGCTGCGCAGCTGCGGCCAGCTGGCAGCGGTGACCGCCGGGACCACCTGCTGCACGACACCGGCCGCCTGCGCGCGCGCGATCACCGCGGCGCGGTCGTGCTCGAACTCGCCGGCATCCAGGTGGCAGTGGCTATCGACCAGCTGCATCAATCGCGGCGCACCGGTGCGGGCAGCGGCGCCTTGCGCGTCTTCCAGTTGGCCAGCAGCAGCGTGGTCAGGCCGAACAGCAGCTCGTCCAGGAACGGGATCGGGTCCGGGAGCACCAGGTCGACCAGAAACAGCGCCGCAGCCAGCTTGAACAAGGTGGGGTAGCGCAGCTTGCTGGCCCAGTCCAGGGCGCGCGAGGTGATGGGGTTGCGCATGCGAATGCTCCGGCTGTTAGAAGCGCATGAAGTAACCGCTAGCTGAACTTAACTGCGGCGTTCATGAGCGAGGGCGTTTTTGTTCAGGGTTCACGTGCTGGAATCACGCCGTCAACAACGCGGCGTGTCCGCACGGAGCTGGATCATGAAGAGCAATACGACAACTATACTGGTCGCTGCTGGTGCGTTGCTGGTCGGAGGCGTGGCCACTGCTGCCTTTATGAACAATCGCCCGTCATCCGGCGATTTCGTCGCCAACGGCGAGCCGGCACCGCGTGGTCTGGAATACGCCGACGTGGTCAAGGTGGCACCGATCACTGAGCGCGAGCCTCAGTACGCGCAGGTCGTCAACAGCGCGGCCATCCGCGAAACCACCACCAGCTCCTCGCCGCGTGAAGTCTGCCGCGACGTGGTGGTGCAGGAACGTCTGCCCGAGCGCGATGGCAATGTCGGCGGCACCGTCGCCGGTGCGGTGATCGGCGGCCTGCTCGGCAACCAGGTCGGCGGCGGCAACGGCCGCAAGCTGGCCACGGTGGCCGGCGCGGTCGGTGGCGGCATGGTCGGTAACCGTGTGGACCGTAACCATGTCGGTGGCCGCGTGGTGGACCGCACCGAGCGCCAGTGCCATACCGAAAACGCCAATTCGCAGTCCTCGCGCGTGGTGGGCTACGACGTGACCTACCGCAATGCCGACGGCACCACCGGCACCATGCGCATGGACAGCAAGCCGGGCGAGCGCATCTCGCTGGGCGATGCCGACAACGTGGTGGCCTACGACGTGACCTACCGTTACGACGGTTTCGAAAAGACCGTACGCATGAACGACAAGCCGGCCAGCGACCGCCTGCCGGTGGTCGACGGTCAGCTGGTGACCCAGACCGCCTCGACGGCCGGTGACCGCGGCGTCCGTGTGGATGCGGGCAGCACGCGCCAGTAAATCGCTGGCAGCCACCCACCCGGGATCGCTGCAGTAGCAAGAAAGGAGCCGGCATTGCCGGCTCTTTTCGTTTCCAGGCGCCAGCGGTGCATCCCGTGCGCTGCACGGGCGCCGCCATGTCCGGCCGGCAACTGGCTGATAATCGTTGCTTCTCCTGCATTGGAATCCGACATGCCGGTACGCCCCGATGACCTGTTCGATGTACGCGCGCTGCTGACCGATGAAGAGCGGGCAGTGCAGGATGCGGTGGCGCGCTTCACCGACACGCGGGTGCTGCCGGCGATCGGCGACGCCTTCGATGCAGGGCGCTTCCCGCGCGAATGGGTGCCGGAACTGGCGGAGCTCGGCCTGCTGGGCGCCAGCCTGCCGGTACGCGATGCAGGCGCGGGCCTGGGCGCGGTGGCGTACGGATTGATCTGCCAGGAACTGGAGCGCGGCGACAGCGGCCTGCGCAGCTTCGTCAGCGTGCAGTCCTCGCTGTGCATGTACCCGATCCATGCCTACGGCAGCGACGAACAGCGCCAGCGTTGGCTACCGGAGATGGCAGCGGGGCGTCTGATCGGCTGTTTCGGGTTGAGCGAAGCCCAGGGTGGCTCGGACCCGGCCGCGATGACCACGCGCGCGGTACGGCAGGGCGATGGCTGGCGATTGAACGGGTCCAAGATGTGGATCACCAACGGCAGCATCGCCGGCATTGCGATCATCTGGGCGCATACCGATGACGGGGTGTGCGGCTTTCTGGTGGAGACCGGCAGCGCCGGCTTCCGTGCGCAGGACATCGGGCACAAGATGAGCCTGCGCGCGTCGGTGACCTCGGGCCTGTTCCTGGACGATGTCTATGTGCCCGAGCAGATGCGGTTGCCGAACGCGGCCGGTCTGAAGGCGCCGTTGAATTGCCTCAATCAGGCGCGCTACGGCATTGCCTGGGGTGCAATCGGTGCGGCGGTGGCCTGTCTGCGCGAGGCGCTGGCCTACAGCGGGCAGCGCATCCTGTTCGGCCGGCCGCTGGCGGCCACGCAGAGCGCGCAGATCAAGCTGGCCGACATGGCCCGGCGGATTTCCACTGCGCAGCTGCTGGCGCTGCAGCTCGGGCGGCTGAAGCAGGCCGGCCAGCTGCGGCCGGAACAGATCTCGCTGGCAAAGTGGAATAATTGCCGCATGGCCCTGGACGTGGCGCGCGAGTGCCGCGATCTGCTCGGCGCGGCCGGCATCACCACCGAGCATGTGGCGATCCGGCATGCGCTGAACCTGGAATCGGTGATCACCTACGAGGGCACCGAGACCGTGCATCAGTTGGTGGTCGGGCGTGCGTTGACGGGACTCAATGCGTTTTGACGAGGAGTGGGTGTTGATCGACAAGGATGGAAGGCGGCGCCTGCGTGGCGTGTCCTGGATGCTCTGCGTGCTGGCGGTGGTTGCGAGCGCGATCGCACCGGCAGGCGCCAGCGAGGCGCCACGCATGGCGCCGCCACCGGCCTGGGTCATCGCCGATGCGGTGCCCGACAAGGTGCCCGGTGCCAGCGGGCTGCGCTATGCACTGGTGTCCGATCAGGTCGACCTGACCGGCGCCGCGCCGCAGGCCTATCGCCGCCTCAGTTACACCGTGCAGCGTGCGAAGAGCCTGGACGAAGCCGGGCAGATCTCCATCGATTACCAGCCGCAATACCAGCAGCTGGCGCTCAACAGCCTGGAGGTCTGGCGCGACGGCAGGCGCATCGACATGCGCACACAGGCGCACTACGCCAGGTTGCGCCGCGAAAGCGGACTGGAAGAGGGCCTGATCGATGGCGCGCTGACGCTGTCGATCACCTTGCCGGACCTGCGCGTGGGCGACCGGGTCGACTATGGGGTGACCATCACTGGCAGCAATCCGGTGTTCGGCAAGGGTTATTACGACGTGTTCGATGCGCGCTACGGCGTATCGCTGGGCGAGCGCCGGGTGCGCGTGCGGTATCCCGCCGGGATGGGATTGCAGTGGCGGGTGAGCGCGCCAGGCTTCAGTCGCAACGTCAGCCGCGCCGGCGACGTGGCGACGCTGGACATTGCAGCGCACGACCTGCCCGCGGTGCAGGAGGAAAAAGACGCCCCGGAGGATGTCGATCCGTATGGCCTGATCGAAGTGTCCACGGCCGGCAACTGGGAAACGGTGGCGGTGTGGGCAGCGCAGCTGTATCCGCGCGCGTTCAAGGACGCACGCGCCGCCGAGGGCATGGTGCAGAGCCTGCAGCTGCGCAGCGACGACCCGCAGGGCGCACTGCTGCGTGCAGTGGCCTTCGTGCAGGGCGAAATCCGCTACGTTGGCCTGGACATGGGCGAGAACTCGCACGCGCCGCATACGCCGGAGGTGACGCTGCGCAACCGCTATGGCGACTGCAAGGACAAGGCCACGCTGCTGATTGCGCTGCTGCAGCTGGCCGGCGTCCGCGCCGAGCCGGTGCTGGTCAGCAGCGACAAGGGCCATGGACTGGATCTGCGCTTGCCCAGTCCGTATGCCTTCGATCATGTGGTGGTACGCGCGCATCTGCCGCAGGGCGAGGTATGGGTGGATGCCACGCGCGATCGCGAAGAGGGCCCGCTTGCGCAACGGCTGCCGTTGCCGTTCGTGCGTGGCCTGCCGGTGATGGCCGGCCAGCGCGACCTGGTGGCGGTGCCATCGCCGATGCCGACGCTGCCGCAGATCGAGGTGGACGAGGAGATCGCGGTGTCGCTGCGCAAGCCGCAGCGCGTGGCGACCTTCAGCGTGGACACGACGTACCGGCAGGGGCGCGGCGAGCGCGTGGCGACCAGCTTCGACGACAACGGCGCGCAGGCGGTCGGCGAACACTATCTGGAATTCATGCAGCAGTACTACACCGCGCTGGCCCAGGTCGGCGTGCCGACCATCGACGCGACCGATCGACTGAACGTACGCACGCACGAGGCCTATCGCCTGGAGTGGCCGGCCGACGAGGGCGACGAAGTCGGCTTCCCGCTGTTCCAGCTCGGCGAATGGATGGACGCCTTGCCCGCCGCGGCGCGCAAGAGCCCGCTGGCACTGGACGGCCCGCGGCTGGCGCGGCAGACCGTGCGGGTGCGGGTCGATCCGGCGGTGCAGGTGGAGGCCGATACGCAGGTGGTCGCCAACCCCTGGTTCCGCTTCTCGCGCACGGTCTCCATGCACCAGGGACGCATCGTCATCGTCGGCGAGTGGCAGCGCCTGTCCGACCGCATTCCCGCCAGCGGCGTGAAGCGTGCGGCCGCCGACATGGAGCGTGCCCGCGACCTGCTGTACTTCAATCACGATCTCAAGCCGCATCCGCGCAGACAGCCGCTGGAGGTGCACGTCTTCGTCTATCCGCTGGCCGGGCTGCTGGCGCTGGTCGTGTTGGTGCTGGCATGCCTGGCCTGGTGGCGCGGCGGTGGCCTGGGCGGGATGCTGTTCGATCCGCACACCGTTGCGCAGCGCTTGCACGCGCAGCCCGGTGCGCGCTGGAGCGCGTGGTGTGTATTCGGCCTGGTCGTCGTGCTCTCGAGCTGGATGTGGGTGTCTCCGCGGCCGCTGTGGGTGCACGCCATCGCCGTGGTGATCATGCTGGCCATCGCGCTGGTGGGCTGCGTGCTGCTGCAGCGGATGCTGCGCTGGATGGGCGGCGTCGCACACGTCGGTGCGTTGCTGCCGGCGCTGCTGGGCAGCGCGTTGCCATGGCTGGTCTGCCTGCTGGCGGCGCTGGCTGCGCTCGGCGGCGATAGCGTCCTGTTCGGCACCGGCGTGCATGATCCAGCCAGGCTGGCGCAGCTGGCCATGGCGGTGCTGCTGATGCTGCTGGGCGGGCTGTGGTGGTCGATCGCGGCGGTCCAGGCGGTCGCCGGTGCGACCGGCGGTACACGGGCGCGTGCCTTTGGTGCGCTGGCATTGACGTTGTCGGTGCTGGGCATGCTGATTGCCGTGCTGGGGGTGCCGGTGGCGCTGGTGGCGATGCGCTGAGGCGCGCCGCCCGCAGCGCACGCAGCCGCGGCCACGCCTTGCGGCAGAATCGGCGCAGGGCTTTGCAAAGACTCCCGGGGCTGTGACACTGCCAGCCCCTCGTTGCTGCCGCGGAGCCAGCCTGATGTCGAGCGTGCGTCCCCCGTTGACCGTCCATGGCATGTCCAGTTCCGGCAACTGCTACAAGGTGCGCCTGCTGCTGGAGCAACTGGGCAGCCGCTATCACTGGGTCGAGGTCGACAGCGTCGCCGGCGAAACCCGCACGCCCGCGTATCTGGCCATCAATCCCAATGGCAAGGTACCGATGGTGGAGCGCGACGACGGCCGCGTGCTGGTCGAATCCAACGCAATCCTGTTCTGGCTGGCCGAAGGCACCCCGTATCTGCCCACCGACGCGTGGCAGCGTGCGCAGGCCCTGAGCTGGATGTTCTTCGAGCAGTACAGCCATGAGCCGTATGTGGCGGTGGCGCGTTTCATCAGCCTGTGGACGCCGCGCGATGCCGCGCGCCGCGCCGAATTGCCGCAGCTGCGCGCACGCGGCGAGCAGGCGTTGGCGGTGATGGAACAGCATCTGCAGCAGCACCGCTGGTTCACCGGCAGCGACTACGGCATCGCCGACATCGCGCTGTTTGCCTACACCCATTGCGCCGAGGAAGGCGGCTTCGATCTGGAGCGCTGGCCGGCGATCGGTGCCTGGCTGCAGCGTGTGCAGGCAGTACCCGGTTTCATCGCAATGCCGGCACCGGCACCCGGCGCGGTGACGGCATGAGTGGCATGCGCTGCCGGCAGGAGCACTGACGATGTGTGGATTGGCTGGACTGCTGCTGGCCTCGCCACGCATGCATGGCGAACAACTCGATGCCCTGGTGCGGCCGATGGGGGCCGCCTTGCGTCATCGCGGCCCCGACGATGCCGGCACCTGGTGCGATGCGCAGGCCGGCGTGGCGCTGGCGCATCAACGCCTGAGTATCCTGGATCTGTCGCCGCTCGGCCATCAGCCGATGCGCTCGGCCGATGGCCGTTATGTGCTGGCCTACAACGGCGAGATCTACAACTTCGCGCAGTTGCGCGCGGCCCTGTCCGCGCTCGGGCACCGCTTCCGTGGTCATTCCGATACCGAAGTGCTGTTGGCGGCGGTGGTGGAGTGGGGGCTGGACGACACCCTGACCCGCTGCAACGGCATGTTCGCGCTGGCGCTGTGGGACGAGCGCGACAACTGCCTGTCTCTGGCCCGCGACCGCGTCGGCAAGAAGCCGCTGTACTACGGCTGGGCCGGCGACACGCTGGTGTTCGGTTCCGAACTCAAGGCGCTGTGGCAGCACCCGGAGTTCGATAATGGCGTCGATCGCAATGCGCTGACCCTGCTGCTGCGGCTGGGCTACATCCCGGCGCCGGCCTGCATCCACGAGCGCACCTTCAAGTTGATGCCCGGGCGCGTGCTGCGGCTGGATGCGCAGATGGTGGCGGCCGGCGCGGCGGCGCATCGGCCGGACCAGGCGCAGCAGCCGTTCTGGAACGCACGCGAAGCGATGCAGCGCGCACTGGCGGCGCCGTTCACCGGCAGCGATGTGCAGGCCGAGGAACAGCTCGATGCGGTGCTGCGCGATGCGGTGGCGCTGCGCATGGTGGCCGACGTGCCGGTGGGTGTGTTCCTGTCCGGCGGTACCGATTCGTCGATCGTCACCGCGATGATGCAGGCGCAGAGCACCCAGCCGGTGCACACCTTCAGCATCGGCTTCGAAGGCTCGCATCACGACGAGGCGCCGCTGGCGCGCGAGGTGGCCACGCATCTGCACACCGACCACACCGAGCTGTATGTCAGCGGCGCCGACGCGCTGGCGGTGGTGCCGACCCTGCCGGACATGTTCGACGAGCCCTTCGCAGATGCCTCGCAGGTGCCGACCGCGCTGGTCGCACGGCTGGCGCGTGGCGGGGTGACGGTGGCGTTGTCCGGCGATGGTGGCGACGAGTTGTTCTTCGGCTACGGCCGTTACCAGCGTGCGCTGCGCAACTGGCGCATGCATGGGCTGGTGCCGGGGCCGCTGCGGCGGCTGATGGCGCTGGCGGCACGCCGCAACGGCGAGTCCTCGCGCACCGGCGGCCTGGCCGCGCTGGTGGCCGAGGCCGGCGCACGCGGCATCGGCGACATCTACCGCAACCGCATTTCGCGCTGGCGCGATCCGGCCGCGGTGGTGCTGGGCGCGACCGAGCCCGACAGTTTCTACAGCCTGGCCGACCCGCTGCACGGCTCCGGCACCCCGGCCGACGCGATGATGCTGGCCGACTTTGCCGCCTATCTGCCTGACGACCTGCTGTGCAAGGTGGACCGCACCACCATGGCGGTGGGTCTGGAAGCGCGCGCGCCGTTGCTGGACTGGCGCGTGGCCGAGTTCGCCTGGTCGCTGCCGCTGTCGCTGAAGTACCGTGACGGAGTCAGCAAGTACCTGCTCAAGCGCGTGCTGTGCCGGTATCTGCCCGAGCCGATGGTCTACCGCGGCAAGCGCGGCTTTGGCGCGCCGGTGAGCGCCTGGCTGCGCGGGGATCTGCATGGCTGGGCCGACGATCTGCTGGCGCACGCCACGCTGGAGCGCGACGGCGTGTTCGCCGCCGACACCGTGGCCGGGCTATGGCGCGACTTCAATGGCGGCGAGCGCAAATGGCATACCCATCTGTGGACGGTGCTGATGTTCCAGGCCTGGCAGGCGCACTGGCGCACGCAACGCGCCGCAATCGGCCGCTGAGGCGGCCGCGCTTCACCGGGTATGAGCGCCAGGCTGACTAGAGTCGGGCGCTGATTCCCCAATGGAGCGTTCCCATGAGCAAGATCACCATCGCCGTGCTGGTCGGCAGCCTGCGTGCAGCGTCCTACAACCGCCAGCTGGCGCACGCGCTGGAGCATCTGGTCGGCGACAAGGCGGTGTTCGAGTATCTGGAGATCGGCGACATCCCGCTGTACAACCAGGACCGTGACGGCGATTTTCCGGCTGAAGGCAGGCGGCTGAAGCAGCAGATCCGGGCGGCGGATGCGGTGCTGTTCGTGACTCCCGAATACAACCGCTCGATTCCCGGCGTACTCAAGAACGCCCTCGATACCGGCTCGCGTCCCTACGGCGACAGCGCCTTTGCGGGCAAGCCGGCTGCCGTGGTCGGCATCTCGGTCGGGGCGATCGGCACCGCCACCGCGCAGCAGCATCTGCGCAATGTGTTGTCGTATCTGGACATGCATGTGCTCGGCCAGCCGGAAGTCTTCCTGCAGTACAAAGACGGGCTGTTCGGGGCCGACAACCAGATTGCCAACGCCGACAGCCGCAAGTTCCTGCAGGGCTTTGTCGACGCCTTCCTGGGCCTGACCGAACAGTTCAAGCGCTGAGTTGACCACAGCGGTGGTGCGCCTGGAGGCGGCCGCCAATGGCGGCCGGTGGTGCGGCGCAAACCCAGGCGCCGCAAGCGTCTCGGCGGTTGCGACAGCTGCCGCGTAGAACGGTGATGCACCGGCTGTCCACCAGTTATCCACAGAGTTGTGCATGGTCGTCGGCGCCGCCGATGACTATGCTTCCTGCCCCCGTCTCCCTCGTGTCAGGTCTGTTTGTCCATGTCTGCTCGTCCTGGTTTCCGTTCCAAGCGCAATCGCGATCGCGATGACGATTACGATCGTCCCGAGCCGCGGCTTGACCAGTTGCGGGTGCCGCCGCATTCGGTCGAGGCCGAGCAGGCCGTGCTCGGTGGGCTGATGCTGGCGCCGGAGGCGTTCGACCGGGTCAACGACCAGCTGACCGACAACGATTTCTACCGCCGCGATCATCGCCTGATCTACCGCGCGATTCGCGAACTGAACGAAAAGGACCGCCCCTTCGATGCGGTGACCCTGGGCGAGTGGTTCGAATCGCAAGGCAAGCTGGAACAGGTGGGCGATGGCGCCTACCTGATCGAGTTGGCCAGCACCACGCCCTCGGCGGCCAATATCGCCGCCTATGCGGAGATCGTGCGCGACAAGGCGGTGCTGCGGCAGCTGATCGAAGTCGGTACCACCATCGTCAACGACGGCTTCCAGCCCGAGGGCCGCGAAAGCGTGGAGTTGCTGTCGTCGGCGGAGAAGGCGGTGTTCAAGATCGCCGAGGCCGGCGCGCGAGGGCGCACCGACTTCGTGGCGATGCCGGGCGCATTGAAGGACGCCTTCGAAGAATTGCGCAGCCGTTTCGAAAACGGCGGCAACATCACCGGCCTGCCGACCGGCTACAACGATTTCGACGCGATGACCTCCGGCCTGCAGCCGACCGACCTGATCATCCTGGCCGCGCGTCCGGCGATGGGCAAGACCACCTTTGCGCTGAATATCGCCGAATACGCCGCGATCAAATCCAAGAAGGGCGTGGCGGTGTTCTCGATGGAAATGTCGGCATCGCAGCTGGCCATGCGCCTGATCTCGTCCAATGGCCGCATCAATGCGCAGCGGCTGCGTACCGGTGCGCTGGAAGACGAGGACTGGGCACGTGTGACCGGCGCGATCAAGATGCTGAAGGAAACCAAGATCTTCATCGACGACACGCCGGGCGTGTCGCCGGAAGTACTGCGTTCCAAGTGCCGCCGACTCAAGCGCGAGCACGACCTGGGCCTGATCGTCATCGACTACCTGCAGCTGATGTCGGTGCCGGGCAACAGCGAAAACCGTGCGACCGAGATCTCGGAAATCTCGCGTTCGCTCAAGGGCCTGGCCAAGGAACTCAACGTGCCGGTGATCGCGTTGTCGCAGCTCAACCGCTCGCTGGAAACACGTACCGACAAGCGCCCGGTGATGGCCGACCTGCGCGAATCCGGCGCGATCGAGCAGGACGCGGACATGATCGTGTTCATCTACCGCGACGACTATTACAACAAGGAAAATTCGCCGGACAAGGGCCTGGCCGAGATCATCATCGGCAAGCACCGCGGCGGACCGACCGGTTCGTGCAAGCTCAAGTTCTTCGGCGAATACACCCGTTTCGACAATCTGGCCCACGACTCGGTAGGCAGTTTCGAGTAAGCGTCCCGCGTGGTGCCGGGCGGCAATCCGTCGCTGCGGCATCGCGCCATCGTTGCAGCGGCTGGCTTATCCTGCGCGCCTCATCGTCGCTGTCGAGCTTGTATGTCATACGCCATCGTCTGGTTCCGTCGCGATCTGCGCCTGGAAGACAACCCGGCCTTGCAGGCTGCGCTGGATGCGGGGCACCAGCCGATTCCGCTGTATATCGATGCGCCGCACGAAGAAGGCGAGTGGACACCGGGCGCGGCCTCGCGGAGCTGGCGGCATCGCTCGCTTGCGGCACTGGATGCGGCCTTGCGCGCGCTGGGCAGCGGCCTGGTCATTCGCGCCGGCGACAGCGCGCAGGTACTGGATGAGGTGATCGCGCAGACCAAGGCGGTGGCGGTGTACTGGAACCGCAAGTACGAGCCGGCCACACAGCCGCGCGATGCGCAGATCAAGCGCAGCCTGCGCGAGCGCGGGATCGAAGTGCAGAGCTGCAACTCCGCACTGATGTTCGAACCGTGGCAGTTGACGACGCAGCAGGGCGGCCCGTACAAGGTGTTCACCCCGTTCTGGCGCAATGCGCTCACTCAGCTGCAATTGCCGGCTGCGGTGCCGGCACCGCGCAGCCTGCCGCCGTTGCCGGCGCAAGTGAAGACTGTGGCGGTGGAGACGCTCGGGTTGCTGCCGACGCTGGACTGGGACCGGGGCTTCTGGGACCACTGGCAGCCCGGCGAGGCCGGCGCGCACGAGATGCTGGAGATCTTCATCGACGGTGCGCTGTCCGGCTACCGCGAAAACCGCGACCGGCCCGATCGGGTTGGCACCTCGCAGCTGTCGCCGCATCTGCACTTCGGCGAGATCGCGCCGTGGCGGATCGCCAGCACGCTGGAAGCCAATCGCAACGCACGCAACGCGGCGGAGATCGACGGCTATATCCGCCAATTGGGCTGGCGCGATTTTGCGTATCACCTGCTGCACCATTTTCCCGATACCACCAACCAGAATCTCAACCCGCGCTTCGAAGGCTTCGACTGGGCCAAGGTGGACCCGGTCGCGTTGCAGGCCTGGCAGCGCGGCCGCACCGGGATTCCGATCGTCGATGCCGGCATGCGCCAGCTCTGGCACACCGGCTGGATGCACAACCGCGTGCGCATGATCGTGGCGAGCCTGTTGTGCAAGCATCTGCGCGTGCACTGGATCGAAGGCGCGCGCTGGTTCTGGGACACGCTGGTGGATGCGGACCTGGCCAACAACACGATGGGCTGGCAATGGGTCGCCGGTACCGGCGCCGATGCAGCGCCGTATTTCCGCGTGTTCAACCCGGTCACGCAGGCGGAGAAGTTCGATCCACAGGCGGCCTACATCACGCGTTGGATACCGGAACTCGGCAAGCTTGCGGTGAAGGAACGCTTCGCACCGTGGCTGCATCCGTTGTCCTTGGCGCGTCTGGCACCGGAGTATCCGCGTACGCCGGTCATCGGCCTGGCCGAGGGCCGCGACGCGGCGTTGGCGGCCTATGCGAAAACGCGCGGATAAGCACGCGCGCCAGCGCGAAGGCCAACGGTGCTACTCACCTGAGACCCAAGTTTTTGCAGGGCTGAGCCGTCGCATGCTTGTGCTGCGTCGCTTGCGTGGCACGCGCACGAAGACGATGCAGATATGTAAGGCGCAGTTCGAACAGAAAACGTTTTCCTGAATGCAGCACTAGCCAGATGCAGCCGGCGGTCGGTTTCATCATGCGCCAGTCGCGTTGGCCTGTTTATCCTCGCCGACACGATTGAGTGCCGGATGGTCCGGCCACAGGAGAACACCATGTCCCCAGCAGCCACCAAGAGCCTTGCCGTTGCCCTGGCCAGCGCCATCGCGTTGTCCGCCTGCGCCACCGGCGGCTCGTATGTGCAGCGCGACCAATATGGCGAGCAGACGCAACAGCAGAATCGCACCGGCCGCAACGCGCTGATCGGTACTGCGATCGGCGTGGCCGCTGGTCTGCTGACCGGCGACAGCGCCACCGAGCGTCGTCAGCATGCGATGGTGGGTGCCGGCATCGGCGCGCTCAGCGGCGCGGCGGTTGGCCAGTACCAGGATCGCCAGGAGCGCGCGCTGCGTGAGCGCACCGCCAACACCGGTATCGAAGTGCAGCGCCAGGGCGACAACATCACCCTGAACCTGCCCGACGGCATCACCTTCGACTTCGGCAAGTCTGCATTGAAGCCGCAGTTCTACAGCGCGCTCAATGGCGTGGCCTCCACGCTGCGCGAATACAACCAGACCATGGTGGAAGTGGTCGGTCATACCGACAGCGTGGGCAGCGACGCGGTCAATCAGCGTCTGTCCGAAGAACGCGCCGGCGCGGTCGCGCAGTACCTGACCGCACAAGGCGTGCAGCGCGAGCGGATGGAAACCATGGGTGCCGGCAAGCGCTACCCGATTGCCGACAACAGCACCGATGCCGGCCGCGCGCAGAACCGCCGCGTCGAAATCCGCCTGATCCCGCTGCGCTCCGAAGGTGCCGGGAACAACACCGGCATGCGTTGAGTGTGCCGCACTGAATCGTGACGAGTCGATTGACGAGCCGCGATGAGTAAACAAGACGGGCCGCGCAAGCGGCCTGTTTTTTTGCGCTGCGAATTTTTTTGATCAAGCGCGACGCGTCAGTCTATTGAGTGCTGTTTTGGCGGGTGCGGTTCCATTGCGGTTGCGGGATCCATGGGGCGGAATGGATCCTTCCATGGATGGATTTACGGCGTGCAGGGAGAAGCGAGGGGAGAGCATCGCGACCTAGGTCAACCGGCTTGAACATTCCATCACCGCAGAAGTTCGGGTTTTGGTCGCCTTTGTGGTGATTGGATGGTGTGGATGCGTCGGGTGCGAAGCTGCCGATCTGCGGGTCTTCTGCAGGGCCCTTGCCCGCCCACCATCGCAGGACACGCCGCAAGTACGTCCGTGTAGGCTCTGGCGCGGCATCCATGCCGCTCAAGGTCCCGCGACGGTGGGCGGGCAAGGACCTGTCGGGATGGTCGGTGTGCGTGGTTGCAAGCAGGGCACGAGGTGCGCTGAGCGGATCACTCTGGGTCCCATCAGCTTTTTATCGCCTTCCCATCGCAAACGGGGCGGCCGACAGGCTTTCAACACGTGACCTGCAAACTTCTCACCTGTCTGGCGCAAGCCGAGCGACATGCCTTCGAGAAGGCAGCCGACCAACTCTCTGGTGCGGTGTCCTTGCCGGTTGCGGGCTCCTCGGCGGCATGGATGCCGCCGAGGAGCCTCCATGGACGCATTCACGGCGTGTCCCGCAAGCGGTGAGGGCACCGCGCACTCGACCAACTGGTCTTTTGACTTGCAGTTAGACGCTATCGCTAGGCGTTGACCAACGCAGCTTCGGATCTCCAGACCACGCTAAAGCTCGCGCGTTCGGTCGCTTCAAGATTGCATCGGTCGACAGCGGTGATTCGCCACGACAAAAAGTACCGGCGCCGGATGGCACAGACACTCCTGCAGCGATTCGGGATTCGAGATTTGTAGCAGCCAGGACGTTTCGCTTGTACGGGTAACGCCTCTCCATCGCCCTTCGGGCACCTTGTCCCGAGGGGGCGAGGGTGCTCCGTTAGGCGACTATTCGAGTGCTGGCTACGCCGTGACGTTTTCCAGGATGCGCTTGCCTTCTGCACGCAATTGCGCGTCTGCGCCGACTTCGATCTTCGCATCGTTGTCGGCCTTCTGTGCCGCCAGACGCGCAGGGCACTGCGCCATCATGTAATCCGCGTCGAAGTTCATCCGCGTCACCAGGAAGTCCACGAAGGCGCGCACTTTCGGCGAGACCAGACGGCCGCCGGCGAACACCGCGTTGAAGTCCACCTCCGGCCCGGTCCACCCCGCAAGCACCCGGCGGACCAGACCCGATTGCACGAATGGCTTGGCCATCACGTCGCCGGTCAGCAGCAAGCCTTCGCCGCATAGCACCGCGCCATTGAGCGCAGCCGGATCGTTGGCCACCATCAACGGATTGACCGGGAAATCGCGCACATCGCTGCCGTCGCTGAGCGACCAGAAAAAGCGGTTGTTGTGCACGTTGCGGTTCTTGCGCAGCGCCAGCGTGCGATGGAACTGCAGCTCGTCCGGATGCAACGGCTCGCCATAGCGCTCGATGTAGGACGGGCTGGCGAACACCTGCGTGCGCAGGCTGCCGAGCTTGCGCGCGACCAGATTGGAATCGGGCAGGGCGCCGACGCGCAGTGCCAGATCGGCTTCGCCGCCGATCAGGTCCAGCTTCTCGTTGCCCAGATGCATGTCCAGCTGGATTTCCGGGTACTGCGCATGGAACTCGCCCAGCAATGGTGCGATCCAGGTGATGCCCAGCGAGTAGGGCACGGTGAAACGCAGCCAGCCGCGCGGGCCGGACTGCAATTGCCCGACGGCGCTCTCGGCCTCTTCCAGTTCGCGCGCGATGCGCTGGCAGTGTTCGTGGTACACCGAGCCGGCTTCGGTCAGGCCGATGCGGCGGGTGGTCCGGTGCAGCAGGCGGGCACCCAGGCGGGTTTCCAGCTCCTGCACCTTGCGGCTGACGGTGGTCTTGGGCAGGCCAAGCGCGTTGGCTGCCGCGATGAAGCTGCCTTGTTCGACCACCTTGACGAAGATCAGGGTGTCGTTGAGATCGTGAGTCATGGGGAATGCCTTCCGGGGGTCAGGAGGGATTAGACCGCTTACGGGACGATTATTCCCCTAAATCCGGACTAATCAAGTGCTGGTTTGAGGCCTAACTTATGCGCCATCCCCTCCATCCAGGAGCACGGCCATGTGGTTGTGCAATGTGTTCGGCATGTCGTCCGCCTCCCGTAGCGCCATCGAAGGCGCCTTCGATCCCGTGATTCCGGCGGCGAGAAGCCCGCGTGCCAGTGTTTCACGTGCATTTTCGACGCCGCCCAGGCGTCAGGCCGGCGGGGCGCCTGCGCAGCGGACCGGACTGTCGGCGCGTCTGGCGCAGCGTGGCATTGTCCCGATGTCGGGAGTGAAAGTCCCATGACCGGGATGGTCCAATCCGAGACGGCCGTCATCGGCGGTACGGGAGATGTCGGCGCCGGGATCGTCGCCGCCTTGCTCGATGCCGGGATGCCGGTGCTGGTGATTGGACGCGACACCGCCAAGCTCGACGCGCTGCGCGCGCAGCATGGCAACACACCGCTGCTGGAGACCTTGCGGGGTTCGGTGGCCGACGACGCCTCGGCGCAGGCGCTGGCCGGCGAACTGGCCCAGCGCCCGCGTCCGCTGGCGGCGGTGATCGCCAGCCTGGGCAGCCCGCTGAAGGCCGGCCGCCTGCTGGACCGCCCGGTCGCTGCGCTGCGTCGCCGCCTGGAGCGCGACGTGCTGCCGCATCTGGCGGCCGCGCGGCATCTGCTGCCGCTGCTGGCCGAGGCCGAGGGCGGCGGTCGCTACCTGCTGCTGGGCAGCCCCTGCGCACTGCGCGCCTGGGCTGCACACGGCGATACCTCCGTTGCCGCCGCGGCCACGCGCATGCTCGCCCAGGTCCTGCACGAGGAAGCCAAGCCGTTCGGCGTCCGCGTGCATCTGCTGTCGGTCGAGCAGCCGGTGTGCACGCCGGGCCGTGCCAAGGATGCGTGTCCGGAATGGATCCGCGCCGTGGATGTCGGCCGCGCCGCAGTCTCGCTGATCGCCGGGCCTGGCCAGCCCGGGCAAGCCATCGTGACCGTCAGCCGTCGCCCGCACGCCGCTCCATCGGCCGACCGGCTTGCCGGTCTGCATTTTCCCATCCCCACCCGAGAGATCTCCCCATGACCCCGAACGCCACCCCGTTCCGTTTTCCCTTGCGTACTGTATTGACGGGCGCCGTACTCGCGGTTGTGCTGGCCGGTTGCGGTAGCAAGGCTGCCGAGACCGGTGCGCCGCCGCCGCCCAGCGTCAGCGTCGCCCCGGTGTTGATGAAGGAGATCAGCCAGTGGGACGAATTCAGCGGCCGCATCGAGCCGGTGGAAAGCGTCGAGCTGCGCCCGCGCGTGTCCGGCTACATCGACAAGGTCAACTACGTCGAAGGCGCCGAAGTGAAGAAGGGCGATGTGCTCTTCAGCATCGACGACCGCAGCTACCGTGCCGAATTCGCGCGCGCCAACGCGGCGCTGGTGCGTGCACGCACGCAGTCCACGCTGGCCCGCAGCGAAGCGGCACGCGCCCGCAAATTGTCCGACCAGCAGGCCATTTCGACCGAGACCTGGGAGCAGCGCCGCGCTGCCGCCGATCAGGCCGACGCCGATCTGCTGGCCGCACAGGCCGCGCTGGATACCGCCAAGCTCAACCTGGACTGGACCCGCGTGCGTGCGCCGATCGATGGCCGCGCCGGACGTGCGATGGTCACCGCCGGCAACCTGGTCACCGCCAGCGACAGCGCCAGCGTGCTGACCACGCTGGTGTCGCTGGACAAGGTGTTCGTGTACTTCGATGCCGACGAAGGCACCTTCCTGCGTTATTCGCAGATGGCGCGCAACGGCGAGCGCCCGGATGCGCGCGGTGGCGAGTTGCCGGTGCGCATCGGCCTGGTCGGCGAGCAGGGCTTCCCGCACACCGGGCGCGTGGATTTCCTGGATAACCAGGTCACCCGCAGCACCGGCACCATCCGCGTACGCGCAGTGCTGGACAACGCCCAGCGCCAGTTCACGCCGGGCCTGTATGCGCACGTGCAGTTGCTGGGCAGCGGCCAGTTCAAGGCCATGCTGGTCGACGAAAAGGCCGTGCTGACCGACCAGGACCGCAAGTACGTGTACGTGGTCGACAAGGACGGCAAGGCACAACGGCGCGATATCGAGCTTGGCCGCAATGCCGACGGCCTGCGCATCGTGCGCAAGGGACTGGCTGCCGGCGACCGCGTGGTGGTCGATGGTGTGCAGAAGATCTTCATGCCCGGCATGCCGGTCGATGTCAAGCCCGTTGCCATGGCCACGGCACCGGACAAGCGCACCGCGTCGAACTGATTCATCGCTGCATCGCACCCGTGACCACCGGCCTCGCAACGAGGCCGGCTCGGGCCCGCTGTGCCGCGCCGCCACCCGGCGGCAACCTCTTTCAGGACCACCCCCATGGACTTTTCCCGTTTTTTCATCGACCGACCGATCTTTGCCGCGGTGCTGTCGATCATCATCTTCGCCGCCGGCCTGATCGCCATGCCGCTGCTGCCCATCAGCGAATACCCGGAAGTGGTGCCGCCGAGCGTGCAGGTGCGTGCGGTGTATCCGGGCGCCAACCCCAAGGTCATCGCGGAGACCGTCGCCACGCCGCTTGAGGAAGCCATCAACGGCGTGGAAGACATGATGTACATGAAGTCGGTCGCCGGCTCCGATGGCGTGCTGGTGGTCACCGTGACCTTCAAGCCGGGCACCGATCCGGACCAGGCGCAGGTGCAGGTGCAGAACCGCGTCAGCCAGGCGCAGGCGCGTCTGCCCGAGGACGTGCGGCGCCAGGGCGTGACCACGCAGAAGCAGTCGCCGACGCTGACCATGGTCGTGCATCTGACCTCGCCCAAGGGCAAGTACGACTCGCTGTACCTGAGCAACTACGCCACCTTGAAGGTCAAGGACGAGCTGTCGCGCCTGCCGGGCGTGGGCCAGATCCAGATCTTCGGTGCCGGCGACTACGCCATGCGCATCTGGCTGGATCCGGACAAGGTCGCCGCGCGCGGGCTCACCGCCAGCGATGTGGTGGCGGCCATCCGCGAGCAGAACGTGCAGGTCTCTGCCGGCCAGCTCGGTGCCGAGCCGATGCCCAACAAGAGCGATTTCCTGCTCTCGATCAATGCCCAGGGCCGCCTGACCACCGAAGAAGAGTTCGGCAACATCGTGATCCGCAGCGGCAACAGCGGCGAGATCGTGCGCCTGTCGGATGTGGCGCGCCTGGAACTGGGCGCCGGCAACTACACCTTGCGCTCGCAGCTGGACAACAAGAACGCGGTCGGCATGGGCGTGTTCCAGTCGCCCGGTGCCAACGCGATCGAGTTGTCCGATGCGGTGCGCGCCAAGATGGCCGAGCTGGAAAAGCAGTTCCCGCAGGACATGGCGTGGTCGGCTGCGTACGACCCGACCGTGTTCGTGCGCGACTCGATCAGCGCGGTGGTGCATACCTTGCTGGAAGCGGTGCTGCTGGTGGTGCTGGTGGTGATCCTGTTCCTGCAGACCTGGCGCGCCTCGATCATTCCGTTGCTGGCGGTGCCGGTGTCGGTGGTCGGTACGTTTGCCGCGCTGTACCTGCTGGGTTTTTCGATCAACACGCTGAGCCTGTTCGGCCTGGTGCTGGCGATCGGCATCGTGGTCGACGATGCGATCGTGGTGGTGGAAAATGTCGAACGCAACATCGAAGAAGGCCTGGCCCCGCTGGCCGCGGCGCATCAGGCGATGCGCGAAGTCTCCGGGCCGATCATCGCCATCGCGCTGGTGCTGTGCGCGGTGTTCGTGCCGATGGCGTTCCTGTCGGGCGTGACCGGCCAGTTCTACAAGCAGTTCGCGGTGACCATCGCCATTTCCACGGTGATTTCGGCGATCAACTCGCTGACCCTGTCGCCGGCACTGGCCGCCATGCTGCTCAAGCCGCATGACGCACCGAAGGATGGCCCGTCGCGGTTGATCGACCGCTTGTTCGGCTGGTTGTTCCGTCCGTTCAACCGCTTCTTCAACAGCAGTTCGCACAAGTACCAGGGCGCGGTCTCGCGGACCCTGGGCAAGCGTGGCGCGGTGTTCGCGGTGTATGTGCTGCTGCTGGTGGTCACCGGTTTCATGTTCAAGGTGGTGCCGGGCGGCTTCATCCCGACCCAGGACAAGCTGTACCTGATTGCCGGCACCAAGTTGCCGGAAGGCGCCTCGCTGGAACGCACCAACGAGGTGATCCGTCAGATCACCCAGATCGCCTTGCAGACCGAAGGCGTGGACCACGCGATCGCGTTTCCGGGCCTGAATCCACTGCAGTTCACCAATACGCCCAATACCGGCACGGTGTTCCTGACGCTCAAGCCGTTCAGTCAGCGCAGCCGCACGGCGGCGCAGATCAACGCGGAGATCAACGCGCGCATCAGCCAGATCCAGCAGGGTTTTGCGTTTGCGTTCATGCCGCCGCCGATCCTGGGCCTGGGGCAGGGCTCGGGCTACTCGCTGTACATCCAGGACCGCGCCGGCCTGGGCTATGGCCAGTTGCAGAGTGCGGTCAATGCGATGTCCGGTGCGATCTCGCAAACGCCGGGCATGCAGTTCCCGATCGGCACGTATCAGGCCAATGTGCCGCAGCTCGATGCCAAGGTCGATCGCGACAAGGCCAAGGCACAGGGCGTGCCGCTGACCAATCTGTTCGACACGCTGCAGACCTATCTGGGCTCGTCCTACATCAACGACTTCAACCGCTTCGGTCGCACCTACCAGGTGATCGCCCAGGCCGATGGACAGTTCCGCGACAGTGTCGAAGACATCGCCAACCTGCGCACCCGCAACGATCGCGGGCAGATGGTGCCGATCGGCAGCATGGTCACGCTGGGCCAGACCTACGGCCCGGATCCGGTGATCCGCTACAACGGCTACCCGGCTGCCGACCTGATCGGCGAAGCGGACCCGCGCGTGCTCTCTTCCACCCAGGCGATGCAGACGCTGGCTGGCATGGCGCCGAAGGTGTTGCCCAACGGCATGAACATCGAGTGGACCGATCTGAGCTATCAGCAATCCACCCAGGGCAACTCGGCGTTGATCGTGTTCCCGATGGCGGTGTTGCTGGCGTTCCTGGTGCTGGCCGCGTTGTACGAGAGCTGGACGCTGCCGCTGGCAGTGATCCTGATCGTGCCGATGACCCTGCTGTCTGCCTTGTTCGGCGTGTGGCTCACCGGCGGCGACAACAACGTGTTCGTGCAGGTAGGCCTGGTGGTGCTGATGGGCCTGGCGTGCAAGAACGCGATCCTGATCGTGGAGTTCGCCCGCGAACTCGAAATGCACGGCAAGGGCATCGTCGAGGCCGCGCTGGAAGCCTGCCGCCTGCGTCTGCGTCCGATCGTGATGACCTCCATCGCCTTCATCGCCGGCACCGTGCCGCTGGTGTTCGGGCATGGCGCCGGCGCCGAAGTGCGCTCGGTCACCGGTATCACCGTGTTCGCCGGCATGCTTGGCGTGACCCTGTTCGGGCTGTTCCTGACCCCGGTGTTCTATGTGGCGCTGCGCAAGTGGGTGACGCGTCGCGAACCCGCCGCACCGGCCACCGTCGCGCACGATCACGTCAAGGCGTGAGTGCGTCGTTCCCAACCCCATTCGCAGTACAAGGACATTGAAATGAGCAACCACAAGATCGCAATGGTCACCGGCGCCACCCGCGGCATCGGCCTGGAAACCGTCCGGCAGCTGGCCCAGGCCGGCGTGCACACGCTGCTGGCAGGCCGCAAGCGCGACGATGCCGTCGCCGCCGCACTCAAGCTGCAGGCCGAAGGCCTGCCGGTGGAAGCCATCCAGCTCGACGTCAACGACGACATCAGCATCGCCGCGGCGGTCGGCACGGTGGAACAGCGTCACGGCCACCTGGACATCCTGATCAACAACGCCGGCATCATGATCGAGGACATGCAGCGCACCCCGTCGCAGCAGAGCCTGGAGGTGTGGAAGCGGACCTTCGACACCAACCTGTTCGCGGTCGTCAGCGTCACCAAGGCGTTCCTGCCGCTGCTGCGTCGTTCGCTGGCCGGACGCATCGTCAATGTGTCCAGCATGCTTGGCTCGCTGACCCTGCATACCCAGCCCGGCTCGCCGATCTACGACTTCAAGATTCCCGCCTACGACGCCTCCAAGAGCGCGGTCAACAGCTGGACGGTGCATCTGGCCCATGAGTTGCGCGACACCGCCATCAAGGTCAACACCGTGCATCCGGGCTACGTCAAAACCGACATGAACGGCGGTGGCGGCGAGATCGAGGTAGAGCAGGGCGCGCACAGCAGCGTGCAGATGGCGCTGCTCGACGCGCACGGCGCCACCGGCAGCTTCACGCATCTGGGAGAAGTGTTGCCATGGTAAGAAACCTTCTGAGCGTGGCACTGGCCGCGCTGGTGCTCAGCGGTTGCGCGGTCGGGCCGGATTACCGGCCCGACCCGCCGGCCGCGGTGACCTTGCAGGGCGCGCAGGACGCGGCCTTCAGCGCCGAATCGCCGGTCGGCAACTGGTGGTCGCAGTTCGACGACCCGGTGCTGGAACAGTTGGTGCGCGATGCCTTGTTCGCCAATCACGATCTGCGCATCGCCGTGTCGCGCGTCAAGCAGGCGCGTGCGGTGTTCGTCGAGCGTCGCCTCGACCAGGCTCCGCACATCACCGCGCAGGGCAGCTTCGATCGCCGCGAGCAACAGCAGGTGGTCGCCGGCAACCAGCGCTTCCTCACCGAGCAGACCACCCTGGGGCTGGATGCGGCCTGGGAGCTGGATCTGTTCGGCCGTCAGCGGCGCGCCTCCGAAGCGGCACGCGCGGATCTGGAAGCCGAGCAGGCCGGCCTGCTTGACGTGCAGGTCACCGTCGCTGCCGAAGTGGCGCGCAACTACTTCGAGTTGCGCGGCACGCAGAAGCAGCTGGAGGTCTCCAAGCGCACGCTGACCAACCTGCACGACACCCAGCGGCTGACGCAGACGCGTTGGGACCTGGGCGCGGGCAGCGAGCTGGATGTGCAGAGCAGCCTGGCGCGGTTGAAGGCGATCGAGGCGGACATTCCGCTGCTGGAAACCGCCGAAGCGCAGTACCGCCATCGCCTGGCGGTGCTGCTCGGCCAGCCGCCCAATGCCCTGGATGCCACCCTGGTGGCGCGCACCACGCCCGCGTTCGCACGTGCGTTGCCGCTGGGCGATACCGCCGGATTGCTGCGTCAGCGCCCGGACGTGCGCAGCGCCGAACGTCGGCTGGCGGCGGCCACGGCGCAGGTCGGCGTGGCCACGGCCGACCTGTTTCCGCGCATCAGCGTCAGCGGCTTTGTCGGCTTCCTGTCCGGCGACGCGGCCAGGCTGACCGAGGGCAGCGGCAAGGCCTGGTCGATCACCCCGTCGATCAGCTGGGCGGCATTCGACTTCGGCACCGTGCGTGCACGCCTGCGTGCCAGCAAGGCGCAGGCCGACGGCGCGCTGGCGCAATACCAGCAGACGGTGTTGCTGGCGCTGGAAGACACCGAGAACGCCTTGATCGGCTACGGCCGCCAGCAGGCGCGCCTGGCGATCGTGGTGGAGCAGGCCAATGCGGCGCGGCGTGCCGAACAACTGGCGCAGATCCGCTACCGCGAGGGCTCGGAAGACTTCCTGACCCTGCTGGACGCACAACGCACCCAGTTGGCCGCCGACGATGCATTGGCGCAGGCCGAAGCAGCGGTCAATGTCGGTGTGGTCGGTGTGTACAAGGCCTTGGGCGGCTGGAAGCAGGACCAGGCGCCTGCAGCACCGGTGGCAGTGCTCGATCGCTAGGCAGGCATGCGGGGCGGCGGTCAGGTCGCCCCGCAGTCTCACTCGGAAACGTAACCGTCTGGCGCGGCTGACTCCCTGATGGACCGCCGGCGGGCGAGTGCGGACAGTGCTCGCCATCGGCAAGTATCACCGGTACCCGCCGGTTGCCGTGTGACCTGATGGCTGTTCGCCAGCCGTGTGAGCCGCTGTCAGCTGCGCCGGCCTGCGACAAGCGGCGCCGACGCGTTGTCGGCTGTTGGCCAACGCGGTGCCGGGATCTCAGCACCGAGCCGGTGTGCCCGCTGCCCGGGCGCTGAGACGACGGCCTGCGCTCAGTCGGCCACCCGCACGCTGTCGCGGCCACCGTTCTTGGCCAGATACAGCGCGGCATCGGCCCGCGAAAACCAGTCCTGCCAATGCGTCTCGCCATCGTGGCGCGCCGCGCCCAGCGATACCGTGATACGGCCACCCGGGCCGCGCAGACCGTTGCGGATCACCTTGCGCAGGCGTTCGGTGGCCGCTTCCAGTTCCTGCAAGGAACCGGCACGCAACAACACCACGAATTCTTCGCCGCCGAAGCGGAACACCTGATGCGGCTCGCGCACTTCGAAACGCAGGATGGTGGCCAGATCCGACAGCGCGGCATCGCCTGCGGCATGCCCGTACAGATCGTTGACCTCCTTGAAATGGTCCAGATCCAGGATGATCAGGCTGTTGAGCCGTTCATGCGGCTGCCGCCGATCGATCTGGTGGGTGAGCGCACGCTCGAGCATGCGTCGGTTGGGCAGGCCGGTCAGCGCATCCAGCGAGGCCAGTTCTTCCAGATGCACGCGGTCGTCCTGCATGCGCAACGAAAACGCATAGCCCACCGCCAGCGTCACCACCGTCACCACGACCGTCGACACGCCCTGGCCGGGGCTGACGATCAGGCCAGGCAACAGCAAGAGTGCTGCCAGCAGCGGCAGGCTCAGCAGCACCGCGCGTTGCGGGCCGCACAGGAAGTAATTGGTGGCCAGCACCGGAAACAGCCAGGGCAGGGCACCATCGCCGCCGGTCCAGCAGGCCACGAGACAGCCACCGACGTTGATGGAGGCCAGCCACACGCCACCAGCGCCAGTGCGTTCGGCATCGCGCATCCTCCAGCCCCGCCATATCGCAAACATGCCGAGCGAGGCGGTGATGAGGCAGGCCAGCGCCTGACCGGTGATGGCCAGGTACACCGCATAAAGGCAAAGCAACAGCGCGGTGATCGGCCCCAGCGTCTTGACGATGCCGAGGCGGAAATCCCGCCGCAGGTGGAGGATCACAGGGAAGGTTCTATAGGGGTCGGCATCATTATCGGCGGAGCCTTGCGAAAGTTGAGCGTGCACGCGTCGCGGCAACGGGTAGGAAAATGAAGCGTTGCCGGGCCGGGCTTCGCACATCCTTGACGGCCGTGCCGCAACCGTAGCGTCTTTGTCGTCGGAGTCTGCCATGCCCACACGCGAAGAACTCGACACGCGCCTGGATGCGCTGCAGGACGAACTGCCGCAGCTGTCCGCCGATGAGGACGCGGATTTTGACTACCTCGATTTCCAGGCGCGTGCCCAGGCCCTGCTGAGCAGCGCCGCGGCCGAGGACGCAGCCTATGTGCGGACCCGTGTGGACGGCATGCTGGCGGGCGCCGGCCTGATTCCTACCGATGAGGATGGGTAGAGCTGCACGTGACTGCTGCTCTGCCCAACCGGCGAGCCGCCTGCATTGCAGCCGGCCCGGGCGGCGCGAAGGTGGGGCTGCAGGCGCAGCCCCAATGCTGGTAACGGCGTGGCTTACCGCGTGGCCGACGCGCCGGCACTGACCACCTGATTGCGCCCGGCCTGCTTGGCGCGGTACAGCGCTTCGTCCGCGCGCCGCAGCAGCTGCGCCATGTTGCCTGCATGCTCGGGAAAGCTGGCCGCGCCGAACGATGCACTGACCTTCGGCAACGAGACGCCATCGGCCATGACCTGCAGGGACTCGATGCCGGCGCGCAGCTTCTCGGCCATCCGGCAGGCGGTCGCCAGGTCCACTTCGGGCAGGATGATCGTCAGCTCTTCGCCGCCGTAGCGGCAGCAGATGTCTTCGCCGCGCGTCTGCGCCAGCAGGAATTCGCCGATCGCCGCCAGGACGCGATCACCGCCGCTGTGGCCGTGCAGGTCGTTGAACTGCTTGAAGTGGTCCACATCCAGCATCAGCACCGACAAGGGCTGTACCCGTCGCGTGCAGCGCGCCAGTTCGTGATTGAGCGCCTCTTCGAGATACCGGCGGTTATACAGTCCGGTCAACGGATCGCGGATGGACTGTTGCCGCAGCGTTTCGCGCAGACGCAGGTTGTGCAGCGCCAGCGACAATTGTTCGGCCGCTGCCTCGGCCACGGTCAACGAGGCCAGGTCGCGCGGATCCTCGCTGCGCAGCGCCAGCATCCCCAACTGCGTGCCCTGCGCCGATAACGGGATGCAGACGGTGCTCGCGTGCGCCGGAAGATTGGCGCCGACGTGCTGGCAGAGCATTCCCTGGCTGGCGTCTTGCACCACATGCGTGCGATCGCGGCGCAAGGCCCAGCAGGTGTCCGGCGCGATGCTGGCGTTGTCGTCGTCGGCCATCGTGCCCCAGGCCACCACCTGTTCGGCACGATCGCGCGAGGCGCGCAGCAGATAGACCGCACCGGCCGCGCCCGGGACCAGCGGCGCGATCGTGCGTGCGGTGATTTCCAGTGCTTCCTCGGCATCGCGGCAGTTCTGCAGCAACCCCGAGTAACGCGCCAGCGCCTCCAGCCCCGCCGACGTGCGTTCAAGTGTGGCGAACGATTCGATCAGGCGCTCGCTGGTCGTGCTGGCGGCGTCCTCGGCCCGCACGCGCCGTTCCAGTTCGCGTGACAGCAGCCGGTAGGCCAGCAACATCACCAGCAAGCCGCTGAAAATCCCGACCACCGTGACCCACAGCACCCACTGCGCACTGCGCGTGTTGGTGTCATTGCGCTTCACCAGTTGCTGGCGCTCCAGTTCCGTCATGATCTGCACCTGGCGGCGCAGCGAAGACGAGGTCTGGAACACGCCACGTGCGATCGAGGCGCGCGCCCCATCCAGGCCCTGCTTGCGGTAGCTGTGCAACAGGTCGTCGATCTGCGTCAGGCGAATGTCCACCAGGCGTCCAAGCTCCACGACATGGCGCCGCTGTACCGGGTTGTCCTGCACCAGGGCGTCCAGCCGCACGATGCGCTCGGGCAGTCGCCCGATCGCATCGGCGTACACCCCGAGAAACGCTTCGTTGTCGGTCAAGACATAGCCGCGCACCGACGACTCCGCCGACAGCATTCCGGCCTGGATCTCGTCGATGCTGGCGATCACCTCCTGCGTGTGCGTCACCCAGCCGGCGTCGGACAGCGAACGCTGCGTGGTCAAATACCCGCCTATGCCGATCAGGACGAAGATCATCCCGCCGAGCAACAAGGCGCCGGCAGCGTGGCGTTTTGCTTTCTTGGTCAACACCGTGTTTCCCCGACACTGATTGTCTAGTAGAGACCGATGCAAGTCGCGTGCCTATGCTTCACTTCGCTTGCCAGTCAGCTGCGGGACGGGCTCAAGGTCGCTCCGGCGGCGGCACGACGATATGCTTTACGCTCGTCATCGAGCCGGGCAACAGATTGGTCATTTTTCTAGGTAGCTATCAATTGACCTGCCGCGCTGCCCGGGGCGATGGCCCGAGCCCCGGCTGGGTTGCCGACTGGCAGATCGCCCAGATCGGTGCCGGAAGCGCCGGCGACCGGGCAGGCAGCGCACTTTCTGCCACGTTTCCCGACCACCGCAGCGCCATGGCGGCCGCTCGCGTCGCCGGCATGGTGACGCTGGAGGCCATGCACGCCGAAGCGCAACGACAGCTCGAACCCGCCTGAGCGCAGGTGCTGGTGCGCATGGTCGCATCGGCCAAGCCAGCACCAGACAGGCTGGCATGCGGTTTGCTCCAGCCCTGGACAACGCTGGGGAGCGTCTTGGACGGAGGCGACATGCAAGAACCCAACAAAAGTGCCCTGGTCCTGCTGCAACAGGAAGCCACCGAACTGCTCGCGCTCTTCGACCAACTGCGTGGCGATGCGGCACCGGCACACGAGCCAGTCAACGTCGTCGCGGACGGACCTGCCGGGCGCACCGAACAGACCGCCCACGTCAGTAATTGACGCATCCTGCCGGCGTGCACTCACGCGTGGCGCACGCGTGGCCGATGCGTGGCAAGTTCCCGGCGGGCGTAGGGAGGAGGCCTGAAAGACCCGCGCGCTGGAGGGTAGGCGCACGCCGCAGGCGTTCGACGCGTGCACCAGCACCGGCGCAATTTTCGGCCTGTCTTGTGTTCGCATCTGGCAACGGCTGGCGCGGCAGCCTGTCAGCGCCAGTTGGCGGCAGGTCACGCGTTCCTCGGAGCAGGCGGTCTCGGTATCGCCCATGAAAAAGGCCGGGAGCCCTCTGCATCGAGGAGTCCCGGCCTTAGTCGGTCGTCTTAGGACCGTTGTTTGGTGGAGGTGGGCTCTACCGATAATATTGCGCGAGTTGTTGATATATCTGTGGTCAAATTCGGACTTGGTCCTTGTTCCCCCAACCCCCAGTTGATACCCCCAGTCGTCTAGGGCTGCACTCAACGTTGGAGCCCGAGGAGGGGCAGCATGACGTGCGAGGATGTTTATCTGGGGGCTGTCAGGGATTGATCTCGACGGCAGGGCGTTTGAGTTAGGCGAAGTCATCAGGTTAACGTCTGCTTACGTGCACCTGTTCTCGAACGACGTAATGGCATTTGAAAAAACTGCGCACTCCTGGGGCCTTAGCACCATCTCGAAAGCCAGGCCGTGATGCATCAAAGTGCCTATTCATACTGGAGCGCTTGTAGTCGGCAACTGCCTCCTCTTCCTAATATGGATGACCGTGGTCTCTCTCATGTGGCTTTGGTAGATCTGGAAATTTATTCGGAATTGATGACTTGTATGCCGCTTGAATCTTATCAAAATGCCCCGGCTGATCGAGTTAGGGGTGAACAAATCACTCTGCTTTTTTTCGATCCACGAACGCCGTGTTCGCGTGGGACTCACTGAGGCAGGCGGTTATTTAGAGCGTTTTGAATGAGTCATTGAGCGTTGATGCGCTGTACGGAACGGTGGACTTCGAAAACAGAGTTTGAGCTCGGCATCCAGACCTCCGACAATGCCCAGTGCATTTCCCAACATTACGATGATCTTGGTGTCCTTGTGGAGTGCAATCGAGGCTATTTTCTCTCCACAAAGCTGAGCTTGTCTTTAGGACGTCTTCTCCGCTTGCTGCCTACTTAGAGCCTCGCGGTTTGAAACGATTAAAGCCGGCGCAGGCTCTCGCTTGCGCCGGCGCACCTCGGCTAAGTGTTACTCAAGCGCCATAAGCTATGTAGGGGCTAGTGAAATGGCAGCTACTGCTGCAAGTGCCAAACAAACCTATCGCGCTTTTGGAGAAACGATAAGGTCAGTCAAACCAGACGACTGGCATGTCAGCATTGAGCGACATATTGCGAAAGTCGCCAATAGCTTGAGCCACGGCCTGCACCGTATGGCAGCCAGTAGAGAGTGCGGCTCCCTCAGCGCTGAGGTAACTCGCACCAATGGTTCTTGTACTAACAGCGTTGGGTCTTGGTCCCAACTGCTGCGTTCCTAGGCTCCCAATTTGTTGCCCGTCGATTTTTAAGTAGAGGAAGACTGAGCCGCCAGCATCATTCGTGTCGCCTTGGACACGAGTTTTGGCCGAAAACATCACTGTGCCATTGTGTCCCTCGGGAACACAAACTTGGCCCTGTCCTAAGACAATTTCTGATCCCGAAGCGGGGCAAGTAGTGTTATAGCCATTTGTGCCAATGCAGACATACGCGTAGCGCCTGTAGGGTCCAAGTGCCGCGTAATTAATGGACGGGTTCAGTCCTCTTCCAGCGACCCTGAAGCCATTAGCTAAGGTGACCAGGCGAGAATTTGCCCCTGCTCGGTAAACCACATTGTTGGTCTGCCCGTCTTGGGGCGTAAAATAAGGTGACTCGGATGCCACGAGTTGAACAGTGCTCTGAGCGGGCGGATTCGCAAAGAAGCCCTGTGAGAAAAATGGCGCCTGCGTTTCTGCGCCGCTGAAAAGGTCGTTAATTGACCATGTCATCGAGTCAATTCCCGGCTCTTGATTATTCAGGAGCAGGCCCATCATACCGTCCCCATACGCCCCAAAGACGTAGGCCCGTGCGGATCCCATTGCAACGATGGGGCCCTGCTGATTGCCGGCAGAGGCTGAAAGTAGAGTGGCGCGATCATCGGCTTGGAGAGGTGTGCCTTCCGAGGTGCCAGACGTGTTGAAGTTGAGTTGCGCAGTATCCGCAGGTAATGACGAGTTAGTAACGCTTGTGGCTCCAGTTGCTAGAACCGAAAGATTTGAAGCTGCTCCGAAGAAGACTGGGGCACCGACCGCTGAGCCGTGCAGCGTGACTGTATGGTTGCCAGCTTGCAGGTATTGCGCACCTACGACATTAAATGAGTGCTGCTGTGCAGCATTCGACTGGCGCCAATCTATGTAGCTGTCATTGGAGACCGTTGCGCCGTCGATTGTGATGTATGCATTCGCCGCGGACTTGCCATTGGGGAAGTAGCGCCCGTCAGATTGAACGTAGACCCACCCTGCAGCCGGAAGTTGGATGGTGCTTGAAAGTAGGGCGGTAGTCCCGGGGCTGACACGAACATCACCAGGAAGTTGCAAGTAGCGAGAGCCTGGACCTCCTGCAGTTGCTGCAACAGAGGCTGCTAGCAGAGATAGTGAAAAAGCGATTTTTAGCAATGACATCTGAGGCTCCTTTTCTTGATTTCTGAGCCACGTCGTGTGGCAAGGCACTCTAATGCATCCGCGGGCGGTGGAACGGTGGCGCGTTCGTTCGTTGCGTAGGTCAGCTTGCAATGGTGTTGAGCCGATGCTAGAGCCAGTGATCTACTGATACCAAATTCGGATTTTCCTGACACGTCGCGTTGGACTTCCGGGGGAAGCTAGTGAAGCCGGTAGCGGTGCCAAGATGGCAGCTCAATCCGCGAAGCTTTGTGCAAGCTCACGCCGGCGCCCCTAAGACATGGAGCTGTTATGAAATCTCGTATTGCATCTTTGATAGCTGCGGCTTCACTGCTGGCTGTTTCATCTGCCCACGCCGCGACATACCAGACCGTTGTCGAGGCGTACACCCGCACGGCCGGAGGCCAGTCGGTTGATGCCACCCCACAGTGCCCGGCCGGGTTCACGCCGATCTCTGGCGGGTGGAACACCAGCGAGCCGAACCAAATTGTATTCCGCGGCGGCGTCCCTGAGCTGGGCCGATATTCAGACATGAATGCTGGTCGATTCTCGCCAGTTGGAAGTTATCCCAACGGCAACGGCTGGCGCACCTACGGGTACGTCAACGGGCCGGCCATCATCAACATCTACACAGTTTGCGCAACGCCGTAAGACTGTATGTTCATTCGCTGGACGCGGGCCGTTGGCAGCTCATCTTGCGTGGCGCTTGAATAGGCTGGTGGGCGAGGTGTCGCACTCCGGCGTTCCCAAGAGCCGAGCGTCATCGCTACCGAAGGCGTGACTCTGCCGGAATTGCTTATCGGTATGAACTGGCTCAGCCCGGTCGTCGGCCAGAACACCGATCGGGACGAATGGTGCCTGTTGCGAGCCGGTCGAGGGGTACAGAAGTCCTCGCAAGGGTTCGGAGTAACGAGGCAGGTGGGGCCGATGTGTACCTACCTGTTCCTCTGCTGAAGATGGGTGGCTGCCCTTGTAGCCATCCATGGCGCGCAGGAGCGGTCCCAGCTCATCGGGTCCGTCACTGCCGGCAGATGGCGCTCAGGTCTCGGCTTTAGCGCAGCGGCGGCAGCTTTCTTGTGCTCGCCCGGGTCGATACCCTGGGCCAGCAGCTGGCGAGCCTCATCGCGGCGCTGCCGAGCGAGAGCCAGTGGAACCTCGGGATAGACACCCACGGCCAACAGCTTCTCTTTGCCTGCGAACCGGTACTTCCAGCGCCAGTAGCGCCCACCGTTCACTGCGACCATCAGATCAGGCCGCCGCCGTCTGAGAGCTTCTGCGGTCGGTCGGCGGGCTTGGCGCGGCGTATTGCGAGGTCGGTCAGGGGCATTGGGGGTATCAAGGTCAGCCGAGTGGCGAGATACCCCAATATGTACCCCCACCGTCGCAGGGCCTGATACGTTCACGTACGCACTGCATCGCACATGAAAAAAAAGCCGAGAACCCTTGTTTTACGGGGGTTCCCGGCCTTTCCAGGACCTCATCGGTCCGCTCATTGGTGGAGGTGGGCGGAATCGAACCGCCGTCCGGAAGCACTCCATCCCCAGCACTACATGCTTAGCCCTCCGTTAGATCTCATTCCCAGGCAGCACGGTTGGCAAAGCGCACCTGGAAACCAGCCTGCTTTATCTAACCGGTAGCTGACAGGCAGCCACTACCGATGGTTCCGTGATAATGACCCTACACCTACGAGCACGGGCACAAGTAGGTTCGGGGGTTCGCCTTAGGCGGCTGTAGAACTACAACTAAAGCCAATTAAGCGGCGATAGCGAAGTCCGAACCGTAGTTGTCATCGTTGGCAACTAAAAGTTTGCTGCTGGATTAACGAGGAAAGCTGCCCCCTCGGCATGCGCCAAGCGACTTCGCGACCCCCGTCGAAACCAGTGCACCCCCGGGGAAAGCATCAAAACGCTGACCTGATCAGTGTAGGGATCGGGGCGCCCTGTCACAAGTGGTGAGACGTGCGGCGCTTACAGTGGCTTCAGTCCTATCGGACGGAATGGTCTGGTAATCAAGGAGAGAAGCGATGGCGACAGGCAAGCCCCCCCGTTCGCGGCAGGCACGTAGCGTCCCCCGCAAGCGCGCACCAGGTGTCGATGCAGCCAAGCCTCGGCGCGCAGCCACGGCCCCGCAGCAGCAGGCGCAGGACACCACGCTGACACGCGTGCAGGGCAAGGCGCGCACGGTGATCTACATCCATGGCATCGGTAACAAGCCGCCGGCCGAGGTGTTGCGCTGTCAGTGGGACAAGGCCTTGTTCGGGCGGCCGATGGGCGAGCGCACGCGCCTGGCGTATTGGGTCAATCGCGAGCGCTATCCGGTTGCCGAACCCGGCAATTGCGATGCGCGCGATGTCGGCCCGGCACTCAATCAGAGCGTGCAGCGCGCCCTGAGCACGCTCGGGCTGGTGCCAGGCGAGCAGGACCTGCATCTGCTCGCCGACGCCCTGGCGCAGAGCGAGCAGGAGCGCAGCGATCTGCATCGGTTGCTGGACGAGCTGGACGCCGCGCCCGCCATGCCGGCAGCCGGCGAGGTGCAGGCCAAAGGTCCGATCGATGCAATCAACCGGGTGCTGCTGCGGCTGATCTCCGCCGCACTGCTGCAGGACGTGCACGATTTGTTCTTCGTGCCCGAGCGTGCAGCGTTGATGCGCGACAGCCTGGTGCAGCGCCTGCGCTCGGGGGGCGGGCCGTTTGTGGTGGTCGCGCACAGCCAGGGGTCGATGATCGCCTTCGACGTGCTGCGTCAGCTCCAGGCTGCCGAGTGCGAGGTCAGCCTGTTCCTGACGTTGGGCTCGCCCCTGGGCCTGCCGCAGGTGCGCAGCATGTTCAAGCGCTGGACCGGCACGCGCAAGCTGCCGTTTCCTCCGTGCGTGCGGCGCTGGATCAACGTCGCCGATACGCGCGACCCGATCGCGCTGGATCCGGATCTCAGCGACGACATCGCCAATGCCAAGGGACGGTTCGAAAACCTCTCAGGCGCGCGCTTGAACCCGGACTGGCAGCACAACGCGCATTCGGGTTCGGGCTACCTGTCGATCCCGCAGGTGCGTGCGGCGGTGCGCGAGGCGGTGGGCGTCGGTTTCGATCAACCGGTGTCCAATGCCGTGCTGATCAAGGATCTCAGCGAGCAACTGGAAGCGCATGGCGCCGAGTACCGGCACGAGGTGCTCATCGAGCTGGATCGGCGGGTGTCGGGCGACGATCCGGCCGGCACGCGTGCGCTGCTGCTGGCGCAACTGCGCCAGGCCGCTGCAGGCACCACCGGCTTGAGCGGCGAAGCGCTGGACGAGGCGATCGCGCTGGAAGATGGCCTGCAGCGGTTTGTGTCGGCACGGCTGACGCGGTTCGAGATCGAATCGCTGCAGGACCGCTACCGGGCACTGGGATTCCGGCGCATGTGGCGCGATGCCGGCAAGCGCGCGTTGATCAACGTGTCCGGCAACGTCCTGCATGCCGATGCGGCGCGCACTGCGTATCGCGCACGCGGCCAGCAGATCGGCTGGGCAGTGCTGGACACCGGTATCGCGGCCAGTCATCCGCATTTCTTCGCAAAGGGGGAGCGCGACACGGTGGTGGCGCAATGGGATTGCACGCGCCGCGGCGCAGCCAAGCGACTGACACGCGCTGACGGCGATGCCTTCGCCCGGCTGGATCGGCACGGGCACGGCACGCATATCGCCGGGATCATCGCCGGCCAGAGCCGCGCGGTGATTGCCGACGCGCAGGGCAACCCGGGCAAGCCGCTGGAGTTCGCCGGCATGGCGCCGGACACCCAGCTCTACGGTTTCAAGGTGCTGGACGATGCCGGCAACGGCCGCGATTCGTGGATGATCAAGGCGGTGCAGCAGGTGGCGGCAATCAACGAGCGCGCCGGCGAGCTGGTCATCCACGGCGTCAATCTGAGCCTTGGCGGTTACTTCGATCCGGAGAGCTATGGCTGCGGTTTTACGCCGCTGTGCAACGAGCTGCGGCGGCTATGGCGGCAAGGCGTGCTGGTGGTGGTGGCCGCCGGCAACGAGGGCCTGGCGTGGTTGATGGGCAACGACGGCGATGCGTATCCGGCCAACATGGATCTGTCGATCAGCGACCCGGGCAATCTGGAAGACGCCATCGTGGTGGGCTCGGTGCACAAGAGCAGCCCGCACAACTACGGCGTGTCGTATTTTTCCTCGCGCGGACCGACCGCCGATGGTCGAGGCAAGCCGGACGTCGTGGCGCCGGGCGAAAAGATCCTGTCGGCCTATTACGACTTCGACCCGAACGACCCGGCGAGCCTGATGGTGGAGATGAGCGGCACCAGCATGGCCGCACCGCACGTCTCCGGCGTGCTGGCCGGATTCCTCTCCGCACGCCGCGAGTTCATCGGCTTCCCGGACCGGGTCAAGCAACTGATGCTGGATACCTGCACCGACCTGCAGCGCGATCGCTATGTGCAGGGCAGGGGGGTGCCGAATTTGATGCGGATGCTTGGGGCGACGTGAGGAATCGGGAGTGGGGAATCGGGAATCGTAAAAGCGCGATGCTTCTCACGGATCCAGCAATGCCCGCATCTTTAACTAACGTGAGGTCAACGCAGCTGAGATCAACGCAGTGAGCCTGCCCAGGTCTTGCAATTCTCCATTCCCGATTCCCCACTCACGCGTCGCGGTTATGCCGCCGCATCACGCGCTGCTTGTCGCGCTGCCAGTCGCGGTCCTTGGCGGCGTCGCGCTTGTCGTGGTTCTGCTTGCCCTTGGCCAGTGCGATTTCCAGCTTGACCTTGTTGTTGCTCCAGTACAGCGCGGTGGGCACCAGGGTGTAGCCGTCGCGTTCGACGCTGCTCAACACCTTGTCGATCTCCCGGCGGTGCAGCAGCAGCTTGCGGTCGCGGCGTTCCACCGGCACGGTGTGGCTGGAGGCCTGGATCAGCGGGGTGATCTGCGCGCCGATCAGGAAGATCTCGCCTGAACGCACGTAGGCGTAGCCGTCGATGATGTTGGCGCGACCGGCGCGGATCGCCTTGACTTCCCAGCCCTGCAGCGCCAAGCCGGCTTCGTAGCGCTCTTCCAGGTGGTATTCGTAGCGCGCACGCTTGTTCAGCGCGATGGTTTTCGTGGCCGTCGCGCCGTTTGCTTTATCCTTGGCTGGTTTCTTGCTCATGCCGCTATTGTCGCCGATTCGGCGTCATCAAACGATCTTCTGTCTTTCACAAGTTAGCGAATGCCTACCATCCGTCGCAGCGCCCTGGTCGAACACAGCGCCACCCGCATGTTCGACCTGGTCAATGATGTTGCCGCCTATCCGCGCCGTTTCGGCTGGTGCGATGCTGCGCAGGTGCTTGAACAGGACCAGGCGCACATCGTTGCGCGGCTGGATCTGGGGCTGGGATCGTTCCGCACCTGGTTCACCACCGAAAACATGCTCGAGCGCCCCGAGCGCATCGTCATGCATCTGCGCGACGGGCCGTTCAAGCGGCTGGAAGGCCTGTGGGAATTCCAGTCGCTGGGCGAGAACGCCTGCAAGGTCAGCCTGACCCTGGAAGTGGAAACCAGCTCGCGGCTGTTGGGTCCGGCGCTGGCGCTGGGCTTTCAAGGCCTGGCCGACCGCATGGTCAACGATTTCGTGCGGGTCGCCGATCGCGGCGACACCTGAGCATGCGCGTCGACGTCGTGCTGGCCTGGCCGGACCGCTACAGTTCGGTGTCGCTGGACCTGGCCGAGGGCGCCACCGTGGCCGAGGCGATTGCCGCGTCCGGTCTGGCGCCGAACCGACCACCAGCGGCGCAGGCGATCCATGGGCTGATTGCGCGAGCGGATCAAGTGCTGCGCGACGGCGATCGGGTCGAACTGCTCAGGCCGCTGCTGCTGGATCCGAAGGACGCGCGGCGTCGCCGTGCCGGACCGAGCAAAAAAGCCGGTCCCAGCAAGTAGCGGCTTGCCAGTGCCGCGGTGCGTGTGCGCGTGATAGCGAACTGTTCCGGTGGCAGGTCAGCGGCGTGAACGCACCCGGTGGCCTGGACCGGCGCAGGGTGATGCAAAACATCTGACTGAAAGCCCCAGCTATCGACAGCTGGCTCAGCACCGTCGTCCGCGAGCAACCACGTCGTTTCGACCAGGCAAATAAAAAACGCATCCATTCAAAAGGATGCGTTTCTGATTTGACAAACACTCGGGCGACCGCAAGACCGCCGAGCAGGCGCATCAACGGCCGCGCTGCTTCTTCTTGTCGCGGGCCAGATTGCGGCCGAACTGCTTGGGTGCCGACTTGGCCAGCTGCTCGTCCTGCGACGGGAAATAATCGCCTTCCCAGCGCACGACCTGCTCGTTTTCGAAGAACACGGTGAAGTTCTTGATCTCGGTACGCGCCAGACGGTCCACGCGCTGGGTGGAGGTGTAGTCCCAGCGCTGCGAATGGAACGGGTCGGGAATCGAGGGGGTACCCAGCAACGCGCTGACCTGCTGCTTGCTCTGGCCTACCTGCAGTTGCTCCACGGCATTCTGTTTGATCAGATTGCCCTGGTAGATCGGCTGCTTGTAGATGATGCCGCAGCCAGCGGTGGAAAGAGCAACGGCGGCGACCAGCAGGAGATTACGCATCGGGGATTAAGTGCTGAGGAAATCACGCCGATGATACACTCCCGCCGGTCGCCGCGACCCGTTTGATGGCAGCTGGCGCTAAATCGCCAATGAACGGAGAACATATGGAAACCCACGACCTGCGCAAAGTCGGGCTCAAGGTGACCCATCCGCGGATGCGGATCCTGGAATTGCTCGAGCAGAAGAGCAACCAGCACCACCTCAGCGCAGAAGACATCTATCGGCAGCTGCTCGATCATGGCGACGAAATCGGTCTGGCCACGGTGTATCGGGTGCTGACCCAGTTCGAGGCTGCCGGCCTGGTGCTGAAGCACAATTTCGAAGGCGGCCAGGCGGTCTATGAGCTGGATCGCGGCGGCCATCACGACCATATGGTGGACGTGGACACCGGCCACGTGATCGAGTTCGAGAGCGAAGAGATCGAGGCCTTGCAGCGCCAGATCGCCGCCCAGCATGGCTACGAGCTGGAAGAGCACTCGCTGGTGCTGTACGTGCGCAAGAAGCGCCCGCGCTGACGGCAAGCCAGCGGCATTGCGGCAACGACAAGGCGGCTTCGGCCGCCTTGTGCGTTTGCAGCCATCGGCTGCCCGGCCACCCCGAGCTCTGCCGGCGCCACGCCGGTCGGCTCAGGCGCTCTGCAGCAGCTTGCGTGCCGCCGCGCGGGCTTCCTTGCTGACTTCCACCCCGCCCAGCATGCGCGCCAGCTCTTCCTGGCGGGCCTGCGGGCCGAGCAGTTCGACCGCGCTCTGGGTCATGCCGTCCACCGGCGCCTTGCTGACCCGATAGTGCGCATGGCCCTTGGCGGCCACCTGCGGCAAGTGGGTCACGCACAGCACCTGGCGCTCTTCGCCCAGGGCGCGCAGCTTCTGCCCGACGATGTCCGCCACCGCGCCGCCGATGCCGGAATCGACCTCGTCGAAGACCATGGTCGGCACGCTGTCCAGCCCGAGGGCGGCGACCTCGATGGCCAGTGAAATCCGCGACAGCTCGCCGCCGGAGGCGACCTTGCGCAATGCGCGGGGCGGTTGCCCGGCATTGGCCGCGACCAGGAATTCCACCCGCTCGGCGCCATTGGGATCCGGGCGCAGGGTGTCCTGCGGCTGCAGCTGGATCAGGAACTGCCCACCGCCCATGCCCAGCTCGCCAATCAGCGTGGTGGTGGCGGCCGACAGGGCCTCGGCGGCGGCCGTGCGGCTGGCGCTGAGGGTGCTGGCTGCACCGCGCCAGACGCCGATTGCCGCCTCGATGTACTTGTCCAGCTGCTGCAGGCGCTCGTCGGCGCCGCGCAGGCTTTCCACTTCCAGGCTCATGCGCTCGCGCTGGGCGGCCAGTTCGTCCGGGGTGACGCGATGCTTGCGCGCCAGATCGTGCAGGCGGCCGAGCCGGCGCTCCATCGCCTCGAACTGGGCCGGGTCGGCCTCCAGGTCGTCGCGCACGCGGTCGAGCAGGGCCAGCGCCTCTTCGATCTGGATGACCGCGCTGTCCAACAGCGCATCGACCTCGCCCAGGCGTGGCTCGTGCTCGGCCACGCGCGCCAGGTCGTGGCGGCTGTCCTGCAGCAGGCCCAGCGCGCAGGCGCCGTCGTCGCCATTGAGCTGCAGGGCCACGCTGTCGCAGGCGCCGATCAAGGCGGTGGCATGCGCCTGGCGGCGGTGATTGACGTCCAGCGCGGCGATCGCGGCCGGGTCCAGGTCCTCGCGTTCCAGTTCGCCGAGCTGGTGTTCCAGAAAGCCGATGCGGTCGGAGACATCGCCTTGCGCGGACAGCGCGTCGCGCTCGTCCAGCAGGGCCTGCCAGCGCTGGCTGGCCTGGCGCACCTGCTCGCGCTGCGCGCCGTTGCGGGCATAGGCGTCGAGCAGGGCGAGCTGGCTGTGGCGGGCCATCAGGGCCTGGTGTTCGTGCTGGCCATGGATCTCCACCAGCCGCGAAGCCAGTTCCGCCAGTTGCGAGGAGGTCACCGGGCGGCCGTTGATCCAGGCACGCGAGCCGCCATCGGCACGGATGACCCGGCGCAGCTGGCACTGCGCATCGTCGTCGAGTTCGTTGTCCGACAGCCAGGTCAGGCCCGGGTGCTGGGCCGGCAGCTGGAATTCGGCCGACAGTTCGGCGCGGTCGGCGCCGTGGCGGACCACGCCGCTGTCGGCGCGCAGCCCGGACAGAAAGCCCAGGGCGTCCACCATCAGCGACTTGCCGGCGCCGGTTTCGCCGGAAACCACGGTCATGCCCGGCCCGAATTCCAGTTCGGTGGCGCGGACGACGGCGAAATCCTTGATGGAGAGGTGTCTGAGCATGGGGTCGAGTGTGAACGCTTTGGGGAAGCTTAGGGTGGGAGCGGCGGGCAGGGAATAAGACGCTTGCCAACCGCAGGGCCAGACATTATCTATGCCCAGTCTCACCGGATGATCCCATGCGCGCGTCACAGTCCCCAACGCTCGACCCCCGCGCTCGCCAGCTGCTGCGGACGCTGATTGCCCGCTATATCCGCGACGGCGAGCCGGTGGGCTCCAAGACGCTGGCCCAGCACGCAGGGCTGGACGTCAGCCCGGCCACCATCCGCAACATCCTGGCCGACCTGGAGGATGTGGGGCTGCTCAGCTCTCCGCACACATCGGCCGGGCGGGTGCCCACCGCGCACGGGTACCGGGTGTTCGTCGACAGTCTGGTGCAGATGCAGCCACCGGGCGAGGAGGAGGTGCGGCGCCTGCGCGCGGAGCTTGCCAGCGGCAACGGCACCCAGTCGCTGCTGGGCAGTGCCTCGCAGATGCTGTCGGCGATGAGCCATTTCGTCGGCGTGGTCAGCGCGCCGCGGCGCGAGCAGTTCGCGTTCCGGCACATCGACTTCGTGGCGCTGGACGCCCGGCGGGTGCTGGCGATCCTGGTGTTTGCCGACAACGAGGTGCAGAACCGGGTGATCGAGCCGCGCCGGGCCTACGAGCCGGCCGAGCTGGAGCGGGTGGCCAATTACCTCAATGCGCAATTTGCCGGGCGCGCGCTGGCGGATATCCGCGCCAGCCTGTTGCGCGAGTTGCGCCTGGCCAAGAACGAGATGGAGCAGTTGCTGGCGCACAGCGTGGACCTGGCCAGCGAGGCGCTGGTGCCGGCCGATGCCGACGACATGGTGATGGCCGGGCAGACCCGCCTGATGGGCGTGCAGGACCTGTCGGACCTGGACCGGCTGCGCGAGCTGTTCGAGGCCTTCGCCAGCAAGCGCGAGATCCTGCAGCTGCTCGAACGCACCATCCAGGCGCCGGGCGTGCGCATCTTCATCGGCGAGGAGACCGGCATGGTGTCGCTGGACGACGTCTCGCTGGTCACCGCGCCGTACGCCGCCAATGGCCAGGTGCTGGGCGTGCTGGGCGTGATCGGGCCCAAACGCATGGCCTACGACCGGGTGATTCCGCTGGTGCAGACCGCCGCCCAGGTGCTGGGTGCGGCGATGGAACCGCCCGGCACGCGATAAGCGGCAACGATCGAGACGATCATTTTGCTTGAAACGCGCGTGCGCGCCCACATACGGGGTGACGTTGGGGCGGGCGTTCCGCTTGCCCGGGAACTGCACATGAACCAAGACCACCCCGAATTCGACTCCGAAGACCTGTCCCAGAACCCACCCGAGACCGATCCGCTCAAGGCCGAGATCGAATCGCTGCGCAGCGAGATCGCGCTGGTCAAGGCCGATGCCCTGCGCGAGCGTGCCGATCTGGAGAACCAGCGCAAGCGCATTGCCCGCGATGTCGAGAACGCGCGCAAGTTCGCCAACGAAAAGCTGCTGGGCGAGCTGCTGCCGGTGTTCGACAGCCTGGACGCCGGCCTGACCGCGGCCGGCACCGAGCCCAGCCCGCTGCGCGATGGCCTGGACATGACCTACAAGCAGCTGCTCAAGGTTGCGGCCGACAACGGCCTGACCCTGCTCGATCCGGTCGGCCAGCCGTTCAACCCGGACCAGCACCAGGCCATCAGCCAGGGCGAGGCCGAGGGCATCGCCCCGGGCCACGTGGTGCAGGTGTTCCAGAAAGGCTATCTGCTCAACGAGCGTCTGCTGCGCCCGGCCCTGGTGGTCGTGGCCAAGCACGACTGAACCGTGGCGCCCGGCTGAACTGCCGGGCGCATGCGCGAAACGCAGATTCGTGCAGGTGGCTTGAACACCTGCGCACCACCCCCACATCTCAGCCAGACCCGGCGTCGCCGGACACAGCTAAAGAATCATCAGGAGCGTATCCATGGGCAAGATCATTGGTATTGACCTCGGCACCACGAACTCGTGCGTGTCGATCATGGACGGCGGCAAGGCCCGCGTCATCGAAAATTCCGAGGGCGATCGCACCACGCCTTCGATCGTCGCCTACACCAAGGACGGCGAAGTCCTGGTCGGTGCCTCGGCCAAGCGCCAGGCAGTGACCAACCCCAAGAACACCTTCTACGCGGTGAAGCGCCTGATCGGCCGCAAGTTCACCGACGCCGAAGTGCAGAAGGACATCTCGCACGTGCCGTACGGCATCCTCGCCCACGACAATGGCGATGCCTGGGTGCAGACCAGCGATGGCAAGCGCATGGCGCCGCAGGAAATCTCCGCCCGCGTGCTGGAAAAGATGAAGAAGACCGCCGAGGACTTCCTGGGCGAGAAGGTCACCGAGGCCGTGATCACGGTGCCGGCCTACTTCAACGACAGCCAGCGTCAGGCTACCAAGGACGCCGGCCGCATCGCCGGTCTGGACGTCAAGCGCATCATCAACGAGCCGACCGCTGCAGCCCTGGCCTATGGCCTGGACAAGAACGGCGGCGACCGCAAGATCGCCGTGTACGACCTGGGCGGCGGCACCTTCGACGTGTCGATCATCGAAATCGCCGAAGTCGACGGCGAAAAGCAGTTCGAAGTGCTGGCCACCAATGGCGACACCTTCCTCGGCGGCGAAGACTTCGACAACCGCGTCATCGAGTATCTGGTCGACGAATTCAACAAGGACCAGGGCATCGATCTGCGCAAGGATCCGTTGGCGCTGCAGCGCCTGAAGGACGCCGCAGAGCGCGCCAAGATCGAGCTGTCGACCAGCCAGCAGACCGAAGTGAACCTGCCGTACGTCACCGCCGATGCCTCTGGCCCGAAGCACCTCAACATCAAGTTGACCCGTGCCAAGCTCGAAGCGCTGGTGGAGGACCTGGTCAAGAAGTCGATCGAGCCGTGCCGCACCGCGTTGAACGATGCCGGCCTGCGCGCCAGCGACATCAACGAAGTGATCCTGGTCGGCGGTCAGACCCGCATGCCGAAGGTGCAGCAGGCGGTTGCCGATTTCTTCGGCAAGGAACCGCGCAAGGACGTCAACCCGGACGAAGCCGTGGCCGTGGGCGCTGCGATCCAGGGCGGCGTGCTGGCCGGCGACGTCAAGGACGTGTTGCTGCTGGACGTGACCCCGCTGTCGCTGGGTATCGAAACCATGGGCGGCGTGTTCACCAAGATCATCGAAAAGAACACCACCATCCCGACCAAGGCCTCGCAGACCTTCTCCACCGCCGAGGACAACCAGTCGGCCGTGACCGTGCATGTGTTGCAGGGTGAGCGCGAGCAGGCCCGCTTCAACAAGTCGCTGGCCAAGTTCGACCTGTCCGGCATCGAGCCGGCCCCGCGCGGCATGCCGCAGGTGGAAGTGTCCTTCGACATCGACGCCAACGGCATCCTGCACGTGTCGGCCAAGGACAAGAAGACCAACAAGGAACAGAAGGTCGAGATCAAGGCCGGTTCGGGCCTGTCGGACGAAGAGATCCAGCGCATGGTCGCCGATGCGGAAGCCAACCGCGAGGAAGACAAGAAGTTCCAGGAACTGGTGCAGGCCCGCAACCAGGCCGATGGCCTGATCCACGCCACCCGCACCGCGATCACCGAGCATGGCAGCAAGGTCGGTGGCGATGTGATCGGCAAGGTGGAAGCGGCGCTGTCGGATCTGGAAACCGCCATGAAGAGCGACGACAAGGCGCAGATCGAGGCCCGCAGCAAGACCCTGGAAGAAGCCGGCCAGTCGCTGTACGCCGCAGCTGCCGCGGCAGAGCAGGGCGGCAACGCCGATGCGGCCAGCGGCAACGCGCAGGCCTCCAAGGCCGCCGACGACGTGGTGGACGCCGAGTTCACCGAAGTCAAGGACGACAAGAAGTAAGCCGTGATTTGGGAGTCGGGAGTGGGGATTGGCAGCCGGTAAACGTGCCGATCCTCATCCCGATATCCTTTACGCGTCGCGTCGCCAAGGCGGACCAGCACACGCTGTCCGCTTTTGCGTTTCAACGAATCTCAAATCACGAATCCCCAATACCGGCTTATGAGCAAACGCGATTACTACGAAGTGCTGGGCGTTGCCCGTGGCGCCAGCGACGAGGAGCTGAAGAAGGCGTATCGGCGCTGTGCGATGAAGCACCACCCGGACCGCAATCCCGGCGACGCTGCTGCCGAAGCGATGTTCAAGGAGTGCAAGGAAGCCTATGAGGTGTTGTCGGACGGCAACAAGCGCCGCGCCTACGATGCGCATGGCCACGCTGCGTTCGAGCACGGCATGGGCGGTGGTGGTGGGCCGGGTGGCCCGGACATGGGGGATATCTTTGGCGATATCTTCGGCAATATTTTCGGCGGTGGCGCCGCCGGTCCGCGCGCTGCGCGACGTGGTGCCGACGTCGGTTACGTATTGGAACTGGATCTGGAAGAAGCCGTTGCCGGCATCGAACGCCGCATCGAGATCCCGACCCTGATCGAGTGCGAGCCCTGCCATGGCAGTGGTTCGGAAGACGGCAAGGTGGAAGTGTGCGGGACCTGCCACGGACGCGGCCAGGTCCGCATCCAGCGCGGCATCTTCGCCATGCAGCAGAGCTGCCCGCATTGCGACGGGCGCGGCACGCTGATCCAGAATCCGTGCAAGACCTGCCACGGCGCCGGTCGCGTGGAAGAAGACAAGGTGCTGTCGATCAAGGTGCCTGCCGGCGTGGATACCGGCGACCGCATCCGTCTGGCCGGCGAAGGCGAAGCCGGCCCGGCCGGCACGCCGCCGGGCGATCTGTATGTGGAAGTGCGCGTGCGCGAGCATGCGATCTTCCAGCGCGACGGCGATGACCTGCATTGCGAAGTGCCGATCCGTATTTCGCAGGCGGCGCTGGGCGACACCGTGCGCGTGGCCACCCTGGGCGGGGAGGCGGAAATCCGCATTCCGGCCGAAACCCAGACCGGCAAGCTGTTCCGGTTGCGTGGAAAGGGCGTGCGCTCGGTGCGCAGTCGCAGCGAAGGCGATCTGTATTGCCGCGTGGTGGTCGAAACGCCGGTGAACCTGACCGCCGACCAGCGCGAGTTGCTGCAGCAGTTCGAAGCCACGTTCACCGGCGAGGATGCACGCAAGCATTCGCCCAAGTCGGCCACCTTCATCGATGGCGTCAAGGGCTTCTGGGATCGGATGACGTCCTGAGGCTGGGAATCGGGAATCGGGATTGGGGAATCGTAAGAGCGGTGTGGCCGGAGCGGTGCGCCATTTTGGCGATTCGGGATGTGCGGGAGCGGATGAATGCTCCCGAATGTCCGGAAAGTTGAATGACTGAGCGAGGTCCTCCAGACGAATGCCGGCCCCGGGGCCGGCATTTGCGTTCTTGCGGCAGGAGCCTGCGCAGGTCGGAGGCGATATCGACTGCTGCCAGCGCACGGACCGGCCTGGCGAGAACTGGCTTGGCGACGGTAGGCGTTGCGGCGAGCGGACGACGGTCGCATCGATCGACGGTGGGCGCCGTGGCGCTGGCGTAAAATGCTGCGATGAACAATGCCCCCGACAGTCATCTGGTCCACGGCCGCCGCCAGCGTCCGGATGGTCCTTCGCCGATTGATGTGATCTCGGTCCAGTCGCAACTGGTCTACGGCCATGCCGGCAACAGCGCGGCGGTGCCACCGCTGCGTGCGCTTGGCCTGCGGGTGGCGGAAGTGCCGACCACGCTGCTGAGCAATGCGCCGTTCTACGCCACCTTGCGCGGCCGCATCCTGCCGGCCGACTGGTTGGCCGACCTGCTGCTGGGGGCGAGCGAGCGCGGCCTGCCGCAGCGTGCGCGCATGCTGGTCTCCGGCTATTTCGGCAGCCTGGCCAATGGCGAGGCGTTTGCCGACTGGCTGGAGCAGACCCTGCCGCAGGCCCCGCAACTGCGTTATTGCCTGGATCCGGTGATCGGCGACACGCACACCGGCCCGTATGTCGAACCCGGACTGGAGCGCGTGTTCGCCGAGCGGCTGTTGCCGCATGCCTGGCTGGTGACGCCGAATGCGTTCGAGCTTGGGCGACTGACCGGTTTGCCGAGTCTGGAGCAGGACGATGCCGTCGTTGCCGCGCGCGCATTGCTGGCGCGCGGTCCGCAGTGGGTGCTTGCGCACAGCGTGGCCGGTGCGGCAGGTGAGCTGGTGACCCTGGCGGTCAGCAACACGGCGGTGTATCGCTGGGCCACGCCGCATCTGCCGGTGGATGTGGCCGGCACCGGCGATGTGCTGATGGCCTTGCTGATCGGTTTCCTGCTGCGCGATATGCCGTTCGAGCAGGCGGTGGGGCATGCGCTCAGCGGCGTGCATGGTGCACTGGAAGCCACATTGGATGCAGGCATCGAGGAGTTCGATGTGCTGGCCGCCGCACCGGCCGCACTCGCGGCTGCCCCGCGTTTTGCGCTCGAGCGATTGGCATGATGGCGCAGCCGGTGGTCGGCATCGTCGGCATCGCCGGTGCCTACGGACGCTGGCTGGCGCAGTTTTTGCGCACGCGCCTGGGGCTGGAGGTGATCGGCTTCGATCCGGCCGGTGACGGCGACATGGACGAGGCCACCTTGGCGCAGCGTGCAGACGTGCTGATCTTTTCTGCGCCGATTCGCCACACCGCCGCATTGATCGCGCGTTATGTGGACCTTGCCGGCCCGCGTGCCGCGTCGCAGTTGTGGATGGATGTCACCTCGATCAAGCAGGCGCCGGTTGCCGCGATGCTGGCATCGCCGGCCGAGGTCGTCGGCCTGCATCCGATGACCGCACCGCCCAAATCGCCCACCTTGAAAGGGCGGGTGATGGTGGTCTGCCAGGCACGGTTGCAGCAGTGGTCGGCATGGGTGCAGATGCTGTGCACCGCGCTGCAGGCCGAGTGCGTGTACGCCACGCCCGAGCACCACGACCGCGTGATGGCGCTGGTGCAGGCGATGGTGCACGCCACCCATCTGGCGCAGGCCGGCACCTTGCGCGACTACGCGCCGCTGCTGGGCGAACTGCGCGCGCTGATGCCGTATCGCTCGGCCTCGTTCGAGCTGGATAGCGCGGTGATCGCGCGCATCCTCTCGCTCAATCCGGCGATCTATGAAGACATCCAGTTCGGCAATCCGTACGTGGGCGAGATGCTCGACCGGCTGTTGCTGCAGCTGCGCGAATTGCGCGCGCTGGTCGCGCAAGGCGACGATGCGGCGCGCGCGCAGTTTCGCGCCCGGTTTCTGGACGACAACGCGCAGGCGCTACGCGGCGAGTCGCTGGCTGCGGGCAACTACACCTATGAGCGCGTGGGCTACCTGCTGGCCGACCTCACCGAGCCGTTGACCGTGAGCGTCTACCTGCCGGAAGACCAGCCCGGTTCGTTGCGTGCGCTGTTGCATGTGTTCGAGCAGCATGGGGTGAATCTGTCGTCGATCCACTCGTCGCGCACGCCGGTGGGCGAGTTGCATTTCCGCATCGGGTTCGAGCCGGACAGCGATCGCGCGGCGCTGGCGCAGGCAGCCAGCGACATCGACCGCAGCGGCATCGGGCGGGTGCTGGAGCGTTCCGATCGCACCGGGTAGCCACGATCCACAGCCGGCCTGAGCCTGAGCGATGCCGATATCGCGGCGTGCGGCCTGCGGCGATCCCATGTTGGCTGACTGAACCGCATGCGATGAACCCAGGGCGATACCGATGTGGCCGGGCACGACGCCGAGTGCTTGCCACAGCGGTTTCATCCACACAGGGTGTGGATGAAACCTGCACAAGCATGTGGATAACCGCGTGCAGCCCTTGCACTGCAAGGGTTGCCGACCGGGTGGTCAAAAAATGACCATCGTCATCTCAGGACGTGGACAGCCGCAACTCGCCACCATCGGTGATGAAGCGCTGGCCCTGCCGCTGCAGGCGGCGGCCATCGGGGAGTTCGTAGCGTGGCGCAGCGCGCGACTGCATCTGGGCTTGCTGCCCGTTGCGGGATTGGGGCTCGTCGCGGAATTCGATGATGACGTAGGACTCGCCATCTGCACCGATTGCGGGAAATTGCCGGAAAGACATACGCACCTCCGAAAGAATCAGGGACGTCGTGCGAGCTGCCAGGGATCGCACCACCGGCGCCGGGCCGGCCGAAGCGAGCATGCGCAGGCAGGTGTTACCCGGGCGTCATTGCGCGATGCGGCAAGTTTGGCGAGCCAACCACCAGCCCGTTCACCGGCTCAGCTGCAACGCATCCCGATCGGCCGTCGCCGCCGCCAGCTCTGCACGCGCCGAGGCAATGCGCGCCTGCGCATCGATCAGGCGCACGCGGGCATCGTTGGCGGTCTCTTCGCGCTGGTTGACCAGGAAGAAATCGCCCGACCCCAGCTCGAAGCGGCGGCGCTCGGCGGCTGCCAGACGGTCGGCCAGGGCGCGTTCTTCGTCGGCGATTTTGGCCAGCCGTTCGGCGGCGGTGAGCGAGATGACGATCGATTCGACCTCCACCGTGATCTGGTCGCGCAGGTAACGGCTGCGCTGATCCAGCGCCTCGATCTCGGCGCGTGCTTCGGCGACCCGGCCCTTGGCGGCGCGGTTTTCCAGCGGCACGCTGAAGCGGAAGCCGATGATGGCATCGGTCGGCGAGCGGTTCGGGCCGCCGACACCGGGCGCCCCGAGGTCCTTGCTGACCTCGAAACTCACATCCAGGCGTGGCTTGAGATCGTTCTGCGCCAGCATCAGCCGCGCGGTGGCCTGATCGATGCGGGTCAGCACCGCGCGGTAATCGGGGCGCTCCACCGGTGCGGTGATCTTGCTGGCGCCGGCCAGACCTTCCAGCGCCGACGTATCGGCCGGCAGGCGTTCGGTGGACACGATCAACGGCATTCCCGCTTCATCGCGCAGGTACAGCGACAAGGCATTGGCAGCATTGGCGAAGTCCTGCTCCGAGCGCACCACCAACGCGCGTCGGCGGACCAGGTTCTGGTCGTTTTCGGTCAGCAGGATGGTGGGCCGCGCACCCAGTGTCACCTGCCGGGAAATCGCATTGCGGCGCTGCTCGGCCAGCTGCAGCAGGTCGTTGTACGCGCGCAGCTTCAGGCCGGCCGCGACCCAGCTCTGGTAGGCGTCCACCGCGCGGCGTTGCACACCGATGGCGACCATTTCCGCTTCGTATTGCGCGACATCGATATCGGCACCGGCAACGCTGCGGCGGGTGCGGCGCTCGTCGACCACCCGGTCGCGCAGCAGCGCATACAGCGCGCCGACCTTCACTTCGCCGCCGCGGTCGGTGTAGGACTTGTCTTCGTAGACCGGGAAGGAACCACGCGAGGAGCGGTAACCACCGTAGTAATAGCCGCCGTTGTCGTCGAACGGGCGCTTGACGGTGCTTTCGATCGCGCTGCCGTCGTAGTAGCCGGCCTCGCGCGAGCGGCCGTCGATATCGAACACGGTGTCGAACGCGCCATCGGCCGAGATGCCCTTGCCTTCGGCCTGGCGGACCTTGGCCAGCGACTCGATGATCTGCGGAGAAGCGCGGGCAGAGGAGCGCAGCACTTCATCCAGCGTCAGCGCGGTGGTCTGGGCGGCAACCACGCCCGGTACGAGCGCGACCAGCAGGACGACAAGACGGCGGATCATTTCTTGCCGGTCTCGTCGTCTTCGGACTTGCCGGCCGACGCCGGCTTGGCCTTGCCCTCATCCTGCGTCGTCGTCGCCGACGGGCGGCGGCCGAACTCCAGCGGGAAATTATTGAGCTGGCGCCACAGTTCGTAGCCCACCTTTACCGTTTCGCCCTGTACCCAGCCGCGCACCTTGCCGCCCTGGCGGGCGAATTCCTGCGCCGGCCAGGCCGGCTTGCCCGGCTGCGGTTCGACCAGGATGCGGAACAATCCGTCGGGTGCGGCATTGGGGTCGATGGCGCGGACGCGACCATCGAACATGCCGTGCGCCACCGACGGCCAGCCGCTGAACTGGATCGCCGGCCAGCCCTCGAACTCCAGCCGCACTGGGCGACCGGGGCGGATCAGCGGCACGTCGCGGCCGTCGATGTACAGCTCGACCGCACGTTCCACCCGCTCCGGCGCGATCACCGCCAGCACCGTGCCGGGCGAGACCATCGCGCTGCCGCTGGCGGCGTTGAGCTGCTGCACGCGGCCATCGCGCGGTGCGCGCACCAGCTGCGCCGACTGACGGTTCAACTGGATGTCGATGCGGGTCAGCTTGGCACGCGATTCGGCCAGCTTGGCATCGGCTTCGGCCACCTTGATCTGGGTCAGTTCGTAGTCGCGGCGGCCGGCCAGGCCTTCGGCGAGCAGCTGGCGGCTGCGTTCCACATCGATACTGGCGACCGCGCGCGATTGCTGGATGGCGCTGATTTCCGCCGCCACCTGCGCACGCTCGCTGGCAAGACGGGCCAGCAGGTCCGGGTCGAGGTCGCCGACGCGGGCGATCGGGTCGCCCTTGGCGACGTGCTGACCATCGTGTACATACCAGCGCTCCACCCGGCCCGGCACGAAGGCGGTGACCTGTTGCTGGCGGTCACCCGGGTCCAGCGCCACCACCTGGCCCTTGCCGCTGGCGGTCTGCACCCAGGGCGCGAACGCCAGGATGGAACCGGCGATGGCCACGCCGATCAGCAGCATCCACGCCAACACCTTGGCGATGCTGGGCGGGCGCATGGATGCCAGGGTGGGGAAGTGCGCGATCCGGTCAGAGGCGTGCTGCATCGTCGGCCTCCTGCGTGGATGCGATCAGGTCGGCGCGCGTGGCGTAGCGCTGCTGGCGCTCCGGTTCCAGGCGGAACCAGCCATCCAGGGTGATGTCCTCGGGCCGGCCGGTGCACAGCAGGACCGTGGTGCCGGCCTGCTTCAGCTGCCGCAGCACCCGGGTCAGGCGTTCGGCCGGCAGCAGATCGTACAGCTGCGACAGCATCAGCACGCGCGGACGCACCAGCAATGCGTTGGCCAGTTTCAGCGCCATCACTTCGCCGATCCACAGCGGGTAGCCGGAGGCGGCAAGCCGGGTGTCCAGGCCTTGCGGCAGCGCGGCGATGCGCGCGCGCAGCCCCACCGTATCGATGGCTTCGAGCATCGTCTCGGAGGTCACCTCGGCCGAGGCCATCGACAGGTATTCGCGGATGGTGACCTCGACGATGGTTGGCCGATCGAGCACGGTCACTTCAGAGCGCAGCAGGTACATGTCGAAGGTGGCCATGTCGGCGCCGCCGACCATCACCAGCCCGCGGTCCGGGACGACGTGGCGCTTGAGCACCATTGCCAGCAGACGTTCGGCGCCGCCGTCGGCCAGCGTCACCAGTTGTTCGCCGGCCTCCAGCGCGAAATCGAAGCGCGCCCCCTCGATCACCACCCCGTCCAGGCGCACGGCACTGTTGCCGGGGATCTTGCCCGCGGCAGCCACCGGGCGCTCCTGCGGAATGGCATACAGCACCGACAATTCCTCGGCGCTGGCCACCAGGTCGTAGAACACGTCCAGGTAGGTGCCCAACTGCGCGATGCCATAAAACACCGCGCTGAGGATCAGCTCGGCGGCCACCAGCTGGCCGATCGACAGTTCGCCACGCAGGATCAGGCTGCCGCCCAGTGCCAGCAGCGCCGCGCTGGCGACCGCGTAGGTGAGCAGGAATGCCACCGTCTGGGTGAAGGTGTAGCGGAAGTGGCGCCGATGCCGGGCGACGTAGGTGGCGGTCACCGCTTCGGAGCGCTCCATCGCGAAGTTGAGATGGCGGCTGGATTTGTAGAAGCCGTTGGAGCCACCCACGCTTTCCAGCCAGTGCGCCGCGTTGTGCTTGGCGTGGCTCAGTTCCACCGCCGAGCGGATCGAGCCGCGCGACCAGATCATCCAGATCGCGAAGATGATCAGCAGCAGCAGCGCGTTGAAGCCGAGGAAGAACGGGTGATAGAAGCTGGTGACGATCAGGCCCACCGCCGATTGCAGCACGATGGTGAAGGCACCGACGGCCAGGCTGGGCACCGCTTTCTGCACCACCACCAGATCGAAGTAGCGGTTGAACACGTCGCCACGGTTCTGGTCGGCGAAGAACGGGTTCTGCGCATGTACCGCGCGCACGGTGATTTCGGCCACCACCCGCGCAAACAGGCGGCGCTCGAACAGCGCCATCATCCACACCCGCATCGCGCTGAGCGCCGCCACCAGCAACAGCAGGCCCAGCAACAGGCTGGACAGGGTCCACAGCGGGGTGGGCAGCGCGGTGTTGGCGACGCTGTTGATCAGCAACTGCACCGAGATCGGCGTGGCCAGCGACAGCAGGCTGATCGCGACCCCGTAGACCATGGCCAGGCGCACATAGGGCATGTCCGGCCCGACAATCTCCGCCAGCCAGGCTCCCGCTTCCCGCCATCCGATCTGCTTGCCCGCCATTCGATTTCCGTTGATGAGTTCAATGAAGCATTGACGAGTTGCAGTTGGCGAACAAGGCAGCAGCGCTTATTCGACGCATAGGATTTTCCTATGCGGCCACCGCACGCAGAAGATCGGCAATCAGCCCGAAGGCCGGCGCGCGTCCTGCGCCTTGCCGCCACAGCAGACCGATCTCCCTATAGTAGCGTCCGCCTTTGATCGGCCGTACGACAACATCGTCGCCCTCGCGGATTTCCTGGCGCACATACAGGTCTGGCAGTAATGCAAGACCCATGCCCATCCCGGCCATCTGGCGGATCGCATCCAGGCTGGTGCCTTCGTAATCGCGTAGGACGTTGGCGCCGACGTCCATGGCGATCGCCGCGACCTGTTCGGCCAGGCGGTATTCGGGCATCAGGGTGAGCAGGTTGGCGCCGCGCAGATCGGCCGGCGTGATGCAGGCCTTGGCACGCAGGGGGTGATCGGCGGCCATGGTCACGTGCAGCGGTTCGCGGAACAGGCGCTCGCTGTGCAGGCCGCGCCCGGCCACCGGCAATTGCGCCAGGATCAGGTCGTGCACGCCGCTGGCCAGGCCGCTGGCGAGCACGGTCGGCAGGCCTTCGCGCACGTGCACGCGCAGTGCCGGGTGTTCGCGATGCAGGCGCGCGACCAGGCTCGGCATCAGGTAGGCGCCCAGCGTGGGCGACACGCCCAGCCGGATGGTGCCGATCAAGGTGTCGGCCGAGGTGGCGCGGACGTCTTCCAGATCGGCCACGTCCAGCAGGATGCTGCGCGCGCGATCGAGCAGGTCGCGCCCCAGCGGCGTCAGGATGGCCGGCACGCCACGCTCGAACAGCGCGGCGCCGACGATGGTTTCCAGTGCACGGATCTGCTGCGACAACGAGGGTTGCGACACGCCCATCTGCTCGGCGGCGCGGGTGAAGCTGCCGGTGTCGGCGAGCGCGACGAAATAACTGAGCTGGCGAATGGTGGTTCTGGGGCGGGGCATGCGGGATGTCGTCAGGGG
>NZ_QEZH01000015.1:0-47410 GCF_003993515.1 Xanthomonas sp. BRIP62415
GGAGTCGGGAGTCGGGAGTCGGGAGTCGGGTTGGGAGTTGGGAGTTGGGAGTCCCGATTCGGGAGTCGGAAGAGCGTTTTCGGCTTTCGGTCTTGCGCGGTTGCTGCGCGGGTCGCGTGACTGGTAGAGCGAGGGCAGTGGCAAGATTGCTGGTTGACCGTCCCCTCACCCCAACCCCTCTCCCGACGGGAGAGGGGCTTCTATTCCTTCTCCCGCCGGGAGAAGGTGGCGCGTCAGCGCCGGATGAGGGTAGGGCGCCCGACGCTGCATCACGCCTGGTGCCGCCGCCCAGCCTGCTATCAGATGAAGAAGATCGAAGCGCCGGCGCAGCGGGGCTCGCAGCCTCCGTCGACGGACAGGCCTCGACATGCCGGTCGCACATCAAATCAGTCTGATGGGTATAGCGGACGCCCTGAACGCAGAAGGCGACCGCATCGCTGCGGTCGCCTTCGTTGTTTGCCTGAAGCGCGCGGATCACACAGCCGGTTCGGGGGCCATGCGCGGCATCGAGGTGGCGGCGCCTTCCACTTCGGTGGAGCGCGCGGCGTAGCGGGTGGCAAAACGCACGTGGGTGATGAAGCTGGCAGTCGGCGCTTGTGCCAGCGAGGCCACCAGCGCGCCGTTGAAGGCGTCACCGGCGCCGGTGGTGTCCACGGTCTGCGCGCTTTCCGCGCCCACCCGGTAATGCGCGGCCGTGTCGCCGCGTAGCTGTTCTTCGGCGTGCGAGATGAAGGCGCCCACCGATCCCAGCGTTACCACCACGGTACCGCCCGGCAACAGCTTGCGGCACAGCGAATGCAGCGTGTTGCCGTCCAGCGCCGCCACATCGTCGGCATTGATGCGTTCGCCGACGTGGCGGCCGAGCAGGGCGGCAAACTCGGTTTCGTTGGGCGTCAGCACATCCGACAGCTTGAGCAGGCCGATCGAGGTCGGTGCATTGGCCGGTGCGGCGTTGAGCACGGTCAGCACGCCGCACTCGCGTGCCAGTGCCAGCGCCGACTCGATGGTTTCCGCCGGCGATTCCAGCTGCGCCAGCAACACGCTGGACGAGGTCACCAGTGCGCGTTGGTTGTCCACGAATGCAGCGCTCAGCACCGAATTGGCGCCGGCACCGATCACGATGGTGTTGCGGCCGTGCGCGTCGACGTAGATCCCGCCGGTGCCGGTCGGCTCGTTGCTGGGCTCGGCGATCAGTGCGAAGCCGTCGTGCGCCGCCAGCGAGCGCGCCAGCGCACCGCCGGCATCGTCGCCCAGCGCGCACAGGAAGTGCGTCCTGGCGCCGGCACGTGCAGCCGCGACCGCCTGGTTGAAGCCCTTGCCCCCCGGGCCGGTGCTGTAGCGACCGGCGATGGTGGCGCCCGGCGCAGGCAGCACGTCGCAGCGCCACACGTGATCGACATTGAAGGACCCGACAACGACGACCGAACTCATAAATACCCTTGACTTGAATGACTGAATGAAACGTGGCGTGCGGCGATTAGACCGTCACACCGATGAACCCGCGCCCCTCAACCGAAATGCGAGAGCACACCGGCAATGGTAGCGGTCATGAACGTGGCGATCGAACCGCCCAGTACCGCGCGCAGCCCGAACTTGGCCAGATCGTGACGGCGTTCCGGTGCCAGCCCGCCGATGCCACCGATCTGGATCGCAATCGAGCTGAAGTTGGCAAAGCCGCACAACGCATACGTGGCAATCAGCCGACCCTCCGCGCTCAGGCCCACGCCAGGCACTTCGCCCTTCACGATACGCGACAGTTCGCTGTAGGCGACGAACTCGTTGATCACCACTTTCTGCCCGATCAGCGAGCCGACCGTGGTCGCGTCCACCCACGGGGTACCGATCACCCAGGCGATCGGCGCCAGCACGTAGCCGAAGATCGTCGACAGGTTGGTCGGCCGGCCCAGCAGCGCGGCAGCGCCGGTGATCTCGCCCAGCCAGGTCAGCGGTGCGTTGATCAGGGCGATCAGCGCAATGAAGGCCAGCAGCATCGCGCCGATGTTCAGCGCCAGCCGCAAGCCGTCGCCGGCGCCAGCCGCGGCCGCATCGATGACATTGCTGGTGGTCTTTTCCACTTCCATCTTGACCGTGCCACGCGTCAGCGGGGTGCCGGTTTCCGGCACCAGCAGCTTGGCCACCACCAGGGTGGCGGGCGCGGCCATGATGCTGGCGGCCAGCAGATGCTTGGCGTAGAACGCCTGCTGCGCGGGATCGCTGCCACCGAGCATGCCGACGTAGGCGGCCAGCACGCCGCCGGCGATATGCGCCATGCCGCCGATCATCATCGTCAGCAGCTCGGACTGGGTCATCTTGGGGATGTACGGGCGCACCGTCAGCGGCGCCTCGGTCTGGCCGATGAACACGCTGGCGCACACGCTGGTGGTTTCCGCGCCGGACACGCGCATCACCTTGGTGATCGCCCATGCCATCGCGCGGACCACCACCTGCATCACGCCCAGGTGGTAGAGCACGCCCATCAGCGCCGAGAAGAAGATGATGGTGGGCAGCACCTGGAACGCGAAAATGAAGCCGTAGCTGTCGATGTTCATCAGGTTGCCGAAAATGAAGGTGGACCCTTCATTGACGAAGCTCAGCACCTTGACGAAGCCCTTGCCCAGCGAATCGAACACATCGCGTCCGCCCGGCACCAGCAGCACCAGCGCGGCGAACGAAATCTGCAGCGCCAGACCGGTGGCGACCAGCCTCCAGTCGATCGCGCGGCGGTTGCTCGAAAACAGCCAGGTGATGCCGATGAGCACCGCCAGACCGAACAGGCCGAAACCGATCCTTCCCAAACCTTCGACCATTCCAATCCCCGGGGCTGCTGACGGCAAAACGAGAAGCCTAGAGCAGGGGGTGACCGCGGGCAAGGCGAGCAGCATTCAGGCCCCGCCCGTTGACCCGCAGGCGAGCCAGGGCGGGCGCGGGCAGTTCCCTGCGTGCGGGCGGGCGAGCCGCGCTTGCGCAAGGTCATGGATCGGGGGGCATTGATTCGCTGCCCGTGCGTCGCCCGCAAAGACCGCGCCCCGAAGCGCGATCACCCGACCGGCCGCCGCTTTACCCCTCAGCCATCGATGAAAACCGGTGGTGCGTGCGCGCATACCGGTGTGGGACCTTGACCGGCATGGATGCCGCGCCAGCGCCTACATGGACGTACTTGCGGCGTGTCCCATGCCGGTACGCGTGCAAGCGCCCGCAGCAGACCGAAGCATTCGCGTGGAACTCTAGATGTGGTGCACAAGATTGATCGGTATGCGGAGTCGGTCGGCGGCGCGGCGCCGCATCCAGTGTCGGGACACGCCGTGAATCCATCCCTGGAGGCTCGGTGGCGGCATCCATGCCGCCACACGGTCCCGCCCCCGGACGCGACACCGCGCTCCCAACATTGCCGCCGCTGATAGGCAAGCAAGGCTTCAGGCACGTGTCGATGCCTATGGACTCCGTGGCCGATGTAATCGGTAAGCCATCCATCTGCTGTCACGCCGCCAGGAATGGACGCTCGGAAGAACGTGCAGCTCATCTGGCTGTTCGCATTTCTTTCCGCAACCGACAGCAACCGGTGGTGCTTGCGCGCGTGCCGGTGTGGGACCTTGAGCGGCATGGATGCCGCGCCAGAGCCTACATGGACGTACTTGCGGCGTGTCCCACGCCGGTACGCGTGCAAGCGCCCGCCGTAGACCGACGCTTCTACGTAGCACCGGCAGACCTCATGCGCAGGTTGGTCGGTGTGCGGAGTCGGTCGGCGGCGCGGCGTCGCATCCGGTGTCGGGACACGCCGTAAATCCGTCCCTGGAGACTCGGTGGCGGCATTCATGCCGGCACACGGTCCCGCCCCCGGAAGCGACACCCCGCTCCCAAGCTTGCCGCCGCTGATCGGCAAGCAATGCGTCAAGCAGGTGTTGATGCCCGTGGACTTCGTGGCCGATGTAATCAGTAGGCCATCCATCTACTGTCATGTCGCCAGCGATGGTGACGCTCCCAAAGACTTGCAGACCACCGGGCCCCGCACTTCTTTCGACCGACAATAACTGGTGGTGCCTGCGCGGATGTCGGCGTGGGACCTTGAGCGGCATGGATGCCGCGCAAGCCTGTCGCGCCGGCAGCACCACGTCCTACACTGCGCACGCCGATCCGGGGCAGGGCGCCGCGGAGGTTGTTGGAGTCTGCCAATGCATTACCGTCGTCTGGGGTCCACCGGGCTGCAGCTGTCGGCCCTGTCGTTCGGGGCCTGGGTCACCTTCGGCAAGCAGATCGGGCGCAGCGAAGCGCGCAACCTGATTGCCGCCGCCTGGGACAACGGCGTCACGTTCTTCGACAACGCCGAGGTCTACGCACGCGGCCGCGCCGAAGAGGTGATGGGCGATGTGATCGCCGACCTGCGCCTGCCGCGCGATGGTTACTGCGTGTCGAGCAAGGTGTTTTTCGGCGCGGTGGACAGCCCGCGCCCGACCCAGCGCGGGCTGTCGCGCAAGCATGTCACCGACGCCTGCCATGCCGCACTCAAGCGCCTGCGGGTGGACTATCTGGACCTGTACTTCTGCCATCGGCCCGATCCGGACACGCCGATCCGGGAGACCGTGCGCAGCATGGATGCCCTGATCCGCCAGGGTAAGGTGCTGTACTGGGGCACCTCCGAGTGGAGCGCCGAGCAGGTGCGCGAGGCCATCACCATCGCCGAGCAGGAACACCTGCACGCTCCGTCGATGGAGCAACCGCAGTACAACCTGCTGCACCGCGACCGGCTGGAACGCGAATACGCGCCGCTGTGCGAGGGCGGGCTGGGCACCACGATCTGGTCGCCGCTGGCCTCGGGCCTGCTGACCGGCAAGTACAACGCCGGTGTAGACGCCGATAGCCGCCTCGGCCAACCGGACAATCACTGGCTGCAGGACGAAGTGCTGGGCGCGCCGGAAGCGCGCCGCCTGGAACGCGCCCGCGCGTTCTGTGCACTGGCCGCCGAGCTGGGCCAGTCGCCCGCACGCCTGGCCATCGCCTGGTGCCTGCGCAACCCGCACGTCTCCACGGTGATCCTGGGGGCCAGCCGGGTGGCCCAGCTGGAAGAAAATCTCGGCGCGCTGGACACCTTGACCCAGGTCGATGCCGCCGGCTGGGCGCAGGTAGAGGCGGTAACGCGCTAAGAGCACGCCACGCACTGGGGGTGGTGCGGCTGCAAGGTTGTCGGCTTTGTCTTGTTAGTCGACCGAGCCGGTGAGGCTGCGTCTTCCCTGTCGTGCACGCGGCCAGGTCGCTGTGGCGTCAGGCGCTGGCTGCTTCTCGCTCGGCCAGAAATGCATGCCAGAGCGATGTGATCAAGCCCCGATCATCGCGCAGAAGACAGCGCTGGATGGCTTGGCTGGAATACTTCGATAGATTTTGTGAATCGAAAATGTTCAGCCCATGCAAAGATCGTGTGGCGAAGATGAGAATAGCTCTTGATCATTAAATGAGAATGGTTATTATTTGTCTGGCCAACCGACTGGAGATCCAGATCATGACCGCTCATCCCGTGCTGCTCCGCTCCGAACCGGTCAACCTGCGCGACCGCGCTGCTCCGCGTGCCGTCCCAGCAGAAGACCTCATCAGCAGCGAGGCGCTGCTTAAGGGCCGTCGCGAAGTGCTGATCCAGCATGGCGACCGCGTCTATCGCCTGCGCCATACCAGCAACGACAAGCTCATCCTGACCAAGTAAGCGCCTTGCTCCGATCCGCGCCTTGCGCAGGGTCGGATCGTCTGTCGCGGGCGTTGCCGCCGCCGTCCGCGCACCCCACGCTCTACCCCGGCGGCCGGCCGCGGCCTTGTCTGCAGCACACGCTGCCGGGAATGTCCTTTCAAAGGTTCCCGATGAGTCGCCTGCATCCGCTGGTGGTCGCGCTATCGCTTGCGCTGCCTGCCCTTTCGTCGTGTGCCCACGCTGCCGACCTCGCCGCCAGTGGTGACGCCGCGCGTGATGTCCACGACTTCGACCGGTTGCAGGTCACCGCCACCCGTACCCAGCGCGCCCTGGTCGATGTACCGAGCACGGTGGATGTGATCGACCGCGAGCAACTGGACAATCAACTGGTGCGCGAGCTCAAGGATCTGTTCCGCTACACGCCGGGCGTGTCGGTCACCAGCACCAGCGGCCGCTTCAGCGGCGCCAACGGCATCCGCATCCGCGGGCTGGATGGCAACCGCGTGGCGATCCTGGTCGACAACGTGCCGGTGTCGGACACCTTCAGTTTCGGCAGTTACCTCAACGCCAACCGCAACTTTGTCGATCTGGAAACGCTCAAGCGCGTCGAAGTGGTGCGCGGGCCGGCCAGTTCCCTGTACGGCTCCGACGCCCTGGGCGGCGTGGTGGCCTTCGTCACCAAGGACCCCTCCGATTACCTGGACGCCGACAGGCACAGCTATGTCGGCCTGAAGTTCGGCTACGAAGGCGACTGGAACGGCTTGTTCGCCGGTGCCACCGGTGCGTTCGGCGGCGAACGCTGGAGCGGCATGGTGGCGGTCAGCCACCGCCAGGGCCAGGAGGCGCAGAACCAGGGCGACATCCGCAGCCGCGATGTCAGCCGTACCGCGGCCAACCCGCAGCGCATCGATGGCCGCAGCGTGCTGGCCAAGCTGGTGTACGCGCCCAGCGCGCAGCAGCGCTTCAAGCTCACCGTGGAAGGCAACGAAGACTACGGCAGCATCGAGGCATTGACCGGCATCGACCCGCGTGTGACCACCCCATCGTTGCGCATCCTGTCGCAGGACGGGCGCGACCATCAGACGCGTGCGCGTGTTTCGCTGCGGCACGAACTGGATGCGCTGGGCTGGTCGCTGGCCGACGACCTGCAGTGGCAGCTGTATCGCCAGGACAGCGAGAGCCTGCAGCGCACCGACGAGCTGCGCGGCAACAACACCCGCCGGCATAACGAACACAACTTCGATCAGCGCGTCTACGGCCTGCTGGTCAACGCACACAAGGCCATCGACACCGGCACGCTCAGTCACGCCATCACCTATGGCCTGGACGGCACCTGGACCGACACCCGCGGCAAGCGCGATGGCTACTCGGTCAATCTGGCCAATGGCGCCATCACCAATCGCGTCGGTCAGGACGTGTTTCCGGTGCGCGACTTCCCCAAGAGCCAGACCACCAAGCTCGGGTTGTATGCGCAGGACGAGATCGGCCTGTTCGATGGCAAGCTGTCGCTGACGCCCGGCGTGCGCGTGGATTATTTCCGGCTGTCGCCGCAGGTGGACGACATCTTCCGCGAAGACAATCCCGGCGTTGCCGCCGAGACCATCGACCAAACCCAGGTCTCTCCCAAGTTCGGTGCACTGTGGCGGTTTTCGGACGCCTGGTCGGCCTATGCCAATTACGCGCACGGCTTCCGCGCACCGCCGTACAACGACGTCAATATCGGCTTCACCAACCTGCAGGCGCGCTACACCGCCATCGCCAATCCGGACCTGAAATCGGAAACCAGCCGCGGTGGCGAGCTGGGGCTGCGCTTCAATGATGCTATCGGCTATCTGGGCGTCAGCGTTTACTACACCGACTACCGCAACTTCATCGAATCCTATGCGCCGGCCGGCTTCAACGCCGACGGGCTGATGCTGTTCCAGTCGCGCAACGTGGACGATGTGGTGATCAAGGGCGCCGAAGCGCGCGGCGGGATCGATCTGGGCGCCCTGGCCGGTTGGCAGGGCTGGTCGCTCAACAGCGCCGTGGCGTATTCGGAAGGCGACAACCTCACCGACGGCACCCCGCTCAACTCGGTCGACCCGCTGCGCGGCACGCTCGGCCTGGCCTTCGACAGCGATGGCTGGGGCGCGGAGCTGATAGGCACCTTCGTCGCCCGCAAGCGTCGCCCACAGCTGGACAGCTATTACACCCCGGCCGGCTACGCCACGCTGGACCTGATGGGGCATTGGGAGTTCGCACCCGGTGCCAAGGTCACCGCCGGCATCTTCAATCTCGCCGACCGCCGCTACGTGGACTGGAACGCGCTGCCCAACGGCACGCTGGCCAGCAGCACGGTGCTCGACCGCTTCACCGGCGCCGGGCGTACCGCCTCGGTCAGCCTGGCAGTGAGCTGGTAGCGGCCATGCCCATCGCCCGCCCGCTGCCGTCGTTGTCGCATGCACGTGCCACCCGCGTCGCGTTGCCGCGGCCGCAGCAGCTGGCCGCGCTGGGCACGGTGCTGTGTCTGTATCGGCCTGCCTTGGGCAACGAACTGGACGGCTGGCAGCACGCGGTGGATGCGGCGGCGTGCCGGCAGGTCGACAGCGATGGCGTGCGCGAAAGCATCTGGTTCTTCGATGCCGAAGGGCAGTGCTGCTGGCGGATCTGCCTGTTGCCTGACAGCGACTTCCTGGTCTGGGATCGCCTGGTCTCGCGCCTGCCGCCGCTGCCGGTGGAAACCCACGAACTGGGCGTCGGCGAGCGGCTGTGGCGTCGCCTGGCCGGACGCATGCGGGGGCAGGCGTGGCGATTGAGCGCCTTGCGGCTGCAGACCGCCGCCACCGGCGAGCAACCGTTTGTCGCCAGCCTGGCGAGCGTGTCGGCGCTGGGCGCCGAGGTTGCCGCACGCCTGGCACGCGAGGAGGGCATCGACGGACGCGTGGCGGTGGACGATTGCTGCTGCGCACGCGCTGCCGCCTTGCGCACGGCCTCCGCCACATCCAGCAACACCAACCCATCCGACATGACGACGGCGCTGGTGCGCCTGCGCCGCTGACGGTCTCCAACCACGACCGAGAGTTCCGAATGAGCCGACTGTTTCCCCGTTGCATCGCAGTGACGCTGAGCCTGTTGCCGTTGATCGCCGCCGCCGACGTCCAGCGCGACCGCCAGAGCATCCTGGCGATGCAGGGCGAATACGCAGTGGACTTTGCCTTCGACGAGACAGTGCTGCTCAAGCCCGGCTACGAGCGTGCGTCGGCCATGCGCAGCGGCGCCAGCGAAGTGGTGATCGTGGTGGAGGACTCACCGCGCAAGCTGGTGCTGCAGCATTTGCTGGTGGATGAAAAAAGCAAACACGTGACCAAGCACTGGCGGCAGGACTGGATCTACGAAGCGCCGCAGCGGTTCGAATTCACCGCCGATCAGACCTGGACGGTGCATGCGCTGCCGCCGGCCGTCACCACCGGCGCCTGGACCCAGTGCGTCTACGAGGTCAGCGACGCGCCGCGCTATTGCGGCACCGGTCGCTGGGACTATGCCGACGGCCATCCCACCTGGACCAGCGATCCGAGCTGGCGCCCGTTGCCGCGCCGCGAGTACACCAAGCGCAGCGACTACAACGCGCTCGCGGTGATCAATCGCCACACCCTCACGCCCAACGGCTGGACCCACGAACAGTTCAACACCAAGGTGCTGCGCAGGCCCGATGGCAGCCAGGAGGCGATCGCGCGCGAGTTCGGCTTCAACGATTACCGCAAGACCACCGAGGTCGACTTCGCCCCGGCCTATGCGTACTGGAAGGGCACCCAGGGCTACTGGGCCAAGGTGCGCGCGCGCTGGGCCAGGTTCCTTGACACGCCGCCAGGCGTGCATCTGAAGACCAAGCCGGACGGCATGGCGATGATCATGCCGATGTTCCAGCAGGCCGAGGCGGTGCAGGACGGCAAGCGGGTCAAGGACGCGCAGCTGGACGCGGTGTTCGCGCAGTGGGTCGAACCCGCGAACTAGCCACCCCGGTGCGGTAGGAGCGCACCAGGGCGCGACGGGCATTCCCGACACGCCCGACATGTCCGACATGCCCATCGCGCCCGACACGCCCATCGAGCCGCGCCCTGGGACGCTGCTGCAAGGTCGCGCCCTGGTGCGCTCCTACGGGTAAGACGGCGGTTAGCCCTTCAAAGGGCGGTTATTCCTTGAACATCAAAAATGCCGCGACCAGGATCAAGCCGAACGCGGCCCAGTGATTCCACTTCAACGACTGGCCCAGGTAGAACGTCGAGAAGCCCGCGAACACCAGCAGCGTGATCACCTCCTGCATGCCCTTGAGCTGTGGCGCCGAATACACCGCGCTGCCCAGCCGGTTGCCCGGCACCTGCAGGCAGTATTCGAAGAACGCAATGCCCCAGCTGACCAGGATGGCGATCATCAGCGGCGTGCTCTTGTACTTCAGGTGCCCGTACCAGGCGAAGGTCATGAACACATTGCTGGCGATCAGCAACAGCACCGGATACAGATAGGCAGTGAAAGGAGCGGTAGGCATGACGGCAGGCGGCAGGAAAGGGGCCGGCAGCATAAGCCAGGCCCGTTAAGCGCACGCGACCGTGCCGATGAGCCCGGCACGCGGGCTCAGGCCGTTGGTGGCCGGCGCGACACGTTCATCTGCAGCGTGGCCAGGCAAAGCGACTGGCCAGGCATCGCGGCGCCCCGGGCTCCCGCGGTCATCCCGCTAGCGCTGCATGCCCCAGCGGCGCACGGTCAGCCGCTCGATGGCCTGAAACACCACGCCCTCCACCAGCAGGCCCAGCACGATCACCATCGCCAGGCCGGCGAACACCCGGTCGGTATACAGCTCGTTGCGGTTCTGGAAGATGTACCACCCCAGGCCACCCTGGCCGGAGGTGGCGCCGAACACCAGTTCGGCCGCGATCAGGGTGCGCCAGGCGAAGGCCCAGCCGATCTTCAGCCCGGACAGGATCGCCGGCAGCGCGGCGGGAATCAGCAGTTGCGCCACGTAGCGCGGCCCGCGCAGCCCGTAATTGCGCCCGGCCATGCGCAGGGTTTCCGGCACCGCCTGGAAGCCGGCGTAGGTGGTCAGCGCCAGCGGCCACAGCACCGAATGCACCAGCACGAACACCAGGCTGCCGGTGCCCAGGCCGAACCACAGCAGGGCCAGCGGCAGCAGCGCGATGGCCGGCAGCGGATTGAACATGGCTGTCAGCGTGCCGAGCACGTCGCGGCCCCAGCGCGTGGAGGCGGCCAGCGCGGTCAGCACGAAGGCCAGCACCACGCCCAGCGCGTAGCCCTGCGCCAGCACGCGCAGCGACGCGCCCACGCGGCGCAACAACTCGCCCGACAGCAGCCCGTCGTAGAACGCGCGTGCGGTCTGCAGCGCGCTGGGCAGCATCAGATCGTCGCCAACCACGCGTGCGGCGATCTCCCACACCGCGATCAGCACCACCAGCACCAGCGCCTTGCGCAGCCACGGTGGTGCCTGCCAGCGCGTCGGCGCGGCGGCTGCAACCAATGCGGGATCCAGCGGCTGCAGGGCCACTTCGTACTCGGCCCGCACCGGTGGCAATGGCGGCAGCGCGGTGGCGTTGCCGCCGCTCATGGCAGCACCTCGCGCTGGCGCTCGGCGGGGCGACGCAATGGCGCCACCTTGGCATCGTCCAGGGTGTCGTCGGGCAGGTCGAACAGTAGCCGATGGATCCGCTGCGCGGTCTGCTGGAACGCCACGCTGCCGGCGCTGTGCGGGCCGAACGCATGCGCGTTGAGCTCGGCGCGTACCTGGCCCGGATGTGGCGACAACAACAGCACGCGGTTACCGACCACCAACGCCTCCTCGATCGAATGGGTGACGAACAACAGGGTGAAGCGCGATTGCTCCCACAGCTCCAGCACCTGCTCCTGCATGCGCGAACGCGTCAACGCATCGAGCGCGGCGAACGGCTCGTCCATCAACAACACGCGCGGCCGCATCGCCAACGCGCGCGCAATCGCCACGCGTTGCTTCATGCCGCCGGACAAGGTGTGCGGATACGCCTGCGCAAACGCGCTCAGCCCGACCTGCGCCAGGCTGTCGTCGGCACGTTCACGCGCTTCGGCACGCGACAGCTTGCGGGCGGCACGCAGGCCGAACACCACGTTCTCGCGCACGGTCTTCCAGGGCGCCAACTGGTCGAATTCCTGGAACACCACCACCCGGTCCGGTCCGGGTCCGGTGACCGCGTTGCCATCCAGGCGGATCTGCCCCTCGCGCGGGGTGACGAAGCCGGCCACCGCCTTGAGCAAGGTGGATTTGCCGCAACCCGACGGCCCCAGCAGCACGAAGCGATCGGCTTCATGCACGTCGAAACGCACGCGGTGGGTGGCACGCACCACGCGCTGCGCGGAGGCGTATTCCAGGCTGACGTGGTCGACCTGCAGCAATGGTGTGGGCGTGGCCATCGCTCAGCTCCCGCCTGCGATCAGCGGATCGTCGAAGAAGTAGTCGCCCAGTTTGCCCGGCGTCTGCTTGATCGCGCCGCTGTGCTGCATGAACTTGCCAAGTCCCAGCGTGTTCTGCGGCACCACGGTGAACTGTACCTTCGGGTCCTTGAGGATCTGCAGCACCAGCGCGCGATCGATGCTCGAGCCATTGCGACGCAGGAAGATATCCGCCGCCTGCTCCGGATGGGCGGTGACAAAGCGCGCAGCCTGATCCAGCGCCGCGACGAAGGCGCGGTAGGTCTTGGGATTGTCGCGGCGGAATTTCTCGGTGGCGTACAGCACGGTGGCCGACGAGGGGCCGCCTTCGATCTCGTAGGAGCTGGTCACGATGTGCGCGGCCGGATTGCGCGCCAGCTCCTGCTCCTGGAATGGCGGGCTGGCGAAGTGGGCGGTGATCTCGGTGCGGCCGCGGATGATCGCTGCGGCCGCGTCCGGATGCGGCAAGGCGACCTGCAGCGGGTCCAGCTGGTGGGTGCCCTTGTCGCCCCAGCGCTGTTGCGAGGCATGCTGCAGGAAGCGCGACTGCACCGACACGCCGGTGGCTGGCACCGCAATGCGGTCCTGCGGGGTGAAATCGCCGATGGACTTGATGCGCGGATTGTTGCTGATCAGGTAGTACGGAAAGTTGCCCAGCGATGCCACGCCGCGCACGTTCTGGCGGCCATGGGTGCGGTCCCAGATGGTGAACAACGGCCCGACGCCGGCACCGGCGATATCGATCGAACCGGTCAGCAGGGCATCGTTGACGGCCGCGCCACCGGACAGCTGCAGGAACTGCACGTCGATGTCCACGCCGGCCGCCTTGCCCTGCTGTTCGATCAGCTTCTGATCCTGCGCCACGTCCAGCAGCAGGTAGACGATGCCGAACTGCTTGGCGATGCGCAGCTTTCCTTCGGCCTGGGCCTGTGCGCTGTGCAGCAACGGCAGTGCGGCCAGGAGCAGCAGCGCAATACGCCGGGAAACGCGTCGGCGCTGCGGACGCGCGTGAGAGGTGACGGTCAAACGCATGCGGCGCTCCAATCGGGAGGGGGAGGGGATGGCGCGTTTCACAGCGCATTACGCGCTGTAAACCGTGCGGGAGGCGGCACCTTGCTAGAACGGCGCATCGCCTTCGATGGTGGTGCGGTTGAGGCGGCGCCGCAGGTGATCGGGCGTGCCGGCGGCCAGATGCATGACCGAGCGGTTGTCCCAGAACACCATGTCGTGCGGCTGCCAGTGATGCCGGTACACCAAGGCATCGCGGGTGCTGTGGTCGAACAGGGCCTGCAGCAGCGCGGCACTCTCGTCGTCGGGCAGGCCGACGATGCGGGTGGTGAAATGCTCGCTGACAAACAGCGCTTTCCGGCCGGTTTCCGGGTGCGTGCGCACGACCGGATGCTGCACTGGTTTCACTTCGGCGATCTGTTCCGGCGTCAGCGCCGGGCGCCACGGATTGCGCGCACGCAGCTCCTCGTACTTGGCCAGGTAGCTGTGCTCGGCACGCAGATCCTGCACCGTCTGCTTGAGCGCGTCGGGCAGGGTCTGCCAGGCCAGGTGCTGGTTGGCGAACAAGGTGTCGCCGCCTTCGCTGGGCAGTTCCTGCGCGTGCAGCAGCGATCCCAGGCTGGGGGTGTCCTTGTAGGACAGATCCGAGTGCCAGTAGTGGCCGGCGTCGCCCAGGCCGATCGGCTTGCCGTTTTCCTTGATGTTGGAGACCACCAGTACCTCCGGATGCCCGGGCAACTGGAAATTGCGCAACACATGGATCTGCAGCGGGCCGAAGCGACGGCTGAAGGCGACCTGCTGCGCCGGCGTGATGCGTTGCTCGCGAAACACCAGCACGTGGTAGTCCAGGTGCGCCTGATGGATGCGCGCGAAGGTCTCCGCATCCAGCGGCTGCGACAGATCCAGGCCGATCACTTCGGCGCCCAGCGGGGCATCGAACGGCACGATCCGGACACTGGAGGAGTACGCGGTGGAAACCGCATCGCGCGGCGGCTGCGCACGTGCAGCAGAAGGGACGCTGGCCATGACGGTGGCACCTCGACGGCAACGAAGGGCCGCCTGGGCCGGCGGCCGGACACACCACTGTAGGCAGTCCGCTCGCCGCTGCGAACGTACGATTGGCAAGGTGCTTATGCGCTGCCGGTATATGCACCGGTGCGACGGAACGCAAAAGGGCGACGCCTGCGCGCCGCCCTGCTCACGTGTCCAGCCAACCCGGCCTCAGTCGGTCCGCAGTGCCAGCGCTGGCGGCGTGGACAGGATGCGGCGCGTGCCCGACCAACCGGCCAGCAGGCTCAACGCCAGGCCAAACGCGCCGCCGATCAGCAGGCGCGGCCAATCCGGCGTCAATGCAATCTCGAACGCCTTCTGTCCGACCACTGCCCCGATCACCGCCGCGGCGGTCACCGCCAGTGTCGCTGCCAGCAGGCCAAGCGCGCCGAACTCCACCAGCACCGCACCACGCAACTGGCCGCGCCGCGCGCCCAGCGTGCGCAGCACCGCACTGTCATAGCGACGCTCGCCGGCGGTGGCCTGCAGGGCTGCCAGCAGCACCAGCACACCGGCCAGCAGGCTGAAGCCCATCACCAGTTGCACCGCCTGCGCCACCTGGTCGATCACCTCGCGCACCCGGCCGAGGATGGCATCGATATCCAGCACCGAAATGTTGGGGTAGTCGCGGCTCAACGACGCCAGCCTGGGCGCATTGCCGGGCGGCAGATGGAAGCTGGAAATCAGGTTGTACGGCGCATCGCCGACCGCGCCCTGGTTGAGCAGCAGGAAGAAATTGACCCGGAATGAATCCCAGTCGGCCTTGCGGATGCTGGTGACGGTGAAACTGCGCTGCTGCTCGCCCAGCAGCAAGGTGATGCGATCGCCGAGTTTGAGCTGATACCGCTGCGCCCAGCCTTCTTCCACCGAGGCCTCCGGCGCAGTGCTGTCGGCCGCCCAGAATCTGCCTTCCAGCAAGGTGTTTGCCGGCGGGAATGCGTGCCGCCAGGAGAAGTTGACCGGGCGGTTGTCGCCGTCGCCATCGTCGGCCGGATCGCGGTCGCCGCGCAGCGGTGGCTTGTCGTTGATCGCCACCAGCCGCCCGGTCGAAAACGGCTCCACGGCCGCATCGTCCACGCCCAGGCCGCGCAGCGTCTGCAGCACCGGCCCGGTCTGCTCGGGCTGGATGTTCATCAGGAAATAGTTGGGCGTCTCCGCCGGCAGGCGGTCGCGCCATTGCCCGAGCAGGCCGGGGCCGACCACCGCCAGCAGCAGCAGCGCGCACAACGACAGCGACAGCCCGACCAGCTGCACCACGCTCAGTCCGCGACGCCGCGTCAGCGAGGCCAGGCCCAGCTTCCACGCGCCGCGCAGGCGGTGCTGGATCGGCCGCAGCAAGGCCAGCAGGCCAAGCCCCAGTGCCATCGCCACCAGCGCCAGGGCGGCCAGCCCGCCCAGCACCCAGCCGGCCAGCACCAGGTTGCCGGTCGCATACACGGTCAGCGCCAGCGTGGCCGCCAATGCCGCGGCGTAGACCAGCAGGGAACTCGGCGGCACCGCGGCAAAGCTGCGGTTGAGCACACGCATCGGCGGCACGTTGCGCAGCCGCAGCAGCGGCGGCAGGCCGAAGCCCAGCAACAGCACCAGGCCGATGCCTGCACCGGCCAGGGCCGGGGTGGCCTGCGGCAACGGCAGCCGGTCCGGGATCAGGCTGCCCAGCGCCTGCACCAGGCCTTCCTGCGCCAGCATGCCCAGCCCGATCCCGACCAGGCAGGCCGGAATCGCGGTCAGCAGCAATTGCAGCGACAGCATCGCCAGGATGTCGCGCTGGCGTGCGCCCAGGCAGCGCAGCACCGCCACCGTGTCGATCCGGCGCATCGCAAAGCGGTTCGCTGCCAACGCGGTCGCCACACCGGACAACAGCACCGCCAGCAAGGCCGACAAGGCCAAAAAGCGCCCCGCACGATCGAACGCCGCGCGCATGCCGCGCTGGGTGTCCTCGATGCCGACCAGGCGGAATTCGCTGGCGCGCGGTTTCAGCCAGGCGCGCAGTTCGGCGATGGCATCGGGCGCACCGGAGAACATCAGCCGGTACGAAGCGCGGCTGCCGGGGCCAAGCAATCCGGCACCGTCGATATCGGCGCGATTGACCAGCAGCGGTGGCGACAGCTGCATCAGCTCGCCGGACGCATCCGGTTCGGCCCGCAGCACGCCGGTGATGGTGAGGTGGCCGGCGCCGAATTCCAGCTGTTCGCCCACGCGCAGGCCCAGGGCCTCCAGCAGGCGGGGGTCGGCATAGGCCTGGCCCGGCGGCGGTGCGCCCGCAGGCGTGCCCTGCATGCCGGCGCTGTCCCTGGACACCAGCAACTGCCCGCGCAGCGGGTAGCCCGCGCCAACCCCGCGGATATTGGCCATCTGGCTGGCCTCGCCGTGAAACAGCACGCTGGGGAAGCTGACCATGCGCGTGCTCTGCAGGCCGCGGCGTTGCGCCTCGGCGGCGAAGTCGGCCGGGATTTCCTGGCGGCCGGTCACGCCCAGATCGCCACCGAGCACCTCGGCCGCGCTGGAGGTCAGCGCCAGGGTCACCCGATCGACCAGCGTGCCAACCGCCGTCATCACCGCCACGCCCAGCACCAGCGCGGCGAACACGGTCAGCAGGTCGCCGGCCAGGAACTCGCGGCGCACCGCGCGTGCGGCTTGACGCAGCACGTTCATGCGGCCGGACCGGTCTGGGCGTGCAGGCGGCCGCTGTCGATGCGGTAGATATGCTTGCAACGCTGCGCCAGCGTCATGTCGTGGGTCACCAGCACCAGGGTGGTGTCGCTGGTGGCGTTGAGCGCGAACAACAGGTCGCTGATCTGCGCGCCGGTGGTCTGGTCCAGGCTGCCGGTGGGCTCGTCGGCAAACAGGATGCGCGGTCTGGCCACGAATGCGCGTGCCAGCGCCACGCGTTGCTGCTCGCCACCGGACAGCTGGCGCGGGTAGTGGCGCGCACGCGCGCTCAGGCCGACTGCCTCCAGTACCTCGCGTACCCGCGCCGGGTCCTCGCGCCCGGCCAGTTCCAGCGGCAGCGCGATGTTTTCTTCGGCGGTCAGCGCCGGCAGCAGATGGAAGCTCTGGAACACGAAGCCCACCTCGCGCGCGCGCAGGGCGGCACGGGCCTCTTCGTCCAGCTGGCCCAACTCCTGGCCGGACAGCGCAATGCTGCCCCGGCTGGGCAGGTCCAGCCCGGCCAGCAGGCCGAGCAGGGTGGTCTTGCCCGAGCCGGATGCGCCGACGATGGCGATACTGTCGCCTTCACTGACCGTCAAGCTGACCTTGTCGAGGATGTGGAGTGTTCCCTCCGGTCCACTGACGGACTTGCCGACGTCGCGGACGTCGATGGCAATGCGGGTACTGGAGTGGGGGGCCAGACTGTCGATGAGGAATCTCCGAATGCGTGAAAGAACACTGCGATATGGCGTGCTGGTCCTGTGGCTGCTGACACTGTCCCTGCTCGCGCCGGGAATTGCCTCTGCCAAAAGTCCGGTGGCGACCGCCCCGATCCTGGTCGTCGGCGACAGCCTGAGCGCTGCGCACAACATCCCGGTGCAGTCTGGCTGGGTCACCTTGCTGGACCAACGCCTCAAGCGTGACATGGCGACGCCACCGGCGGTCGTCAATGCCAGCATCAGCGGTGAGACCACCTCCGGTGCATTGACGCGGCTGCCCGGCCTGCTGCAGAAGCACCACCCCGGCGTGGTGGTGATCGAACTCGGCGGCAACGATGCGCTGCGCGGCCTTACCCCGGCCCAGCTGAAGGGCAACCTGGAAAAGATGATCCAGCTCAGCCAGCAGGCCGGCGCGAAGGTGCTGCTGCTCGGCATCGATGTGCCGCCCAACTATGGCCCCGCCTATCGCGAACGCCTGAAGGCGACCTATGCCGACCTGTCCAGCCAGTACAAGACCGCATTGGTGCCGTTCTTCCTGGAAAAGGTCGCGCTGCAGCCAGGCCTGATGCAGGCGGACGGCCTGCATCCCACTGCCACGGCCCAGCCCAGGGTGCTGGAAACGGTGTGGCCCGCGCTGCGCCCCCTGCTCGGCCGTTGACGGCCGTCGGGCAACGCCCGCCGTCACAAAACGTTAGATGGTCTTCACGCCCTTTCCACTGCCGATCCGGCATGTTTCACAAAGCTGAAGACCGAGGAAAGTCCATGCGTCAGACCAAGGAAACGTCCGGCCTCGTGCTGGTCGTTGAAGACAACCGCAATATCTCTGAAATGATCGGCGAGTACCTGGAAGGCCGTGGCTTCGAGGTCGACTATGCGCAGGACGGACTCGACGGCTACCGTCTGGCCGCCGAGAACAGCTACGACGTGGTCGTGCTGGATCTCATGCTGCCACGTCTGGACGGCATCGAAGTGTGCCGCCGCCTGCGTAACGACGCACGCAAGTCCACCCCGGTGCTGATGCTGACCGCCCGCGATACGCTGGACGACAAGCTCACCGGCCTGGGTTTCGGCGCCGACGACTACCTGACCAAGCCGTTCGCGATCCAGGAACTGGAAGCGCGCCTGCGTGCCCTGATCCGTCGTGAGCGCCGCCAGGTCGGGTCGGAAGTGCTCAAGGTCGCCGACCTGGTGCTCGATCCGGTCAGCATGCGCGCCACCCGCGCCGGTACCGAGCTGCAGCTCTCGCCGATCGGTCTGCGGCTGCTCACCATCCTGATGCGCGAGTCGCCGCGGGTGGTGACCCGCCAGGAAATCGAGCGCGAGATCTGGGGCAACGGGTTGCCGGATTCGGACACCCTGCGCAGCCATCTGTACAACCTGCGCAAGATCATCGACAAGCCGTTCGATCGCCCGCTGCTGCACACCGTGCAGAGCGCCGGCTATCGCATTGCCGACATCGCCCAGCCGATGGCCTGATGTCGCCGGCCGGCCGCCATGCTGGCGGCCGGCCACCTCCTGTAGGCGCCCACGCGCCGCTCGTTTCCGCGCGCTGCCGTCTGGCTGCACGACGGGCTTACGGAAGCGTTGCCTATAATCCGGCGCTCTCCCCTGGATGCAGCAATGCCGCACGGGCTTCCACGAAAAATACGTCTGGCCTTCCTCCTGCAGGTCGCTCTGGCGAGCCTGGCGATCGTGCTGGGTGGCTATCTGCTGTCGTTCGTCATCAAGTACAGCCTGGTGCGGACCGTGCTGGCCGACGAGGCGGTGCATTTCTGGCGCGTGCACAAGGACGCACCGAACAACCCGCCGCCGAATACACGCAATATCCAGGGCTATTTCTTGCCTGCCGGCCAGGGCCGCGACACGGCGCCGGCGGAGTTGCAGCGGTTGTCGCCAGGCTTCAGCGAAGTGGCTGCCGCCGATGCCCTGGTGTACGTCGATCAACGTCCGGAAGGGCGTCTGTACCTGGTGTTCCCACGCTCGCGTGCGGCCCATCTGACGCTCTGGTTCGGAATCGTGCCGGCGATGCTGGTGCTGCTGGCGATCTATGGCGTGTTCTGGGTGACCTACCGGATCTCCAAACGCCTGGTGTCGCCGATCAGCTGGCTGGCACGGCGCGTCTCGCAGTGGGACCCGCGCAACCCGGATGTCGACGAACTGGCACCGGAGCGGTTGCCCGCCGACCTGCAGGGTGAAACGCGGCAGCTGGCCGCTGCCCTGCATACGCTCGGGCAGAAGGTCAGCGACCATGTCGCGCGCGAGCGCAACTTCACCCGCGATGCCAGCCACGAACTGCGCACACCGTTGACGGTGATCCGGGTGGCCAGCGACATGGCGCTGGCCGACGACGAATTGTCGCAACGCACCCAGCGCAGCCTGCGCCGGATCCAGCGCGCCGGCCGTGACATGGAAGCGGTGATCGACGCCTTCCTGATCCTGGCGCGCGAAGCCGAGATCGACCCGCAAAGCGAGACCTTCGATGCCGCCGAACTGGCCAGCGAGGAAGTCGATAGCGCCCGCCAGCTGCTGGGCGACAAGCCGGTGTCCCTGACGATGGTCGGTGACCGCAGCCTGCAGATGTTCGCCCCGCCGCGGGTGATGCGCGTGGTGCTCAGCAACCTGCTGCGCAATGCCTGCGCCTATACCGATACCGGCAGCATCGAGGTGGAAGTCACCCAGGACCGCATCATCGTGCGCGATACCGGGATCGGCATGAGCGAAGAGGCGCGTGCGCGCGCGTTCGAGCCGTTCTTCCGCGCCGATCCCACCCGCCCGCAGGGCACCGGCCTGGGCCTGTCGATCGTGCGCCGGCTGTGCGATCGCTTCGGCTGGCGGATCGAACTGCATAGCGAGTCCGGTGTGGGCACCTCGGTTGCGGTGGTGGTGGCCTGAGGGAGTAGTGGCCGTAGCGGCATGTGGCTGCCTGCAATCTGCCACTGACCAGGGAGATGCGCCGCATGCGCCCAGGGCGCCGTTTGCGGTTGCCGATGCTGCTGTTTTCCACCACGTGGCAACGAGGCTGCGTGCCGTGCCGATCTGCCGCAGACGCCAGGTGCCTCTGCGGGATCGGTGACGCAATGGGTCGATCTGGCGAGTGCGACGCCAGATCGACCCGCCAAGCGTTACTTCTGCTCCAACACCGGTGCCACGGCCTTGCGCCAGATGGCATAGCCATCGGCGGTCATGTGCAGCATGTCGTCGCGAAACAGCGCGGCACGTGGCTTGCCGGTGGCATCGAGCATTGGCGTGTAGACGTCCACGTAGTCCACCTGCGGCAGCGGCGCGAGTGCGTCCTTGATCAGGCGATTGGCGGTCACGATCGCCGGCAGCAGATGGGCGCGCGAGGGGCTGGGTTTGATCGACAGGTAGCTGATGCGCGCGCTGGGCAGATCGCGGCGGATGCGCGTCACGAATGCCAGCACGTCGTCGCGGACCTGCTGCGGCGTGCGGCCGCTGTTGAGATCGTTGTCGCCGGCATACAGCACCACCTGGCGCGGCGCATACGGGATCACGATGCGGTCGGCGTACCAGGTGCTGTCGCGCACTTCCGACCCGCCGAAGCCGCGATTGATCACCGGCATGCCGGGGAAATCCTGTGCCAGCGTGTCCCAGAAACGGATCGACGAGCTGCCGACGAAGACGATGCCGTGCCTGGGGGGCGGCTGCTGCGCGTCGCTGTCGGCGAAGTGCTGCATATCCGCTTCCCAGGCGGCATTGGACACCTGCGCCGGTATCTGCGGCGTGGTGTGCGGGGTTGCGGCGTGTAGCTGGCCGGACAACAGCACAAGGGCGCACAGCAGCGTGCGCAAGGGATGTTTGGTCATGCGAAGGAACCTGCAACAGTAAAACGGGCCATCATGGTGCGACAGGCTGGAAGCGCAGGGCAAACCCATGGGCTTCCAGCGCCTGCGATCGCCGTGGGTGCAGATCGCCTCGCCGTGCCTGCACCGACGCTGTTGCGAAGATTGCGCCATGCGGCAGCACCTGACGGCCCGGCAGGCCCAACGTCAGCTGTTCGACCGCGTGGCAGCGCCCTGGCGGCGCGCTGCACGACGGTGCAAGATTCGCACTTTCCTCAGCAGTGACCCCGCCATGCGTTTTAGCCGTCCCCAGACATGCCCTTGCGGCCGGAAGCACTGACCGCATGGCCGATCAACTGGGACACGTGCCGCGCGGTCCGCGCCGCATGCTCAAGGCGGCGATCTGGTCATGGCAGGGATTGCGCGCGGCATGGCTGCATGAATCCTCGTTTCGGCTGGAGGTGTGTCTGGCGGCAGTGATGTCGCCGCTGGGGCTGTGGCTGGGCCAGTCCGGCCTGGAACGCATCGCGCTGGTGGCGCCATTGCTGATCGTGCTGGCGGCCGAATTGCTGAATTCGGCGATCGAGGCGGTGATCGAGCGCTACGGCCCCGAGCACCATGTGCTGGCCGGCCGCGCCAAGGACATGGGTTCGGCGGCGGTGTTCCTGCTGTTGATCAATGTGCTGCTCTGCTGGGGACTGATACTGCTGCCGCGGTGGTTCTGACGGCCCGTGCGTCTGCGCAGGCCACAGCCGCCGATCAGCTTCTGCAGGCGATTGGATCGGCGAAGGTGGAGACGTTCGTGCGAGCGACGCACCAGAGCGCGCTGGCGGTCGTGCCGGCCGCCACGGAGCCCGCGGTGACTGCCGCGGTTGCAGGCTTGCTCGCATCTGGCCGGGATCAGCTGCCTGGCGGGCGCATGTGCATGCCGGGTTGACTCGCCGCGTGGCATGCTGCGGCTCTCTTTCAACGGAATCGCCTGCATGCCCGTCCTGATTCGCGCCCTGGTGTTGCTGATGCTGACCGTCTCGCTGTCCGGTTGCGGCTACAACGCGATCCAGCAGAAGGAAGAAGGCGTCAAGGCAGGCTGGTCGGAGGTGCTGAACCAGTATCAGCGTCGTGCCGACCTGATTCCCAATCTGGTGCGCACCGTGCAGGGCTATGCCCAGCAGGAGCGTCAGGTGCTGACCGAAGTGACCAACGCGCGCTCGCGGGTCGGACAGATCCAGGTCAATGCCGATGACGAAGCCTCGCTGAAACGATTCCAGCAGGCGCAGGGCGAGCTCGGCAGCGCGCTGTCGCGCCTGATGGTGGTCAGCGAAAACTATCCGCAGCTGAAATCCGACCAGTCGTTCCGCGATCTGCAGGTGCAACTGGAAGGCACCGAGAACCGCATCACCGTGGCGCGCGGTCGCTACATCCAGACGGTGCAGGACTACAACACCTACATCCGTTCGTTTCCGCAGGTGATCACCGCCAAGATCTTCGGCTACCAGCCCAAACCCAACTTCAGCGTGGAAAACGAGGCGCAGATCTCACGCGCACCGCAGGTGGATTTCGGCAATCAGCAGGCGCCGCAGCAACAGCCTGCGCAGCAACCGCAGCCTGCGCAGTAACAGCGCTTACCAGGCAGGAGTCAGGCAATGCGGCAAACGCACAGCTGGGTGTTCTGGATGTTGGCGCTGTTGTTGCTGCCGGCCTCGCTGCTGGCGCAGGACCTTGCAGCCATTCCGCCACTGCGCTCGCCGGTGGTCGATACCACCGGCACATTGGACGCCACGCAGACCCGGCAACTCGAGCAGCAGGCGCTGGCCCTGCAGCAGCGCAAGGGCGCGCAGTTGCAGATCCTGATCGTACCCACCACCCAGCCGGAGGCGATCGAGCAGTACACCCAGCGGGTGTTCGACCAGTGGAAGATCGGTCGCAAGGGCGTGGACGACGGCGTGCTGCTGCTGGTGGCCAAGGACGATCGCCGGGTGCGCATCCAGCCCGGTTACGGCCTGGAGGGCGCGATCCCCGACATTGCCGCCAACCGCATCATTCAGGAGTACCTGGCACCGCGCTTCCGTGAGGGCGACTACGCTGGCGGCATCGGCGCTGCGACTGCGACGCTGGCCGGCCTGATCGAGGGCGAGCCCTTGCCGGCGCCGGTCAGCGGGCACGCCGCTGCCGGCACGGGCAATGGTTCGGGCGGAGGCGGTGGCTGGATCATGGCCTTGTTCATCGGGTTTGTGGTCGCGATGGTGGCGCGCGGCATCCTCGGCGCCCTGCCGCGGCCGCTGCGTGCGTTGCTGACCGGCGTCGCGGCCGGCGGCGCTGCCTTGCTGTTTACCTCGCTGCTGTTTGCCAGCGCCGGCGCTGGCAAACAGCAGCGAGGTAAACAGCAAGGCAGCGCCGCCGGCCGCGACGCCGGTCAGCAACGCACGCAGCGGCCGCGGCAGGGCGCCGAGGATGCCGCGCGCCACCATCGCGACCACAAACCCGATGAACAAGGCCATGATCCAGCCACCGCCTCCGCCCGAACCATTGCCCGTGCCGGCAGCGGCGTGCCCGCTGACCGGCGCCGGCAAGGGCTCGCCCTCGATCAGGCCGGCCAGCGTCGCAGTCGCAGCGCCGATGCCGCCAGCGTAGTCGCCCTCACGGAAGCGCGGTGCCAGGTACTCCTGAATGATGCGGTTGGCGGCAATGTCGGGGATCGCGCCCTCCAGGCCGTAACCGGGCTGGATGCGCACCCGGCGATCGTCCTTGGCCACCAGCAGCAGCACGCCGTCGTCCACGCCCTTGCGACCGATCTTCCACTGGTCGAACACCCGCTGGGTGTACTGCTCGATCGCCTCCGGCTGGGTGGTGGGTACGATCAGGATCTGCAACTGCGCGCCCTTGCGCTGCTGCAGGGCCAGCGCCTGCTGCTCGAGTTGCCGGGTCTGCGTGGCGTCCAATGTGCCGGTGGTATCGACCACCGGCGAGCGCAGTGGCGGAATGGCTGCAAGGTCCTGCGCCAGCAGCGAGGCCGGCAGCAACAACAGCGCCAACATCCAGAACACCCAGCTGTGCGTTTGCCGCATTGCCTGACTCCTGCCTGGTAAGCGCTGTTACTGCGCAGGCTGCGGTTGCTGCGCAGGCTGTTGCTGCGGCGCCTGCTGATTGCCGAAATCCACCTGCGGTGCGCGTGAGATCTGCGCCTCGTTTTCCACGCTGAAGTTGGGTTTGGGCTGGTAGCCGAAGATCTTGGCGGTGATCACCTGCGGAAACGAACGGATGTAGGTGTTGTAGTCCTGCACCGTCTGGATGTAGCGACCGCGCGCCACGGTGATGCGGTTCTCGGTGCCTTCCAGTTGCACCTGCAGATCGCGGAACGACTGGTCGGATTTCAGCTGCGGATAGTTTTCGCTGACCACCATCAGGCGCGACAGCGCGCTGCCGAGCTCGCCCTGCGCCTGCTGGAATCGTTTCAGCGAGGCTTCGTCATCGGCATTGACCTGGATCTGTCCGACCCGCGAGCGCGCGTTGGTCACTTCGGTCAGCACCTGACGCTCCTGCTGGGCATAGCCCTGCACGGTGCGCACCAGATTGGGAATCAGGTCGGCACGACGCTGATACTGGTTCAGCACCTCCGACCAGCCTGCCTTGACGCCTTCTTCCTTCTGCTGGATCGCGTTGTAGCCGCAACCGGACAGCGAGACGGTCAGCATCAGCAACACCAGGGCGCGAATCAGGACGGGCATGCAGGCGATTCCGTTGAAAGAGAGCCGCAGCATGCCACGCGGCGAGTCAACCCGGCATGCACATGCGCCCGCCAGGCAGCTGATCCCGGCCAGATGCGAGCAAGCCTGCAACCGCGGCAGTCACCGCGGGCTCCGTGGCGGCCGGCACGACCGCCAGCGCGCTCTGGTGCGTCGCTCGCACGAACGTCTCCACCTTCGCCGATCCAATCGCCTGCAGAAGCTGATCGGCGGCTGTGGCCTGCGCAGACGCACGGGCCGTCAGAACCACCGCGGCAGCAGTATCAGTCCCCAGCAGAGCAGCACATTGATCAACAGCAGGAACACCGCCGCCGAACCCATGTCCTTGGCGCGGCCGGCCAGCACATGGTGCTCGGGGCCGTAGCGCTCGATCACCGCCTCGATCGCCGAATTCAGCAATTCGGCCGCCAGCACGATCAGCAATGGCGCCACCAGCGCGATGCGTTCCAGGCCGGACTGGCCCAGCCACAGCCCCAGCGGCGACATCACTGCCGCCAGACACACCTCCAGCCGAAACGAGGATTCATGCAGCCATGCCGCGCGCAATCCCTGCCATGACCAGATCGCCGCCTTGAGCATGCGGCGCGGACCGCGCGGCACGTGTCCCAGTTGATCGGCCATGCGGTCAGTGCTTCCGGCCGCAAGGGCATGTCTGGGGACGGCTAAAACGCATGGCGGGGTCACTGCTGAGGAAAGTGCGAATCTTGCACCGTCGTGCAGCGCGCCGCCAGGGCGCTGCCACGCGGTCGAACAGCTGACGTTGGGCCTGCCGGGCCGTCAGGTGCTGCCGCATGGCGCAATCTTCGCAACAGCGTCGGTGCAGGCACGGCGAGGCGATCTGCACCCACGGCGATCGCAGGCGCTGGAAGCCCATGGGTTTGCCCTGCGCTTCCAGCCTGTCGCACCATGATGGCCCGTTTTACTGTTGCAGGTTCCTTCGCATGACCAAACATCCCTTGCGCACGCTGCTGTGCGCCCTTGTGCTGTTGTCCGGCCAGCTACACGCCGCAACCCCGCACACCACGCCGCAGATACCGGCGCAGGTGTCCAATGCCGCCTGGGAAGCGGATATGCAGCACTTCGCCGACAGCGACGCGCAGCAGCCGCCCCCCAGGCACGGCATCGTCTTCGTCGGCAGCTCGTCGATCCGTTTCTGGGACACGCTGGCACAGGATTTCCCCGGCATGCCGGTGATCAATCGCGGCTTCGGCGGGTCGGAAGTGCGCGACAGCACCTGGTACGCCGACCGCATCGTGATCCCGTATGCGCCGCGCCAGGTGGTGCTGTATGCCGGCGACAACGATCTCAACAGCGGCCGCACGCCGCAGCAGGTCCGCGACGACGTGCTGGCATTCGTGACGCGCATCCGCCGCGATCTGCCCAGCGCGCGCATCAGCTACCTGTCGATCAAACCCAGCCCCTCGCGCGCCCATCTGCTGCCGGCGATCGTGACCGCCAATCGCCTGATCAAGGACGCACTCGCGCCGCTGCCGCAGGTGGACTACGTGGACGTCTACACGCCAATGCTCGATGCCACCGGCAAGCCACGTGCCGCGCTGTTTCGCGACGACATGCTGCACATGACCGCCGATGGCTATGCCATCTGGCGCAAGGCCGTGGCACCGGTGTTGGAGCAGAAGTAACGCTTGGCGGGTCGATCTGGCGTCGCACTCGCCAGATCGACCCATTGCGTCACCGATCCCGCAGAGGCACCTGGCGTCTGCGGCAGATCGGCACGGCACGCAGCCTCGTTGCCACGTGGTGGAAAACAGCAGCATCGGCAACCGCAAACGGCGCCCTGGGCGCATGCGGCGCATCTCCCTGGTCAGTGGCAGATTGCAGGCAGCCACATGCCGCTACGGCCACTACTCCCTCAGGCCACCACCACCGCAACCGAGGTGCCCACACCGGACTCGCTATGCAGTTCGATCCGCCAGCCGAAGCGATCGCACAGCCGGCGCACGATCGACAGGCCCAGGCCGGTGCCCTGCGGGCGGGTGGGATCGGCGCGGAAGAACGGCTCGAACGCGCGCGCACGCGCCTCTTCGCTCATGCCGATCCCGGTATCGCGCACGATGATGCGGTCCTGGGTGACTTCCACCTCGATGCTGCCGGTATCGGTATAGGCGCAGGCATTGCGCAGCAGGTTGCTGAGCACCACGCGCATCACCCGCGGCGGGGCGAACATCTGCAGGCTGCGGTCACCGACCATCGTCAGGGACACCGGCTTGTCGCCCAGCAGCTGGCGGGCGCTATCGACTTCCTCGCTGGCCAGTTCGGCGGCATCGAAGGTCTCGCTTTGCGGGTCGATCTCGGCTTCGCGCGCCAGGATCAGGAAGGCGTCGATCACCGCTTCCATGTCACGGCCGGCGCGCTGGATCCGGCGCAGGCTGCGCTGGGTGCGTTGCGACAATTCGTCGTCGGCCAGCGCCATGTCGCTGGCCACCCGGATCACCGTCAACGGTGTGCGCAGTTCGTGGCTGGCATCGCGGGTGAAGTTGCGCTCGCGCGCGACATGGTCGCTGACCTTCTGCCCGAGCGTATGCAGGGCAGCGGCCAGCTGCCGCGTTTCACCCTGCAGGTCGGCGGGCAACCGCTCCGGTGCCAGTTCGTCGACATCCGGGTTGCGCGGGTCCCACTGCGAGACGCGCCGTGCCAGCCAGCTGATCGGCGACACCAGGCGTTTGGAGATCCGGTAGGTCACCCAGAACACGCCATAGATCGCCAGCAGCACCAGCATCGCCGGCACGATTCCGAACCAGAGCGTCAGATGGGCCGCACGCGAGCGTGGGAACACCAGGTACAGACGCCCTTCCGGACGTTGATCGACGTACACCAGGGCATCGGCGGCAGCCACTTCGCTGAAGCCTGGCGACAACCGCTGCAACTCCGCCGGCGCCGTGTCGCGGCCCTGGCCGGCAGGCAAGAAATAGCCCTGGATATTGCGTGTATTCGGCGGCGGGTTGTTCGGTGCGTCCTTGTGCACGCGCCAGAAATGCACCGCCTCGTCGGCCAGCACGGTCCGCACCAGGCTGTACTTGATGACGAACGACAGCAGATAGCCACCCAGCACGATCGCCAGGCTCGCCAGAGCGACCTGCAGGAGGAAGGCCAGACGTATTTTTCGTGGAAGCCCGTGCGGCATTGCTGCATCCAGGGGAGAGCGCCGGATTATAGGCAACGCTTCCGTAAGCCCGTCGTGCAGCCAGACGGCAGCGCGCGGAAACGAGCGGCGCGTGGGCGCCTACAGGAGGTGGCCGGCCGCCAGCATGGCGGCCGGCCGGCGACATCAGGCCATCGGCTGGGCGATGTCGGCAATGCGATAGCCGGCGCTCTGCACGGTGTGCAGCAGCGGGCGATCGAACGGCTTGTCGATGATCTTGCGCAGGTTGTACAGATGGCTGCGCAGGGTGTCCGAATCCGGCAACCCGTTGCCCCAGATCTCGCGCTCGATTTCCTGGCGGGTCACCACCCGCGGCGACTCGCGCATCAGGATGGTGAGCAGCCGCAGACCGATCGGCGAGAGCTGCAGCTCGGTACCGGCGCGGGTGGCGCGCATGCTGACCGGATCGAGCACCAGGTCGGCGACCTTGAGCACTTCCGACCCGACCTGGCGGCGCTCACGACGGATCAGGGCACGCAGGCGCGCTTCCAGTTCCTGGATCGCGAACGGCTTGGTCAGGTAGTCGTCGGCGCCGAAACCCAGGCCGGTGAGCTTGTCGTCCAGCGTATCGCGGGCGGTCAGCATCAGCACCGGGGTGGACTTGCGTGCGTCGTTACGCAGGCGGCGGCACACTTCGATGCCGTCCAGACGTGGCAGCATGAGATCCAGCACGACCACGTCGTAGCTGTTCTCGGCGGCCAGACGGTAGCCGTCGAGTCCGTCCTGCGCATAGTCGACCTCGAAGCCACGGCCTTCCAGGTACTCGCCGATCATTTCAGAGATATTGCGGTTGTCTTCAACGACCAGCACGAGGCCGGACGTTTCCTTGGTCTGACGCATGGACTTTCCTCGGTCTTCAGCTTTGTGAAACATGCCGGATCGGCAGTGGAAAGGGCGTGAAGACCATCTAACGTTTTGTGACGGCGGGCGTTGCCCGACGGCCGTCAACGGCCGAGCAGGGGGCGCAGCGCGGGCCACACCGTTTCCAGCACCCTGGGCTGGGCCGTGGCAGTGGGATGCAGGCCGTCCGCCTGCATCAGGCCTGGCTGCAGCGCGACCTTTTCCAGGAAGAACGGCACCAATGCGGTCTTGTACTGGCTGGACAGGTCGGCATAGGTCGCCTTCAGGCGTTCGCGATAGGCGGGGCCATAGTTGGGCGGCACATCGATGCCGAGCAGCAGCACCTTCGCGCCGGCCTGCTGGCTGAGCTGGATCATCTTTTCCAGGTTGCCCTTCAGCTGGGCCGGGGTAAGGCCGCGCAGCGCATCGTTGCCGCCGAGTTCGATCACCACCACGCCGGGGTGGTGCTTCTGCAGCAGGCCGGGCAGCCGCGTCAATGCACCGGAGGTGGTCTCACCGCTGATGCTGGCATTGACGACCGCCGGTGGCGTCGCCATGTCACGCTTGAGGCGTTGGTCCAGCAAGGTGACCCAGCCAGACTGCACCGGGATGTTGTGCGCAGCGCTCAGGCTGTCGCCGACGACCAGGATCGGGGCGGTCGCCACCGGACTTTTGGCAGAGGCAATTCCCGGCGCGAGCAGGGACAGTGTCAGCAGCCACAGGACCAGCACGCCATATCGCAGTGTTCTTTCACGCATTCGGAGATTCCTCATCGACAGTCTGGCCCCCCACTCCAGTACCCGCATTGCCATCGACGTCCGCGACGTCGGCAAGTCCGTCAGTGGACCGGAGGGAACACTCCACATCCTCGACAAGGTCAGCTTGACGGTCAGTGAAGGCGACAGTATCGCCATCGTCGGCGCATCCGGCTCGGGCAAGACCACCCTGCTCGGCCTGCTGGCCGGGCTGGACCTGCCCAGCCGGGGCAGCATTGCGCTGTCCGGCCAGGAGTTGGGCCAGCTGGACGAAGAGGCCCGTGCCGCCCTGCGCGCGCGCGAGGTGGGCTTCGTGTTCCAGAGCTTCCATCTGCTGCCGGCGCTGACCGCCGAAGAAAACATCGCGCTGCCGCTGGAACTGGCCGGGCGCGAGGACCCGGCGCGGGTACGCGAGGTACTGGAGGCAGTCGGCCTGAGCGCGCGTGCGCGCCACTACCCGCGCCAGCTGTCCGGTGGCGAGCAGCAACGCGTGGCGCTGGCACGCGCATTCGTGGCCAGACCGCGCATCCTGTTTGCCGACGAGCCCACCGGCAGCCTGGACCAGACCACCGGCGCGCAGATCAGCGACCTGTTGTTCGCGCTCAACGCCACCAGCGACACCACCCTGGTGCTGGTGACCCACGACATGACGCTGGCGCAGCGTTGCAAGCATATCTACCGCATCGACAGCGGCCGCCTGCACGCCCAGACCGGTCCGGCCGCATGAACGTGCTGCGTCAAGCCGCACGCGCGGTGCGCCGCGAGTTCCTGGCCGGCGACCTGCTGACCGTGTTCGCCGCGCTGGTGCTGGGCGTGGCGGTGATGACGGCGGTTGGCACGCTGGTCGATCGGGTGACCCTGGCGCTGACCTCCAGCGCGGCCGAGGTGCTCGGTGGCGATCTGGGCGTGACCGGCCGCCAGGAAATCCCGGCCGACTTCGCCGCCGAGGCGCAACGCCGCGGCCTGCAGAGCACGCGCATGGTCAGCTTCCCCAGCGTGCTGTTTCACGGCGAGGCCAGCCAGATGGCCAATATCCGCGGGGTTGGCGCGGGCTACCCGCTGCGCGGGCAGTTGCTGGTGTCCAGGGACAGCGCCGGCATGCAGGGCACGCCTGCGGGCGCACCGCCGCCGGGCCAGGCCTATGCCGACCCCCGCCTGCTGGAGGCCCTGGGCCTGCGCGTGGGCGAACAGCTGGAATTCGGCGCCGGCCACCTCACCATCACCGGCGTGCTGCGGGCCGAACCGGATGCGTCCGGCGAGCTGATGCAGCTGTCGCCACCGCTGCTGGTCAATCGCGCCGATATCGACGGTGCCGGATTGCTTGGCCCCGGCAGCCGCGCTTCGTACCGGCTGATGTTCTCCGGTGCGCCCGATGCCATCGCCGAACTGCGCGCCTGGCTGAAACCGCGCGCCAGCGAATTCCGCCTGGTCGGCATCGAGGACACCCAGCGCGGCATGCGCGCGGCGTTCGATCGTGCGGGGCGCTTTTTGGCCTTGTCGGCCTTGCTGGCGGTGCTGTTGTCCGGTGTGGCGACCGCGTTGGCAGCGAACCGCTTTGCGATGCGCCGGATCGACACGGTGGCGGTGCTGCGCTGCCTGGGCGCACGCCAGCGCGACATCCTGGCGATGCTGTCGCTGCAATTGCTGCTGACCGCGATTCCGGCCTGCCTGGTCGGGATCGGGCTGGGCATGCTGGCGCAGGAAGGCCTGGTGCAGGCGCTGGGCAGCCTGATCCCGGACCGGCTGCCGTTGCCGCAGGCCACCCCGGCCCTGGCCGGTGCAGGCATCGGCCTGGTGCTGTTGCTGGGCTTCGGCCTGCCGCCGCTGCTGCGGCTGCGCAACGTGCCGCCGATGCGTGTGCTCAACCGCAGCTTTGCCGCGGTGCCGCCGAGTTCCCTGCTGGTCTACGCCGCGGCATTGGCGGCCACGCTGGCGCTGACCGTGTATGCGACCGGCAACCTGGTGCTGGCCGGCTGGGTGCTGGGCGGGCTGGCCGCCCTGGCGCTGGTGGCGATGGCACTGGGGCTTGGCCTGCTGGCCTTGCTGCGGCCGATCCAGCACCGCCTGCGCGGCGCGTGGAAGCTGGGCCTGGCCTCGCTGACGCGGCGTCGCGGACTGAGCGTGGTGCAGCTGGTCGGGCTGTCGCTGTCGTTGTGCGCGCTGCTGCTGCTGGCGGTGGTCGGCCCCGGCCTGCTCGGGCAATGGCGCGACCGCCTGCCGGCGGAGACGCCCAACTATTTCCTGATGAACATCCAGCCCGAGCAGACCGGGCCGGTGCTGCAGACGCTGCGCGGCCTGGGCGTGGACGATGCGGCCGTGGAGCCGTTTTCGACCGGGCGGCTGGTGGCGATCAACGACAAGCCACCGCTGCGCGGCGACCGCGATCCGGCCGACGATGGCGACGGCGACAACCGCCCGGTCAACTTCTCCTGGCGGCACGCATTCCCGCCGGCAAACACCTTGCTGGAAGGCAGATTCTGGGCGGCCGACAGCACTGCGCCGGAGGCCTCGGTGGAAGAAGGCTGGGCGCAGCGGTATCAGCTCAAACTCGGCGATCGCATCACCTTGCTGCTGGGCGAGCAGCAGCGCAGTTTCACCGTCACCAGCATCCGCAAGGCCGACTGGGATTCATTCCGGGTCAATTTCTTCCTGCTGCTCAACCAGGGCGCGGTCGGCGATGCGCCGTACAACCTGATTTCCAGCTTCCATCTGCCGCCCGGCAATGCGCCCAGGCTGGCGTCGTTGAGCCGCGACTACCCCAACATTTCGGTGCTGGATATCGATGCCATCCTCGGCCGGGTGCGCGAGGTGATCGACCAGGTGGCGCAGGCGGTGCAACTGGTGATGGGCTTCAGCCTGCTGGCCGGTGTGCTGGTGCTGCTGGCAGCCCTGCAGGCCACCGCCGGCGAGCGTCGCTATGACAGTGCGGTGCTGCGCACGCTGGGCGCGCGGCGCGGCCAGTTGCGTGGTGCGGTGCTGGTGGAGTTCGGCGCGCTTGGCCTGCTGGCAGCGACACTGGCGGTGACCGCCGCGGCGGTGATCGGGGCAGTGGTCGGACAGAAGGCGTTCGAGATTGCATTGACGCCGGATTGGCCGCGCCTGCTGATCGGCGGCGCGTTTGGCCTGGCGTTGAGCCTGCTGGCCGGTTGGTCGGGCACGCGCCGCATCCTGTCCACGCCGCCAGCGCTGGCACTGCGGACCGACTGAGGCCGGGTTGGCTGGACACGTGAGCAGGGCGGCGCGCAGGCGTCGCCCTTTTGCGTTCCGTCGCACCGGTGCATATACCGGCAGCGCATAAGCACCTTGCCAATCGTACGTTCGCAGCGGCGAGCGGACTGCCTACAGTGGTGTGTCCGGCCGCCGGCCCAGGCGGCCCTTCGTTGCCGTCGAGGTGCCACCGTCATGGCCAGCGTCCCTTCTGCTGCACGTGCGCAGCCGCCGCGCGATGCGGTTTCCACCGCGTACTCCTCCAGTGTCCGGATCGTGCCGTTCGATGCCCCGCTGGGCGCCGAAGTGATCGGCCTGGATCTGTCGCAGCCGCTGGATGCGGAGACCTTCGCGCGCATCCATCAGGCGCACCTGGACTACCACGTGCTGGTGTTTCGCGAGCAACGCATCACGCCGGCGCAGCAGGTCGCCTTCAGCCGTCGCTTCGGCCCGCTGCAGATCCATGTGTTGCGCAATTTCCAGTTGCCCGGGCATCCGGAGGTACTGGTGGTCTCCAACATCAAGGAAAACGGCAAGCCGATCGGCCTGGGCGACGCCGGCCACTACTGGCACTCGGATCTGTCCTACAAGGACACCCCCAGCCTGGGATCGCTGCTGCACGCGCAGGAACTGCCCAGCGAAGGCGGCGACACCTTGTTCGCCAACCAGCACCTGGCCTGGCAGACCCTGCCCGACGCGCTCAAGCAGACGGTGCAGGATCTGCGTGCCGAGCACAGCTACCTGGCCAAGTACGAGGAGCTGCGTGCGCGCAATCCGTGGCGCCCGGCGCTGACGCCGGAACAGATCGCCGAAGTGAAACCAGTGCAGCATCCGGTCGTGCGCACGCACCCGGAAACCGGCCGGAAAGCGCTGTTTGTCAGCGAGCATTTCACCACCCGCATCGTCGGCCTGCCCGACGACGAGAGTGCCGCGCTGCTGCAGGCCCTGTTCGACCACAGCACCCGCGATGCCTTGGTGTACCGGCATCACTGGCAGCCGCACGACATGGTGTTCTGGGACAACCGCTCGGTCATGCATCTGGCCGCCGGCACGCCCGATCACCTGCGGCGCCGCCTCAACCGCACCACCATCGAAGGCGATGCGCCGTTCTAGCAAGGTGCCGCCTCCCGCACGGTTTACAGCGCGTAATGCGCTGTGAAACGCGCCATCCCCTCCCCCTCCCGATTGGAGCGCCGCATGCGTTTGACCGTCACCTCTCACGCGCGTCCGCAGCGCCGACGCGTTTCCCGGCGTATTGCGCTGCTGCTCCTGGCCGCACTGCCGTTGCTGCACAGCGCACAGGCCCAGGCCGAAGGAAAGCTGCGCATCGCCAAGCAGTTCGGCATCGTCTACCTGCTGCTGGACGTGGCGCAGGATCAGAAGCTGATCGAACAGCAGGGCAAGGCGGCCGGCGTGGACATCGACGTGCAGTTCCTGCAGCTGTCCGGTGGCGCGGCCGTCAACGATGCCCTGCTGACCGGTTCGATCGATATCGCCGGTGCCGGCGTCGGGCCGTTGTTCACCATCTGGGACCGCACCCATGGCCGCCAGAACGTGCGCGGCGTGGCATCGCTGGGCAACTTTCCGTACTACCTGATCAGCAACAATCCGCGCATCAAGTCCATCGGCGATTTCACCCCGCAGGACCGCATTGCGGTGCCAGCCACCGGCGTGTCGGTGCAGTCGCGCTTCCTGCAGCATGCCTCGCAACAGCGCTGGGGCGACAAGGGCACCCACCAGCTGGACCCGCTGCAGGTCGCCTTGCCGCATCCGGACGCGGCCGCAGCGATCATCCGCGGCCGCACCGAGATCACCGCCCACTTCGCCAGCCCGCCATTCCAGGAGCAGGAGCTGGCGCGCAATCCGGCCGCGCACATCGTGACCAGCTCCTACGAGATCGAAGGCGGCCCCTCGTCGGCCACCGTGCTGTACGCCACCGAGAAATTCCGCCGCGACAATCCCAAGACCTACCGCGCCTTCGTCGCGGCGCTGGATCAGGCTGCGCGCTTTGTCACCGCCCATCCGGAGCAGGCGGCGGATATCTTCCTGCGTCGCAATGGCTCGAGCATCGATCGCGCGCTGGTGCTGCAGATCCTCAAGGACCCGAAGGTACAGTTCACCGTGGTGCCGCAGAACACGCTGGGACTTGGCAAGTTCATGCAGCACAGCGGCGCGATCAAGCAGACGCCGGGCAAACTGGGCGACTACTTCTTCGACGATCCGCTGATCGCAGGCGGGAGCTGAGCGATGGCCACGCCCACACCATTGCTGCAGGTCGACCACGTCAGCCTGGAATACGCCTCCGCGCAGCGCGTGGTGCGTGCCACCCACCGCGTGCGTTTCGACGTGCATGAAGCCGATCGCTTCGTGCTGCTGGGGCCGTCGGGTTGCGGCAAATCCACCTTGCTCAAGGCGGTGGCCGGCTTCGTCACCCCGCGCGAGGGGCAGATCCGCCTGGATGGCAACGCGGTCACCGGACCCGGACCGGACCGGGTGGTGGTGTTCCAGGAATTCGACCAGTTGGCGCCCTGGAAGACCGTGCGCGAGAACGTGGTGTTCGGCCTGCGTGCCGCCCGCAAGCTGTCGCGTGCCGAAGCGCGTGAACGTGCCGACGACAGCCTGGCGCAGGTCGGGCTGAGCGCGTTTGCGCAGGCGTATCCGCACACCTTGTCCGGCGGCATGAAGCAACGCGTGGCGATTGCGCGCGCGTTGGCGATGCGGCCGCGCGTGTTGTTGATGGACGAGCCGTTCGCCGCGCTCGATGCGTTGACGCGTTCGCGCATGCAGGAGCAGGTGCTGGAGCTGTGGGAGCAATCGCGCTTCACCCTGTTGTTCGTCACCCATTCGATCGAGGAGGCGTTGGTGGTCGGTAACCGCGTGCTGTTGTTGTCGCCACATCCGGGCCAGGTACGCGCCGAGCTCAACGCGCATGCGTTCGGCCCGCACAGCGCCGGCAGCGTGGCGTTCCAGCAGACCGCGCAGCGGATCCATCGGCTACTGTTCGACCTGCCCGACGACACCCTGGACGATGCCAAGGTGGCGCCATTGCGTCGCCCCGCCGAGCGCCAGCGCGAGGTGCTGCCATGAGCGGCGGCAACGCCACCGCGCTGCCGCCATTGCCACCGGTGCGGGCCGAGTACGAAGTGGCCCTGCAGCCGCTGGATCCCGCATTGGTTGCAGCCGCCGCGCCGACGCGCTGGCAGGCACCACCGTGGCTGCGCAAGGCGCTGGTGCTGGTGGTGCTGATCGCGGTGTGGGAGATCGCCGCACGCGTGGTTGGCGACGATCTGATGCTGCCCAGCGCGCTGCAGACCGCACGCGCGTTCTACGACGGGCTGCTGTCGGGCGAGTTGTTGCGCCGCGTGGGCGCGTCGCTGCGCGTGCTGGCGCAGGGCTACGCGCTGGGCGTGGTGCTGGCCTTCGTGCTGACCGCGCTGGCCGCCTCCACGCGCTGGGGCCGCGACGTGCTCGGCACGCTGACAGCCATGTTCAATCCGCTGCCGGCCATCGCGCTGCTGCCGCTGGCCCTGCTGTGGTTCGGCCTGGGCACCGGCAGCCTGGTGTTCGTGCTGGTGCATTCGGTGCTGTGGCCGCTGGCGCTGACCACCTACGCCGGCTTCCAGGCGGTGCCGGAAACCCTGCGCATGGCCGGGCGCAATTACGGGCTGCGCGGGCCGCGCTACGTGGCGCAACTGCTGATTCCCGCCGCGCTGCCGGCGATCCTGTCCGGGCTGAAGATCGGCTGGGCCTTCGCCTGGCGCACCCTGATCGCGGCCGAACTGGTGTTCGGCGCCACCTCCGGCCAGGGTGGCCTGGGGTGGTACATCTTCCAGAACCGCAACGAGCTGTATACCGACCGGGTGTTCGCCGGCCTGGCGATGGTGATCGTGCTGGGCCTGCTGGTGGAGGGCGTGGTGTTTCAGGCCATCGAGCGGCTGACCGTGCGCCGCTGGGGCATGCAGCGCTAGCGGGATGACCGCGGGAGCCCGGGGCGCCGCGATGCCTGGCCAGTCGCTTTGCCTGGCCACGCTGCAGATGAACGTGTCGCGCCGGCCACCAACGGCCTGAGCCCGCGTGCCGGGCTCATCGGCACGGTCGCGTGCGCTTAACGGGCCTGGCTTATGCTGCCGGCCCCTTTCCTGCCGCCTGCCGTCATGCCTACCGCTCCTTTCACTGCCTATCTGTATCCGGTGCTGTTGCTGATCGCCAGCAATGTGTTCATGACCTTCGCCTGGTACGGGCACCTGAAGTACAAGAGCACGCCGCTGATGATCGCCATCCTGGTCAGCTGGGGCATTGCGTTCTTCGAATACTGCCTGCAGGTGCCGGGCAACCGGCTGGGCAGCGCGGTGTATTCGGCGCCACAGCTCAAGGGCATGCAGGAGGTGATCACGCTGCTGGTGTTCGCGGGCTTCTCGACGTTCTACCTGGGCCAGTCGTTGAAGTGGAATCACTGGGCCGCGTTCGGCTTGATCCTGGTCGCGGCATTTTTGATGTTCAAGGAATAACCGCCCTTTGAAGGGCTAACCGCCGTCTTACCCGTAGGAGCGCACCAGGGCGCGACCTTGCAGCAGCGTCCCAGGGCGCGGCTCGATGGGCGTGTCGGGCGCGATGGGCATGTCGGACATGTCGGGCGTGTCGGGAATGCCCGTCGCGCCCTGGTGCGCTCCTACCGCACCGGGGTGGCTAGTTCGCGGGTTCGACCCACTGCGCGAACACCGCGTCCAGCTGCGCGTCCTTGACCCGCTTGCCGTCCTGCACCGCCTCGGCCTGCTGGAACATCGGCATGATCATCGCCATGCCGTCCGGCTTGGTCTTCAGATGCACGCCTGGCGGCGTGTCAAGGAACCTGGCCCAGCGCGCGCGCACCTTGGCCCAGTAGCCCTGGGTGCCCTTCCAGTACGCATAGGCCGGGGCGAAGTCGACCTCGGTGGTCTTGCGGTAATCGTTGAAGCCGAACTCGCGCGCGATCGCCTCCTGGCTGCCATCGGGCCTGCGCAGCACCTTGGTGTTGAACTGTTCGTGGGTCCAGCCGTTGGGCGTGAGGGTGTGGCGATTGATCACCGCGAGCGCGTTGTAGTCGCTGCGCTTGGTGTACTCGCGGCGCGGCAACGGGCGCCAGCTCGGATCGCTGGTCCAGGTGGGATGGCCGTCGGCATAGTCCCAGCGACCGGTGCCGCAATAGCGCGGCGCGTCGCTGACCTCGTAGACGCACTGGGTCCAGGCGCCGGTGGTGACGGCCGGCGGCAGCGCATGCACCGTCCAGGTCTGATCGGCGGTGAATTCGAACCGCTGCGGCGCTTCGTAGATCCAGTCCTGCCGCCAGTGCTTGGTCACGTGTTTGCTTTTTTCATCCACCAGCAAATGCTGCAGCACCAGCTTGCGCGGTGAGTCCTCCACCACGATCACCACTTCGCTGGCGCCGCTGCGCATGGCCGACGCACGCTCGTAGCCGGGCTTGAGCAGCACTGTCTCGTCGAAGGCAAAGTCCACTGCGTATTCGCCCTGCATCGCCAGGATGCTCTGGCGGTCGCGCTGGACGTCGGCGGCGGCGATCAACGGCAACAGGCTCAGCGTCACTGCGATGCAACGGGGAAACAGTCGGCTCATTCGGAACTCTCGGTCGTGGTTGGAGACCGTCAGCGGCGCAGGCGCACCAGCGCCGTCGTCATGTCGGATGGGTTGGTGTTGCTGGATGTGGCGGAGGCCGTGCGCAAGGCGGCAGCGCGTGCGCAGCAGCAATCGTCCACCGCCACGCGTCCGTCGATGCCCTCCTCGCGTGCCAGGCGTGCGGCAACCTCGGCGCCCAGCGCCGACACGCTCGCCAGGCTGGCGACAAACGGTTGCTCGCCGGTGGCGGCGGTCTGCAGCCGCAAGGCGCTCAATCGCCACGCCTGCCCCCGCATGCGTCCGGCCAGGCGACGCCACAGCCGCTCGCCGACGCCCAGTTCGTGGGTTTCCACCGGCAGCGGCGGCAGGCGCGAGACCAGGCGATCCCAGACCAGGAAGTCGCTGTCAGGCAACAGGCAGATCCGCCAGCAGCACTGCCCTTCGGCATCGAAGAACCAGATGCTTTCGCGCACGCCATCGCTGTCGACCTGCCGGCACGCCGCCGCATCCACCGCGTGCTGCCAGCCGTCCAGTTCGTTGCCCAAGGCAGGCCGATACAGACACAGCACCGTGCCCAGCGCGGCCAGCTGCTGCGGCCGCGGCAACGCGACGCGGGTGGCACGTGCATGCGACAACGACGGCAGCGGGCGGGCGATGGGCATGGCCGCTACCAGCTCACTGCCAGGCTGACCGAGGCGGTACGCCCGGCGCCGGTGAAGCGGTCGAGCACCGTGCTGCTGGCCAGCGTGCCGTTGGGCAGCGCGTTCCAGTCCACGTAGCGGCGGTCGGCGAGATTGAAGATGCCGGCGGTGACCTTGGCACCGGGTGCGAACTCCCAATGCCCCATCAGGTCCAGCGTGGCGTAGCCGGCCGGGGTGTAATAGCTGTCCAGCTGTGGGCGACGCTTGCGGGCGACGAAGGTGCCTATCAGCTCCGCGCCCCAGCCATCGCTGTCGAAGGCCAGGCCGAGCGTGCCGCGCAGCGGGTCGACCGAGTTGAGCGGGGTGCCGTCGGTGAGGTTGTCGCCTTCCGAATACGCCACGGCGCTGTTGAGCGACCAGCCCTGCCAACCGGCCAGGGCGCCCAGATCGATCCCGCCGCGCGCTTCGGCGCCCTTGATCACCACATCGTCCACGTTGCGCGACTGGAACAGCATCAGCCCGTCGGCGTTGAAGCCGGCCGGCGCATAGGATTCGATGAAGTTGCGGTAGTCGGTGTAGTAAACGCTGACGCCCAGATAGCCGATAGCATCATTGAAGCGCAGCCCCAGCTCGCCACCGCGGCTGGTTTCCGATTTCAGGTCCGGATTGGCGATGGCGGTGTAGCGCGCCTGCAGGTTGGTGAAGCCGATATTGACGTCGTTGTACGGCGGTGCGCGGAAGCCGTGCGCGTAATTGGCATAGGCCGACCAGGCGTCCGAAAACCGCCACAGTGCACCGAACTTGGGAGAGACCTGGGTTTGGTCGATGGTCTCGGCGGCAACGCCGGGATTGTCTTCGCGGAAGATGTCGTCCACCTGCGGCGACAGCCGGAAATAATCCACGCGCACGCCGGGCGTCAGCGACAGCTTGCCATCGAACAGGCCGATCTCGTCCTGCGCATACAACCCGAGCTTGGTGGTCTGGCTCTTGGGGAAGTCGCGCACCGGAAACACGTCCTGACCGACGCGATTGGTGATGGCGCCATTGGCCAGATTGACCGAGTAGCCATCGCGCTTGCCGCGGGTGTCGGTCCAGGTGCCGTCCAGGCCATAGGTGATGGCGTGACTGAGCGTGCCGGTGTCGATGGCCTTGTGTGCGTTGACCAGCAGGCCGTAGACGCGCTGATCGAAGTTGTGTTCGTTATGCCGGCGGGTGTTGTTGCCGCGCAGCTCGTCGGTGCGCTGCAGGCTCTCGCTGTCCTGGCGATACAGCTGCCACTGCAGGTCGTCGGCCAGCGACCAGCCCAGCGCATCCAGTTCGTGCCGCAGCGAAACACGCGCACGCGTCTGATGGTCGCGCCCGTCCTGCGACAGGATGCGCAACGATGGGGTGGTCACACGCGGGTCGATGCCGGTCAATGCCTCGATGCTGCCGTAGTCTTCGTTGCCTTCCACGGTGAGCTTGAAGCGCTGCTGCGCGCTGGGCGCGTACACCAGCTTGGCCAGCACGCTGCGGCCATCGATGCGCTGCGGGTTGGCCGCGGTACGGCTGACATCGCGGCTGCGGATGTCGCCCTGGTTCTGCGCCTCCTGGCCCTGGCGGTGGCTGACCGCCACCATGCCGCTCCAGCGTTCGCCGCCGAACGCACCGGTGGCACCGGCGAACAAGCCGTTCCAGTCGCCTTCGTAGCCGAACTTCAGGCCGACATAGCTGTGCCTGTCGGCGTCCAGGTAATCGGAGGGGTCCTTGGTGACGAAGGCCACCACGCCGCCCAGGGCGTCGGAGCCGTACAGGGAACTGGCCGGCCCGCGCACCACTTCGACGCGCTTGAGCGTTTCCAGATCGACAAAGTTGCGGTTGGCGTTGAGGTAACTGCCGAAACTGAAGGTGTCCGACACCGGCACGTTGTCGACCAGGATCGCCACGCGGTTGCCATCCAGCCCGCGGATGCGGATGCCGTTGGCGCCGCTGAAGCGGCCGCTGGTGCTGGTGACCGACACGCCCGGCGTGTAGCGGAACAGATCCTTGAGCTCGCGCACCAGTTGATTGTCCAGTTGCTCGCGGTCGATCACATCCACCGTGCTCGGTACATCGACCAGGGCGCGCTGGGTACGGGTGGCGGTGACCTGCAACCGGTCGAAGTCGTGGACATCACGCGCGGCGTCACCACTGGCGGCGAGGTCGGCAGCGTGGGCACACGACGAAAGGGCAGGCAGCGCAAGCGATAGCGCGACCACCAGCGGATGCAGGCGACTCATCGGGAACCTTTGAAAGGACATTCCCGGCAGCGTGTGCTGCAGACAAGGCCGCGGCCGGCCGCCGGGGTAGAGCGTGGGGTGCGCGGACGGCGGCGGCAACGCCCGCGACAGACGATCCGACCCTGCGCAAGGCGCGGATCGGAGCAAGGCGCTTACTTGGTCAGGATGAGCTTGTCGTTGCTGGTATGGCGCAGGCGATAGACGCGGTCGCCATGCTGGATCAGCACTTCGCGACGGCCCTTAAGCAGCGCCTCGCTGCTGATGAGGTCTTCTGCTGGGACGGCACGCGGAGCAGCGCGGTCGCGCAGGTTGACCGGTTCGGAGCGGAGCAGCACGGGATGAGCGGTCATGATCTGGATCTCCAGTCGGTTGGCCAGACAAATAATAACCATTCTCATTTAATGATCAAGAGCTATTCTCATCTTCGCCACACGATCTTTGCATGGGCTGAACATTTTCGATTCACAAAATCTATCGAAGTATTCCAGCCAAGCCATCCAGCGCTGTCTTCTGCGCGATGATCGGGGCTTGATCACATCGCTCTGGCATGCATTTCTGGCCGAGCGAGAAGCAGCCAGCGCCTGACGCCACAGCGACCTGGCCGCGTGCACGACAGGGAAGACGCAGCCTCACCGGCTCGGTCGACTAACAAGACAAAGCCGACAACCTTGCAGCCGCACCACCCCCAGTGCGTGGCGTGCTCTTAGCGCGTTACCGCCTCTACCTGCGCCCAGCCGGCGGCATCGACCTGGGTCAAGGTGTCCAGCGCGCCGAGATTTTCTTCCAGCTGGGCCACCCGGCTGGCCCCCAGGATCACCGTGGAGACGTGCGGGTTGCGCAGGCACCAGGCGATGGCCAGGCGTGCGGGCGACTGGCCCAGCTCGGCGGCCAGTGCACAGAACGCGCGGGCGCGTTCCAGGCGGCGCGCTTCCGGCGCGCCCAGCACTTCGTCCTGCAGCCAGTGATTGTCCGGTTGGCCGAGGCGGCTATCGGCGTCTACACCGGCGTTGTACTTGCCGGTCAGCAGGCCCGAGGCCAGCGGCGACCAGATCGTGGTGCCCAGCCCGCCCTCGCACAGCGGCGCGTATTCGCGTTCCAGCCGGTCGCGGTGCAGCAGGTTGTACTGCGGTTGCTCCATCGACGGAGCGTGCAGGTGTTCCTGCTCGGCGATGGTGATGGCCTCGCGCACCTGCTCGGCGCTCCACTCGGAGGTGCCCCAGTACAGCACCTTACCCTGGCGGATCAGGGCATCCATGCTGCGCACGGTCTCCCGGATCGGCGTGTCCGGATCGGGCCGATGGCAGAAGTACAGGTCCAGATAGTCCACCCGCAGGCGCTTGAGTGCGGCATGGCAGGCGTCGGTGACATGCTTGCGCGACAGCCCGCGCTGGGTCGGGCGCGGGCTGTCCACCGCGCCGAAAAACACCTTGCTCGACACGCAGTAACCATCGCGCGGCAGGCGCAGGTCGGCGATCACATCGCCCATCACCTCTTCGGCGCGGCCGCGTGCGTAGACCTCGGCGTTGTCGAAGAACGTGACGCCGTTGTCCCAGGCGGCGGCAATCAGGTTGCGCGCTTCGCTGCGCCCGATCTGCTTGCCGAAGGTGACCCAGGCCCCGAACGACAGGGCCGACAGCTGCAGCCCGGTGGACCCCAGACGACGGTAATGCATTGGCAGACTCCAACAACCTCCGCGGCGCCCTGCCCCGGATCGGCGTGCGCAGTGTAGGACGTGGTGCTGCCGGCGCGACAGGCTTGCGCGGCATCCATGCCGCTCAAGGTCCCACGCCGACATCCGCGCAGGCACCACCAGTTATTGTCGGTCGAAAGAAGTGCGGGGCCCGGTGGTCTGCAAGTCTTTGGGAGCGTCACCATCGCTGGCGACATGACAGTAGATGGATGGCCTACTGATTACATCGGCCACGAAGTCCACGGGCATCAACACCTGCTTGACGCATTGCTTGCCGATCAGCGGCGGCAAGCTTGGGAGCGGGGTGTCGCTTCCGGGGGCGGGACCGTGTGCCGGCATGAATGCCGCCACCGAGTCTCCAGGGACGGATTTACGGCGTGTCCCGACACCGGATGCGACGCCGCGCCGCCGACCGACTCCGCACACCGACCAACCTGCGCATGAGGTCTGCCGGTGCTACGTAGAAGCGTCGGTCTACGGCGGGCGCTTGCACGCGTACCGGCGTGGGACACGCCGCAAGTACGTCCATGTAGGCTCTGGCGCGGCATCCATGCCGCTCAAGGTCCCACACCGGCACGCGCGCAAGCACCACCGGTTGCTGTCGGTTGCGGAAAGAAATGCGAACAGCCAGATGAGCTGCACGTTCTTCCGAGCGTCCATTCCTGGCGGCGTGACAGCAGATGGATGGCTTACCGATTACATCGGCCACGGAGTCCATAGGCATCGACACGTGCCTGAAGCCTTGCTTGCCTATCAGCGGCGGCAATGTTGGGAGCGCGGTGTCGCGTCCGGGGGCGGGACCGTGTGGCGGCATGGATGCCGCCACCGAGCCTCCAGGGATGGATTCACGGCGTGTCCCGACACTGGATGCGGCGCCGCGCCGCCGACCGACTCCGCATACCGATCAATCTTGTGCACCACATCTAGAGTTCCACGCGAATGCTTCGGTCTGCTGCGGGCGCTTGCACGCGTACCGGCATGGGACACGCCGCAAGTACGTCCATGTAGGCGCTGGCGCGGCATCCATGCCGGTCAAGGTCCCACACCGGTATGCGCGCACGCACCACCGGTTTTCATCGATGGCTGAGGGGTAAAGCGGCGGCCGGTCGGGTGATCGCGCTTCGGGGCGCGGTCTTTGCGGGCGACGCACGGGCAGCGAATCAATGCCCCCCGATCCATGACCTTGCGCAAGCGCGGCTCGCCCGCCCGCACGCAGGGAACTGCCCGCGCCCGCCCTGGCTCGCCTGCGGGTCAACGGGCGGGGCCTGAATGCTGCTCGCCTTGCCCGCGGTCACCCCCTGCTCTAGGCTTCTCGTTTTGCCGTCAGCAGCCCCGGGGATTGGAATGGTCGAAGGTTTGGGAAGGATCGGTTTCGGCCTGTTCGGTCTGGCGGTGCTCATCGGCATCACCTGGCTGTTTTCGAGCAACCGCCGCGCGATCGACTGGAGGCTGGTCGCCACCGGTCTGGCGCTGCAGATTTCGTTCGCCGCGCTGGTGCTGCTGGTGCCGGGCGGACGCGATGTGTTCGATTCGCTGGGCAAGGGCTTCGTCAAGGTGCTGAGCTTCGTCAATGAAGGGTCCACCTTCATTTTCGGCAACCTGATGAACATCGACAGCTACGGCTTCATTTTCGCGTTCCAGGTGCTGCCCACCATCATCTTCTTCTCGGCGCTGATGGGCGTGCTCTACCACCTGGGCGTGATGCAGGTGGTGGTCCGCGCGATGGCATGGGCGATCACCAAGGTGATGCGCGTGTCCGGCGCGGAAACCACCAGCGTGTGCGCCAGCGTGTTCATCGGCCAGACCGAGGCGCCGCTGACGGTGCGCCCGTACATCCCCAAGATGACCCAGTCCGAGCTGCTGACGATGATGATCGGCGGCATGGCGCATATCGCCGGCGGCGTGCTGGCCGCCTACGTCGGCATGCTCGGTGGCAGCGATCCCGCGCAGCAGGCGTTCTACGCCAAGCATCTGCTGGCCGCCAGCATCATGGCCGCGCCCGCCACCCTGGTGGTGGCCAAGCTGCTGGTGCCGGAAACCGGCACCCCGCTGACGCGTGGCACGGTCAAGATGGAAGTGGAAAAGACCACCAGCAATGTCATCGATCCGGCCGCGGCTGGCGCCGGCGACGGCTTGCGGCTGGCGCTGAACATCGGCGCGATGCTGCTGGCCTTCATTGCGCTGATCGCCCTGATCAACGCACCGCTGACCTGGCTGGGCGAGATCACCGGCGCTGCCGCGCTGCTGGGCCGGCCGACCAACCTGTCGACGATCTTCGGCTACGTGCTGGCGCCGATCGCCTGGGTGATCGGTACCCCGTGGGTGGACGCGACCACGGTCGGCTCGCTGATCGGGCAGAAAGTGGTGATCAACGAGTTCGTCGCCTACAGCGAACTGTCGCGTATCGTGAAGGGCGAAGTGCCTGGCGTGGGCCTGAGCGCGGAGGGTCGGCTGATTGCCACGTATGCGTTGTGCGGCTTTGCCAACTTCAGCTCGATTGCGATCCAGATCGGTGGCATCGGCGGGCTGGCACCGGAACGCCGTCACGATCTGGCCAAGTTCGGGCTGCGCGCGGTACTGGGCGGTTCGATCGCCACGTTCATGACCGCTACCATTGCCGGTGTGCTCTCGCATTTCGGTTGAGGGGCGCGGGTTCATCGGTGTGACGGTCTAATCGCCGCACGCCACGTTTCATTCAGTCATTCAAGTCAAGGGTATTTATGAGTTCGGTCGTCGTTGTCGGGTCCTTCAATGTCGATCACGTGTGGCGCTGCGACGTGCTGCCTGCGCCGGGCGCCACCATCGCCGGTCGCTACAGCACCGGCCCGGGGGGCAAGGGCTTCAACCAGGCGGTCGCGGCTGCACGTGCCGGCGCCAGGACGCACTTCCTGTGCGCGCTGGGCGACGATGCCGGCGGTGCGCTGGCGCGCTCGCTGGCGGCGCACGACGGCTTCGCACTGATCGCCGAGCCCAGCAACGAGCCGACCGGCACCGGCGGGATCTACGTCGACGCGCACGGCCGCAACACCATCGTGATCGGTGCCGGCGCCAATTCGGTGCTGAGCGCTGCATTCGTGGACAACCAACGCGCACTGGTGACCTCGTCCAGCGTGTTGCTGGCGCAGCTGGAATCGCCGGCGGAAACCATCGAGTCGGCGCTGGCACTGGCACGCGAGTGCGGCGTGCTGACCGTGCTCAACGCCGCACCGGCCAATGCACCGACCTCGATCGGCCTGCTCAAGCTGTCGGATGTGCTGACGCCCAACGAAACCGAGTTTGCCGCCCTGCTCGGCCGCCACGTCGGCGAACGCATCAATGCCGACGATGTGGCGGCGCTGGACGGCAACACGCTGCATTCGCTGTGCCGCAAGCTGTTGCCGGGCGGTACCGTGGTGGTAACGCTGGGATCGGTGGGCGCCTTCATCTCGCACGCCGAAGAACAGCTACGCGGCGACACGGCCGCGCATTACCGGGTGGGCGCGGAAAGCGCGCAGACCGTGGACACCACCGGCGCCGGTGACGCCTTCAACGGCGCGCTGGTGGCCTCGCTGGCACAAGCGCCGACTGCCAGCTTCATCACCCACGTGCGTTTTGCCACCCGCTACGCCGCGCGCTCCACCGAAGTGGAAGGCGCCGCCACCTCGATGCCGCGCATGGCCCCCGAACCGGCTGTGTGATCCGCGCGCTTCAGGCAAACAACGAAGGCGACCGCAGCGATGCGGTCGCCTTCTGCGTTCAGGGCGTCCGCTATACCCATCAGACTGATTTGATGTGCGACCGGCATGTCGAGGCCTGTCCGTCGACGGAGGCTGCGAGCCCCGCTGCGCCGGCGCTTCGATCTTCTTCATCTGATAGCAGGCTGGGCGGCGGCACCAGGCGTGATGCAGCGTCGGGCGCCCTACCCTCATCCGGCGCTGACGCGCCACCTTCTCCCGGCGGGAGAAGGAATAGAAGCCCCTCTCCCGTCGGGAGAGGGGTTGGGGTGAGGGGACGGTCAACCAGCAATCTTGCCACTGCCCTCGCTCTACCAGTCACGCGACCCGCGCAGCAACCGCGCAAGACCGAAAGCCGAAAACGCTCTTCCGACTCCCGAATCGGGACTCCCAACTCCCAACTCCCAACCCGACTCCCGACTCCCGTTACCCGCACCCAC
>NZ_QEZH01000016.1:0-2255 GCF_003993515.1 Xanthomonas sp. BRIP62415
GGGCCAGGTGTACATCGAGGGTAGCGGCCTGGCCTATGGCTATGTCGGCCGTGCCGCCGCCACCGCCGAGCGCTTCGTGCCCAATCCGTTCGGTGCTGCGGGCAGCCGTCTGTATGCCAGCGGCGATCTAGGTCGGCACGACATCCATGGCCGGTTGCTGTTCCTGGGCCGCAGTGATCGGCAGATCAAGCTCAACGGCCACCGCATCGAACTGGGCGAGATCGAGAAGACCCTACTCGCCTTGGAGGGTGTGACTCACGTGGTTGCGGGCGTGCATCGCCAACCCGGCGCAAGCGACATGGTCTATGCCTGCGCCGCCGTCTCAGACGCAGCCGACGCCTCCGCATTGCTGACAGCGCTGCGTCAGCGACTGCCGGCCTACATGGTGCCTAGCCGCTTGCTGGTGACGAGGGCTGTGCCGTTGACGGTGTCGGGCAAGGTCGACCATGCTGCGATCCTAGCCGCGCTGTCCGATCAGGCAACCGAGCAGACTCATCGCACGCCGGAAACCGCGCTGCAACAGGCAGTGGCCACGCTCTGGGAAGAACAGTTCCAGCGGACGAAGATCGGCCTGGACGACGACTTCTTCTCGGTCGGTGGGCACTCGATCGCAGCGATCCGCTTCATTGCCCGCTTCAATGCCCTGTTCAGTGCCGATGTCGCCCTGGTCGTGCTGCTCGATCATCCGCAGCTGGAAGCGTTCTGTCGTCAGGTGGATGCCGAAGGCGCGCTGGAGTATCGCGGACAGGCCCAGCCCCCGTCGACGCACCTGCTGCAGGCGACGCTGCCGCTGTCGGTGCACCCTGACGATGAAGGTCCGCTGTCGTTTGCGCAGTCGCGTCTGGTGTTTCTGCAACTGCTGGACCCCGCGTCCAGCCAATACAACATGCCGTATGCGTATCGGATCGACGCGGCATTGGGTCTGTCTGCGCTGCGCCGGGCACTGGAGTGGCTGGTGGAGCGCCATGCCATCCTGCGTACCGGTATCCACCTAGTCAATGGAGAACCGGTGCAACGGATTCATCCCGCCGGGGAGGTGGACCTCGGTGTGCACGACCTGCGCCACCTGCGGGTTGAAGATGCCGAAGGTGTTCTGGCAACCACGTTGCAGCAGTGCATCCGCGTACCGTTCCGGCTCGCACAAGGGCGCATGCTGCGCAGCGATGTGTTCCAGATGCCCGATCAGCGGACCGTGTTGCTGCTGAACCTGCATCACATCGCCAGCGATGGCTGGTCGATGGGCATCGTACTCGGCGAACTGTCCACGGCATACGCTGCTTTTGCTGACCAAGGTCGTGCACCGGCACTGCCAAGCCTGCCGTTGCGCTATCTGGATGTTGCGGCATGGGAGCACAGCCGCGTGCGTGGTGACGATGATGCGGACATTGCTTATTGGCAGCAGCAGCTGGCCGATGCTCAGGATCTCGCCACACTGCCACTGGATCGTCCGGCCACCGATGCGCCGACCGGTGAGGGCGATACGCTGATGCTGGCGTTGCCGGATGGGCTGGCCAATGCCCTGCGCGGCCTGTCGCGGGAGGAGGGGGCCAGCCGCTACGCGGTGTCCTTGGCCGCCTTTGCTGCATGCCTGGCACGCTGGAGCGGACGCCAGCAGGTCAGCGTGGGCACGCCCACCGCAAATCGCGAAGACGTCGCAACCCATTCGCTGGTGGGCTTTTTCGTCAACATGCTGGTGATGCGGCTGGACGTGAACGAGGCGGACAGCTTCCGACAGTTGGTCCGGATGGCAAAGCGTGTCTCGCGGGAGGCACAGGCGCACCAGGGCGTACCTTACCAACAGTTGGTCGAACGGCTGACGCCCAGCCAGCGGATGCAGCGCTCGGCCCTGTTCCAGATCGTGTTTTCCTACGAGACTGCCGAAGAGGCCAGCCAGCCGATTCGGTTCGGGGGACATGCCGCAGTGATGGAGCCGCTGCCGCACCGGACCGCCAAGTTCGACCTCACGGTGAACATGGTCGAGAGCGGTGATGAACTGTTGCTCGTGGCCGAGTACGCATCGGACGTATTTGAGCGCGCACGCATCGAAGCGATCTGCGCGCAGTACCGCGACACGCTGGAGGCAGTGCTGTCCGCACCGGACGTTGCGCTGGCTGCATTGTTCGCGCCTGCGCAACTGCAGGAGGCACTGCCGGTGGCTCGCCACTGCAGCGCCGACCTGTTTGCGCGTCTGCAGGCGCATCCGCCACAGGCGATCGCCCTGCAGGGCGAAACCGTGCTGGACTACGCCACGCTGT
>NZ_QEZH01000017.1:0-534 GCF_003993515.1 Xanthomonas sp. BRIP62415
CCACCAGCGTGCTGCTGCCGTTGGCAAACTCCGCACCCGCGCCGCTGTCGAAGCTGGCGTAACGCTCGGCGCGCCACTGCTCCAGCGGCGAGGACGTCAGCAGCGCATTGGCCACTTCCAGCCCGCGTGCAAACGCGTCCATGCCGCCGATATGCGCCAGGAACAGGTCCTGCGGGTCGGACGACTCGCGGCGCACCTTGGCATCGAAATTCAGCCCGCCCGGTGCCAGCCCGCCCTGGCGCAGCACCACCAGCATCGCGCCGACGGTGTCGTACAGGTCGGTCGGGAACTGGTCGGTATCCCAGCCGTTCTGCGGGTTGCCGCGGTTGGCATCGATGCTGCCGAGCAGGCCTGCATCGGCTGCCACCTGCAGGTCGTGCTCGAAGCTGTGGCCCGACAGCGTGGCGTGGTTGGCTTCGATATTGAGCTTGAAGTCCTGGTCCAGGCCGTGCTGGCGCAGGAAGCCGATCACCGTGGCGCTGTCGAAGTCGTACTGGTGCTTCATCGGCTCCATCGGCTTGGGCTCGATCAGGA
>NZ_QEZH01000018.1:0-389887 GCF_003993515.1 Xanthomonas sp. BRIP62415
GAACCACCCGATCCCATCCCGAACTCGGAAGTGAAACGCAGCTGCGCCGATGGTAGTGTGGCTCAAGCCATGCGAGAGTAGGTCATCGCCAGGGGCTTTACCCGAAACCCTCAGTCCAACAGGACTGAGGGTTTCTTTTTGTCCAAAATCCACAACGTAACCGCCAAAAACACCGCGCAAGGACGCACGCTGACCAGCGGATCCGCATCCGCAGGCTCAACGCTCAGGCTGAGCCAGGCACTGGTGGCACGACACGCGCTTGACGCTGAGGGCCGACTTCCCGGTACTGCAGCGGCATCCACCTTGCCCTGATGATCGCAAAGACATCTGTTTATCGATCGATTGGTAGATGGTCAAAGAACCGACCAGTCAGTGCGTCGCCAGTGAAAGCATTTAAAAGCACCTAAAAGTACCTGTGATGGTTGCTGGCTTCCCGCTTATAGATCGGCACGAGGAGCACCGGTTGCCGGCTAGTGCGGGCAAATGGGGCCTGGTTGCACTCCACAGGCGCCAGACTCCTGGGACCATCAGGAGCCCTGGGGACTATCAGAGGCCCTGGGACTATCAGGGCCATGCAATTCATCAAGATCGAAGTCACCCGGTGCCTCGGTGACTCGGTGACTGGTCTATTCTCTTGGCCGCCATGCTGCTCACCGAGATTGCATCCGATACGCATGTGCTTGGCCACATCACTTATCGCCGTCGCATGAGGCATTGGCAGGGCACAAGCCAACAAAAAACCCCGCGTGAGCGGGGTTTTTTGGTCCAATCGACTGCACTATGACGTCTGCATCGAGGATCAGTCGCCCAAGGTCAGCAGGGAGGCATTGCCGCCGGCGGCGGTCGTGTTGACGGTGACGACCTTCTCGGTAGCGAAGCGCAGCAGGTAATGTGGACCCCCGGCTTTCGGGCCGGTGCCCGACAGGCCCTGGCCGCCGAAGGGTTGTACGCCGACGACCGCGCCGATCTGGTTACGGTTGACGTAGACATTGCCCACCGCAACGCGTGCGGTGATGCGATCGATGGTCTCGTCGATGCGCGAATGCACGCCCAGGGTCAGGCCATAGCCAGTGGCGTTGATCTGGTCGATGACGGCGTCGAGCTGGTCGGCCTTCCAACGAATGACGTGCAGCACAGGTCCGAAAACCTCGCGCTGCAGCTGCGCCAGCGAGGTCAGCTCGTACGCACGTGGGGCGAAAAAACTGCCGTTAGCGGCGGCCGGATCCAGGGTGGTGGAGCCGATCAGGCGGGCTTCGCGATCCATGCGCGCTGCATGATCATCGAGGATCTTGAGTGCATCTGCATCGATGACGGGACCAACGTCGGTGGACAGGAGCGCAGGATCGCCGATCTTCAATTCCCCCATGGCGCCGGCCAGCATGGTCATGACCTTGTCGGCGATGTCGTCCTGCACGAACAGCACGCGGGCCGCCGAGCAGCGTTGGCCGGCGGACATGAAGGCGCTGGAGATCGCGTCCTTGACGACGGCTTCCGGCAACGAGGACGAGTCGGCGATGAAGGCGTTCTGGCCACCGGTTTCGGCAATCAACACACCGATTGCGGCATCGCGCGCAGCCAGGGTGCGGTTGATGACGCGTGCGGTCTCGGTGGAGCCGGTGAAGGCAACGCCCGCCACGCGCGGGTCATTGGTCAGCGCCGCGCCGACGGTGGCGCCGTCGCCCGGCAGGAACTGCACGACCGTCTCGGGGATGCCTGCTTCGTGCAGTAGCTTCACTGCGGCGTAGCCGATCAGGTTGGTCTGCTCTGCGGGCTTGGCGATGACGCTGTTGCCGGCGGCCAGTGCGGCGGCGACCTGGCCCAGGAAGATGGCGAGCGGGAAGTTCCAGGGACTGATGCAGACGAATACGCCGCGGCCATGCAGCTGCAGTTCGTTGGATTCACCGGTCGGTCCGGGCAGGCGTTCGGGCGCACCGAACTGGGCGCGTGCCTGGCCGGCGTAGTAACGCAGGAAGTCGACCGCCTCGCGCACCTCGGCCACGGCGTCGGGCAGGGTCTTGCCGGCCTCCTTGACGCAGATGGCCATGAACTCGGGCATGCGCGCTTCGAGCAGGTCGGCCGCATGCTCCAGGATGGTGGCGCGGCTGGCGGCAGGTGTGCGGTTCCAGGCTGGCTGCGCGGCAGCCGCGGTCGCCAACGCCGTCTGTACGGTGGCAGGATCGGCTGGCTGCCACTGCCCGACCGTGTCGCGGCGGTCTGCCGGGTTGCGCACGGCCTGGCTGGGCGTGCCGATCACCGCGCCGGGCACCAGCGGGCCGGCCTTCCACGGCTTGATGGCGGCATTGAGTTGCTCGGCCAGCTGCCGCAGATCGTTGTCGTTGGCGAGATTGGCGCCCATGGAATTTTTCCTGTGTTGGTTCTGGCTGCGCAGCAGATCGGTCGGCAGCGGAATCTTGGGATGCGGAATGGAGCCGAACGAGGACACTGCTTCGACCGGATCACGGATCAGCTCTTCGATGGCGACGTCCTCGTCGGTGATGCGATTGACGAAGCTGGAATTGGCGCCGTTTTCGAGCAGGCGACGCACCAGGTACGGCAGCAGATCCTCGTGCGAGCCGACCGGGGCGTACACGCGACAGGGCAGCCCCAGGCGATCGGCCGGAATCACTTCGGCATACAGGTCATCGCCCATGCCGTGCAGTTTCTGGTGTTCGTAATGCTTGGTCGTTGCGATTGCGCGTACTGCCGCGATGGTCTGCGCGTTGTGCGTGGCGAACATCGGATACAGCGCATCGCTGTGCGCGAACATGCGGCGCGCGCAGGCCAGATACGACACGTCGGTATTCTGCTTGCGGGTAAAGACCGGGTAGCCGGGGTGGCCTTCGATCTGTGCGCGCTTGATCTCCGCGTCCCAGTACGCGCCCTTGACCAGACGCACCGGAATGCGACGGCCGACGCGGCGCGCCAGATCGGCGAGAAAATCGATCGTGTACGGCGTGCGCTTCTGATACGCCTGCACCGCCAGGCCATAGCCCTCCCATCCATCCAGCGACGGGTCGGAGAAGGTGGCCTCGATGATGTCCAGCGACAGTTCCAGACGGTCGGCTTCTTCGGCATCGACGGTGTAGCCGATGCCGTAGGACTTGGCCAGTTGCGCCAGCTCGAGCACGCCCGGCACCAGTTCGGCCATCACGCGTGCGCGCTTGGCATGCTCGTAGCGCGGATACAGTGCGGACAACTTGATCGAGATGCTGGGCGCTGCAAAGACATCGGTACCGACGAAACTGCCGCTGCGGCCGATCGCATGGATGGCATCGCGGTACGCCTGCAGATAGCGCTGCGCATCCTTCATGGTCAATGCGCCTTCGCCGAGCATGTCGAAGGAATAGCGGTAATCGGCGTTGTCGCCCTTGCGCGAGCGCGAGAGGGCCTCACCGATGGTGCGGCCCATGACGAACTGGTGGCCCATGATCTTCATCGCCTGGCGCACTGCCAGGCGAATCACCGGCTCGCCGACGCGGCCGATCAGGCGCTTGAACGCACCCGGCACGTCGGCACGGGTGAGGTCGTTGAGCTGCACCAGCTTGCCGGTGAGCATCAGGCCCCAGGTCGATGCGTTGACCAGCACCGAGTCGCTGCCGCCGACGTGTTTTTTCCAGTCCGCATCGCCGAGCTTGTCGCGGATCAGCTTGTCTGCGGTGTCCTGGTCGGGAATGCGCAACAGCGCTTCGGCCACGCACATCAGCAAGACGCCTTCTTCGCTGCCCAGGTCGTACTGGCGCATGAAGGCTTCGATCGCGCCCTGGTCTTGCGCACGTGCGCGGACGCGGGTGACCAGATCGGCGGCGACTGCCTGCACCTTGGCCTGTTCGGCGGCGGGCAGACGCGCCTGGTCGAGCAATTCGCGGACGTGCTCGGTTTCGTCCTTGAGCCAGGCGGCGGTGATCGCCGCACGCAATGCGCCGGGTGCGGCAGGCAGCTCGGGCGCCAGCAGCGGGCGCGCAACTGAGGGAGAGGCAAGCGGGTCGAGCTGAGCGTTCATGCGTAGGGCGCCTGGGAATCCGTGCTCATTCTAGAGAGCCGCGGGCTCCGCGCACTTGTGTGGAAGCGGCAGCTTTTCCGCCGTTTTGTGCACGTGGCCAGCGCAGGCCCAAGCGGGCTCGATCGTTGCCGGCCACGGGCACGGGGATCGCTGCCGGCATCGGGAAGTGGTTGATTTACGCGTGTTTTTAGCTGCACTGCAGCAATTCGATGATTGCCGGAAACGCTTGCCGCCTGCGTTCGCGCGGGTCTACCATCGGGCTGTTCCCGCAGCGCGCTGCGTGTTGCCAATGATCGAAGTACTGCCGTTGATGTCCGAAGGGGTCGGGACGCAGTTGCGGTTGCGGCCTCCGCGGGCATTGTCGGCCAGGCAGTTCGTGCAGTTGTTCGCAGTATTGGCGGGAACGATGTGGGTAGTTGCGGGCCTGGGGTGGTGGACCGGCAATGCATTCGCGCCGGTGTTCGCCCTGTTGCACAGTGGTGTGGTGGCGCTGGCGCTGCGGCAGTTGTGGCGAAGTGGCGAGCGCGAAGAAGCGATCCGGGTGGGAGACACCGTCGTCGAGGTGTTTGCGTCCGGGCATGCGCCACCAGCGTTTCAGGCACATCCGCATTGGGTGCGGTTATGCATGGAACGCGACGACAGGGTGGTGCTGGTCAGCAGCGGCAAGCAGATCGAGATTGGAAGTTTTCTCGGGCCGGCCGAACGTGTGGAACTGGCAACGACGTTGAAATGCTTGCTCGCGGCCGCCAATGGCCGTCACCGATGACGTAAGGGTCTAGGCAATGACGCAACGCAGCAGCTGGAAGGCAACGTATTCGAAGTGGGCTTTGGCGATGGTGGCGCTGCTGGGCGCTTCAGTTGCCTGGGCGCAATCGGCCGATCCGAAGGAATGGCAGCTCAACATGGGCCGCGGGGTCACCCAGACCGCGCGCATGGCCTACGAGGCGCACATGGTGGCGCTGTGGGTCTGCGTGGTGATCGGCGCGCTGGTGTTCGGTGCGATGGGCTATGCGATCTTCAAGTTCCGCAAGTCCAAGGGCGCGGTGGCTGCGCAATTCAGCCACAACACCACGGCCGAGGTGTTGTGGACGGTGATCCCGGTGCTGGTGCTGATCGCGATGGCCTGGCCGGCGACGGCCAAGCTGATTGCGATGTACGACACCCGCGAGTCGGAAATGACCGTCAAGGTCACCGGCTACCAGTGGATGTGGAAATACGAGTATCTGGGCCAGGGCGTGGAGTTCACCAGCCGGCTGGCGCGCGAGTCCGACCGTATCCGCCAGAGTGGCGAGCGTCCGACTGCGGCCTCGCAACCGCATTACCTGCTGGATGTGGACAACCGCCTGGTGCTGCCGGTCGGGACCAAGATCCGTTTCGTGATCACCGCCGATGACGTGATCCATGCGTGGTGGGTGCCGGCCCTTGGCTGGAAGCAGGACGCCATCCCCGGCATCGTCAACGAGGCATGGACCAACATCGAGCAGCCCGGCGTGTATCGCGGGCAGTGTGCCGAGTTGTGCGGCAAGGACCATGGCTTCATGCCGATCGTGGTGGAGGCGCTGCCCAAGGCCGAGTTCCAGCGCTGGCTGGCGGCGCGTCGCAGCGCCAATGCGCCGCCTGCTGCACCGGCGGGCGCCCCCGCACCGGCGCCGGCGTCCACACCTGCAGCGCCGCCTGCCGGCGAGGCTGCGCCTGCTCCGGCCGCCGCGCCCACTGCCGCTCTTTAATCGCCCGCAACCGCACCGCTTCGTAGAGGTCGTTCCGTCATGGCGCATACCGCAGTCGATCACCACGGACACCACCAGCCCGGTTTCGTCGAGCGCTGGTTCTTCTCGACCAATCACAAGGACATCGGCACGCTGTACCTGCTGTTTTCCTTCGTGATGTTCATCATCGGTGCGGCGATGAGCGTGGTGATCCGCGCCGAACTGATGCAGCCCGGGCTGCAGTTCGTCAAACCCGAATTCTTCAACCAGATGACCACCGTGCATGCACTGGTGATGATCTTCGGTGGGGTGATGCCGGCCTTCGTCGGTCTGGCCAACTGGATGATTCCGCTGCAGATCGGCGCGCCGGACATGGCGTTGCCGCGCATGAACAACTGGTCGTTCTGGTTGCTGCCGGTGGCCTTTACCCTGCTGCTGCTGACGTTGTTCCTGCCCGGCGGTGCGCCGGCCGGTGGCTGGACGCTGTATCCGCCGCTGTCGCTGCAGGGCGGCTACAACGTGGCCTTCAGCGTGTTTGCAATTCACGTGGCCGGCGTCAGTTCGATCATGGGGGCGATCAACATCATCGCCACCGTGCTCAACATGCGCGCGCCCGGCATCGATCTGTTGAAGATGCCGATCTTCTGCTGGGCCTGGCTGATCACCGCCTTCCTGCTGATTGCGGTGATGCCGGTGCTGGCCGGTGCAGTGACCATGCTGCTGACCGACAAGTTCTTCGGCACCAGCTTCTTCAACGCGGCCGGCGGCGGCGACCCGGTGATGTACCAGCACATCTTCTGGTTCTTCGGGCATCCGGAGGTCTACATCATGATCCTGCCGGCGTTTGGCGTGGTCAGCGAGATCATTCCGACCTTCAGCCGCAAGCCGCTGTTCGGCTATCAGGCGATGGTCTATGCGATCGCGGCAATCGCGTTCCTGAGTTTCATCGTGTGGGCGCACCACATGTTTACCGTGGGCATGCCGCTCGGTGGCGAAATCTACTTCATGTTCGCCACAATGCTGATCTCCATTCCGACCGGGGTGAAGGTGTTCAACTGGGTCAGCACGATGTGGAAGGGATCGCTGACGTTCGAATCGCCGATGCTGTGGGCAGTGGCATTCGTGATCCTTTTCAGCATCGGTGGATTTTCCGGCCTGATGCTGGCGATCGTGCCGGCGGATTTCCAGTACCACGACACGTATTTTGTGGTCGCGCATTTCCACTACGTGCTGGTCACCGGAGCGGTGTTCGCGTTGATTGCGGCGGTGTACTACTGGTGGCCGAAATGGACCGGGCGGATGTACAACGAAACCTGGGCCAAGTTCCATTTCTGGTGGACGATGGTGTTCGTCAACCTGCTGTTCTTCCCGCAGCATTTCCTTGGCCTGGCCGGCATGCCGCGGCGCATTCCCGATTACAACGTGGTATTTGCCGACTGGAACCTGATCAGCTCGATCGGCGCGTTCGGCATGTTCGCCACGCCGTTCCTGATGGCCGGCATCCTGCTCGCCTCGCTGCGCGGCGGGGCCAAGGCCGACGCACGTGCCTGGGAAGGCGCCAGGGGACTGGAGTGGACGGTGCCCTCGCCCGCACCGGCGCATACCTTCACCGTGCCGCCGGTGATCAAGCCTGGAGATCTCGCGCATGAAGACATCGGTCACTGAGCCGGCGCCGGCAGCGGTGGCACGGCTGCTCTCGGCTGCCGAACGGCAGGCGCGACAGCGTCGCGCGGTGCGCCGCACGGCGATCACCGTCGGCATCATCGCGTTGCTGATCTACGCAGGTTTCATCGCCTCGGGAGTCATCGGACGATGAATGCGCGGGCGCCTGCACCTGCACCGACGGCTGGCTTGTTCAAGCTGCTGGGCGTGGTGCTGGGCGTGTTCGTGCTGACCTTTTCGCTGGTGCCGCTGTATCGCATCGCGTGCGAAAAAGTGTTCGGCATCCGCATGGAACGCGCACCGGGCAGCACGCGTGGCAATGCGGCGGCGATTGCAGGGCCTGGCAAGCGCACGGTGCGGGTGGAGTTCGATGCCGGGGTCAATTCCAAGCTGCCGTGGACCTTCCATCCCGAGCAGATGACGATGGATGTGGTGCCGGGCGAACTCAACGAGGCGCTGTATTTTGCGCGCAACGACAGCGCGCGTGCGGTGGTCGGCAGTGCGGTGCCATCGGTCGCACCGGCGCGCGCGTCCGGATACTTCAACAAGACCGAATGTTTCTGTTTTACCGCGCAGACCTTGCAGGCCGGCGAAACGCGCGACATGCCGCTGCGTTTCATCGTCGACCCTGCGCTGCCGCCGGAAGTCACCACGATCACCCTGTCCTACACGTTCTATCGCAACGACACCCTGACCTCGGAGCTGCAGGGCGGTGGCGCATCCAGCGCGCCGCGCGCCGCGCCGTAATCCCTCATCCACACGCAGCACCGACACGGAAGCAACGCCATGGCCGACCACAGTCCCAACGCCGATGCGTATTTCGTCCCGAGCCAGAGCAAGTGGCCCTTTGTCGGGTCGATTGCGATGTTCGTGATGATGATCGGCGTGGCCAGCTGGCTCAACGATGCGGCATGGGGACGCTGGACGTTCTTCGTCGGCATGGCGATGCTGCTGGCGACCTTGTTCATGTGGTTTGGCGATGTCATCCGCGAATCCAACGCCGGGCACTACAACCGCCAGGTGGACGGCTCGTTCCGCATGGGGATGGTGTGGTTCATCTTTTCCGAGGTGATGTTCTTCGGCGCCTTCTTCGGTGCGCTGTTCTACACGCGCGTGCTGACGCTGCCCTGGCTGGGCGGCGAAGGCGATGGCGTCATGACCAACGAACTGTTGTGGAACGGTTATTCCGCTGCGTGGCCGACCAATGGCCCCGGCACGATCGGTGGGCAATTCCAGACCATTCCGGCCTGGGGCCTGCCGCTGATCAATACGCTGATCCTGCTCAGCTCCGGCGTGACTTTGACCATCGCGCACCACGCACTCAAGGGCGGTCGTCGTGGCGCGCTATTGCTGTGGCTGGGGCTGACCGTGCTGCTGGGCTGCGTGTTCCTGTTCCTGCAGGCCGAGGAATACATCCACGCCTACACCGAGCTCAATCTGACGCTGGGATCTGGCATCTACGGCTCGACCTTCTTCATGCTCACCGGCTTCCACGGCATGCACGTGCTGCTGGGCACGATCATGCTGGCGGTGATGTGGCTGCGTGTCGCGCGCGGGCACTTCACCCGCGACAACCACTTCGCCTTCGAAGCGGCCGCCTGGTACTGGCACTTCGTCGACGTGGTGTGGCTGGCGCTATTCCTGTTCGTGTATGTACTTTGAGGGCTGGGATTGGGGATTCGGCATTGGGGATTGGCAAGAGCGATCCGCGTTTGCTGTTACCAATCCCCAATGCCGAATCCCCAATCCCGTCGGCCGCGTCAGCGGCCGAGCCCATGCGGCTTGATCCAGCCGGTATAGATGCCCAGGATCACCACGGCGATCAGTGCGACTGAGAGGCCGATGCGCCAGGTCAGTGCGTTGACGGTACGCTTGGTTTCGCCACGGTCGGTGAGCAGGTAGTACAGGCCTGCGCCCAGGTTCCACAGGATCACGATCAGGAAGGCGACAATCAGCAACGTCTTGAGCGAATCGTTCACAACAGCCCCGGTGGTCGTCGGCGTGGTAGCGGCATTGCACGCCTTTTTGCGTCGCTTGTCATGATGCGCAAGCACACGGCGGTGCTGGGATGGTGCCTGGCCGTGCTGGTCAGCGCGGGTTTTGTGGCGCTTGGACAGTGGCAGCTGCAGCGCATGCACGACAAACAGGCGTTGCTGGAACGCGCGGCGCAGGTGCGGCAGACGCCGTTGACCCTGGTGCAGGCCCTGGCCACGCCGCATGCGCTGGCCTGGGTGAGCGGGCAGGTGCGGTTTCTGCCGCAGCAGGTGCTGCTGGACAATCAGCTGCATGCCGGGCGCGCCGGCGTGCGGATCTATCAGCTTGCCGCGCCGCAGGGCAGCCCCGTCACGCTGCTGGTCGATCTGGGCTGGCTGCCGTTGCCGGCCAATCGGCAATTGCCGAGGACCACGCCGCTGCAAGGGACCCATACGCTGCAGGGGTTGCTGGGTGCGCCGCCCTCGGCCGGGCTTGCGATGGGGCCGGCGTTGTCGGCTGCCGATGCGCCGCAGACCTGGCTGGCTACGCGTCTGGAGACCACCGCCCTGCGCAGCGCGCTTGGCAGGCGCGACATTTCGTCGCAGGTCCTGCGCCTGGATCCGGCCCTGCCGGTCGGTTACGCACGCGACCTGGAGATGCTGCCGAATACGCTTCCGCCCGCGCGGCACTTGGGTTATGCGGTGCAATGGTTCGGTCTGGCCGCAGCCGTGCTGGTCACCGCGACGCTGCTGACGTGGCGTGCGCGTCGCCGCCGTCGACGCGGGCACTGACGCCTGCGGCATGAGAAAATCGCCGGCATGACCTCCTCCACATCGGCCACGCCGCATTCGGTCAAACGCGGCCGCAGGATGCTGATTGCCCTGGCGGTGCTGTTCTTCGGCTCGATGTTGCTGGCCGGCGTGCTGCGCTTCTCCGGATGGCAGCCGGCATCGATGCGCAATCACGGCGAGTTGCTCCAGCCGCCTGCCGACCTGCGCGGCTTGTTGCCGGTGCGCGCGGACGGGCAGCCGTATGCCTGGACGCCTGCCGAACGCGTGTGGCGGATTGCGCTCGCACCGCCGGCCAGTTGCACGCAGCAATGCGTGACGCTGGCGGCCGAACTGGACAAGGTCTGGCAACTGCTCGGGCATCGCGCCGACAAGGTGGAGGTGTTGTGGATCGGCACCCCGCCGGCCGGCTTGCCGCCGATGCCGGCCCTGCGTGTGCTGCGCGACGACGCGCGGCTGCGGCAGGGCCTGCCGCGTGCCGACGATGCCGCCGGCGTGCCGGTGTATGTGATCGACCCCAACGGCTTCGTGATCCTGCGCTATGCCCCGGGGTTCGACCCGGCCGGCCTGCGTGCCGATCTGGTCAAGCTGCTGAAACTGATGTGAGCCCGTTTCGATGAATCTGTTTGCGCCACCGGCATTGTTCCGCCACTTCCATCGCATGGCCTGGCTGGCTGCGCTGTTCACTGCGAGCACGATCCTGTTCGGGTCGTTCGTGCGGCTGTCCGATGCCGGCATGAGCTGCCCGGACTGGCCGACCTGCTATGGCCGCGTCACCTGGCCACAGACCAGCGACGAAGCCAACGCGCATGTGGCCAGCAAGATCCGGCCGCTGGAATCGCACAAGGCCTGGCGCGAGCAGGTGCACCGCTTCCTGGCCGGGGCGCTCGGGGTGGAGGTGCTGGTGCTGTCGTTGCTGGCGGTGCGCCGCCGCCGCATGGGCATCGCCCAGGTGGTCGCTGCCGCGGTGCTGGTGGCGTTGTCCATTCCGCTGTACATGTCCGGCTGGCACACGCTGGCGTTCGGCGTGGCGATCGCGGGCGAGGCCATCCTGCTGCTGGCGGCGCTGCGCTGGAGCAATATCGACCTGGCGCGTGCGGCGGTGCTGACGCTGGCAGTGGTGATCTTCCAGGCGCTGCTGGGCATGTGGACGGTGACGTTGCTGCTCAAGCCCATCGTGGTGATGGGCCATCTGCTCGGCGGCATGCTGATGTTCTCGCTGCTGGTGTGGATGGCCTGGCGCGCAACCCATTTGCCGATCACGCTGGCGGACGCATCGCGGCTCACCTGGCTGTTGCGCGCGGGCGTGGCGGTGCTGGGCCTGCAGATCGCGCTTGGCGGCTGGGTCAGTGCCAATTACGCGGCGCTGGCCTGTGGCGGCGGCAGCTGGTCGGCCGACAATTTCCCGCGTTGCGTCAGCCAGTGGTGGCCGCCGCACGACTTCCGCGAAGGCTTCACGCTCTGGCGCGGGATCGGAGTGGATTACGAAGGCGGTGTGCTCGACGGCGCAGCGCGTATCGCCATCCAGATGGCGCACCGGTTGTGGGCCATTGCGACGGCGCTGTATCTGTGGTGGCTGGCCTGGCGTCTGTCGCGCTCGCCGGGCATGCGCGTGTGGGCCGGTGCGCTGGCGGTGCTGGTGGCGGTGCAGGTGACGCTGGGCATGCTCAACGTCAAGTTGGCCCTGCCGCTGGAAGTGTCGGTGCTGCATAACGGCGGCGCAGTTGCGCTCCTGTTCGTGCTGGTCTCGCTGCTGGCGCGGCTGCGCGCGCCGGAGTGAGCATGGCCGTCAGCGCACGCGACTACTGGGATCTGACCAAACCCAAGGTGGTGGCACTGATCGTGTTCACCGCCTTGGTGGGCATGTTCCTGGCCATCCCGGATGTCCCGACGTGGCTGCAGGTGCGCACCGGTGCATTGGGCTTTCTGGGCATCTGGCTGGCGGCATCGGCCGCGGCGGCGATCAACCAGTTGCTGGATGCCAAGATCGACGCGCAGATGGCACGCACCTCATGGCGGCCGCTGGTGGTGGGCAAGGTACGGCCGTGGCAGGTGCTGCTGTTTGCCAGCGTGCTGATCGTGATCTCCATGACCATCCTGGTGGTCTGGGTGAACGTGATCACCGCGGTGCTGACGTTTGCGTCGCTGATCGGTTACGCGGTGATCTACACCGTGTACCTGAAGCGGGCGACCTCGCAGAACATCGTGATCGGTGGCCTGGCAGGCGCCACGCCGCCGATGCTGGGCTGGGCCGCAGTGACCGGCTTGCCGACCAGCGCCGACTGGATCAACGCCTCGCTGCTGGTGCTGATCATCTTCATCTGGACGCCGCCGCATTTCTGGGCGCTGGCGATCTTCCGGCGTGCCGATTACGCCAAGGCGGCGATCCCGATGCTGCCGGTCACCCACGGTGTGCCGCATACGCGCAAGCAGATCCTGGTGTACACGGTGCTGCTGGCGATCGTGACCCTGCTGCCGGTGGCGGTGGGCATGAGCGGGCTGTTCTACCTGGGCGGCGCGGTGGTGCTCAACGTGGTGTTCCTCTGGTACGCCTGGCGCATGCTCGACCCGCCGGACGAGCTGTTCTCGATGAAGATGTTCGGCTACTCCATCGTGTATCTGATGGCGCTGTTCGCGTTCCTGATGGTGGATCACCTGCTGTTGCCGTGGGTGCGCTAGCGGCAGCGCAGTGAAGCCCGCCACCGCCAACAGCCATCGGTAGACCTGCCAGGCTGTTGGCGGAGTGAGCTGGCCGGCGCGGCTGCAACCGGCCCATCTCGCTCATAGCCGCCGGTTGCGCGCGTGGTCGGGCATCCGGCGGCCAACCGCCAAACCGCCGCTGCGATGGTGTCAGCGTGCCCACACTCGCGGTGCGGCTGGCTGCGCCGCCATGCCGGCTCAGCCCAACCAGCTGGCACATTCGCCGGTGTTCTTGCTGCCGCAGCTGCTCTGCATCTTCTGCTGCAGACGCGCCAGCACCGCATTGCCGTCCTGGTGATGCTGCTTGCTCCAGGTCTTCAAGGCAGCGCCCAGCGTGGCAAAGCGCTGCCGGGTGCGTTGGCGGTAGCCATCGGGTTGCCCGGCCAGCTCGCCGATCACCTGCGTGGCAGCGGCTTCGATGCCGGCGGTGTCGTCCGGGCTGAGCCGGATCAGCCCATCCACGTACATCACGCCCCACTGCACGCGGGTGGCCGGTCCTTGCGCGCTTTCGTACGCCTTCCTGAGCCAGGACAGCGCGGTCTTCTTATCGCCGCGTTGTTCGGCCAGGCCGGCCAGTTCAGGCATGTAGTAGTAGGGCGTCTTGCTGCGCGTCAACTCGGCCAGCAGCAACTGTTCGGCGCCGCTGTTGTCGCCCACCTCGCCGAGCAACGCTGCGGCGGTGCTGATGGTGGACTGGCGTTCCTCATCGGTCCTGGCGGTGTCGGTGGCCCATTGCACGCGTTGCTGCACGGTGTCGACCACGGCCTTGGGCAGCGGCGGTTGCGCGCCCTTGGCCTCGGTCTCGGTGGGCTGGCCTTGCGCCAGGCGGGCCAGCTGGATCCGTGCGTACGCGGTGCCGAGCCGGTCGGCGATCGGCAATGCAGGGTTGGCATAGATCTTGTCCAGCGCCAGATTCAGCGCGTTGGACAAGGTGGTGCGCTCGCTGGCATCGCTGCTGGCAGCGGCGACCAGCCGTGCGGGCATGTAGCTCAGCGTGCCGAGATTGGCGCGCACCTCTGCCGGGTCGGCCAGCACCGCTTCCAGCAAGCTGCGCGACGCCGCGCTGGCGCCCGGTGGGTGCTTGGCTGCGGTAATCGCTGCCAGGGCGAAGCTGCGTTGCAGGGCCGGCTGCGGCGCCGACCTGGACAGGCGCGTGAGCACATCGACGGCCTGTTCCGGCTTGACCAGCCGGTCATCGGTGCCCCAGGCGTAGTTGCCGAGCACGGCCCAGTCGTCCGCGCTGAGTTGCTGCGGGCGCTGCAATGCGGTGTCGAGCAGTTGCCTGACGGTGCTGGTGCTCTTGGCGGCCACGCGCAAGACATCGGCCAGCCGCGCGTTGTCGGCATCGCCGGCCAGGCGGGTGATCTCGCTGCGATCCGGACGCAGCACGATGATGGTCGGATAGCCCTTGATGCCGAAGCGCTCGCCCCAGGCCTGCGCGCCCTCCGAATCGCCATCCAGATGCACCGCCACGAATTGCTGGGTGCGGGCGATGAAGGTAGGGTCCTTGAACAAGGTGGCTTTCAAGCGATTGCAGGGCGGGCACCAGGCCGCACCCCAGTACAACAGGATCGGCTTGCCGCTTTCCCTGGCCTCGGCGAAGGCATCGTCGACATCGCCCTCGCGCCAGGCAATGCTGGACGCGGGCGCCGGCGTGGTCGCTGCCCCGGTCTGCGCGGGGGCGGCCGGCGTGGCGGGCTTGTTGCAGGCGGTGAGCGTGGCCAGTACCGCCAGCAGCGCAATCAGGGGCGGGGCAGGGCGTCGGAACGACAGCGTCATGGCAATCACCGATGGGCGTGGCAGGCAGGTGGATCGAACACTCTAGCGAGCGGCACCGTGCCAGCGGCGGAGTGCGTCATGCCCGTTGTATATCTGCTTACAACCCGCAGCGACACGCAGCGCGAACCGGTGTCGCGCCGGGCGTAGCGGCCTGGCGAATCCGGCGCAGGCAACCCACCGGTGGCAAGCAGCCTTCCTTGGCAGGACACGCAGCGCGGGAGGCGCCGGGTGTCATCGATCAGGCCACCGTCGTGCCGTGGTTGTCAGGTTCAATGCCCGCCGGCATCGGCCGGCGTCTCGCCCGGTGCGGTGCGTGCATAACGCGCGGCCACGAAGGCGCAGACAATCAGCTGCAGCTGGTGATACAGCATGATCGGCAACACGATCGCGCCCAGGCCACCGCCGGCAAACATCACCTTGGCCATCGGCACGCCGGTGGCCAGGCTTTTCTTCGAACCGCAGAAGACGATCGCGATTTCGTCGGCGCGGTTGAAGCGCAGGCGCCGCGCGATGAAGGTGATCGAGAGCATCGCCACCGCCAGCAACAGCGCGGCCGCACCGAGCACCGCGAGCAAGGCCGGCAACGGCGTCTTCTGCCACAGGCCTTCGTTCACCGATGCGCTGAAGGCGGTGTAGACCACCAGCAGGATGGTGCCCTGGTCGGTATAACGCAGCACGGCGCGATGCCGTTCGACCCAGCCGCCGATCCACGGGCGCATGAAATGGCCAGCCAGAAACGGCACCAGCAACTGCAGCAGGATCTTGCCGATCGCCTCAGCCGGGTGCGCCATCGCGCCCTGACTGCCGACCAGGGCGCCCATCAGCAACGGTGTGAAGAACACCCCCAGCAGGCTGGAAAGCGAGGCGGCGCAGACAGCCGCCGGCACGTTGCCGCGCGCCATCGAGGTGAAGGCGATCGACGATTGCACCGTGGACGGCAGCGCGCACAGAAACAGCACGCCGATATACAGCTCCGGTGTCAGTGCAAGATGCGCGAGCGGTTTGAACAACAGCCCGAGCAGCGGGAACAGCACGAAGGTGCAGGCCAGGATCAGCAGGTGCAGGCGCCAGTGCAGCGCGCCGGCCTTGACCGCCTCGCGCGACAGGCGCGCGCCGTGCAGGAAGAACAGCGCAGCAATCGCCACGTCGGTGACATCGTCCATGATCGCGGCGGCGGTGCCCGAGACCGGCAGGAACGAGGCGAGCGTGACCGTGCACAGCAGCGCGAGGGTGAATGGATCGATGCGCAGCCGCGCCAGCCAGTGTTTGATCATCGTGCGTATTGAGGGGGGGAGCTGTCTGCAGAGTGCCATTGTAGAGGCCCGTGGGCCGCCTGCGAGTCGGTCGCGCCGGCATCGGCCGACACCCGGGGCAGGAGTGAAGCAGTCAGCGCGACGCTCGGCCCGATGGCCAGGACCTTGTTCAGGCAGCCATGAGCGCGTGCCTGCATGGCTGACCGGCGTCGGCAACAGGTGGTCTGCGCCGATTGCCCCATGCGCTACAACGCGGCAAGCGCCTTGAACAATTCGCGCAGCTCGTACTTGTCGGTGTCGTCCAGGCCCTGCGCGCGCTGCTTGTCCTGCAGTTCGTCCAGGCGCTGCCGCAGCAATTGCTTGTCCAGTTGCGCGACCACGTCATGCAGCTCCATCGCCCAGCTGTGTTCGTCGCCGGGCAGTGCCTGGGCGGCCAGTTTCTGCAGCGCCACCAGTTCTTCGCGTTCGGCGAAGTGCTCCAGCAGCGCGCCGGTGCTGATTTCCGGGCGTTGCCGCACCAGCGCCAGCAGTTCCATCAACAGGTCGATGCCGGGCAGGCGCAGGCCGGAAAAATCGTGGTCGCCCTCCAGGCTCATCGCCAGCGACGGCCGCTGCAGCAGGATCGCGATCGAGGCGCGTACCAGGCTGCGTTTTTGCGTGGGCGCGCCCATGCGGGCAGGTGGCCGTGCCTGCGATGTAGACGCCTGCGCCGCCTGACTGACGCCCACGCCGGTCAGGCGCGACAGCTCCTGCTTCATCAGGTCGCCGAACGCGCCTTCGGGAATCTGTGCCAGCATCGGCTTTGCGCGTTCGGCCAGCCGTGCCTTGCCATCGAGCGTGTGCAGGTTGATCTCGCGCGACATCTCGTCGAAGAAGAACTGCGACAGCGGCGTGGCCTGCTTCAGGCGCTGATCGAAGGCCTGCGCGCCTTCCTTGCGCACGATGGTGTCCGGGTCCTCGCCATCGGGCAGGAACAGGAAGAACGCCTGGCGGCCGTCCTTCATGCGTGGCAGCACCGATTCCAGTGCACGCCAGCCCGCCTTGCGGCCGGCGTTGTCGCCGTCGAAGCAGAAATACACATCCGGCGCGTTGCGGAACAGCAGTTCGGCATGTTCGGGCGTGGTCGCGGTGCCCAGCGTGGCCACCGCCTGGGTGACGCCGAACTGGAACAGCGAGACCACGTCCATATAGCCTTCCACCACGATCAGCCGCTCGATCTTCTGATTGGCCTGGCGCACCTGCCACAGGCCGTACAACTCGCGGCCCTTGTGGAACAGCGCGGTTTCCGGCGAATTGAGGTACTTCGGCCCCGGGTCGCGGCCGTCGGCCGGCGCGCCCATGATGCGGCCGCCGAAGGCGATCACGCGGCCGCGGCGGTCGAAGATCGGGAACATCACCCGGTCGCGGAACTTGTCGTAGACATGGCCGCGATCGTTCTTGGAAAACAGCCCGGCGCGTTCGAGCACGCTCATGCGGCGTGCATCGGTGCCCAGCGTGTCCTTCAACGCGCTGTAGCCATCGGGGGCGTAACCGATCTGGAAGCGCGCGCGGTTGTCGGCATCCACGCCGCGGCCGTCCAGATAGTCGCGCGCGCGTTCGCTGCCCTCGAGCTGGCGCTGGAAGAACTTGGTCGCTGCCTCCAGCGCCGAATACAGCTCGCGGCTGTCGTCCTGCTGCTGCGGGCTGCGTTGCTGGGTCTCGCGCGGGATGTCCATGCCGGCGCGCTTGGCCAGCTCGTCGACTGCATCGAGGAATTCGAGGCGGTCGTAATTCATCAGAAAGCTGATCGCGGTGCCGTGCGCGCCGCAGCCGAAGCAGTGATAGAACTGCTTGGTCGGCGAGACCGTGAACGAGGCCGAGCGCTCGTCGTGGAACGGGCAGCGCGCCGAATATTCCTTGCCTTGACGCTTGAGCGGCACCCGGCCGCCCACCACCTCGACGATGTCGGTGCGGGCAAGCAGTTCGTCGATGAACGCGTCGGGGATGCGGGCCATCCCGCTAGGATATCCCAGCCGCCGGCGTGCGCCGGCGTCAGTGAGCGACGGACCTCAGCGAAGCGAAGCCCGCTGCCTGCGTATCCGCGGCAGCAGGCTTCGCAGGCGCCATCAACTGCGCGTCGGGGCAGCCGGCGGCTGCGGCGTGGCGCCAGGGTCGGCGGCGACCGGGGGCAGGTTGTCCGTATCCACGCCGGCCTCGCGCAGCTTGCGATGCGAGCGCACGCGCTCATCGATCACTGCCGTCAGCAGGGCGCCGACAAAGAACACCACCGAGGCGTAGTACATCCACACCAGCAGGATCACCAGGGTGCCCATCGATCCGTACGCGCTGCCAGGGGCGGCCCTGGCGATGTACAGGCCGATGCCGTAGCGACCCAGCGCGAACAGCAGCGCAGTGATCACGCCGCCGACAAAGGCCTGCCGCCAGTTGACGGTGCGGTCGGGCAGATAGCGATACAGGAAGGCGAAGGCGAGCGAATACAGCGCCAGGGTGGTGATGTAGCCAATCGCCGGCAGCACCGACGGCAAGCGTGCGAACACCACCTGCAACGCGGTGGTGGCAATCATCGACACGATCAACAAAAAGCCCAGTGCCAGGATCACGCCGAAGGAGAACACGCGCTTCTTCAGCCACGCCATCAGCCCTTCCAGGCGCTGCTTGTCGGTGCGGAAGATCAGGTTCAGCGCGTTCTGCAACTGCGCGAACACCGCAGTGGCACCGATGAACAGCAGCAGCGTGCTCCACAGTCCGGCCAGCGAACCCACGCCGGGTTGATCGGTGGCGTTGCGGATCACCGTATCGGCCACTTCCGCCGCGCTGCCGCCAGCCAGTTGCGCGATCTGCTGCACCAGCGCTTCCTGTGCAGGCGGATACAGCGAGGCGGTCAGCCACAGCAGCAGCACCAGCAGCGGTGCCAGCGACAGCAAGGCGTAGAACGACAGCGACGCGGCCTGCGTCATCACGTCGATCTCGAGAAAGCGATTGAGCAGTGCCATCGGCAGGCTGCGCTGCAGGCGGCTCAGGTGCTTTTGCAGGTGTTCGGTTGAGAGCTTCGTCACCGGCGTGGGAATCCTTGGGCATACCGTTGTGTGCGCAGGCGTCGTGAGGCGAAGCCGGCATGCGGAATGCTTCACCCGGGCCTGTGCTGGCGAAGGTGTTCTAACAGGGCGTGTTCAAAGATCGGGTGAAAGCGGGCGCTGGATGTTGCGCGTGTGCTGCCGTTGAAACGGCGCTGCAGCCAGCCGCACGCAGGCGGCTGGCTGCGGTGCCCTGGCCATCGGGCACAGGGCGCTGCGCAGGCGAAGACTCAGCCTGCCAGATGTTGCTTGACCAGCGTGGAGACCAGGCCCATGTCGGCCTGACCGGCCAGCTTGGGCTTGAGCGCGCCCATCAGCTTGCCGATATCGGCCGGGCTGCTGGCACCGGTCTGCGCGATGGCTGCCTGGATGGCAGCGACGATCTCGGCTTCGCCCATCTTGGCCGGCAGGTAGCGCTCGATCACCACGATCTCCTCGCGCTCGATCTGCGCCAGGTCGTCGCGTGCGGCGGCCTCGTACTGGGTGACCGAGTCCTTGCGCTGCTTGACCATCTTGTCGAGCACCGCGATCACGGCGGCATCGTCCATCTCGATGCGCTCATCCACTTCCTTCTGCTTGATCGCGGCATTGATCAGCCGGATCACGCCCAGGCTGTGCTTGTCGCCGGACTTCATGGCGGCTTTCATGTCATCGGTGAGCTGTTGCTTGAGGGGCATGGTGTAACTCCTGGGAGTGCGTGTGACAGATGTGCCGATGCGCCATGACGGGCGCAGTGCATCGGCAGGAAGTGGGGCTGTGCAGGACGTCCGGCTGGGCAGGCGCGGATGGCGGCAGCGATGCCGGTCGGCTCTGTAGCTGCGCAGAACGCGGCAGTCGCCTGGCATCGGACCAATACAAAAAGCCGGCGACGCTTGCGCGTGCCGGCTCTTGGGTTCCACTCCGATGGGCCGCGCCTTCAGCGCATGCCCGTCGGCAAGGAACCGCGTTCGATCAGTACAAGCGCTGGCGCTTGGTGACGTCGCGCGAGGAACGACGCAACTGACGCTTCACAGCAGCGGCAGCCTTACGCTTGCGCTCCTGGGTCGGCTTTTCATAGAACTCGCGCTTGCGGGTTTCGGCCAGCACGCCGGCCTTTTCGCAGGTGCGCTTGAAACGGCGGAGCGCAAATTCGAAGGGCTCGTTCTCGCGGACTTTAACGCTGGGCATGGGTTCTCCAGATAATGGGATTTCCGTCCGGGAGCCCCGGGCGGGTGCGAGCGGACTCGCGTGACGGAATTTCCGGGTTGCCCCGGCGAGCCGCGCATTATAACGACTTGCAGGCGGCCTGCAAGCCCCCTGCAGCATGGACGCGAGCAGGCCTGCTAAACCCTGCGCTGGCGCGGGATCGGTGGCGATCGGCCGGCAGCGCAGCAGATCGCCCCTGGCCGATCTGCGCAGGGCAAAAGCTGCGAAAATAGGCCGCATGTGCCTGCCTGCCGAGTTGCCGTGAAAGTTCTTGGGATCGAATCATCATGCGATGAGACCGGTGTGGCGGTCTACGACACCGCGCTGTCCGGGGTGCCGGCGCTGCGCGCCCACGCGGTCTACAGCCAGATCGCGCTGCATGCCGAATACGGCGGGGTGGTGCCGGAGCTGGCCAGTCGCGACCATGTGCGCAAGCTGCTGCCGCTGATCCGCCAGACCCTGGACGAGGCCGGACTGGGGATCGATGAACTCGATGGGGTGGCCTATACCGCCGGCCCGGGCCTGGTCGGCGCACTCCTTGTCGGTGCCGGCGTGGCGCGATCGCTGGCCTGGGCGCTGGATGTGCCGGCGATCGGCGTGCATCACATGGAAGGCCATCTGCTGGCGCCATTGATGGAAGACGACCCGCCGCAGCCGCCGTTCGTGGCGCTGCTGGTCTCCGGCGGGCACACCCAGCTGGTGTCGGTGAAGGCGCTGGGCCAGTACGCCGTGCTCGGCGAGACACTGGACGATGCGGCCGGCGAGGCCTTCGACAAGACTGCCAAGATGATGGGCCTGCCGTATCCGGGCGGGCCGCAGCTGGCCGCCCTGGCCGAAACCGGCACCCCTGGGCGCTACAAGTTCGCCCGGCCGATGACCGACCGGCCCGGGCTGGATTTCAGTTTCAGCGGGCTCAAGACCCAGGTGCTGCTGGCCTGGCGCGGCAGCGACCAGTCCGACACCACGCGGGCGGATATCGCACGCGGGTTCGAGGATGCGGTGGTGGAGACGCTGGCAATCAAATGCCTGCGCGCGCTGGATGCGGCCGATTGCAACACCCTGGTGGTGGCCGGTGGCGTCGGCGCCAACAAGCGCCTGCGTGCACGCCTGCAGGAGGCGGCGCAGCGGCGCGGTGGCCGGGTGTGCTTCCCGCGGCCGGCCCTGTGCACCGATAACGGCGCGATGATTGCCTTCGCCGGCGCACTGCGGCTGGAGGCCGGCGAGCGCGCCGACGCGGCGGTGCATGTGACGCCGCGTTGGGATATGGCTGGCTTGCCGCCGCTGGCGGCGGGGGAATCGGGAATCGGGAATCGGGAATAGTAAGAGCGCTATTTCGATTCCGTTCGCGCTGCCTTGTTGTTGCTTGTGCTTCTCACCATTCCCTAATCCCCATTCCCGATTCCCCACCTATGGACAAAGTTTTTATCGAAGGCCTGGAAATCGATGCGCTGATCGGCATCTACGACTGGGAGCGGCGCATCCGCCAGACGCTGCGGTTCGATCTGGAAATGGGCTTCGACAACCGCATTCCGGCCGCCAGCGACGATATCGCCGATACCTTGAATTACAAGGCGGTGAGCAAGCGGCTGATCGAATTCGTGCAGGCATCGGACTTCGGGCTGGTCGAGACCCTGGCCGAGCGCTGCGCGGCGATCGTGCTGGACGAATTCGGCGTGCACTGGCTGCGGCTGAAGCTGAGCAAGCCCGGTGCGGTGCGCGGCGCGCAGGCGGTGGGGGTGATCATCGAGCGCGAGCGGGCCCGCTGACGGCTACCGAGTGCTGCATCGGGCGGCGACTTCGAGCCATGCCGAGCCCCCTGAGATCCAACCGGCACCGGACCAGCGGTCCACGACCACGCGACCGATCCACCGCGCCAACGCGTGGTGCAACCGGCCCCTGCAAATCCCGGATCCCGCATTCCAAATCCCGACACTTGCCCCCTCGCGGTCGCGTCAGGCTAGAATTGACGGCCATGTAAACGTTTTCTCAAGGATCTCATGGCTGCTGATCGTATCGAAACCCTGATTGCCCAGATGACCGTCGAAGAGAAGGTCGGACAGTTGGGTGTGTTCGCCGACATGGTGCGGCCGTTCGCACCGGACGTGAATCCCGAAGCCAACGTGCTCAACGCCGACGAGGTGCTGCAGCAGGTGCGCGCGGGTCGGGTCGGCTCGCTGTTCAACGGCGTCGGCGCTGCGCTGGGCGCACAGATCCAGAAGGTGGCGGTGGAAGAAAGCCGCCTGGGCATCCCGGTGATCCTGGCGGCGGATGTGATCCACGGCATGCGCACGGTGTTCCCGATTCCGCTGGGCGAAGCGGCCAGCTTCGAACCCGAACTGGCCGAGCGCACCGCGCGCGCCACCGCGATCGAAGCGACCGCCGCCGGCCTGCACTGGACCTACGCACCGGCCGTGGACATCGCGCGCGACCAGCGCTGGGGCCGTGGCGCGGAAGGCGCCGGCGAAGACGTGGTGCTGGGCGCGGCGTTTGCCGCCGCCCGCGTGCGCGGCTTCCAGGGTGGCGATCTGAAGGCCGACGACTGCCTGCTGGCCACGCCCAAGCACTTCGCCGCCTACGGTGCGGTGGCGGCGGGCATGGAATACAACACCGTGGACATCGCGCCGCAGACCCTGCGCGATGTGCACCTGCCGCCGTTCAAGTCCGCCTTCGATGCCGGCGCATTGACCGTGATGTCCTCGTTCAACGACATCAACGGCGTGCCGGCCAGCGCCAACCACGAATTGCTGACCGAGATCCTGCGCGGTGAATGGCAGTTCCCCGGCGTGGTGATTTCCGATTACACCGCCGACATGGAACTGATTGCGCACGGCTATGCGGCCGATGAGCGCGATGCGACCAAGAAGGCGTTCCTGGCCGGCCTGGATCTGAGCATGCAGAGCGGTTTCTATGCCGCGCACCTGCCGTCGCTGGTGGAAAGTGGCGAGGTGCCGATGGCCACGCTGGATGCCAGCGTCCGCCGCATGCTGCAGCTGAAGGAAGCGATCGGGCTGTTCGACAACCCGTACCGCTCGCTGGATCCGGCACGCGAAGCCGATACCACGCATCTGCCCGCGCACGATGCGCTGTCGCGCGATGCGGCGCGGCGTTCGATCGTGTTGCTGAAGAACGACGGCGACCTGTTGCCGCTGAAGAAAAGCGGCCAGCGCATCGCGCTGATCGGGCCGTTCGTGCAGGACCGCGAGAACATCGAGGGTTGCTGGACGCTGTTCGGCGACAAGGACCGCTATGTGACCCTGGAGCAGGGCGTGCGTGCGGTGGTCGGCAGCGAGCATCTGACGGTGGTGCCGGGCTGCGGCCTGGAAGAGGCGCTGCCGGGTGGTATTTCCGCCGCCATCGATGCGGCGCAGGCCGCCGACGTGGTGGTGCTGGCGCTGGGCGAGCCGCAGCGGTTCAGTGGCGAGGCGCAGTCGCGCACAGAGATCGTGTTGCCGCCGGCGCAGCAGGCATTGGCCGAAGCCATCGCCGCCACCGGCACGCCGATGGTGGTGTTGCTGCGCAATGGCCGCGCGCTGGCCCTGAGCGGTGCAGTGCGCGATGCCGATGCGATTGCAGTGACCTGGTACCTGGGCACGCAGACCGGTACCGGCGTGGCCGATGTGTTGTTCGGCGACTACAACCCGTCCGCGCGTCTGCCGATCAGCTTTCCGCAGGTGACCGGGCAACAGCCGTATTTCTACAACCATCTGCGCACCGGTCGCCCGGAACTGCCGACGCTGTCCGAGTACAAGGCGCGCTGGCGCGAGATGCCCAACGAGCCGCTGTATCCGTTTGGCCATGGCCTGAGTTACACCACCTTTGCCTATGCGCAGCCGCAATTGAGCAGCGCGCAGCTTGGCTGGGACCAGACGCTGACCATCACCACGCGCGTCACCAACACCGGCCGCGTGGCCGGCGAGGAAGTGGTGCAGCTGTATGTGCACGATCGGGTGGCCAGCCGGGTGCGACCGGTGCGCGAACTCAAGGGCTTCCGCAAGGTGTTGTTGCAGCCCGGCGAAAGCGCGGACGTGACCTTCACCCTGGCGCGCGACGCGCTGGCCTTCACCAATCACAGGAACGTGTTTGGTGCCGAGCCGGGGGTGTTCGATGTATGGGTGTGCGCATCGGCCAAGAGTGGCGAGGCAGTGACGTTCGAGTTGCTGGACGCCTGAGCACACCCGGGCGTGGTGCGCGCGCTTGCGTAGTAAGCAGCGCGTGCGGCTATTGCACCAGATAAACGATGACGGACGTGGCCGAAGGGCGCACCGTCATCGGGTCACGGGTGACGCAGGCGCGTGACCGATCGGTGTTGCCACGGGTGCGTGGATTCTGCGTGCGCCGCGACATGCACCGTACCGGCTCGAACGTGGCCGGCCGCGAAAATCGTGGCCACCGCCAGCACGCGGTTGACGTGTGGCGGTGGCACGATCCCCTGGACGCATTTCCGCGCAATTACGCGTCGTTCTCGACCGCCGCCTTGCTCTTGGGCGTCAGCTTGAGCAGGCGCCCGGTGCTGCCGCTGGCTTCGTCTTCCAGCAACCACAGCGCGCCGTCCGGACCCTGTTCCACTTCGCGAATGCGCGCGCCCATGTCGTAGCGGGCCAGCTCACGTGGCTGATCGCCAAGGGACACCTGCACCAGCGCCATCGACGACAAGCCGCCGATAAAGCCGTTACCGCGCCATGCAGGGAACTGCTTGCCGCTATAGATCACAAAGCCAGCCGGCGAGATCACCGGAGTCCAGCTGATCTTGGGCGCGGCAAATTCCGGGCGGGTATTGTGGTCCGGGATCGGGGTGCCGTCGTAGTTGTCGCCGTTGGAGACGACCGGGTAACCGTAGTTGGCGCCGCGCTGGATCAGATTCAGCTCATCGCCGCCAAGCGGACCCATTTCGTGTTCCCACAAGCGCCCCTTGCCGTCGAAGGCCAGGCCGAGAATATTGCGGTGACCCAGCGACCACACCTGCGCGGCAACGCCGCCCTGTGCAGCGAACGGGTTGTCGGCCGGCACGCTGCCGTCATCATTGAGACGGATCAGCTTGCCGAGATTGGCTTGCATGTCCTGGGCCGGGGTGAACTTCTGGCGCTCGCTGGAGCTGATCCACAGCTTGCCATCCGGGCCGAAGGCCAGCCGATGCCCGAAGTGACCGTTGCCGGTGACCTTGGGATCCTGTCGCCAGATCACCTTCAAATCCGACAGCGTGCCGCCGCCGGTGCCATCCAGCGTGAGCTTGGCCCTTGCCACCGCAGCGCCGCGCGTATCGCCCTGCCCGGGTTCGGCGTAGCTGACATAGACCAGGCCATTCTTGGCAAAGCGCGGATGCGCCAGTACATCGCCGAAGCCGCCCTGGCCGCCGTAGGCCACCGCCGGAATGCCGGTAATGGCGCTCTTGCGTTTGGTCTTGAGGTCAAGCCGCATCAGCGCACCGCGTTTTTCGCTGACCAACAGGCTGCCGTCCGGCAGGAAGGTCATCGCCCAGGGTTCGTCAAAATCGGCAACGGTGGTGGCCTGGAACGGCCACTGCGCCTTGGGAATGGCGGCAGCCGGCGCGACGGCAGGCGCAGCACATGCGACGGTGGTGGTGAACAAGCTGGCCGAGCAGGCCAGGGCAAGCAGACGTCGGACAGACATGAGGTCCTCCAGGGGATGGGCGCAGTGACGTTGCAGCCCTCCCGCAACGTGTCCTGCGTTGGGTTTTCAACACCTTACACGACGCCGTCGGGGCCGCCCTTGTCGTAGATCACTCTCTGCGGAACGCGCTTATCCCGAAGCGTTGTTTCACCATGAAGCGAGTTTCGGTGGCTGCATCGCACTAGGGCCGCCCGTCCGGTGCGATCGCGTGCGAAAGGACACGCCCGATGTGGTGAGGCTGACAATGAGTGATGCATCGTGTTGCCAACGGTGAATACACATCCGCCGCCACTGCTGCGCGAGCTGGTGATACAACAACGCCACCTCGACGGTGGCGTTGTTGTGTTCAGGGCTTGGACTTGTTGTCGCCGGCGACGAAGTCAGCCGCATTTTCCCAGGCGCGCTTGACTGCGTGACGCGCCTTGCTCCAACTCAGGCCATTGGTGCCGCGGTTGGCTTCCCAATCGCGGTGCAACTCCGCTTCCACCTGGTCGTAGGCGCGCGCGTTTTCGCGGATACGCGCTTCGTGTCCGGCAAGGTAGGCGCCCTCGTAATCCTCGTAGCGGTCCCCTTCGGTGTAATACGATTCTTCGGTGAAGCGCTCGCGCCAATAGTTGGATACGTTCTGGCTGCGGTCTTCGTCCGGCGCACGGCCTGGAATCTGATACGGCACGTTCATGCTCGTCTCCGTGGTGAATGTACGCCCTAACCTAGGCGGGCGGGTGTTAAATCCGTTGCCATGGCGGGTGAGGGGGGCATCAAGACATGTCGGCGTCTGGCAACCGCTTGCCGGCCGCGCTGTGTGGCGCGCCGCGTCGTCGATGCCGGACGCGACGCATGCGAGGCTGCCAGTGCGTGCGCACGCATCACGTCGCAGCCGATGCGGCCTCATATGGCAGCGGCGTGGCGCCGGCGGCATTCAGGCTGGCCTCTGCGTGCTGCAGCGATGGCTCGTCGGCATCGATGATCACCAGCACGCGCCCTGCCTGAATTTCGTCCTCGAATTGGCGGCGTACCGGGTCGGGCACGGTGGCGCCGATCAACGCAGATGACCAGGTGCCGACCAGAGCCCCTGCCAGCGCCATGACACCTGCCCCGGCAATGGTGAGCCCGATCGGAGGCACGGCAATCGCGACCAGCCCGGCCACCAGGCCCGCAGCGCCACCGGTCGCTGCGCCGCGCGCTGCGGCGGGGAGAAAATCGGTCTTGGCATCCTTGCGCTCGTCGGGAATGCCTTCGAGTTCGATATCCGAACGGGCAATCAACGACAGCGCATCGTTGTCGATGCCGGCGCTGCGTGCGGCCTGCATGACGCGTTGCGCACTCTCGATATCGGGCGTGCTGTAGACACGGCGCAGTTTCATCGCAAGCTCCCATGCAGGTCAGGGCTGCAGCGTTGGACGCGCGCGGTTAGTCGTACGTGAGCGTTGCGCGAGCGTCCTGCGAAAGTGGCTATGCAGGCTTGCGCGGGAACAGGTAGATCACCCAGCCCACCAGCAGCGCCACACCGGCGGCCGCCAGGTTCTGCCAGCTGGCGCTGGCGAGCAGGCCCAGCGACAGCAGCAGCGCGGCGATGGGAATGGCCGGCCCGCCGGGCAGGCGCAAGGTGTCGGTGCGTTGCCGGTAGCGACGCGCCAGCACGATCACTGCCGCGGCCGTGCCGATATAGGCAAACAGCCGGGTGACCATCGACAGCAATGCCAGCTGCGTGAACGAGCCCGACACCGCCAGCGCCAGCGACAGCACGCCCTGGGTCAGCACCGCCGCTGCCGGGGTGTGGAAGCGTGGATGCACACGTGCCAGAAATGCCGGGCCGTAGCCGTCTTGCGCCAGCGCGAACAGAAAGCGCGGCCCGAGCATGACCGTGTTGCTGGTGGTGCCGAGGATGGAAATGGTGGCACCGACAGTGAGGATCAGTGCCAGCGCTTCGCCGCCGAAACGGCTTGCGGCATCGGCCAGGGGCGTGGGCGAGGCGGCGAGATTGGGCAGCGTGCCTTGTGCCACGACCTGGACCGCCGCATAGATCAAGGTGACGGTGACGATCATGGTGATCAACGCAAATGGCACGTCGCGACGCGGGTTGCGGTACTCGCCAGCGGCCGCAGGGATGTTTTCGAAGCCGGCATAGGCGAACAGCAGCAGCAAGGCCGCTTCGCCGAGATTGCCCAGGTCGCGCAGGTCCGGCGTGGTGCCGGCAAAGGCCCACGACCAGTCCACGTAGAACACGCCGATTGCCACGAACAGCAGCAACGGCACCAGCTTGCCGATCACCAGCGCAATGCCGGTACGTGCAGCCGATTTCACCCCGATCACGTTGATGGCGGTGAGCACACCCAAAGAACCGACGACCACCAGCAGGCGTGCCCAGTGATCGGTTGCCACGGTCGGCCAGAACCGCGCGACCGCGTCGGCCAGGCCGTTGCTCAATGCCGCTGCCGAACTGATGCGGGTGAGCCAGATCATCCAGCCGATCTGAAAGCCGACAAACGGGCCGAACGCCTCACGCGTGTACAGATAACTGCCGCCCGGGGTGTCGAAATAGCTCGCCGCCTGCGCGTAGCACAACACCAGCAGTGCCACTGCCAGACCGGCCAGCAGCACTGCCCACAGGCTCATCGGCCCGAGCAGCGCAGCGGTGGCCGCCGGCAGCAGGTAGATGCCGCTGCCGATGACATCGTTGATGGACAAGCCGACGATCTGCCAGCGGCTGACCACGCGGACCAGGCCAGTGGGGTCGGGTGCGGGAGCCGCGCTGCTCATCGGCCGACCTCCTTCAACTCGGGCAACTGCCACTGGGCCTGCAGGCGTGCGTATTCGGCACGCGGCAACAGCACGAACAGCGGTGTGTCGTCGGGCTTCAACCAGGCCAACAGGCGTTGCATATCGGTCGGCGCCATCGCAGTGCAGCCGGCGGTGAACTGGCCCGGCGTGCGCCATAGATGCGCGAAGATGCAGCTGCCGTGCCCGGGCACCGCATCGGGATTGTGCGCGATCACAAAGCCCTCGCTGTAGCGCGCATCGCCGGGATGTTGCAGGTCCAGGCGCATCGGTTCGCTCGACCCGGCCACTGCGGCCTCCCCGACCTGCGCGGCGTCGACGATACGGTTGTACAGCGGCGAGCTCGGCACATCCATGCAGTAGTGGGTGGCGCTCATCGCCTGGTACGGCATGGCGCTGTCGATCTGTTGGGCGTAACCGAAGGCCGGGCCGATCGCGAACACACCGGCCGGGCTGCGGCCGTCGCCTTCGCGCTTCTGCGGGCCTTGCGTCTGCTTTGGATGCAGGCCATCGCCCCAGGCGCTGCCGTGGCGCCCGAGCGCGACCGTAAAGCCCGGTGCGGCCGGTTGCCAGTGACCGTCCACACGGGCGAATGTCTGCAGGCGTGCCTGGGTGCTGTCCCAATCCGGCGTGGTCACCACGACCAGTGCGCGCGCCTGATTCAAGGCGTCGATTGGGCCGGCAGCGACGGCAAGGCTGCTGCAGCTTGCCAGCGCCAGCAGCGCAACGGATCGAAACACGGTGGCAAGGCGCATGCAGGCTCCGGGGGAATGGGTCTGGCAGGGTGAGCTGCGTTGAGTCGATCGGCTGTTGGCGGCGACAGTGCGGTGCCTCGACACTGCATTGCTGACCAACACCTTATCGCTACTGTACCCAGCAACGCAGCTGTGTAGTGCATGCATGCGCGATGTTCCTGTGCTTGGCGGGCCTTGGAGCGGCTGAGACCATTCGACAGTGCGGGTATGCACGGTTTCAGTAGGGCAACCGACGAACTCTCTGGTGCGGTGCCCTGGCCGTTTGCGGGACCGTGTGGCGGCATGGATGCCGCCACCGAGCCCCCACGGACGGATTCACGGCGTGTCCTGCGAGCGGCAAGGGCACCGCGCGCTCGACCGACCGACCGACGCGGCTTGGAAATTTCCAATGGCGCGTTAGCCCGGCAACAGCTCCAGCCCGCGGATGCGGCGGATCCCCAGGCCTGGCGAGTCGTCGATATGGATCCGGGCATCGTCGAAATGCACGCCGCCCTCGGTGGGATCGAACTGCCCGAGTGCAGGCGCATCCAGATCCGCCAGGGTGATGCTGTCGGCCTTGGCCACTGCCAGATGCACTGCCGCAGCCACGCTGATGCTAGATTCGATCATGCAGCCGATCATGCACGGCACGCCGTACACGGACGCGATATCGGCAATGCGGATCGCATTGGATAGCCCGCCGGTCTTCATCAGCTTGATGTTGACGATATCGGCGGCGCGGCGCTGGATGAGGTCGATCACCTGGATCGGCGAGAACACGCTTTCGTCGGCCATCACCGGCGTGTCGATCCGTGCGCTGACAAACGCCAGCCCGTCGATGTCCGCGGCCTTGACCGGCTGTTCCACCAGTTCCATCACGATGCCGGCGTGTTCCAGCGTGCGCATGGTGCGCACCGCCTGTTTGGGCGTCCAGCCCTGGTTGGCATCCAGGCGCAGCGATGCGCGACCAGCGACAGCGGCATGCATCGCCATGATCCGTTCGACGTCCGAGTCGCTGTCCTTGCCGACCTTGATCTTCAGCGACCGATAGCCGCGTGCGAGCGCCGAGTGCGCCTGCGCCACCATCACGTCGATGCTATCGACGCTGATGGTGATGTCGGTGGTGATGCGCGGCGTGCCGCCGCCAAGCGCCTGGTAGAGCGGGGTGCCGAAGCCCTGCGCCCACAGGTCGTAGAGCGCGATCTCCACCGCCGCCTTGGCGCTGGTGTTGCGCTCCAGCGCGTGTTGCACCAGCACGCATAGCCGGTTGAGATCGGCCACGTCCTGGCCGATCAACGCCGGGCCGATGCAATGGCTGATGGCGGCGATGATGGCGCCGTGCGTATCGCCGGTGATCGGCGCGGTGGCCGGCGCGGCGCCATAACCGATATGGCCGCTATCGGTCTGCAGCAGCACCACCACGTCCTCGATCGCCTGCACGGTGCGGACCGCTGTCTTGAACGGGGTCTTCAATGGCACGCGCAGCATGCCGAGGCGAAAGCCGGTGATCTTCATGGGGAGCCAATCGGTGCGATGCGTTGGATGCGGGTGATGTGATCGACGAACGGCGTGCCGTCGCTGGCGAGCAGGGGCAGCAGCGGGGTCACCGACACACCGTTCAAGCGCGCGCGCTGCACGCTGCCGGCCGCGTCGCGGTAATGGGCACCGGCCACATCATGGATCACCCATGGTGCGCCGTGCTCGTGTCCGATCACCAGCATCACATGACCGGGGATATAGATCAGATCGCCGACCTGCAGCCGTGCAAGTTGCTGCAGGCGCTGCGGCAGTGGCGCCTGCGTCTGGAACGGAACGCCGAGCAGTGCCGGACTGCGTGCCTGGTCGCCGGTATTGCGTGGCAATGCGATGCCCAGGCTGCGATACACATCCAGCACGAACCCACTGCAGTCGCGCGCATCGTAGTCGTTGCCCCAGCCATAGCGTTCGCCGAGGAACTTGAACGCCTGCTGCAGCAATGCCGCAGGCGTGGCCGGCAGCGGGCCAAGGCGCACGTCGGCGCCGCGCGGAATCAGTGCCGGCACCAGCTGCAAACGCCCGTCGCTGCCGCGCAGCGGCAACTGCACGACGTAGGCAGCCTGCGGCAGCTGCCCGTTGACCGGCTGTTGCGGCGGCCAGTCGCCGAGCAGCGGCACGCTGGTGCCCATGTCCAGCGTCAGTGCGGAAACGGCCGGCACGTCCGGGGTGTAGGCGCTCTGCACGCGTGCGCCGGTGACCACCAGCTGCGGGGGGCGGCGTGCGTAGTCCAGCACCTCGCGACGCGTGCCCAGGGCAATCCGGTCGGCAGCAATCCAGGCCGCATAGTTGGCCGCCAGCACGAAGTGCCATGCACCATCGGCGCTGGTATGCAGCACTGCCACCGGCGTGCCGGGGTAGAGCGCCGATTCCTGGAAGCGGTCGATATCGTGGTCGTCGGTGGTGCTGAACACGCGCTGCGCAGTGGGGAAGGTGCGCAGTGCCGCACGCTGCACCACCAGTGCAAACCGTGGCACGACCTGTGCGGGCAGTGCATCCAGTGCCAGGGCCTGGCGCAGCGTCGCAAGGCGCAAGGCATCGATGCTGCGCCCATCGCTGTCGTAGAGCGCACGCGTCGGTGTGGCCGACCGTACTTCGATGCGCGCGCGCACCTCGGCCGCGGGTAGCACCTCGGCCAGCTGCGACAGGTCGTGCATGGAGCTATCGTCGCGCAGCAAGCGTGCATTGAGGCCGGCAATCTGCGCGGCCGTCATGCGCAGCGTTTGCGCGTTGCGACTGCGCTGGATCCAGTAGTCGGCCGCCAACTGCGCATCGCTGGCCGTAAATGGCGCGGTGTGCGGCGTTGGAGTGGCAGGGTTTGCCGCAGCGGCACCGCAGGGCAGGCCGATGACCAGCAGCAACAACGTCAGCAGGCAGCGCGACAATGGCATGAAGAAGACTCTTGAGGGGTGCAGCGACTGGCAAGGCTTTTTACAGGGAATCACGACCGCAGGCGCGCGGACCTGCGCCGACCACGCCGGCTTGTAGTGTACGCATGCGCAAGTATCCCCGGTGCGTGTCGCATGGCGCAGCGGTGCCGTAAGGTCTGTCGGTCTCTGCGCACGTGCAGTCTGCCTGCCACCGGCCGCAGCCGCGTGCTGCACGCCATCGCCCCGCACAGCAGATAATGGGTGCATCGCATGCGCGGCCCATCAGGGCGCAGGCACAGCGCAGGCCTTTGTCGTTTCGCCAGGAGAATCCGATGTCATCTGCTTCCACGCTGTCGCCATCGCCCTGGCTACGCGCCACGCTGTGTCTGGTGGTGCTGTCATTGGGCGCGTGTGCGCATGCGCCGCAGCGCAACCCGCTGGCCCGGTGGGTGCCTTCGCCCAATTACGACGCACGGCGGCCGATCCTGATCGTGCTGCACTTCACCGACCAGCAGTCGGTGCCGCAGAGCCTGGGCACGCTGCGCGGGCGCAATAGCGGCGGTCGGGTCAGTGCCCACTATCTGATTGGCGAAGATGGCACACGCTATCAACTGGTCAGCGACGACCAGCGCGCCTGGCACGGCGGTGCCGGGCGCTGGGGCACCATCACCGACATCAACTCCGCCTCGATCGGCATCGAGCTGGACAACGACGGCAGCGAGCCGTTCGCGCCCGCCCAGATCGACAGCCTGCTGGTGCTGCTGGACGACCTGTGCACCCGCCTGCGCATCCCGCGCACCCAGATCGTCGGCCACGAAGACGTGGCCCCGACCCGCAAGAACGACCCCGGCCCGTTGTTTCCGTGGAAACGCCTGGCCGACGCCGGCTTCGGCCGCTGGCCTGCCGCCGATGCCCCTGCCGCGCCGGCAGGTTTCGATCCCTGGCAGGCGCTCGCCTTGCTCGGCTACAGCCTCGACGATCCCGCCGCCACCCTGCAGGCGTTTCATCATCACTACCGCAGCAGCGACGCCCGCATGCTGGATGCCGAGGATGTGCGCATCCTGCATGCGTTGACCGGGCCAGCGCTGCGGCAGTTGCAGCCTCCGGCGGTGCCCGTCGAACCGGATGCGCCTTAGCCATCCCGAGTGATCGTGTTGCATCACCTTACGAGCGCTACGTGTACTGGATCCCGACCCTATTCTTGGTAGCATCCGCTCGCCCAACCCTTGAAGGACGTCGTGTGATGAGGCTAGGAAAGACCGCCCTGTGGGCCGCCACGATCCTGATGGTCGGCGGCTGCACCAAGACACCCGACGCAACGCCCGGAGACGTGCAGGCACCGCCCTCGCAGAGCGCTCCTGCTGCTGTGCCAGCGGCGGCGAGTCCTGCCACGGTAGACGCCGAGGTGCCGGCGCCCGGGCATGTGCTTGCCGATATCTATGGGATGAAGGGCGACGGATCGGAGTCGTACACCATCGACAACGGCGCCTTGGCCAGCTTCTGGTACGGCTACCGCTTCGACCTTGGCGGCAAGCAGTACTACACCGGCTTCGCCAACGCGGGCCCCGGCAAGTACGGCAAATCCGAGGAAGAGGGCTCTCCGGACCCTGCCGTCGGCGTCAGCATCAGCCAGGCGACCTATGTGCTGGACGATGCCGGTGGCAAACCGGCATGGGTGCTGTTCCATGCGCAGCAATGGGCCGGCGATTTCGGCGGCAACGAGAAGGCCGACACGCTTGACCAGAAGCGCAAGCCGCAGCGCACCGAGACCAAGGATGGCCACCTGCTGCTGGCGCTGCCGACCACGCGCTTCGCCAATGGCGTCAGCAGCTTGGGTTTTGCGCTGTTTTCCTTCGATCCGAACAAGAACGACATGGGCGACTACAAGGGCTGGGTTTATCTGGGCACCGTGGCCACCGGCGAAGACAACAGCGCGGCCTGCGACGATGAGGGCAACATGAAGTGCGCGTCCAGCACCGGCACGCTGAGCTTCGAACCCGGCGGTGGGTCGATGCCGACTCTGCGTGTGGCCATGAGTGGCACCGCCATTGCCGGCCCCGGTAAGGTCCGCAGCCTCGGCGCCGCCGACGTGGTCACCTATACCTACGACGCCGCCAAGCACCAGTACACACCGCCGCTGGATCGCTGAGCCTTCTTGCGTGCCGATCTATTACGGCATACGGGATGCGGAATGGCCGGCAGGGCCGGCTGGTTTCGGATGCGGGAACTGGATAAGATTCGCCCACGGGGCCTGATGATCAGGCGAGTCATTCGCGAGCGGCAATGGATGCTGCACTCGCCCGAAATGCCGGAGCGGATCGCCGGCTTGCGGTTTGCCATGCGCGAATCGCCATCACCGCCCCTGCCTTGGGGCCGGATTGCAATTCACCGTTTTCTGTCCGAAGCCGCGCCTGCGACAGCTGCGTCTCTGTGGGGCGGGCCATGTCCGTGATGCGTAGCAGGGCGGCTTTCCGGATAACGCGGCATGGTGTGTCGGGATTGCAGTTGTGTTTCCGGCCTCTTCAACACTTACAGGATGTTCTGCACATGTCCAACGACACTCAAGTAGCCGTCACGACCGTGGCACCACCCTATCCGGGCAGCGTGCTCTACCTGATTTATGGGATGGATGGGGACGGCGCGCTTTCGTACGAGATCGATAACGGCGCTGTTGCCAGTTTCTGGCATGGCCAGCATTTCGATCTGGGCGGCAAGCATTACTACACCGGTTTCGCCTATGCCACGCCCAATAAGTACGGCAACGACGAAGCCGAGACCGTTCCGGATCCGGGCGAAGGCGTGTCGATCAGCCAGGCCACGTTTCTGTTGACCGCGCCGGACAGCGAGCGGCCATGGATGCTGTTCCACGCGCAACAGTACGTGGGGCGTTTCGGCGGCTACGAGCGCGCCGACGCGGTCGACGAAACGCGCAAGCCGCTGCAGCACATTCTGGACAACGGGCACCTGCTATTGGCACTGCCGACCTCCAGCTTCGACAATGGCGTCACTAGTTTCGGTTTTGCGCTCTTTACCTTCGATCCGCACAAGAACGACCTGGGCGACTACCAAGGCTGGATCTACCGTGGAACGGTTGCGGCCGGCGAAGACAACGAGGTCAGCAGCGACGAGGAAAGCATCGTTCCGCACGTCTCCAGCATCGGCACATTGAGCTTCCAGCCGGTGCCCGGCGAGCGGATGCCTGCCGTGCAGGTGGCGTTGCAGGGCACCGTCATTTCCGGCCCTGGCCGGGCGCGCTTGCTCGATGCATCCGACGCGGTGGTCTACGTGCATGACCAGGCGAGTGGCCAGTATCTGCCGAGAGCAGTCTAGCGAACAGCAAGAACCCGCGACCTGCAACACCGAACAATCTTGTTGACCGCACACTAATTAGCTCATGGACGAGCTCGGTTGACCTTGTCGGCGCCCAGCGCCGTATATCAACCTCAAGGAGTAACACGAGATGGCACGCGATTACACGAAGGCCGAGAACCTCGACATCATCGAGCGTGAGGCCAGGGAACGGCATATTCCGGTCGACGATTTCATGCGTTTCGCCTATATCGAAACTGGCGGCAGGTTCGACGAGCAGGCCAGCCGTGGCCCGAACAGCGCCAAGGGACTGTTCCAGTTCACTCCGGGTACCGCTGCGGCCTACGGCATCAGCGGCCGCGAACTGGATGCGGTGGCCAATACCGATGCCGCGGCGCGTTTATATCAGGACAATGCGAGGTCGCTGACCCGCCAACACGACAAAGACAATCGTCCGTACCTGTCCGGCAAGCCGCAGCCCGACGGGCTGGATATGTACATGGCGCACCAGCAGGGTGCTGCTGGTTATCGGTCGATCCAGCAGGCGGTTGCCAACGGTAGCTTCGCACGCGGAGACACGCGCGCGAACATCATCAACAACGTGCCGCGCGAAAAGGATGCGGCGGGTGCCAAACAGTTCGAGGCTTACACCGGCAGCTCGTTGGCCGAGTTCAAGAAGCTGTCCGATCAGGACATGGCCAAGACCTTTCTGAAGTATTGGGACACCAAGTTCGACCATATCGCCATCCCGGAAAAGGGCATCAAGCCGGTTGCCGAGGGCCAGTCCCAACAGCCGGCTGCGCCGGCCCGCGTGCAGTCGCATCCGGCTGCAGCGGCCGGGCAGGACAATCAAGACGCAATCAAGCTCACCGCCGCGTATGAGATGGGTGTCAAGTACGACGATGTGAAGTACGCGATCAATATCAAGGGCCACAGGCTCTCCCACCCCGGCGTGGACGGCAAGCACCTGGAGCAGGGCTACATCGACTGCTCCGGCTGGGTGTCTGAGTTGCAGAACGCCACAATGCGGGAGATCAATCAGAAGGCCGGCCGCGATGTCTTCGGCCGCCAGGACATGCTGGTGCAAGGAATGACTGGCTCCGGCGGCATTGTCAAGAAAGCGTTTGATAATTCCGGCGTGCTGCTACAAGGCCAGGACGTCTTCAAGCCCGGTGTGCTGAAGGAAGGCATGGTCATCGGGGTGGATGCCAGCCGGAATTCGGGGCATGACCACTGGAAGGGCATCGACCACATCCTGATGGTGGTGCGCGACCCGAAGAGTGGCGAGCTGCAGGTCAGCCAGTCCAGCGGCACAAAGGGCGTCAATACCATGCCGTTGGACAAGTATCTGGCCGACAACCAGAACGCCAAGTTGTTTGTGTCCGATCCGTTCGCCAAGGCGCGCGACCTGCTGCAGGACAAGCAACAGACACAGTCACAGAATCAGGACCATCAAACGCGCACATCGTTGCGACCGGGGGAGGAAGGTGCGGATGTAAAGGCAATGCAGCAGGCCCTGATCGAACTTGGGATGAAGGACAACAGTGGCAAGTTGCTGTCCGGCACCGGCTATTACGGCGACAAGACCAAGGAAGTGGTGGCAAACCTGCAGCGCGAGAAGGGCCTGGATCCAACCGGTATTGCCGACAAGGCCACGCTCGAAGCGCTGGGCAAGCAACAGGGCCAGACTCGGAATAGCGGCGAGGCCAAGCTCCCCGCTTCTGCCGCTGTCGAAGCGCAACGTCCGGTAGATCCTTTGGTCAAGCAGGCAATGGACCATCTTCAGAAGCATGGGCCGAATGGTGGCTTCAATAGTCGCGACGAAATGCAGCGTGCCGCCGGCCAAATCGCATTCGAAGCCAAGGTCAGTGGGATGTCGCGTATCGACGAGTTGGTGCCTAGCACCAATGGCAAGGGATTGATCGCGGTGGAGCGCAATCCCAACAACCCGCTCGATGTGAATCGTGCCTATGTGGACAAGCAGCAGGCCGCATTGGTGCCGCTGGAGCAGAGCCAGCAACAGCTCACAGCGGAGACGCAGCGGCAGAGTCAGGAGGATCAGCAGCGTACGCAGACCACCCAGACACAGTCGGGTCCTGCGCGCTAGGTACGTCTAGTCAGGTTGCGAATTCGTGAGATAGCGATCGCCAGCCGGCATTCGACCGGACTGGCGATCACGCAGGAGGTTGAATCTCGCGTGGACGCGCTGATGGCTGGTGCAGCAATCCTGTATGTCGGTCCCGAGCCGTTGTTCGTAAAGCGACCCATACGCTTTGCTTGTTCGAGCGCTTCTGTGCAGGCACTTTGCCTGTCGTGGCTTATGCTTGGCGCATGACGCAGGCACGATCCCCCGTACACCTCATATCGCACCACCTCGCATGCACCCTGCAACGCATCAGATGGCAGGTGCCCGCGCTGCTTCTTCTCTGCGCAGTCCCCAACGTGCAAGCGGCTCCCATCCTCTCGCCGGCAACGACCGCCGCACAAGCCGGTCTGGTCAATGTGCAGGACCTCGCGCCGGAAATCGCGGTGGACATGCGTTATGCGGGCAGCAACAACTTCACCGGGCGCGTGGTGCCAGGGTATCTGGCGCCCACCTGCTATTTGCTGCGTCCGGCCGCGGAGGCCCTGGCGCGGGTAGCGCGGTCGCTCAAGCCCCAGGGCTATCGACTGCAGGTGTTCGATTGCTACCGGCCGGTGCGGGCGGTGCAGGCATTCGTGGCCTGGGCTGCGGATCTGCAGGACCAGTCGACCAAGGCGCAGCACTACCCGCGCGTGGACAAACGCGCGCTGCTGGGGGACTACATCGCCGAGACCTCCGGGCATAGCCGCGGCGCAACGCTGGACCTGGGGCTGCTGGACTGCCGGCACGGCCCATGCCAGCCGGTGGAGATGGGCACCGAGTTCGATTTCTTCGATGCGCGTGCGCATACCGATGCGCGCGACATCAGCCCGGTACAGCGTGCCCACCGCCAGCAGTTGTTGCATGCGATGGCGGCGGAGGGATTTGCCAACTATCCGATGGAGTGGTGGCACTTCACGTTCCGCCCCGAGCCGATGCCGGAGACCGCGTTCGATGTGCCGGTCAACTGAATGACGCGCCGCAGGCGGTGACGCGGCACCGCACTATCCCTGTTGTCCATCACTCCAAGCCGCTGCAAGGAATTGCCATGTCCGACCCGGAACGCTTTGTCGATATCGCCTGCCCGTATTGCGGGGAGTGGATCACCCTGACGCTGGATCTGACCGGCGGCGACCAGCATTACATCGAAGATTGCCAGGTGTGCTGCAAGCCGATCTCGGTCAGCGTGCAATGGGATGAAGAAGGCGAAGCGCAGGTGCGCGCGCGCGGGCAGGACGATGCGTGAGCGCGGGGTGTCGCAGGATCGGGCAGCTGGATCACCCGGCCCAGCCTCGTTCGCATCACCGCTCGCGCCTGCGGCTCTGGCCGGGATCCATCCCCCGCAACCGCTAGACTGATGCGCCTGCTGCCTGGATCGTCACGATGAATCTGCCCCTGCACTTCGGTCTGCTCGGTTCACTGGAGGCTGGCCTGATCGCGTTGGTGCTGGGCGTGCTGGTCTTCGCGGCGGTCGAGCACCTCGGCCGGCGTCTGCACTTCAGCCACGGGCACACGCTGGGCATTGCCTGTCTGCTCGCGGTCGCCATCGGCGGCGGCTACGACATCTGGAATCTTGTCTATACCAGCATCGTGCGGCTGGAGTCGCCGCTCTACGCGCGTCTGGCACTGGCCAGGATCCACGATCCGAATGAATTGGGATCGCGCGTGGTGCTGGAAGTGGCCGGGGCGATCGCGGGCGTCGTGGTGGGTTGGAAACTGTTCAGCTCCGGCAGCTGGGACGACGAGGCGCCGACCGCGTAAAACTACGCACTGAAATGCGGCGTGGTTCGCATATTTCCATGCATTGAATGCGGTGCTTCTGTTTGGCTCACCGAGGTCTAACAGACGACTAGACGCAAACATTCGGCGGGTGGTTAAGAGGATGTTTTGCAGGAAATTGCAGCGGGTTTTACGTTCATTCGGGCTGGGTAAGGTGGGGCCATGTGCGGCGACACCGCGCATTCCCAAGCCAAGGAGACCACCCAATGAAGAATCGCAACCGCACCTCGCTGCTCGCCGCCACCGCCGCTCTTGCCGCCGCCCTGGCGCTGCCGGCCATGGCGCAGAGTACGCAGCAGGATGCCGCCGCGACGTCGGCCCAGTCGGGAAGTTCTGCCACCACTGCGGCGCAGCCTGCGCAATCCGGCGGCGGCCAGACCTGGGCGAGTGTCGACACCGACAGCGACGGCGCCATCAGCACGCAAGAGGCCCAGGTCAACGCCGGGCTCGCGCAGATCTTCAATGACGCCGATTCGGACAAGAACGGCAAACTGACCCCGGATGAATACAAGGCGTTTGTCGTCAAGCAGCAGGGCGGCGCCGCGGCAAGCGGGTCGCAAGGCAACTGAGGGCAACTGAGGGAGGAGTACGCAACGCAGTGAATTCGTTTGCTGACAGTTCTTTCGATACCAGGAGGCAGCTTCCGCAGTCGCAGTTGTTTGAACAGCGGTTCGATCCGCAGCATCGCTGTCAGATGCCCGGCTCGGGCATGTACTTGAGCAAATAGCAGTATGACCAGGTAACAGGATGGACACGCGGGAGCGATCTGCCAGGGTCGCTCCCGTTTTCTTTACGTGCGCCGCGCTACATTCGCCGGCCCGTCTCCTTGGCACATGCCCATGCTGCCGCGCATTGCCGTGTTAATCGGCCTGTCGAACCCATTGTGGGCCCTGGCGGCGCCGCCAGAGTTGCCGCCCGCCAACCCGCCGCGTGCGGGGTCTTCCAGCGCAGGACCGGCAGCACCGGTAATGGCGCCGTTGCCGATCGACCCACCGTCGCCTGCCACCACGCCCTTGCTACCGGCCGACGCTGCCGCGCCATCGGGCGCCAAGGGTGGGGCAGAGGCCGCGCTGGTGCCACAAGCCGGCACGCTGGCGCCACGCACCTTCCGCAGCCTGGACAGCGATGCCGATGGTGCATTGACCCCGGCCGAAGCCGGCGCCGACCCCGTCCTGCGCGAGAATTTTGCAGGCTTCGACAGCAATGGCGATGGGCGCCTGTCGCGCGACGAATTTGCCAGCTACCAGCCCGGCCCGGGTGATGCCGCAGGGGATTGATCGCAGCAGCGCTCCAGTGCGCTGCTAAACTGTCGCGATGAGCTCTCTTGCACAGCGCGACGGCCAGGCGATCCAACTGGTCGGCTTCGACGGCGACGATACCCTCTGGAAAAGCGAGGACTATTACCGCACTGCCGAGGCGGATTTCGAAGCGATCCTGGCCGCGTATCTGGATCTGGGCGACAGCCGCATGCAGCAGCATCTGCTGGCGGTGGAACGGCGCAATCTCAAGGTGTTCGGCTACGGCGCCAAGGGCATGACGCTGTCGATGATCGAGACAGCGATCGAACTGACGCAGGCGCGCATCGATGCACGCGACATCCAGCGCATCGTCGAAATCGGCCGGGCCACGCTGCAGCACCCGGTGGAGGTGATTGCCGGCGTGCGCGAGGCGGTCAGCGCGATCGCCGCCGACTATGCGGTGGTGCTGATCACCAAGGGCGACCTGTTCCATCAGGAGCAGAAGATCGAGCAGTCCGGTCTGGCCGATCTGTTTCTGCGCGTGGAGGTGGTGTCCGAAAAGGATCCCCACACCTATGCGCGCGTGCTGGGCGAGTTCGACCTGCCGGCGCAGCGCTTTGTGATGATCGGCAATTCCCTGCGCTCGGACGTGGAGCCGGTGCTGGCCATCGGCGGCTGGGGGATCTACACCCCGTACGCGGTCACCTGGGCGCACGAGCAGGAGCACGGGGTGGCCGCCGACGAACCGCGCATGCGCGAAGTGCCCGACGCCGCCGGCTGGCCGGCGGCAGTGCATGGCCTGGATGCACTGGCCAGGCAGCACGCGCTAAGCTGAGCACCGCGGCACGCGTCTGCGGGCATGGGGAGCGGCCGCGGCCGCTTGGGATACCTGCTCCGTGTCGACTCGCCTTAGGTCATCGCACCGCCGTGATAGTGGCTGGATTTTCCACCTCGGCTGCAGGAGCCAGGGGCGGGCGTGACCGAGGCGCCGGTTTGCAGATGCTATGAATCAACATGCGGGCGTATCGCAGTGCCCGCCAACAGGACGTTCCGGCCACCAGGCGTGCGTGGCCGACCTTGGAGGGATTGCCCATGAACATGTTGTCCGTCATCCATCGTGCAGTGCTGGCCGTTGCGCTGGGGCTGCTTGTGGGCGCCACGCCGCTTGCGGCGGCCGAGCTGGAAGAAGAAATCATCAACCCGAGCGAGGTGATCTTTCGCGACGGGCAGCCGTACTACGACGATGCGGGCGACTATGTGCGTCTTCGCACGCGCAAGGTGGGTGGGGAGACCGTGTATTTCCGCACCGTCCGCTTCGACCGAGAGCAAGGCTATGTGGATGCGCACGGCCAGAGCATCGCGACATTGCAGTCCCGCCCGACTGCGGGCGATCGCGGTTCTGCGTTTTCGGCCGATCGATATTCCGATGCACGATACGGCGGTGCCTATAGCGGTTATGGCTATGGCCGTGAGCTACGGTTTGGTGCATCGCGCAACCGTCCGTATGGGCAGATCTACTACGGCAACGGCCTGTACGGGCCGGACCCGTACAGCAGCCCGCACAACCGCGATGCGCGTCAGCGTTACATCGGTCCCGGTTACGTGGGCTCCTGCGACCTGAGCGGCTGCCGCGAAGTGCATTCCATCGGCTTTTACGATCTGCGCTGACACGCGTGTGGCCTGACACCGGCGCGTGCATGCGGCATCATCGGGGCATGCCTGCCTTCCGCTCACCTCGGTTGCGATCGCTGCCACTGCTGGCTGCCCTTCTGGCTCCGGCGCTGGCAATGGCACAGGGCGTACCGGCGCCGGCTGCCGGCATCCCGGCGCAAGAGGCTGCGCCGGCGGTGATGCCCGGCACCGGCGATGCGTGGGTGGACCAGCATCTTGCCGATATGGGCAGCTATGCGCAGCGCTATCCCGACAGTTTCATCGATGAGGTTGCCCGCTATACCGAGACCCCGCGCGGCTATGTGCAGGCGCTGTTGCAGGTGCATGGCTGGCATGCCGGCGACATCTACTTCGCCTGCGCGTGGGCGCACACGGTGCAGCTGTCGTGCCGCGAAAGTGTGCGCGCCTACACGCGCGACCATCATGACGGCTGGGAGGGCGTGATCACGCGGCTGTCGGTGGCACCGGATAACGCGCATCTGCGCGCGCTGCGGCATGCCATCGTCGCCAGCTACGACCGCTGGGAACGGCCGATCACCCTGGACGCACTGCTGCGTCGCCAGCTCGGCGATTATGCGCAGCGGCTGGAGGCTGCGCGCGAGGCCAGCGAGGCGGCCGACGCCGCAGCGCAGGCGGGGTTGTAACGCGGCGCAAGGCGCTTCGCCGGAGGCGGGCGTGCTACGGCCGCGGCTGTCTGCGCGGCAACGCGCGGACGCGATGCTGCCGTGCAGCTGGTCGCCGCGGGGCGCGGTCGGCGAGAATGCGGCAACGCCGGCGTTGGCCGGCACTGCCAAGACCAGCCCATGCGCGATACCGTGTTTGTCTCCCCCGATCACATCCGCAACCTGTTCGCGCAGGCGATGTCGGACATGTATCGCGCCGAGGTGCCGTTGTACGGCGACCTGATGACGCTGGTGGCGCAGGTCAACGCCGATACCCTGAGCGCCGATCCGGCCCTGGCCGCGCGCCTGCAGCGCAATGACGAGCGCGCGCGGCTGGATCTGGAACGGCATGGCGCCATCCGGGTCGGCACGGCGCAGGAACTGGCCACGCTGCGGCGGCTGTTTGCAGTGATGGGCATGCATCCGGTGGGGTATTACGATTTGTCGGTGGCCGGGGTGCCGGTGCATTCCACCGCGTTCCGCCCGATCGACGAGGCGGCGCTGTCGGCCAATCCATTCCGCGTGTTCACTTCCTTGTTGCGGCTGGAATTGATCGAGGACACCGCGCTGCGTGCGCAGGCTGCGCAGATCCTCGAACAGCGGCAGATTTTCACCGCCGCTGCGCTGGAGCTGATCGAGCAGCATGAGCGCCACGGCGGGCTGGAAGCGGCGCAGGCGCAGCACTTCGTGGCCGAAGCGCTGGAAACCTTCCGCTGGCATGGCGATGCCACGGTGTCGCTGCCGACCTACCGCGCGTTGAGCGAGGCGCACAAGCTGATTGCCGACGTGGTGAGTTTCCACGGCCCGCATATCAATCACCTGACGCCACGCACGCTGGATATCGATGCGGCGCAGGCGCAGATGCAGCGCGCCGGTATCGATGCCAAGGCGGTGATCGAGGGGCCGCCGCGTCGGCGTGTGCCGATCCTGCTGCGCCAGACCAGCTTCAAGGCCCTGGAGGAGCCGGTGCGCTTTGTCGGCGACAGCGGGCAGGCCGAGCACGGCACGCATACCGCACGCTTCGGCGAGATCGAACAGCGCGGACTCGCACTGACCCCCAAGGGTCGCGCGCTGTATGACGCGCTCTTGGCGCAGGCCCGCGACAGCGATGGCGCGGGCAGCACCGGCGTCGATTACGCCACGCGCCTGCAGACCGCGTTCGTGGCGTTTCCCGACGACGAAGCCGTGCTGCGTCAGGAAGGCCTGGGCTATTTCCGCTACGCGCTGACCGAGGCCGGACGTGCCGACCCCGCGCAAGTGGCGGCACTGCCGGCAGAAACCGCGATTGCGCTCGGTCTGCTCAGCGCCGACCCGATCATCTATGAAGACTTCCTGCCGGTGAGTGCGGCCGGCATCTTCCAGTCCAATCTCGGCGGCGCCGAGCAACGCGCCTACGCCGCCCATTCGAGCAAGCGCAGCTTCGAACAGGCGCTGGGTGCGCAGGTACACGATGAGTGCGCGTTGTACGCACAGCTGGAACGGGCGTCGCTGCAGGCGTTGCTGGTGTAGCGGTCCCGCCGCGGCGCGTGCGTGTGCAGGCCTGCGATCTGCCGGCCCTGTCGCGCGTGGCGTGATCGCGCGGTGCATTGGTCAAAAGCTTGGTGAGTCGAGGGCGCGGTGCCCTCACCACTTGCGGAACACGCCGCAAGTACGTCCATGTAGGCGCGGTGGCGGCATCCATGCCGCCACACGGTCCCGCAAGCGGCGAGGGCACCGCACCAGGACGTCGGTCGGTTGTCGGGTCAAAAAAAGCCATCGCTACGCCTGCTCTGGGAACGCTGAGACGGTTGCCGTCGACGTGTTGAAACCTCGCGTCTGCTCTGCCCGTCTTGGGAGGCTGAGTGGGCGCGCCGTTACCGAACAATGCGCGTCATGCATTGCTTGCACCATGCGCACCGACCATCTCAATGGGTCCTTGCCCGCCCACCGTCGCGGGACCTTACGCGGCATGGATGCCGCGTAAGAGCCTACAGGGACGTACTTGCGGCGTGTCCTGCGATGGTGGGCGGGCAAGGGCCCCGCAGCCAACCCACAGATCAGCCACTCTAGGACTGATCCATCAGTACTGCCCAATCACACCAAGACATCCAAAAATTCGACTCTTAGCATCGTTTGAGTTCAGTCAACGCCGAGCATGTCGAGGGCGAGGTGTCCTCAGCACTTGCGGGGCACGCCGCAAGTACGCCCATGTAGGCGCGGTGGCGGCATCCATGCCGCCACACGGTCCCGCAAGCGGCGAGGGCACCGCACCTGCCAACGTGGTCGTGTACCGACGGGAACCAGAAAGCCTGCGCCATCCATATGGCGGTGAGCTTAGTAAAAAAACAGCCCGATCTGTTACCCAAACAAAGACCGCACGCGTCCGGCGGGGTGCGGTCTTTTGAGCAGGCTCAGTGCGCCGAGGTTGCCGGGCGCCGTGCCGCCGCGCGCTCGGCGCGGCGTGCACGCGCGCGTGCGCGCCGCGCCTTCCAGCGTTCGCTCAGGCAGGAGAAGATCACGTACAGCGCCGGGGTGCTGAGCAGGGTCAGGCCCTGCGAGAAGATCAGCCCGCCGATCATCGCGATGCCCAGCGGGCGGCGCAGCTCCGAGCCTTCGCCCAGGCCCACCGCCAGCGGGACTGCGGCCAGGATCGCCACCATCGTGGTCATCATGATCGGGCGGAAGCGCACGATCGAGGCTTCGCGCGCAGCCGCGCGCGCATCCATGCCGTGCACGCGCTGCGCCACCAGCGCGAAGTCGATCATCATGATCGCGTTCTTCTTGACGATGCCGATCAGCAGCACCAACGCGATCATCGAGATCACCGACAATTCCGTGTTGGTGAGGAACAACGCCAGCAGCGCGCCGACGCCGGCGGCCGGTAGCGTGGACAGGATGGTCACCGGGTGGATCAGGCTCTCGTACAGCATGCCCAGCACGATGTAGACGGTGAGCACCGCGGCCAGCAGCAACACGCCCATCGAGTTGGGGCTGAGTTGCACGTTGAAGCTGTCGTCGCCGCTGAGGCGGATGCCGTCGGGCATGCGCAAGCCCTCCACGGTGGACTTGATGATCAGGTCCGCCTCGCCGGTGCTCACGCCCGGTGCGAGGTTGTAGCTCAGATCCATCGTGGTGTACTGGTTTTCGTGGACGATCTGCGGCGGCGCCAGCCCGGGCACCTGGGTGGCGACGGAGGTAATCGGCACCATCAGGCCGGCGCGATTGGGCACGAACACCTGATCCAGCGCCTTGGGCGTTGCCGTCTGCGAGGGCAGTGCGTTGACCACCACGCTGTACTGGTTGAGATCCGAATAGATGGTGGAAATGGAGCGCTGGCCGAACGCGCCATACAGCGCGCCATCGATGGCACCGACCGAAATGCCCAGGCGCGCGGCCTTGGCGCGGTCGATCACGATGTTCTGGCGCAGGCCCGAGGTATCCACGTCGGTGCCGACATCGCGCAGGCGCGGATTCTTCTTCAACGCGGCCTGCAGTTTGGGCAACCATTCCTGCAGCTGGGCGAGGTCGTTGCCCTGCAGCGAGACACGGTACTGCGCGCCCTGGCTGGTGCCGCCGCCTCCGTCGCTGGGCAGGTCCTGGATCGCGCGCAGACGCAGATCCAGATCCGGGTAACGGTCGGCCTTGGCGCTCAGGCGCGCGACCACTTGTGCGGTGGTCTCGCGGCGGCCTTCGTCGCGCTTCTTCAATTCGATGTTGAACGACGCACTGGAACCCTGGCGACCGGAACCCAGCCGTGCACCGACGGTCTTCACCGCCGGGTCGCCCATCAACATGTCGGTGATGCGGCGCTGGCGGCTGACCATGTCGGCAAACGACACCGTCGCGCTGGAATTGGCGCGGCCCCAGATCAGGCCGGTGTCCTGCGCCGGGAACGAGCCCTTCTTGACCGCGCCGCCGAGGAAGACGGTGGCGGCGATCAGCAGCAGCGGCGTCAGCGACAGCAGCAAGGCGTGCCGCAGCGAGAAATCCAGCGCCACCGTGTACACCGCGAGCATGCGCTCGTGCATGCGGTCAAGCCAGGCGCCGAAACGGCTAGGTTTTTCCGGTTCTGTGTGCGCGGACAGAAAGCGGCTGCACAACGCCGGCGTCAAGGTCAGCGACACCAGCATCGACACCACGATCGCCGCCACCAGGGTCACGGTGAACTCGCGGAAGAACGCGCCGATCATGCCGCTGGCAAACAGCATCGGAATGAACACCGCCACCAGCGAGGCAGTGATCGACACGATGGTGAAGCCGATCTCGCGCGCACCGGCCAATGCGGCATCCAGACGCGGCATGCCTTCGTCCAGATGCCGCATGATGTTTTCGATCACCACGATCGCATCGTCGACCACAAAGCCAATGGCGATCACCAGCGCCAGCAGGCTGAGGTTGTTCAAGGTGAAGCCCAGTACGTACATCACCAGCGCCGAGCCGGCCAGCGACAGCGGCACGGTGACCGCCGCGATCAGCGTCGGGGCCAGGCGGCGCAGAAACAGTGCCATGGTCAGGATCACCATCACCAGGCTGATCATCAGCGTGGCCTGCACCTCGTGCAGCGAGGCGCGGATGGTCGGGGTTCGGTCGAAGTAGGGCGTCAGCGTGGTGCCGGGCTGCAGGTAGGCGCGCAGCTCGGGAATCTGCGCCTTTACCTGGTCCACGGTTTCGACGATGTTGGCGCCGGCGCGGGTGAAGGCATACATCACCACCGCCGGCTTGCCGTCGAACCAGGCCGCCTGGTAGGCATCCTGCTGGCCGTCGTAGACGGTGGCCACGTCGCCCAGCCGCACGATGCGCCCATTGGACTGTGTGGAGATTGCCAGCTGCGCGAAGTCGGCGGCCTTGGACACCGAATCGTTGGCCACGATCGCCATGGTGGTGTTGCCGTCGGACAAAAACCCGGTCGGCGAAGTGACGTTGGCCGCGCGCACCGCGTTGCGCAGGTCGTCCGGGGTCAGGCCCAGCGCGTTGAGCGCACGCAGGTCCACGTCCACGCGGACCGCCGGCGTGGAGGCGCCTGCGATGTCGACCGAACTGATGCCGGTGATCTGGCGCAGCCGTTGCGCCAGCAGCGAGTCGGCAACGTTGTAGAGCTCATCGGCCGATTGCGTGTCCGAGGTCAGCGCGATGGCGATGACCGGGTCGTCGTTCGGATTGGCTTTCGAATAGATCGGCGTGCCGAGCCCGGACGGCAGGTCCGACTGCGAGGAGTTGATCGCGGTCTGCACGTCCTGCGCGGCCGAATCGATGTTGCGATTGCTCTGGAACACCAGCACCACCAGGCTGCTGCTCTCCGAACTGGAGGAGCGCATGCGGTCGATGCCGGGCAGCTGGCCCAGATGGCGTTCCAGTGGCGCGGTGACGGTGGAGGCCATGGTGCTGGCATCGGCGCCGGACTGCGTGGCGTGCACGAAGATCACCGGGATCTGGATGTTCGGCAACGCCGCCACGCCCAGCCGCAGGTAGCACATCAATCCGATCACGAACAAACCGATCGCCAGCAGCGCGGTGCCGATCGGGCGCTTGATGAAAGGCGCGGAGATGTTCATGGCTGTGGTGCCGGGATTTGGGAATCGGGATTAGGGATTCGGGAAAGGCCAGAACCAAAGCCGAAACCAAAGCGACTGCCACGCGTGCGTGCGAGCGGGCGATGCCGCGGGCCAGCGGATCGGTCAGCGATACCGCTACCGGTCCTCATGCCGGGCGCTCCGGGCTTGGAGCCACAGCTGCATCGCCATGACGTGCGGCGCGGCGCGCGCGCCAGTCGCGCAGCCGCTCGCCGGCACGTTCCATGTACAGGTAGATCACCGGCGTGGTGTACAGCGTCACCAGCTGCGACAGCAGCAGGCCACCGACGATGGCGATGCCGAGCGGACGCCGCAGTTCCGAGCCGATGCCGGTGCCCAGGGCCAACGGCAGCGCGCCCAGCATCGCCGCGGCGGTGGTCATCATGATCGGGCGGAAGCGCAGCAGGCAGGCGCGCCGGATCGCCTCGTGCGCGTTGGCGCCTTCGCGGCGTGCGTCGATGGCGAAGTCGATCATCATGATCGCGTTCTTCTTGACGATGCCGATCAGCAGCACGATGCCGACGATGCCGTCCACCGACAGGCTCAACCCGCACAGCATCAGTGCCAGCAGCGCGCCGACGCCGGCCGGCGGCAGCGTGGAGATGATCGTCAGCGGATGGATGTAGCTCTCGTACAGCACGCCCAGCACGATGTAGATCACCACGATCGAGGCCAGCAGCAGCCAGACGATGTCGGTCTGGCTGCCGGTGAATTCGGCCGCCTTGCCGACGAACTGCGCGTGCACCTGGGTCGGGATCTTCAGGTCCTGGCGCGCCTGCTCGATCGCCGCCACTGCCTGCGACAACGAATGTCCCGGTGCCAGATTGAACGAGATGGTGACCGCCGGCAGCTGCTGCTGGTGGCTGACCACCAGCGGCGTGTTGGTGACCTTGGCCTCGGCCAGCGCGGCCAGCGGAATGATGCTGCCGGCACCGACCACGATGCCGGTGTTCTGCGCGCCCACGCCGGTGGCGGTGGACGAATTGGACGAGGTCAGCTGGCCGAAGCTGGTCGCATTGGTGCCGGTCAGCGCGCCGCTGCCGTTGCTGGCCACCGCCAGCTGATTCATCAATGCGGTGCTGCTGCGGAATTCCGGCGCCACCTCCAGCACCACCCGGTACTGATTGAGCTCGGTGAAGATGGTGGAGATCTGGCGCTGGCCGAAGGCGTCGTACAGCGTGTCGTCGATGGTCTGCATCGGCACGCCGAGCATGCTGGCCTTGTCGCGGTCGATGCTCAGTTCCAGCGCACGGCCCTGGTTGGCCAGGTTGTTGTCCACGTCGGCCAGCTCGGGCAGCTTGCGCATCGCCTCGGTCATGCGCCCGGCCCAGGTGGCCAGCTCGCTGCTGTCCACGTCCGATATCGAATACTGGTATTCGGTGGCGGCCACGCGGGTGTCCAGGGTGACGTCCTGCACCGGCTTGAGGAACAGCGCCACGCCCGGAATGCCGGCCACCGCCTTTTGCAGGCGCGGCAGCACCTCGTCCAGGCCCTCGCGGTCGCCGCGCGTCTTCAGCACGATCGCCAGCTGGCCCTGGTTGATGGTCGGGTTCATGGTGCCGGCGCCGATGAAGGCGGCCACGCCGGTCACCGCCGGGTCCTTCTGCAGCGCCGCGGCCACCGCCTGGGTGCGCTGCTCCATCTGCGGGAACGCCACGTTCTGGTCGGCCTGCACCACCCCGGTGATCAGGCCGGTGTCCTGCTCGGGCAGCAAACCCTTGGGGATCGCCACGTACAGCACCACGGTCAGCGCCACTGCGCCGATCGCCACCGCCAGGGTCAGCGGCTGGTGCGCCAGCACCCAGTCCAGGCTGCGCTCGTAGGCGCCCACGGTGCGCGTCCACAGGTTGGTCTTGCCGGCGGCGGCGGCGCGTTCGTGCGCGTCCTCGCCTTCGGGCAGGGCGTCGGGCTTGAGCAGGTAGGCGCACATCATCGGCGTCAGCGTCAGCGACACCAGCATCGAGATCACCACCGCAATCGACAGCACCCACGCAAACTCATGGAACAGGCGCCCGGTCACGCCCGGCATCAGCAGCAGCGGCAGGAACACCGCCACCAGCGACACGGTCAGCGACAGCACGGTGAAACCGATCTGCCTGGCGCCTTCTTCGGCCGCTTCCCGCCCGCTCTTGCCCTGTTCGATGTAGCGCACGATGTTCTCGATCATCACGATCGCATCGTCGACCACGAAACCGGTCGCCACCACCAGCGCCATCAGCGACAGGTTGTCCAGCGACATGCCGGCAAACGCCATCACCCCGAAGGTGCCGGCCAGCGACAGCGGCACTGCCACCGAGGGGATGATGGTGGCCCACAGCCGGCGCAGGAACACGAAGATCACCCCCACCACCAGCGCGATGGTCAGCACCAGGGTGAACTTCACCTCGTGCACCGAGGCGCGGATGGTTTCGGTGCGGTCGGAGAACACCTCCAGGTGGACGTCGGCCGGCAGCACCGACTGCAGCTGCGGCAGGATGCCGCGGATCTGCTCCACCGTCTGCACGATGTTGGCGCCGGGCTGGCGTCGGATTTCCAGCAGCACCGCCGGCTTGCCGTCGGCCCAGGCGGCAAGCTGGTCGTTCTCCACGCCGTCGACCACGTTGGCCACATCGGCCAGCCGCACCGGGCGGCCGTTGCTGTAGCTGATGATGGTCTCGCGGTATTGCGCCGCGTCGGTGAGCTGGTCGTTGGTGCCGATGCTGTAGGACTGGGTCTTGCCGTTGAGCGACCCCTTCGGCGCGCTGACATTGGTCTGGGTCAGCGCGCTGCGCAGCGACTCCATGGTCAGGCCCATGTTCGACAGCTGCGCCGGATTGACCTGGATGCGCACCGCCGGGCGCACGTTGCCGGCGATCGACACCAGCCCCACGCCCGGCACCTGCGACAGGCGCTGGGCCAGGATCGCATCGGCATAGCGGTTGACCTCGCGCAGCGGCAGCGAGTCGGAGGTGAGCTTGAGGGTCAGGATCGCCGCGTCGGCCGGATTGACCCGGTTGTAGACCGGTTGATACGGCAATGACGAGGGCAGGGTGGCCTGACGGATCGCCGCCTGCACATCCTGCGCGGCGATGTCGATGTCGCGGTCCATCGAAAACTGCAGGATGATCGTGGACAGGCCTGCCGACGAATCGGAGGTCATCATCTGCAGCCCGGAGATCTGCCCGAACTGGCGCTCCAGCGGCGTGGTCACCAGCGAGGCCATGGTGGTCGCGTTGGCGCCGGGATACTGGGTGGTGACCACCAGGCTGGGTGCATCGATTTCCGGCAGCGCCGAGACCGGCAATTGCCGGTAGCCCAGGATGCCCAGCAGCAGGATGCCCGCCATCAACAACGAGGTGGCGATGGGACGGCGGATGAAGATGGTCGAAAAGCCCACGGGGGGTGTCCTTGCTGAAGACGTCAATCGATGCCGGCGCGCATGGCGCCGATGCGCACCGGTGACGGAAGTCCCGTCGCCGGTGCGCGCGAGTTAGCGCGGACCGCCGCCGCCGCGTCGGCCACCGGCGCCGCCATGGCTCTTGTCCTGCGCGGCCTTGAGTTCGGCCTCGGTCGGCTCCGGCGGGGTTTCGCCGGGCTTGAGCGCACTGACCTTGCTGCCCGGCTTGAGCCGGAACTGGCCTTCGGTGACTACCCGCTCGCCCGGCTTGAGCCCCTTGGTGACCTGCACATGGCTGTCGTCCACTTCCACGCCCTGCACCACGGTGCGCATCTGCGCGGTGTTGTCGCTGCCGACCACGTAGACGTAATCGCCGTCCGGGCCGCGCTGCACGGCCTGGGTCGGCACCACGGTGCCGCCGGAGATGGTGCGCAGTTGCAGGCGCACGTTGACGAACTGGCCCGGCCACAACGCGTTGTCGGTGTTGGCGAAGATCGCACGCGCACCGAAGGTGCCGCTGTCGGCGGCGATGCGGTTGTCGATCACCTCCAGCTTGCCGTCGCCGCTGATCACGTGCGCATCGCCGCGATCCAGCGCCGCCACGTCTAGCGGGGCAGCCGCCTGGCCGCTGCGCACCGCCTGCAACTCGCGCTCGGGCAGGTTGAAGGACACGTAGATCGGGCGGATCTGGGTCAGGGTGACGATGGTGGAGCTGGCGCTGACGATATTGCCCACGTCCACGCCGCGGATGCCGGCAATCCCGTCGATCGGCGCGGTCACGCGGGTGAACTGCAACTGCACCTGCGCCGAGCGCATCTGCGCATCGTTGGCCGCCACCGCCGCCTCGTACTGCGCCACCTGGTTACGCTGAGTATCCAGGTCTGTGCGCGAGACGTACTGCTTGTAGGCCGGGTCGTTGGAGCGCTGGTAGTTCACCCGCGAGGTCGCCAGCAGCGCCTGGTTCTGGCGCTTGGCCGCCAGTGCCTGGTCATAGCTGGCCTGCAGGGTGCGCGGGTCGATCTGCGCCAGCAGCTCGCCCTTCTTCACTTCCTGGCCTTCCTTGAAGTTGAGGCTCATCAGCTGGCCGCCGACCTGCGGGCTGACCGTGACCGTATTGAGCGCGGTCACCGTGCCCAGCGCGCTGGCGTAGACCGGCACATCCTGGGTGGTGGCGGCCACGACCGTGACCGGCACCGGGCCGCTGTTCTCGGTGCCATTGCCGTCCGGCGCGTCCGCCCGCTTGCCGTGGTCTCCCCCGCCGAACATCCGCATGGCGACGAACACCACGACGAGCACCGCTACGACCAGCAGTGTGATCTTCCAAAAACGCGACATGCGACAACTCCTGATGGCGGGCCGGGCGCTGGTGCGACCGTGGGGCGGCTGTGCGCAGCATATCGTTGCGGTCAGGCAATTGAGCGTTACTGAAGTAACGGCTCGCCGGGCGAAACGACCGCAGCGTTCACGGATGCAGTGCAGCGGCAACGCGCCAGGGCCGATGCGGTTGACCGCAGGACTGAATCGAGCCCCACTGCCGCCCGCCGGGCACGCGCCTGCACTACATTAAGCAACCATCTTCAGAGGATTGCCGATGCGCCACTCCCGCCTGCTGACCAGCGCCTTGCTGCTGGCCCTGCCCACCCTGGCCGCCGCCCAGGCTGTGCCCCGGCCCGAGGTGCAGGCCGCCGCCGCGCCCTTGCAGACCAAGCTGGTGCAGTGGCGCCGCGACTTCCATCAGCACCCGGAACTGTCCAACCGCGAGGAGCGCACCGCCGCCACCGTGGCCGCGCAGCTGCGCAAGCTCGGCCTCAAGCCGCGCACCGGCATCGCCCATCACGGCGTGGTGGCCATCATCAAGGGCGGCAAGCCGGGTCCGAAGATCGCCTTGCGCGCCGACATGGATGCCTTGCCGGTCAAGGAGCAGACCGGCCTGCCGTTCGCCTCCAAGGCCACCGCCGAGTACCGCGGCGAGCAGGTCGGGGTGATGCACGCCTGCGGCCACGACGCCCACACCGCGATCCTGCTCGGGGTGGCCGAGGCGCTGGTCGGCATGCGCGAGCAGCTGCCGGGCGAAGTGATGCTGATCTTCCAGCCCTCCGAGGAAGGCGCGCCGGGCAACGAGGAGGGTGGCGCGTCGCTGATGCTCAAGGAAGGCCTGTTTGCCGACTTCAAGCCACAGGCGGTGTTCGGCCTGCATGTGTTCTCCAGCGTGCAGGCCGGCAAGATCGCCGTGCGCAGTGGCCCGCTGATGGCGGCCTCGGACCGCTTCGCGATCAAGATGATCGGCCGCCAGACGCATGGCTCGGCGCCGTGGAACGGCATCGACCCGATCGTGGCCAGTGCCGACATGATCGGCGCTGCACAGACCGTGGTCAGCCGCCGCGCCAACCTGTCCAAGCAGCCGGCGGTGCTGAGCTTTGGCGCGATCAAGGGCGGCATCCGCTACAACATCATCCCCGACGACGTGGACATGGTCGGCACCATCCGCACCTTCGACGAAGGCATGCGCCAGCAGATCTTCGCCGATCTCAAGACGGTGGCCGAGCACACCGCCGCCGCCCACGGCGCCACCGTCCAGGCGCAGGTACCGGACCAGCCCGGCAATCCGGCCACCGTCAACGACCCGGCGCTGACTGCGAAGATGCTGCCCAGCCTGCAGGCCGTGGTCGGCGCCGACAATGTCTACGAGCCGCCGTTGCAGATGGGCGCGGAAGATTTCTCGTTCTACGCCCAGCAGGTGCCGTCGATGTTCTTCTTCGTCGGCTCCACCGCCAAGGGCATCGACCCGGCCACCGCGCCCAGCAACCATTCGCCGCAGTTCCTGCTCGACGAATCGTCGCTGGATGTGGGCTTGCGGGCACTGTTGCAGGTGTCGCTGGATTACCTGCATCAGGGGCAGGCGGGCTGAATCGGGAGTGGGATCGGGAATCGTGTGCAGTTGCGCGGTTCCCGTTGACCGGTGGCGATCCATTGGTCGGCGGGCTGCTCGGAGCGGCCTGCTGCTGTCGCCAGCGCGCTCCCGCGTCTGCCATATACCTCACGGCCAGCCCGCCCGGCCTAAACTGGCGCGATGAATACCCCAGAAGATTCCACCCTCGGCCGTGAGGTTGCCTACCCCAGCGGCTACGATCCGTCGCTGCTGTTTCCGATTCCGCGCGCGGCCGGGCGCGAGGCGATCGGCCTGCGCGGGGCCTTGCCCTTCATCGGGCGTGACCGCTGGCATGCCTATGAACTGAGCTGGCTCGATGCGCAGGGCAAGCCGTGCGTGGCCACTGCCACCTTGCACGTGCCCTGCGATTCGCCGTCATTGATCGAATCCAAGTCGCTCAAGCTGTATCTCAATTCGCTCAACGCCACCCGCTTCAATAGCGCCGAAGCGGTGCGCACGCGCATCGCCACCGACCTGTCCACGCGCGCCGGTGCCGACGTGGCGGTGGAATTCGGTCTGCCGCCGATCGATGCGGTCGGCGAGGGCGAATCGATCGACGCGCTGGACGTCAGCATCGACGATTACGGCCCGCCCAATGCCGCATATCTGGCGGCGCACGCACAACCAGTGGTGGAAGAAGTGCTGACCTCGGCCCTGCTCAAGTCCAATTGCCCGGTCACCGGTCAACCGGATTGGGCCAGCGTCACGTTGCGCTACCGCGGCGCCCCGATCGACCGCGAAGGCCTGCTGCGTTATCTGGTGAGTTTCCGCGACCACGCCGAGTTTCATGAGCAATGCGTGGAGCGGATCTTCCATGACGTGCTGCTGCGCTGCGCGCCCGAGTGGCTGGTGGTCGAAGCGCGTTACACCCGTCGTGGCGGGCTGGACATCAACCCCTTGCGCAGCTCACCCAGCGTGCCGACACCGCTGTCGATCTTCCGCGACCTGCGCCAGTAATCGCCGCCATTGCAGGATCGCGCCAGCTTCACGGTGGCGCGATCCACGCTTAACAGCGCACCGCGCACCCTTCAGGCATCGTGATGCAAAGGGATTGCGGCAATGAATGTCGACAAGAAAGCAGATTTCTCCAACGTGACCTCCTCGGTCGACAGCACCGCGGAGGTTGCGCCTGCGGCGGATTTTTCCAACGTCCGCACCAGCGTGCAGAGCACCGCGCAACTGGTTGGCGAATCGGTCACCGTGCAGGCGGGCGACAGTCTGTCCAGCATTGCCAAGCGCCATTACGGCGACGGCAACCTGTGGCCGCGTATTTTCGAGGCCAACCGCGAAACGCTCAAGGATCCGGACAAGATCTTTCCCGGCCAGGTCCTGCAGTTGCCGCCGAAGGCCTAGGCGCTCCGCGCACCCACTTCTCGAATCCATTTTTCGAAACCCACTTTTCGAAACCCACTTTTAGCTTGATCTTCCGGAGATTGATCCATGCGTACCAAATCCGTTTCCAGCACCCTCGCCATCGCGCTGGTCGGCGTGCTTGCCTTGTCGGGTTGCAGCAAGAAGGCCGACGACGACAGCGTGTCCAAGGATCCGACTTCCGGCGCCGCTACCGAAGCGATGCCGGGTCCGGCCGCAACACCGCCGGCAAGTGACCAGGCTGGCCAGAGCACCGCGACCGGCGCCGCCAGCACCGACAGCGCCGCCACGGCTGGATCGGCAGTCGCGGTCTCCAGCGTGGTGGTCGGCACCGAGGCCGCTGCCGACAAGAGCGTGACACCGTCGGCCAGCATCGGGGCCAAGAGCACCATCATCGTGTCGATCAAGACCGACGGCAGCGCCAGCAACGTGCCGGTGTCGGCCAAGATGACCTACCAGGATGGCCAGGTTGCCGGCGAACAGACCGCCACGCTCAATACCAGCGGAGCCGAGACCACCAACCTGAGCTTCAGCAAGCCCGATGGCTGGCCGGCCGGCACCTATACCGTGCAGGCGATGGTGGATGGCAAGCCGGCCGGTACGCCGCAGACCGTTACGGTGAAGTAAGCGCGCCGACAGGCAGGCATCTGGCACATCGCTGGCAGCCGACGGCCCGCAAGGCAATTCTTGCGGCTGTTTGATGAGGCGGGAGATGGCGCGCAGCATGCTTGACTCGGCACATGACGCAGCAGGGCGCGATCGCAAGGTCGCGCCCTTTTGCATGGATGGCCTGTTCGTTACAGCTGCATCCATTGCATTGGCCGGGTGGCGGGACGGAGCATCCGCCTGTGGTCGCTTTACCCGGGCGCGGCTCAGACGCGACAATGCCGTGCTGATCCATCGCCGCGTTCCACGCGCCGGCCGATCGGCGTGCCAGCAGCGACCCCCGTCGCGCACGCCAACGCCAGTGCCAACAACGCCGGCGCTCCTTCCGACCACACGAGCCATCGCACCTTATGTCGAAGACACCGAAGATCATTTACACGCTCACCGACGAAGCACCGTATCTGGCCACGCAGTCGCTGCTGCCGATCATCGATGCCTACACCAATACTGCCGGCATCGTGGTCGAAACCCGCGACATCTCGCTGGCCGGCCGCATCCTGTCGCTGTTTCCCGAGCACCTGAGCGACGCGCAGAAGATCGCCGACGACCTCGGTGAGCTGGGCGAGCTGGCCACCACGCCGGAAGCCAACATCATCAAGCTGCCCAACATCAGCGCCTCGGTGCCGCAGCTCAAGGCCGCCATCGCCGAACTGCAGGGCCAGGGCTATGCGCTGCCGGCGTATCCGGACACGCCCAAGGACGATGCCGAAAAGGACGTCAAGGCGCGCTACGACAAGGTCAAGGGCAGCGCGGTCAATCCGGTTTTGCGCGAAGGCAACTCCGACCGCCGCGCGCCGCTGTCGGTGAAGAACTACGCACGCAAGCATCCGCACCGCATGGGCAAGTGGAGCAGCGATTCGAAGTCGCACGTGGCCCATATGGACGACGGCGACTTCTTCGGCAGCGAGCAATCCGCCACCGTGGCGGCCGCCGGCGCGTTGAAGATCGCGTTCGTCGGTAACGACGGCAGCAGCAGCGTGTTGAAGGACAAGGTGGCGGTCAAGGCCGGCGAAATCGTCGATGCCGCGGTGCTGAGCAAGCGCGCGCTGGCCAGCTTTATCGACGCGCAGATCGCCGATGCCAAGGCCAAGGATGTGCTGTTCTCGGTGCATCTGAAAGCCACCATGATGAAGGTCTCCGACCCGGTGCTGTTCGGTGTGGTGGTCGGCGAGTTCTACAAGGACACGCTGAGCAAGCATGCCGAAGCGCTTGCGTCGGTCGGCTTCGACCCCAACAACGGCATCGGCGACCTGTACGCACGCATCGCCACGCTGCCGGACGACCAGCAGGCGCAGATCAAGGCCGATATCCAGGCCGAATACGCGCAGCGCCCGGCCCTGGCCATGGTCAATTCGGACAAGGGCATCACCAACCTGCATGTGCCCAGCGACGTGATCGTCGATGCGTCGATGCCGGCGATGATTCGCGACTCCGGTCAGATGTGGAATGCCGAAGGCAAGCTGCAGGACACCAAGGCGGTGATCCCGGATCGCTGTTACGCCGATGTCTATCAGGCGGTGATCGACGACTGCAAGGCGCATGGCGCATTCGATCCGTCCACCATGGGCTCGGTGCCCAACGTCGGCCTGATGGCGCAGAAGGCCGAGGAATACGGCTCGCACGACAAGACCTTCCAGATTGCCGCCGCCGGGACCGTCAAGGTCACCGACGACACCGGCGCCACCGTGTTCGAACATGCGGTGGAAGCCGGCGACCTGTGGCGCATGTGCCAGGTCAAGGACGCGCCGATCCAGGACTGGGTCAAGCTGGCGGTCGAGCGCGCACGTCTGAGCGATACCCCTGCGGTGTTCTGGCTGGACAAGGCCCGCGCGCACGATGCGCAGGTCATCGCCAAGGTTGAAACCTATCTGAAGGATCACGACACCAACGGCCTGGATATCCGCATCCTGCCGCCGGTGGAAGCGACCACCTTCTCGCTGGAGCGCATCCGCAAGGGCCAGGACACCATCTCGGTCACCGGCAACGTGCTGCGCGATTACCTCACCGACCTGTTCCCGATCCTGGAACTGGGCACCAGCGCCAAGATGCTGTCGATCGTGCCGCTGATGGCCGGTGGCGGCCTGTTCGAGACCGGTGCCGGTGGCTCGGCGCCCAAGCACGTGCAGCAGTTCGTCGAACAGAACAGCCTGCGCTGGGATTCGCTGGGCGAGTTCCTGGCCCTGGCCGCCTCGCTGGAGCATCTGGGCAACCGCTACGACAATCCGTCGGCCACGGTGCTGGCCAAGGCGCTGGACGTCGCTAACGGTCAGTTCCTGGACAACAACAAGTCGCCAGCGCGCAAGGTCGGTGAACTGGACAACCGCGGCAGCCACTTCTATCTGGCGATGTACTGGGCGCAGGCCCTGGCTGCGCAGACCGAGGACACCGCCCTGCAGGCCAAGTTCGCACCGCTGGCCAAGGCCCTGACCGAGAACGAAGCCACCATCGTGGCCGAGCTCAACGGCGCCCAGGGCAAGCCGGTCGAGATCGGCGGCTACTATCACCCCGATCTGGCCAAGGTCAGCGAGGCGATGCGCCCGAGCAAGACCTTCAACGACGTGTTGGCCACGCTGAAGGCCTGATCCAGCGCACCGCCTGGCGGTGCGTCCAGCAGGTGCAACAGGCAGGGCCCGCCTCGATGAGGGGCGGGCCTTGTCGTTTCCGGCGTTTGCGCGCAACAGCGAGAACACGGTCGTTGCGTGCCAGGCCTCACGACCTGGCAATGCCGTGCCTGCGAGAGAGCCTGCGCCTTGGTGCGAGCAGTCTCGGCATGTGGCCGACTGTGCGCCTGTTCGATGGATCGTTTGTCTCCGCTGCACGTCGCAACATGCGCTGGGTACACTGCCGGCATGAGCCAGCTCCCGTTACCGCCGCAGTCCGAGCGCCGTGCGCTGGCGATCGCCCATGCCGTGTACGACGCCTTCGAGGACTACCACGCCCGGTTTGCCGAGATCACCGCACGCGCCAAACAGCGCTTTGAAACGCGCGACTGGAGCGGCGCACGTGATGACGCGGTGGCGCGGATCGCGCTGTACGACCAGTACATCAGCGAATGCATGCTGCGCTTGCGTGCGGTGCTGCTGGGGCAGGCGCACGATCGCGCGCTGTGGATGCGCGCACGCGTGCATTACGCCGCGCTGCTGCGCGGGCTGATCGATCAGGAGTTGTACAAGACCTTCTACAACACCCTGACCCGGCGTTACTTCGGCACCCACGGCGTGGATGCCGATATCGAATTCATCGCGCTGGATATCGAGCCGACCGATGCGATCACCGTGCCGGTGGCGCGGCATACCTACGCGGTCTCGCCCGGCCGGCTGACCGACATGCTGGTGCGCGTGCTTGGCGATTATTCCTTCGACGTGCCGTATGCGCATCGCACCCGCTGCGCGGCGGCGATCGCAGTGCGCCTGCTCGACGATCTCGCGCACTGGGGCGAGCACCCGGTGCGCAGCGTGGAATTGCTGGAGACGGTGTTCTATCGCGAGCGCCGCGCCTACCTGGTGGGCCGGGTGTTCGGCGAACATCGCTTCTCGCCCTGCGTCATTGCCCTGGTCAACGACGACGCCGGCCTGCGCGCCGAAGCGGTGCTGACCCGACGCAGCGATGTCGCGCAACTGTTCAGCAACTCGCGCAGTTACTTCCAGGCCGATCTGTCCACCGTCGGCGATGCGGTGGTGTTCTTGCGCAGCCTGCTCACCCACAAGCCGGTCGACGAGCTGTACACGATGCTCGGGCGCGCCAAGCAGGGCAAGACCGAACGCTATCGCACTTTTTTCAGCCATTTCCAGGCACATCCGTCCGAGCAGCTGGTGCATGCCGATGGCACGCCCGGCATGGTCATGGTGGTGTTTACGCTGCCCAGCTATCCGCTGGTGTTCAAGCTGATTCGCGACCGCTTCGCCTATCCCAAGACCATGAGCCGCGCGCAGGTCGAAGGCAAATACGAGCTGGTGTTCCAGCTCGATCGCATCGGTCGCTTGCTGGACGCGCAGCCGTATCGCTTCCTGCGGTTTCCCAAATCGCGTTTCTCGCCAGCGTTGCTGGAAGAGCTGCAGACCAGCTGTGCGACGAGTCTGAGCGAAGATGGCCAGGACGTGCTGATCGCGCTGTGCTACGTGCAGCGCCGCCTGCGTCCGCTCAATCTCTACCTGCGCGAACAGCTGCCCGAAGCCGCGCATGCGGCCGCGCTGGACTACGGCCAGGCGATCAAGGACATGGCGCGCAACAATATCTTTCCCGGCGACATGCTGCTGAAGAACTTCGGCATCACCCGCCATCAGCGTGCGGTGTTCTACGACTACGACGAGCTGTGCCTGATCACCGAATGCACCTTCCGCGACTGGCCGACCGCCACCACCTATGAAGAACAGATGGCTGCCGAGCCCTGGTTCCATGTCGGCCCGCGCGATGTGTTCCCCGAGCGCTTCGCGCTATTCATGGGCTTGCCACCCTCGCAGCTGGAAGCGGTCAAGCACCTGCACCCGGAACTGTTCGACCCGCAATGGTGGCGCGACCTGCAAACCCGGCTGCGCGAGGACGACTACCCCGACACCCCGCCCTACGCAGACTCGCGTCGGCTGGCGTAGCTGCCGAATGCCGATGTGCGTGGCGCGGCGATAACGAGGTGCTCGTCGGACACACAACTCCGCACCCACAAAAAAGCCCCGCAATGCGGGGCTTTTTCTTGTCGAGAATACCGAGCGACTCAGCGCTTCATCGAACTGAAGAACTCGTCGTTGGACTTGGTGGTCTTCATCTTGTCCAGCAGGAATTCCATCGCCGCGATTTCGTCCATCGGGTGCAGCAGCTTGCGCAGGATCCAGATCTTCTGCAGCAGCTCCGGCTCGATCAGCAGATCTTCGCGACGCGTGCCCGAACGGTTGATGTCGATCGCCGGGTACACGCGCTTTTCGGTGATGCGACGGTTCAGATGCACTTCGCTGTTGCCGGTGCCCTTGAACTCTTCGTAGATCACCTCGTCCATCTTGCTGCCGGTTTCCACCAGCGCCGTGGCGATGATGGTCAGCGAGCCGCCTTCTTCCACGTTACGGGCCGCACCGAAGAAGCGCTTCGGACGGTGCAGCGCGTTGGCGTCCACACCACCGGTGAGCACCTTGCCGGAGCTGGGCACCACGTTGTTGTAGGCGCGTGCCAGGCGGGTGATCGAGTCGAGCAGGATCACCACATCCTTCTTGTGCTCGACCAGGCGCTTGGCGCGCTCGATCACCATCTCGGCGACCTGCACGTGACGCGCGGCCGGTTCGTCGAAGGTGGAGGAGATGACCTCGCCGCGCACGGTGCGCTGCATTTCGGTCACTTCTTCCGGGCGCTCGTCGATCAGCAGCACGATCATGTGCACTTCGGGATGATTGCTGGTGATGGCCGTGGCCACCTGCTGCATCATCATCGTCTTGCCGGCCTTGGGCGGGGAGACGATCAGCGCGCGCTGGCCCTTGCCCTGCGGCGCCATCAGATCCAGGATGCGGCCGGTGATGTCCTCGGTGGACCCATCGCCACGCTCCAGCCGGAAGCGCCGACGTGGAAACAGCGGGGTCAGGTTCTCGAACAGCACCTTGTTCTTGCTGGCTTCCAGCGGCTCGCCATTGATGGTGTCGACGATCGACAGCGCGAAATAGCGTTCGCCGTCCTTCGGGAAGCGGATACGGCCGGACAGGTGATCGCCGGTCCGCAGGTTGAAGCGGCGGATCTGGCTGGGCGAGATATAGGTGTCGTCCGGGCCGGCCAGGTAGCTGGCTTCTGCGGCACGCAGGAAGCCGAAGCCGTCGGGCAGGATTTCCAGCACGCCATCGGCGGCAACGCCTTCGCCGTGGCGGGTCAGCACCTTCAGCAGGGCGAAGATCACGTCCTGCTTGCGCGCGCGCGCCACGCCTTCCTGGATGTTGAGCTGGTCGGCGATATCCAGCAGCTTCTGCGCCGGCATCCGCTTGAGATCGCTCAGCGAGTAGACCGGGAAGCCTTCCGGCACGGCCGGGTGTGGGCGCGCGACGAACGGCTCGTTGCTGCCATCCGACGACGGCATGCCACCACCACCTTCGTTGCCGAAGCGGTCGCGTCCACGGTCGCGGCGGTTGCGGAAGCGGTCACGGCGGTTGCCCTGCTGGTTCTGCCCCTGGCCCTGGCCTTGCTGATTCTGGCCGCCATTCTGGGCCTGGTCCTGACCCTGACCCTGACCCTGACCCTGACCTTGCGCCTGGGGCTGAGCCTGGTTCTGGCCCTGGCCCCGGTGCTGCGCCTGATTCTGGTTCTGCTGCTGCTGCGCCTGATTGAAGCGCTGCTGCTGTGTCTGGCCACCCTCGCGGGAGTCGCCATGGGTGTCGTTGCCCTGGTTGCCCTGGTTGGGGCTGGGGGCGTTACCGGCATAGGACGCGCCATCGCCGGACGTCTGCGCCGGTGCCGAATCGGCAGCGTGCGACGGGGCCTGCGGGGCACGTGGGGTCTCGGGTGCGGGGCTGGCGGGCAAGGGCAGGTTGGGCTGCTGCGCGCCACCGTCGTCGGTGGCAGCGGCGGTCTTGCTCACGCGCGGCTTGCGCACGCGCTTCTCGACAGGAGCGTCGACGCTGCTCCCGGTATCGGAGGAAGGATGATCGGACAAGTGCGTGATTCCTCGCTAAGAGTGCGAGCGCCCGGCTGGGGGGCGAACTTTAGGTGATGGGAGTCTAGAAGAGGTTTCTAGAGGGGTACGTCGGCGCACGAACGTGCTCCGGATCAACTGACACTATCACCGCTGCGCGCAACCGCGCAAGCGCCTGCCTCAGCAGGATTTAACTGCTGGCGCATCACGGGGCGCCCATCGCTGGACGCCCACTCGCTCAGGCGGCCGCGCCGCCCAGGGTCTTGTCGATCATCTGGGTCAGCTGGCCCTTGCCAACCGCACCGATCTGGGTGGCCTGCACCTGCCCGTCCTTGAACAGCAACAGCATCGGGATCGAGCGCACGTGGTACTTGATGGCCAGGGCGCGGTTCTGGTCCACATTGACCTTGGCAACCTTCAGTCTGCCCTGGTATGTATCGGCCAGATCGTCCAGCACCGGGGCGATCATCTTGCAGGGTCCGCACCACTCGGCCCAGAAATCCACCAGTACCGGTTCGCCGGATTGCAGTACAGCTGTATCGAAGTCGGCATCGCCGACATGTTGAACCTTGTCGCTCACGTTGGGTCTCCTGGAAACCAAAACGGCCCGCCCGAACGGGCAGGCCGCTACATTGCGTTAAACTGGGGCATTGCGCGACTGAATCAAGTGTCAGTCCTGAAGCCGCGCTGTCCGCCACAACAGCCGCAGTTTGCGACGCTGTCGGCATCGATGCAAGCCGCGCCCGGGCTGCCCAGGGCGCCTCACGAAGACGGAATAATGAGCGACAAACCGCTGACCGATTTGACTTTTTCCACGTTCGACCTGCATCCGGCGCTGATCACCGGGCTGGAGAGCGCCGGGTTCACCCGCTGTACCCCGATCCAGGCGCTGACCCTGCCGGTCGCGCTGCCGGGCGGCGATGTCGCCGGCCAGGCCCAGACCGGCACCGGCAAGACCCTGGCATTCCTGGTGGCAGTGATGAACCGCCTGCTGATCCGCCCGGCGCTGGCCGACCGCAAGCCGGAAGACCCGCGCGCGCTGATCCTGGCGCCCACCCGCGAGCTGGCGATCCAGATCCACAAGGATGCGGTCAAGTTCGGTGCCGACCTGGGCCTGCGCTTTGCACTGGTCTACGGCGGAGTGGACTACGACAAGCAGCGCGAGCTGCTGCAGCAGGGCGTGGACGTGATCATCGCCACCCCGGGCCGGCTGATCGACTACGTCAAGCAGCACAAGGTGGTCTCGCTGCACGCCTGCGAGATCTGCGTGCTGGACGAAGCCGACCGCATGTTCGACCTGGGCTTCATCAAGGACATCCGCTTCCTGCTGCGGCGCATGCCCGAGCGCGGCACCCGGCAGACCCTGCTGTTCTCGGCCACGCTCAGCCATCGCGTGCTCGAGCTCGCCTACGAGCACATGAACGAGCCGGAAAAGCTGGTGGTCGAAACCGAGACCATCACCGCCGCACGGGTGCGCCAGCGCATCTATTTCCCGTCCGACGAAGAAAAGCAGACCTTGCTGCTGGGCTTGCTGTCGCGTAGCGAAGGCGCGCGCACCATGGTGTTCGTCAATACCAAGGCGTTCGTCGAGCGCGTGGCGCGCACGCTGGAGCGGCATGGCTACCGGGTCGGCGTGCTGTCCGGCGATGTGCCGCAGAAGAAGCGCGAGTCGCTGCTCAACCGCTTCCAGAAGGGCCAGCTCGAAATCCTGGTCGCCACCGATGTGGCCGCGCGCGGCCTGCACATCGACGGCGTCAAGTACGTCTACAACTACGACCTGCCGTTCGATGCGGAAGATTACGTGCACCGCATCGGCCGCACCGCGCGGCTGGGCGAAGAAGGCGATGCAATCAGCTTCGCCTGCGAGCGCTATGCGATGAGCCTGCCGGACATCGAGGCCTATATCGAGCAGAAGATCCCGGTCGAGCCGGTGACCGCCGAGCTGCTGACGCCGCTGCCGCGCACCCCGCGCGCGCCGGTGGAAGGCGAGGAGGCCGATGACGACGCTGGCGACAGCGTGGGTACGATCTTCCGCGAGGCGCGCGAGCAGCGGGCCGCCGAAGAGCAGCGTCGCGGCGGTGGTCGCAGCGGCCCGGGCGGTGCATCGCGCAGCGGCAGTGGCGGCGGTCGTCGCGATGGCGGCAGTGCCGATGGCAAGCCGCGTCCGCGTCGCAAGCCGCGGGTGGAGGGCGAAGCCCCGGCAGTGGCCGCGCCGGGCGAAACACCGGTGGTTGCCGCCGCGTCGGTCGAGGCACCGTCCACCATCGTGGCCGATGCCGAGCGCGCACCGCGCAAGCGTCGTCGTCGCCGCAACGGCCGCCCGGTCGAAGGGGCCGAGCCGGCAGTGGCCTCCACGCCGGTCGCCGCACCTGCCGCACCGCGCAAGCCCACCCAGGTGGTCGCCAAGCCGGTGCGCAGCGCGGCCAAGCCGTCCGGCAGCCCGTCGCTGCTGAGCCGTATCGGTCGTCGCCTGCGTTCGCTGGTCTCGGGCAGCTGATCGCACGCATTGCCAATCGCATCGCCGGGCTCCGGCGATGCGACGCAAGCGCTGGCGCTCCGGCATAATCGCTGGATGACCGTTCTGCGTTTCGACAACGTCAGCAAGCACTACGCCGGTGGCCACCAGGCGCTGACCGATGTCAGCTTCGAAGTGGCCGATGGCGAGATGCTGTTCGTGACCGGCCACTCCGGCGCTGGCAAAAGTACCCTGCTCAAATTGATCCATCTCAGCGAGCGGCCCAGCCAGGGCACGGTGCTGCTGGGCGAGCGCAACCTGCTCAAGGTGCGCGGCCGGCAGATTCCGCTGCATCGTCGTCAGGTGGGTGCGGTCTACCAGGACCATCGCCTGCTCAACGACCGCAGCATCGCCGAGAACGTGGCCTTGCCGTTGATCCTGCGCGGCACCCGCCGTGCCGAGATCGGCAAGCGCGTGCGTTCGGCGTTGGAGCGGATCGGGCTGGCCCATCGCGAGAAGGCGCTGCCGTCGCAGTTGTCGGCCGGCGAGCAGCAACGCGTGGGCATTGCCCGCGCCATCGTCGGCGAGCCGCGCCTGCTGGTGGCCGATGAGCCCACCGGCAATCTCGACCCGGCACTGGCTGCCGAAATCATGCAGTTGTTCGCCGAGCTGCCGGCACGCGGTACCAGCGTGCTGGTGGTCAGTCACGACCTGGCCCTGCTCAAGCAGATGCGCAAGCGCGTGCTGATCCTGGACCACGGCCGGCTGGTCGACGACATCTCGCCGCAGGATCTGGCCGAATGAGCAAGCCCGCCAATACCGAAGCCGTCGCCCCCTCGCGGTTCGGCGTATGGATCGACCACCATCTGCACAGCATCGCCTTCAGCCTGGGGCGGGCCATGCGCAAGCCCTGGGCCACCTTGCTGACCATCGTGGTGATGGCGCTGGCGCTGGCCTTGCCGCTGGGGTTGTCGATCGCGCTGGACAACGTCAAGTTGCTGGCAGGCAGCGTGCAGCAGTCGCGCGAGATCAATCTGTTCCTGAAGGTCGAGATCGGTGCCGAGGCCGCGCAGGCGCTGGCCGGTGAACTGCGTGGCCGCCCGGACGTTGCCCAGGTCACGTTGCGCACGCCGGCGCAGGGGCTGGCCGAGCTGCGCGAGAGCGCCAAGCTCGACGAGGCGATCGACGCACTCGGCGACAACCCGCTGCCCACGCTGTTGATCGTCACGCCCACCGAGACGGCCGACGATGCGCAACTGGCCGGCGCGCTGCAGGCCTTGCCGCAGGCCGATCAGGTGCAGCACGACGCGCTGTGGCGCAAGCGCCTGGATGGCTGGCTGCATTTCGGCGAGCGGCTGGTGCAGGTGCTGTCGGCACTGCTGGGGATCGGCGCGGTGCTGGTGGTCGGCAATACGGTGCGTCTGGATATCCAGTCGCGGCGCGAGGAAATCGGCGTGCTGCAGTTGCTGGGCGCCAGCGATGGCTTCATCCGGCGCCCGTTCCTGTATCTGGGTGCCTGGTACGGGCTCGGTGCCGGCGCCGTGGCGCTGGCACTGATCGCCGCCTCCGGGCTGGCGCTGCGCGCGCCGTTGGCGAGCCTGGCCGACAGTTACGGCAGCTCCTTTACCCTGCACGGGCTGGATCTGCTGCATTCTGCGATGGTGCTGGTCGGCACCCTGGTCCTGGGCTGGCTGGGCGCCTGGCTGGTGACCGGCCACTTCCTTCGCCAGACCCGTCCCACCGAGACCTGAGGCCTGCCATGCATCCACCAGATCTCAAGCATCTGATCAGCGACGCGCCGCGCGTGATGGTGGTCGATGGCTCCAAGCTGGTGCGCAAGCTGATCGCCGATGTGCTGCAGCGGGATCTGCCCAACGTGCAGGTGATCGGCTGCTCCAGCATCGCCGAAGCGCGCCAGGCGCTGGAAGCCGGTGCGGTGGATCTGGTCACCACTTCGCTGTCGCTGCCCGACGGTGACGGCCTGACGCTGGCGCGCAGCGTGCGCGAGGCGGCCGGCCAGGCCTATGTGCCGGTGATCGTGGTCTCCGGCGACGCGCAGCAGCATCTGGTGGAGCGTCGCTTCACCGAGTACGTCACCGACTACTTCGACAAGGCGCTGGGCCACGAAGCCCTGGCGACCTTCATCCGCGGCTATGTGCAGCCCGAGCCGGTGGTCGGCGCGACCGTGCTGTACATCGAGGACAGCCGTGTGGTGGCCGAGGCGACCAAGCGCATGCTCGAGCGGCAGAGCCTGAAGGTCATCCACGTACTCACCGCCGAGGACGCCTTTGCGCTGCTGACCGCCGAATCGCTGGGCCGCACCGAACGCCGCATCGACGTGGTGCTGACCGACGTCACCCTGAAGGGCGAGCTCAACGGCCGTGACGTGGTCGAGCGCATCCGCATCGATTTCGCCTACGGCAAGCGCCGCCTGCCGGTGCTGGTGATGACCGGCGACACCAATCCGCGCAACCAGTCCGAACTGCTGCGCGCCGGCGCCAACGATCTGGTGCAAAAACCCATCGAAGAACGTCTGCTGGTGACCAAGGTGCTGTTCCAGCTGCGCCTGGCACGGCTCGAGGACCAGGCCGTCACGCTATGACCGAAGTGGCTGAAGTGGAAGCGCGTATCCAGCTGGAACCGTCATGGAAGGCGCGGGTGGGCGATTGGCTGCTGCGCCCGGAGATGCAGGCGCTGTCTGCATTCCTGCGCCAGCGCAAGGCGGCCGGGGCGCGGGTGTTCCCGCCGGGTCCGCAGATCTTTGCCGCCTTCGACGCCACCCCGTTCGAGCAGGTCAAGGTGGTGATCCTGGGCCAGGACCCGTATCACGGCGAAGGCCAGGCGCATGGGCTGTGTTTTTCGGTGCTGCCCGGCGTGCCGGTGCCGCCGTCGCTGCTCAACATCTACAAGGAGATCCAGGACGACCTGGGGATTGCGCGGCCGGACCATGGCTATCTGATGCCGTGGGCGCGCCAGGGCGTGCTGCTGCTCAATGCGGTGCTGACGGTGGAGCAGGGCCGGGCCGGCGCGCACCAGAACAAGGGCTGGGAAGGCTTTACCGACCATGTCGTGGAAACCCTCAACCGCGAGCGCGAAGGCCTGGTGTTCCTGCTCTGGGGCAGCTATGCGCAGTCCAAGGGCAAGGTCATCGACCAGGCGCGCCATCGCGTGTTCAAGGCCCCGCATCCGTCGCCGTTGTCGGCGCATCGCGGCTTTCTGGGCTGCCAGCACTTTTCCAAGACCAACGAACACCTGCAGCGCCGCGGGCTGGGCCAGATCGACTGGTCGCTGCCGCCGCGCAACACGCTGGACACCACTTCGGCCAGCGGCTGAACGGCGCTGGCGCCGTTGCATTTCGCGACGTGGTTGTCACGGTCTGCGCAGGGCGGCGGTGGTAGCGTAGGGGCCAGAATTCGGAAACTGCGCCGTAGAACGACGGTGATGCCAAAAGCCCGAACGTCCTATAAATGGAACGCTGGGAACTCTTCCTGTACCCGGCAGTCCAATAGTTCGACTGCTAAGATGGTGCCCTATGAACCAGATTACCTCGACTGCCCTTGTGGCAAACAATCTCCCGATTCCCAGTGCGCTCGGTTCGCTGGACGCCTACATCGGTGCCGTGCACCAGATCCCGGTGCTGTCGGTCGATGAGGAACAGAATCTTGCCCGTCGCTTCCGTGACGAGCTGGATCTGGATGCCGCGCGCGAACTGGTCCATTCCCACCTGCGCTTCGTGGTGCACGTCGCTCGCGGCTACAACGGCTACGGCCTGCCGCTGGGCGACCTGATCCAGGAAGGCAATATCGGCCTGATGAAGGCGGTCAAGCGCTTCGACCCGGAAATGGGCGTGCGCCTGGTCAGCTTCGCAGTGCACTGGATCCGTGCCGAAATGCACGAGTTCATCCTGAAGAACTGGCGCATCGTCAAGGTCGCCACGACCAAGGCGCAGCGCAAGCTGTTCTTCAACCTGCGCAAGTCCAAGACCCGCCTGGGCTGGCTCAATGCCTCGGAAGTGACGGCCGTTGCCAAGGACCTGAACGTCTCCGAACGCGAAGTGATGGAGATGGAGTCGCGTCTGTCCGGTCGCGATATCGGCTTCGATGCCTCGTCCGACGAAGACGACGATCACGGCCCGCCGTCGCCGGTGAGCTACCTGGTGGCCAACGACGAAGATCCGTCGCAGGCCTATGAGCGTCACGACAGCGAAGACAATCAGCTGCAGTTGCTGCGCGAAGGCATGGCCGGTCTGGACACGCGCTCGCGCGACATCGTCAAGCGTCGCTGGCTGGATTCCGACTCCAAGGTGACGCTGCAGGAGCTGGCCGACGAGTATGGCGTGTCGGCCGAGCGTATCCGCCAGATCGAGGCGAATGCGCTGAAGAAGATGAAGGCACTGTTCGTGGCCTGATCCTTCGATCATGCCCCAGGTGTTGCACAAACGGCCCGGTCTTCCGGGCCGTTTGCATGTGTAGTGCTGGCGATACGTCGCGTGCGAAGACGCTGGGCTATCCACTGCTGATCGACCACGCACTGCGGCCGCCCGCGCTATTCCGGCAGGCGCGCCACCGGCAGGTGCCAGCCGTAGCGGATGGCCATGAAACGCAGCCCGAAACAGACCAGCGCGCCGGTCGCCAGCGACCAGGCCTGCGGCACCTCAAGCACGTGCCCGATTGCGACCAGGCCGCCACCGGCCAGCGCGGCGACGGCGTACAGCTCGGCCTGCAGCACCACCGGGGTCCGCGCCACCAGCAGGTCGCGGGCGATGCCGCCGCCGATGCCGCTGAGCATGCCGAGCAAGGTCGCGCTGAGCGGGCTGAGCTGGTAGTCGAGCGCCTTGCTGGTGCCGTAGACCGCAAACAGCGCCAGCCCGGCCGCGTCGAACAGCTGCACCGGGTTGCGCAGCCGTTCCACCGCCGCATGCCAGTAGAACCCGGCCACGCCGGCCAGGCAGGCGACCAGCAGATACTGCGGATGCACCAGCGCCGCTGGCGGGGTGGCGCCGATCAGCACATCGCGCACGATGCCGCCGGACACCGCCGCCGCGCACGACAGCACCAGCACGCCGAACAGATCCAGGCGATTGCGCACCGCCACGGTGGCGCCGCTGAGGGCGAACACGAAGGTACCGAGCAGATCCAGCAGGAACAGGAGAGTGGCCACGATCAGACCGTCGCATCAGGCCGCACAGCATCGCGTACGGCCCGTGGCGCTGTCATCCGTCCTTGCTGCTGGGCGGCGGGTCGTCGGTGGCGCCGCCGAAGATGATGCGCGCGGCACGCTGGTAGCTCCAGTACGCCATCGCCCAGTTCACCAGCACCACGAAGCGGTTGCGGAAGCCGATCAGGAAGTACACATGCGCGGCCAGCCAGAACCACCAGGCCACGATGCCGGAGAGCTTGAGCTTGCCGACATGCACGATGGCGGCCATGCGGCCGATCGTGGCCAGGTTGCCGTAGTCCTGATAGCGGAAGGCCGGTGCAGGCTGGCCGCGATGGCGGGCGCGGATCGCCTTGGCGATGTGCTTGCCCATCTGCTTTGCCGCCGGTGCCACGCCCGGCACCGGACGGCCGTCCTGCTGGACCGCGGCCAGATCGCCGCCGACAAAGATCTCCGGGTGGCCGGGCACGCTCAGGTCCGGCTGCACCAGCACGCGGCCGGCGCGGTCCAGCGGCACGCCGAGCGTGCGCGCCAGCGGCGATGCGGCCACGCCGGCGGCCCACACCACCGTGCGGGCAGGCACGAAGGTGTCGCCCAACTGGTAGCCCAGCGCATCGATATGGGTGACCGGCGTGCCGGTGTGCACTTCCACCCCCAGGCGCTCGAGCTGCTTGCGCGCCTTGGCGGTGAGATCGTCCGGGAACGAGGGCAGCACGCGTGGGCCGGCTTCGACCAGGCGCACGCGCGCCTGTTGCGGGTCGATATGGCGGAACTCGTTCTTGAGCGTGTGGCGGGCGATTTCGGCCAGCGTGCCGGCCAGCTCGACGCCGGTCGGGCCGCCGCCGACCACGGCAAAACTCAGCCAGGCCGCACGTGCGGCCGGGTCGGATTCGGCTTCGGCACGCTCGAAGGCGAGCAGCAACTTGCGCCGCAACACCAGCGCGTCGTACAGCGTCTTCAGGCCGGGCGCGTGCTCGGCCCATTGATCGTTGCCGAAGTAGGCATGGGTGGCGCCGGTAGCCAGCAGCAGCATGTCGTAGCCGAGCGCGTTGCCATCGGCGAGCACCACTTCGCGGCGGGCCGGTGCGATTTCGGCAACGTCGCCGAGCAGCACCTCGACGTTGCGCTGTTCGCGCAGGATGTGGCGCAGCGGCGCGGCAATATCCGGTGCCGACAGGCCGGCGGTGGCGACCTGATACAACAGCGGCTGGAACAAATGGTGGTTCTGGCGGTCGATCAGGGTGATGCGGATGCCAGGATCGTCGAGCGCGCGGGTGGCCCATAAGCCGGCAAAACCGCCACCGACCACCACCAGGTGCAGCGGAGCTTGGGAGGGGGAAGTAGTCATCGTCAGGTCTGATGGAATGCGACGCGGGCGCATCAGCATGCCGCATCGGCAATGAACATGACGCCTGAAGGCGTCCCGCCTGCGGCATCATGTCGCATCTCATCGACCTGGTGACCGCATGCCGGCATTGCCCCCACCGTTGCCACCACCACCTTCTTCGCCCGCGATGGCAGCGGCTGCCGCGCGGACGCCCGGAAAGCAGGTCAGTGGCGTCACGATCGGGCTGATCGGGCTGGGGGCCTGCGTGGTGCTGTTCGGCATGGTGGTGCTGGGCGCGCTGGGCTGGCTGATCGTCTTCGGCTGGTCGCTGTTCGCCGATCAGGCACGCGCCGCACTGCAGGACGATGCGGTGGTGCAGGAACAGATCGGCCGGATCCACACGATGCGGGTGGATCTGGTGCGCACCGGTCTGGCGCCGGGCGCCGACGATTTCGTGTTCACCGTGGAAGGCGATCGCGGCCGCGGCCGCGTGCATGCCACCTGGGTCAGCGGCGGGGCCGAGCGCGAGATCCTGAGCGATGGCGTGCTGACCATGCACGATGGCAGCCAATACACGCTGCCATCGGCCGATGCCGACGCCACCGGAACGGACGACGCAAGCGACACCGCCAGCGACACCGACTCTGCCGACACCTTCGAGGAATGACCATGATCGACAATCCCGACAAACGCATCGCCCTGCTGATCGATGCCGACAACGCGCCGGCCGGCAAGATCGACGTGGTGCTGGCCGAAGTGGCGCGCTATGGCGTGGCCAACGTGCGCCGCGCCTACGGCAACTGGAAGAGCCCGCACCTGAAGAACTGGGAAGCGGCGCTACACGAATATGCGATCCGGCCGATCCAGCAATTTGCCTACAGCTCGGGCAAGAACGCCTCGGACATGGCGATGGTGATCGATGCGATGGACCTGTTGTATGCGCGCAACCTGGATGGCTTTGCGATCGTCTCCAGCGATGCGGACTTCACTCCGCTGGTGATGCGGCTGCTCACCGATGGCATGAAGGTGTATGGCTTCGGCGAAAAGAAAACCCCGGCGCCGTTCGTCAATGCCTGTTCCAAGTTCACCTATGTCGAAGCGCTGGGCGAGCAGGCGGCAGCGGCCAGCGACACCGCCGCCGGCCGCAAGGACGCCACCGCGCTGCGCGGCGACACCCGGCTGGTGCAGATGCTGCGCAATGCGATCGACAGTGCCTGTGAAGACGATGGCTGGGCGCATCTGGGTGCGGTGGGCAAGCAGGTGGCCAACCAGGCCTCGTTCGACCCACGCAACTACGGCTATCGCAAGCTCAGCGACCTGGTGCGCGCGATCGGCCTGTTCGACATCAAGCAGGACGAGCAGGCCCTGTGGGTGCGCGATGCGCCCAAGGGCGGGCGGGCGAAAACAGCGCAGCCAGCGGCCGCTCTCGCCACGCAGGCGACTTCCACAAAGCGCCCGGCGCGCACCACGCCCAAGCCGGCAGCGGGGAAATGACCATGGCTGACGCTGCAACGCCATCGGCTGCAGGCAACGGCCCGATCACGCTATGGGGGCGGCGTAATTCCAGCAATGTGCGCAAGGTGCTGTGGTGCGCCGAAGAAGCCGGGCTGTCGTATACCTCGATCGAAGTCGGCGGTGCGTTTGGTCATAACGACACGCCCGCCTATCGCGCGTTGAATCCCAACGGCCTGGTGCCGACGCTGCAGGATGGCGAGTTGGTGCTGTGGGAGTCCAACGCGATCGTGCGTTACCTGGCCGCGCAATATGCGCCGGCCCTGTATCCGCAGGCGCCGGCCGAACGCGCGCTGGGCGATCGCTGGATGGACTGGACCACCTCGACGTTTGCCGGCGTGTTTCGCGACCTGTTCTGGGGCGTGCTGCGCACACCGGAGGCCGAGCGTGATCCTGCGCGCATCGCCGCGGCGCTGACGCGCTCGGGCGAACTGCTGGCACGCGCCGATGCGGCCCTGGCGCAGCAGCCGTATCTGTCCGGCGCGCAGTTTGCGATGGGCGATATTCCGCTCGGCAGCTTCATCTACGCCTGGTTCGAAATGCCGATCGAGCGCCCCGCGCTGCCGCATCTGCAGGCGTGGTATCAGCGCTTGCAGATGCGGCCTGCCTACCAGCGTGGTGTGATGACCGCGCTGACCTGAGTGTCGGGTCTGCGCGCAAGCCAGCGTGGTGCATGGCAGGCAGCACGCGTGCCGCCGACCTCATACGCTGCTGCAAGGCAGTCGGCCCCGTGCACCGCGCGTCCCGGCAGCTCACGTTGCCTGTAGGAGCGCACCTGGGCGCGACGGCATTGCCGGTAACGCCGCGTCGCGCCCGGGTGCGCTCCTACAACGCACGATCCCACCGCGCGGCTTGCTGGCCTCGCGTTGTGTGTAGGAGCGCACCTGGGCGCGAGGGCATTGCCGGTAACGCCGTCGCGCCCGGGTGCGCTCCTACGGAGCGTGGGCGCATTGGCTAGAACGTGAGTCTGGTGGCAGCGCGGTGCGCGATATGCCGTCACTAGTACAGATCGATCGGATCCACATCCAGCGACCAGCGCACGCGCCGCGCTTGCGGTAGCGCATGGATCGCCGGCAACTGCGCGTCCAGCAGGCGATGCAGCGCCGAACGCTGTTGCGCGGACAACAGCAACTGGGTGCGCTGGAAACCGGCGCGGCGCGGCATCGGTGCCGGCATCGGGCCGTAGCATTCCACTGCGGCAAACGCGGGCGACTGCGTGGTGGTATCCGCCGTGGTCAGGCCACGCACCGCCAGCAGGAACTGGTTGGCCGCTGCCACATCCTTGGCTTCGGCGCGGAACAGCGCCAGATGCGCGAATGGCGGAAATCCCGCAGCCTGGCGCTGCTGCAGTTCGGCATCGGCAAAGGCGTGGTAGCCGCCGTTGACCAGGGTCTGCAGCAAGGGATGTTCGGGGTGGTGGGTTTGCAGCCAGACCTCGCCGGGACGGTCGGCGCGTCCGGCGCGTCCGGCCACCTGGATCAACTGCTGGGAGAGTTTCTCGGCGGCACGGAAGTCGGCCGAGAACAGGCCTTCGTCGATGCCGACCACCACCACCATGGTCAGCCGTGGCAGGTCGTGGCCCTTGGCCAGGATCTGGGTGCCGACCAGGATGCCGGCGGCGCTGCCCAGGCGCGCCAGCTGGGTTTCCAGCGCGTCGCGGCGCTGGGTGGTGCTGCGGTCGATGCGCACCACCGGAAAGTCCGGGAACGCCTCGGTCAGGCGTTCTTCCAGCCGCTCGGTGCCGATGCCTTGCGGCTGCAGCGCCAGGCTGGCGCAGGCCGGGCAGGCCAGCGGTGCGGGCTGGCGCGCGCCGCAGTGGTGGCATTGCAGGCGCCGGCCACCGGCGTGCACGGTCATCGGGGTCTGGTGCAGCGGCGTGCTGCAGCGCTGGCAGGCGGCGGTCCAGCCGCAGTCGTGGCATAGCAGCACCGGCGCATAGCCGCGGCGGTTCTTGAACACCAGCACCTGCTCGCCGCGCGCCAGGGTGGCGCCAATGCCGGTCAGCACTTCCGGCGACAGGCCGTCCTTGAGCGGGCGCTTGCGCACGTCGAGCACGCGCACGCGTGGCGGACGCGCCTCGCCGGCCCGGCGCGACAGGCGCAGATGCTGATAGCGGCCGGAATAGGCGTTATGCAGGCTTTCCAGCGACGGCGTGGCGCTGCCCAGGATCACCGGCACATCCAGCGCCTTGCCGCGTACCAGCGCGAAGTCGCGGGCGTGATAGCGGATGCCGTCCTGCTGCTTGTAGCTGCCGTCGTGTTCTTCGTCGATCACGATCAGCCCGGCATTGGGCAGCGGGGTGAACACCGCCGAGCGCGTGCCGACGATCAGCTTGGCTTCGCCGCGCCAGGCTGCCGCCCACACCCGCGCGCGCTCGCCATCGGACAGCCCCGAATGCAGCGCGTGCACCGGCACGCCCAGGCGGGCGCGGAAGCGGCCCAGCGTCTGCGGGGTCAGGCCAATCTCCGGCACCAGCACCAGCGCCTGGCGACCGGCCGCCAGGCAGTCGGCGATTGCCTGCAGGTAGACCTCGGTCTTGCCGCTGCCGGTGACGCCGTCGAGCAAATAGGTGGCAAATCCGCGCTGCGCACGGATGGCGTCGGCGGCGGCCTGTTGTTCGTCGTTGAGCTGCGGGCCGCTGCCGGGGCGGGGCGGGATGCTGTCGGCCGGCACCGCCACGCGCGCGGCATAGTCGCGTTTGGCCAGGCTGCGTGCGGCCTCGCGCCATTGCGGCAGCAACGGGTCCAGCTGTTCTTCGCCCAGCGCACCGGGCAGCAGCAGGGCGGCCAGCAAGGCGGGGCGGCTGCCGGCGCGCAGGCTGGCGGCGCCGGTGCGCCCGGCCTCGGTCAGTTGCCAGGCCCAGGCATGGGTCTCGGCCAGCGGCTCGCCGCGGCGCAACGGGCCGGGCAGGGCGCTGGACTGGGCTTCGCCCAGCGGTGCGTGGGTATAGCGCGCCAGCCATTGCAGTGAACGGGCCAGCTCCTCGACCAGCAGCGGGGCGTCGTCGCACCATGCCAGCGCCGCGCGCAGCCCCTCGGCGGAGGCCAACTGTCCGATCTCCACCACCACCCCGACCAGCTCGCGTGGCCCGAACGGCACCCGCACTCGGCAGCCGACCCGCGCCGGGTCGGTCGGTGGGGCCTCGGCCGGGGGCAGATAGTCGAACAGTTGGGGCAGCGGCACCGGCAAGGCGACGCGCAGGGTGGCGACGGTCGAAGACATCCGGCCAGTCTACCGACCCTGTCCAGTACCCGGCACGGGCCTGCCGATGGCGCCGGATCGATGCGCGGGCTTACGACGTGTTTGTGTGACCGAAGTGATAAATCCGACGTAAACCTATGTGAGGGTTAAGGAAACGGGTTTATCCACACTGCCTGTGGATAAGCCTGTGAATTAGTCTCGTGCTCCACGCTGTGAAGGCGGATTCACTAGCCTCTGCAACCTGTTGGACATTTTTTAGCCAATCGGCTTAAAGCTATCAGGATCAATCACTTAGGCGTGAAACACGAATGCAACAAAGAAAAATCAACAGTTGACAGACGCCTGCGTATCGGCATGTCTGCCGCTGTGCACAACCCGCGTCGATGACGGCGGTCGGCGGCACCGGAGCGCAGCGTAGCCAGGTCGATCTGTCAAGCCATCGGCGGGGGCCGATTGCGTCGGTATCATGCCGGCCGATGCTGGAGTTCTCATGACCGTAGTCCCCGACGCCCCTGTCACCCCTGCCGCGTTGTCAGCGTTTTTGCGCGGTGTCGAACGCCGGGGTCTGGTGCTCGCACAACTGCAATGTGGCGATGGCACGGCGGCCGAGCGGGCCTTGGCGGCCGCGTTGCGGGCGTTCAGCAGCCAGGCGGCGGGTCGCCCGATGGCCGGCTGGCCGATGCGCTTCTGGAGCCTGCTGGCAACCGCCCCGCCGCTGCGACGCGAGCCCATGCCGGGGACCTGGTTGCCTCCGTTCACCGCACTGGGGCGGATGCAGACCACCGACCGCCTGGCGCTCCTGCTGCGTATCGTGGCCGGGCTGGAAGAAGAACCCGCCAGCGAGGTGCAAGGCATCGAGGTGGGGGCCTATCGGCAGTCCCTGGCCCGCGCCTGCCCGCGCGATGCGGCCGGCAACCCGGACGCGCAGGCCTGGCGGGTGCTCGCCGAGGCGGCGCAGCAGGAGTTGCGCGACCTCGGCCCGGCCCAGGTGAGCCGGCTGGCACAGCTGCGCGAGTCGGCCCTGGCCGGCATGCCGTTGCAGCCTGCCGCGGCCGCGCCCGTGGCTGCCGCCGCCGAGGCGCGGCGCCCGGCCGCACCGCGCGCCCGGCCTGCCCGCCAGTGGCACTGGCCGCGGATCGACCGCCGCCACGCCGGCATCGTGCTGGCTGTGCTGGCATTGGCGCTGCTGCTCGCGGCGCTGGGCTGGTGGTGGACGCATCGCCGGCCGGCGCTGCCGCCCGAGCCGGTCTCGCAGGCCCCGGCCGGCGTGCTGCACGTCACCGATGCCGCGCCGGTGCTGGTGGAAGACCTTCCCGCCGCCGACCTGCCGGACGCGGTGGCAAACCCCGGCCTGGATCCGCGCGACCAGGCGATGCTGGCCGACCCGGACCTGGAACTGGCGCGTTCGGCCGATTTCTACGCCTGGTACGCGGCCGGGCATCCGGTGCCGGCCGACGAATCTGGCGCGCATGCCACTGCCGCCACTGCCCAGCCTGCCGCCGCCGCCCTGGAGACCGTCGATGCCGATAATTAAGTGGTGCGGCCTGCTGGCGTTGGCCGCGGTCGGCATGGCCGTGGCGCAAACCCTGCCGGCGCCGTTGGAAGAAGGCAGCGCGCACGCGCCGGCGCCCGCGGCCTCCACGCCCGCAACCCCGAGCGCCGCGCAGCAACGCGCGCGCTGGGACGCATTGACGCCTGCGCAGCGGTCCGAGTTGCGCGCCCGCTATGCGGCCTGGAAGGGGCTCACCGCCACCGACCGGGTGGTAGTGCGGCAGGCACGCGAGCGTCTGCATGGCTTGCCCGACGACCAGCAGCGCGCGCTGCGCACGCAGTTCACCGCGATGGATCGCCTGCATCGCGATGGCTGGCGCCTGGGCTCGCAGCTGGGCGCGTTCTATCCGCAGTTGCAGCCCTTGATCGGCTATGTGCCACCAGCGCAGCGCGACACGTTGCTGGCGGCGCTGCGCAGCCTGGATGCCGGGCAGCTGGAGCAGTTGGCGGTGCTGGCACAACGCACGCCGCCGCAGGAGCGCGATGCCCTGCGCGACGCCCTGCTTGCGCAAGCACCGGCAACGCGCAGCGCCTGGTTGAAGCGCCAGCTGGCGCGCTAAGCGGCAGCGGCGGGACGGCGCCGGTGCACCAGCCCCCGCGCTGGCACCGTCTCCACGCGTGCCCGGTGTCCATCCTCGATGCCGCGCACCGAGGCGGACACGGCGTGGAGGGCATGCAGGGCTGCCGTCTTCGGCAGTGCAGTTGCCCAGGGGCGATCGTCACGCCGCAGGACATCGACTCCGCTCGTTCCCCAGGCATCCGGGCCCGGGGACCAGCCATCACGGCCGCCTGACGTGGCGCATCTGCCGCACCGCGTGTTCCCGGCCTGGCGTGGTCATTCCGGCGACCCAACTGCCCATCCCGGAAGTCCGGGTAAGATAGCGGCCCCACGCGACCCGGTGCCAGCGCCTCCCGGCACGGCCGTAGTCCGCGCAGTGATCGGTTTTCATGTCTGTCTCTTCTGCACCCACCTCCGCGGCGCCGCGCTTCGCCGCGGAAGTGCGCACCACCGGCCTGCTCGCATTGCCGCTGGTGCTCGGCCACGTCTCCACCGGCCTGATCGGGTTTGTCGACAACGTCATCGCCGGCCACCACGGCACCGCCACGCTGGCGGCGGTCACCATCGGCACCTCGCTGCTGTGGCTGCCGATGCTGGTGCCGATCGGCACGCTGATCTCGTTGACCGCCTCGGTCTCGCAGCTGCGCGGTGCCGGCCGCGAGCACGAGATCGGCCCGCTGTTCCGCCAGGCCCTGTGGCTGTCGCTGGGACTGGGTGCGGTGATGTTCGCGTTCCTGAGCGCGGTGCCGCCGCTGCTGCCCACCTTCGGGATTGCGCCGGACATCGTGCCGGGCGCGACCGACTTCCTGCACGCGGTGCGCTGGGGCGGGCCGGCGCTGACGTTCTACTTCTGCATGCGCTACCTCAGCGAGGGCATGCACTGGACCCTGCCGACCATGCTGCTGGGCTTTGGCGGCCTGCTGGTGCTGGCGCCGCTGGGCTATGCATTGACCTATGGCAGATTCGGCTTCGCCGAGCATGGTGCGCAAGGCCTGGGCATGGCCTCGGCGATCACCATGTGGGTGCAGGCCAGCGTGTTTGCGCTGTATCTGTGGCGCTCGCACCGCTTTGCGCATCTGCAGTTGTTCGCCCATCTCGAGGGGCCGCGCTGGCGCGCGATTGGCGACCTGTTGCGCACCGGTCTGCCGATCGGCATCACCGTACTGATGGAGGGCGGCCTGTTCATCGTCACCGCCCTGTTGATTGGCCGGCTCGGCTCCACCGAAGCGGCCGCGCACCAGATTGCGATCAACGTCGCGCAGCTGTGTTTCATGATTCCGATGGGCGTGGCCGAGGCCACCACCGTGCGGGTCGGGCATGCGGTCGGGCGCGGCGATCCGCTCGGCATGCGGCGCGCGGCCTGGGCCGGCTACGCCATCGTGCTGGGCACCCAGGCCTTGTCGGCCAGCGTGCTGTTGCTGGGCCACGATGCCATCGTGAGCGTCTATACCGATGACGTGGCGGTGGCGGCGCTGGCGTCGGTGCTGCTGCTGTTTGCCGCCACGTTCCAGTTTCCCGATGGCATCCAGGTGCTGTCCAGCGGCGCGCTGCGCGGGCTCAAGGACACCCGCGTGCCGATGTTCCTGGCGATGTTCTCGTACTGGGGTGTCGGCATGCCGATCGGCGCCGGGCTCGGCCTGGGGCTGGGCTGGGGCCCGCAAGGCATGTGGATCGGCCTGATCCTGGGCCTGACCGTGGCGTCGGTCCTGATGGGCTTGCGCTTCCGGCAGACCAGCCGGCGACTGACTGCCGGCACGACCCCCTGACTTCCAGCGCATGCCGCGCGCGCCACGCAGCCGGTATGCTGGACACCATTGAATTGCATGCAGCGTCTTTCGACGGAGTTTTCCATGAACCACCCCGTGCGTCGCAGTCCCATCGCCAGTTTCTTCGTCGGCCTTTGGGATGTGATGAATTTCACCCGGCGCCTGATCTTCAACCTGGTGTTCTTCGGTTTTCTGTTCCTGATGCTGCTGCTGTTCGTGGTGGCGATCGCGCGGGGCGACGGCACCAAGCCGCTGGCCGAGCGCACCACCCTGGTGATCAACCCCGAGGGCACGCTGGTCGAGCAATTCAGCGCCGATCCGGTGAGCCGCTCGCTGGCCAAGGCGGTCGGCGACAAGAGCGCCGAGGAAGTGCAGCTGCGCGATCTGGTGCGGGTGATCGAGGCGGCCGGCAAGGACCGCAAGATCGAGCGGGTGGTGTTGAATCTGGACAAGTTCCAGCCGGCCGGTTTCGCCTCGCAGCGTGAAGTGGCCGCGGCGCTGCAGAAGCTGCGCACCTCCGGCAAGCAGATCGTCGCCTTCAGCGAGAGCATGAGCCAGGGCCAGTACCTGCTGGCCGCGCAGGCCAACGAGGTCTATCTCGACCCGATGGGCAGCGTGCTGCTGGAAGGACTTGGCCGCTACCGGCAGTACTTCCGCGAAGGCCTGCAGGACAAGCTCGGCGTGGACGTGCATCTGTTCCGTGTGGGCGAGTACAAGTCCGCCGCCGAGCCGTACATCCTCGATGCCGCGTCGGCCGACGCCAAGGAAGCGGACCTGTTCTGGATGAACGACGTCTGGCAGCGCTACCTGGCCGATGTCGGCACCGCGCGCAAGCTCAGCCCGGCGCAGCTGAGCGCCGGCATCGACACGCTGCCCGAGGGCGTGACCGCCGCCGGTGGCGACCTGGCCAAGTTCGCGCTGCAGCAGAAGCTGGTCGACGGGCTCAAGACCCGCGAGGAAGTCGATGCGCTGCTGACCAAGCGCGGCGTGGCCGACAGCGATGCCGACAGCGGCTTCCGCAACATCGGCTTCAACGACTATCTGAGCCAGCTGCAGGCGCAGCGTTCGGCGATGGACAGCCGCCCGCAGGTGGCCGTGGTGGTGGCCGCCGGCGAGATCAGCGGCGGCGAGCAGCCGGCCGGCCGCATCGGTGGCGAGTCCACCGCCGCGTTGCTGCGCCAGGCGCGCGACGACGACGAGGTCAAGGCGGTGGTGCTACGCGTGGATTCGCCCGGCGGCGAGGTGTTTGCCTCCGAGCAGATCCGCCGCGAGGTGGTCGCGCTCAAGCAGTCCGGCAAGCCGGTGGTGGTGTCGATGGGCGATCTGGCCGCCTCGGGCGGCTACTGGATCAGCATGAACGCCGATCGCATCTATGCCGATCCGTCGACCATCAGCGGCTCGATCGGCATCTTCGGCATGGTGCCCAACCTGACCCGCGCGCTGGACAAGATCGGCGTGCACACCGATGGCGTGGGCACCACGCGGTTTGCCGGCGCCTTCGACATCACCCGTCCGCTGGACCCGGCCGCCGGCCAGGTGATCCAGGCGGTGATCAACAAGGGCTACGCCGACTTCACCGGCAAGGTGGCGCAGGCGCGCCACCAGTCGGTGGACGCCATCGACAAGGTCGCACGCGGCCGTGTGTGGAGCGGTGCGCAGGCCAGGCAGCATGGTCTGGTGGACGCGTTCGGCGGCATGTCCGAAGCGGTGGCCGATGCGGCCAACCGCGCCAAGCTGAGCCGCGGCAAGTTCCGCGTGCGCTACGTGGAAAAGCCGGCCACGCCGTTCTCGCAGTTCATGAGCGGATTTGCCGGCAGCCGCATGGGTGCCTGGATGCTGGGCGATTCGGGCATGGCACGTGCATTGCTGGCGCGCTCGCTGCCGGAAGTGGACACGCAGCTGCGCTTCGTCGAAGACGCCGTGCACGACAGCAAGGCGGGCGGCACCCCGGTCAAGTCGCTGGCGTACTGCTTCTGCGGGTTCTGACGCGGCACGATGCCAGCGTGAGGGATCGACAACGCCGGCCACGTGCCGGCGTTGTCGTGTCAGCGCTCAGGCAACGCCACGATGCGGGCGCGCCAACGACGCAAAAGACAGATGGCACAACGCATGGCGCCACGGTCGAGCGAACTTATGCGTGTTGGCCGTGCGCACAGGTGCAGTGCTCGCCTGGCGCGCAATCGCCTGCGCGCGCGTGCATTGCTGCCTGGACACAAACGCGCGCGTGTCAGGCAGCAGGCTTCGGTTACTGCGTGGCCGCGTCGATCGCCTTGCGTTGATCGTCTGCGGCCTGGTCGCTTGCTGCCTGCACCGCATGTGCCTTGTTCAACGGCTGCTGGATGTGGTCGCGCAGGGCGGTGGCCTGTGGCTCGGGCTTCTGCTCGGTGGGCGCAGGTTGCGGTCGCTGACACGCGCCCAGCAGCAGCATCAGGCTGGTCGCAAGAATCCAATGCCGTTTCATCGTCGTGACCTCGCTCGGGGTGGCGGTATCCTAACGCCGGGGCCATCGTTGCGCGTCAACTGCGCTGCGGCGGCCGTTTCCTGCGTCTTGAAAGAGGATCACCCACGTGACAACCCATCGTTGGCGGCTGGATGGACAGACCGCGCTCATCACCGGTGCCAGCGCCGGCATTGGCTTTGCCATCGCGCGCGAATTGCTGGGCTTCGGCGCGGATCTGCTGATGGTGGCGCGCGATGCCGATGCCCTGGCACAGGCACGCGACGAGTTGGCCGAGGAATTTCCCGAGCGCGAGCTGCATGGGCTGGCCGCCGATGTGGCCGACGATGAAGAGCGTCGCGCGATTCTGGACTGGGTGGAAGACCACGCCGATGGCCTGCATCTGCTGATCAACAATGCCGGCGGCAACATCACCCGCGCGGCGATCGATTACACCGAGGACCAATGGCGCGGCATCTTCGAAACCAACGTGTTCGCCGCGTTCGAGTTGTCGCGTTATGCGCACCCGTTGCTGACCCGCCACGGAGCATCGGCGATCGTCAACGTCGGCAGCGTCTCCGGCATCACCCATGTGCGCAGCGGCGCGCCCTACGGCATGACCAAGGCCGCGTTGCAGCAGATGACCCGCAACCTGGCGGTGGAATGGGCCGAGGACGGCATCCGTGTCAACGCGGTGGCGCCGTGGTACATCCGCACCCGTCGCACCTCCGGGCCGTTGTCGGACCCGGATTACTACGAGCAGGTCATCGAACGCACCCCGATGCGCCGCATCGGCGAACCGGAAGAAGTGGCCGCCGCCGTCGGCTTCCTCTGCCTGCCGGCAGCCAGCTACATCACTGGCGAATGCATCGCAGTGGATGGCGGCTTCCTGCGCTACGGGTTCTGACACGTCTGCATGCATGGTCACGCGGACAGTGCCCATGCATGGCATCGGAAGATGCGCAGACATGCGCCGGACCGTCGGCGCGCCACTCCTCTAGGTTTTTGCCAGCCGCGCCTGCACGCTAGGCAGGCGACAGCGAGGCCCGGTTGTGCCGCGGCGCAATGCACCGCGCCTGCCAACTGGTGATGGTGACGGTTGTCGGTGGCTTGAAGAATCAGCCCGGTCAGCGCAGTGCCGGTACACCGACTGACCTGCGCCGGAGCGCCGCTGCCGGCATCACGGCGTGGCGGATGGATGCGCGCAGCGGCTTTCGTCCAGCACCCGGCGCATCTGCACGTAGCGCTGCTTGCGCTCGGCCGATTGCGCCTCGTCGGAGAAACGCCAGGTGGATTCGGCCTGCTCGGCACGCTGGCGCCAGGCCTCGCACAGGCGCTGGTCCGGCACCGGCGCGCAGCGGTCGGTGACCACCTCGCAGGCGCTGCCGCCGCCGGTCGCCGGACCGCCGGCCAGGTTGGTGGTCTGCATCGGCAGGCAGCGCGTGGCCGGCTCGCGGTCTTCGGTGAAATAGCGCCCGTTGTCGTGTGCGGTGCATTCGAACAGGGGCGGCGGTGGCAGCGTGGATGTCGACGGCACGGCAGGTGGCGTCGCTGCCACCGGTGCTGGCGTCGCAGCCGGGGCGGAGGCAGGGGCATCGGTCTTGGGGGTGGCCTGCGGCTGCGCAGCGGGCGCTGTCCGCGCAGGCGCTGCTGCGCCCGATCCACCCTGCGTGAACGGCACCGCGGCCGGTACCGTCATCAGCTTCTTCTGCTGCTGCATGCCTTTCGGGCACGGCATGTTCTGCACGGTGAGCGCGCCGGCCGGATCGGTGCAGCGGTAGATCGCCACTTCCTGTGCGTTGGCCAACTCGGCGCTCGCCAGCAGTGCCACCCACAGCCAGCGCTTCATGCGCCGCCGCAGTCGCGCTGCAGGCGCGCGTCGATGCCGCGCTGCTCGCGGCTCAGATCCTGGCGTTCGCTCTGCAGGGCGTTGTTGTAGCGGCGGATCAATTCCCAGCGACGGTCAGCCAGGCGCGCGCAGACTTCCTGTTCGGGCAGGGCATGGCATTCGTCGCGGATCTGCACGTTGCCGTAGGGCACGATCACCGTGCCGCCGTGGCCGCCGCCGTTGTAACCGCCGTGGTAGCCGCCGCCTCCGAAGCTTGCGCTGCCGCGCAGGCTTCCCCCCCGTCCGGAGCTTCCCTGCACCGCGCCCGCCGGGCGTGGGCTGACCGAGATCGGCGGACGCTGGATGCCGCCGCCGCTGACCGGCGGGCCAATGCCATTGCCCACATAGGCCGGGCCCCAGGTCGGCACCCAGCGCGGATTGCCTTCCGGGCTGTCGCTGGTATAGCGCTCGCCCTCTTCGGTGGTGCACTCGTACATCGGCTGCGGCGGCTGCACGGTGATGATGCGCACCTCGCGCGGCGGCTGCGTGGCGACGGCGGCCGGGGCGGCGTCGGCGCGCTGCGGTCGCGGCGGTGGATCCTGCGGGCGCTGCAGGTCCATTACCTGCTGGCGCCCGCTGCTGCACGGCGCATCCTGCAGGGCGACGGTGCCGGTGCTGCTGACGCAGCGGTAGATCCGCACATTCGGATCCGGTTTGCTGGCGGTGCTGGCCGCCGACGCAGGGAGTGAGGTGGCCAGCAACAGAAGGGTCAGGACGGTACGCATGGCCGCAGTGTGCGCGTCTGCCGGGCTATGGGCAAAGGGGGAGGCGGTGTGCAGGCAAGCGCGCCGACAGGCGGCGCGTGGTCACTGCTCAGTCGCGCAGGATCTGTCCGCTGCGGGCATCGCGGATCCGGGTCGGTTGCGCCAACGCGCCCACCTCGCCATCCATCACCCCGTCGATGCTGGCCAGCAGGGCCGGGTCCAGCGCCTGGCGGCTGCGCGCGGGTGGTTCGCCGGCCAGGTTGGCGCTGGTGGAGACCAACGGGCCACCCCAGGCCGCACAGAGCGCGGCGACCACCGGATGCGCGCTGATGCGCACCGCCAGCCCGTCGTGCGTGCCAGTGACCCAGCGTGGCGCCTGGGCGGTGATCGGCAGGATCCAGGTATGCGGCCCCGGCCAGCTGGCCAGCACCTCCTGCCTGCGGGCCGGCGCCAGCGCGTCCATATCCACCCACGGGTGCAGCACATCCACGCTGGCAGCGACCACGATCACGCCCTTGTCGACCGGACGACGCTTGATCTCCAGCAGCCGCAGCACCGCGGCCTGCTGGCGCGGGTCGCAGCCCAGTCCCCACACCGCTTCGGTGGGATAGGCGATCACGCCGCCCTGGGTCAGGGTGGCGACGGCGCTGTCCAGGCTGAGCATGTGCTGCATGCGGCGCCCTTAGCCTGCGGCCTTGCTCACGGTCTTCTTGACCACGCGCTTGGTGGCCTTCTTGGCAGCGGCCTTCTTGGCCGGCGCCTTCTTCGCCGCCGTCTTGGTGGCGGTTTTCTTGACCGCGGTCTTCTTGGCGGCGTCCTTGGCCTCCTTGGCCGAATCCTTCACCGCGTTCTTCTTGAGCGTGGCCTTCTTGGCGCCGAAGCCCTTGCGCACCGGCTTGCCGGTATCGGCCAGCAACTGCTGCACTTCTTCGAACGTCAGCGTGGCCGGCTCGCGATCCTTGGGGATCTTGCCATTGAGCTTGCCATCGCTGATGTACGGGCCGAAGCGGCCATTGAGCACCTGGATGTCGCTGCCTTCGAAGTCCTTGATCACGCGGTTGCGCGCGATCTCTTCCTTCTCCTCGATCAGGAACACCGCGCGCGCCAGGTCGATGGTGTACGGGTCGTCTTCCTTCTTCAGCGAGGCATAGACGCTGCCGCGGCGTGCGAACGGACCGAAGCGGCCGATGCCGACGCTGACGTCCTGGTCCTTGTCCTGGCCCAGCGCGCGCGGCATCTTGAACAGTTCCAGCGCGTCCTCGATGGAAATCGAATAGATGCTCTGGCCCGGCCGCAGCGAGGCGAAGGTGGGCTTCTCCTCGTCTTCGACGGTGCCGATCTGCACCATCGGGCCGAACCGGCCGATGCGTGCGCTGACTTCCTTGCCGCTGACCGGGTCGGTGCCCAGCACGCGCACGCTGCCGGCGTCGGTCTTGTCCAGCGAATCCTTCTTGTCCTCGACCAGTTCCTTGAACGGGCCCCAGAACTTCTCCATCAACGGGATCCACTCTTCCTCGCCGCGCGAGACCGCATCCAGGTCGTCTTCGAGCTTGGCGGTGAAGTCGTAATCCACGTAGCGGGTGAAATGCCCGGACAGGAACTTGGACACGGCGCGGCCCACGTCGGTGGGACGGAAGCTGCGGCCTTCCATTTCCACGTACTTGCGGAACTGCAGGGTCTGGATGATCGAGGCGTAGGTCGACGGCCGGCCGATGCCGTATTCCTCCAGCGCCTTGACCAGCGCCGCTTCGGTGAAGCGCGGCGGCGGCTGGGTGAAGTGCTGGTCGGTGACGATGCGGTCCAGCGGGATGTTGTCGCCGGCCTTCATCAGCGGCAGCTTGCGGCCTTCGTCCTCGTCTTCGCTGCTCTTGGTGTCCTTGCCTTCTTCGTAGACCGCCAGGAAGCCTGCCACCACCACGGTGGTGCCGCTGGCGCGGAACACGTGCTCGCTGCCGGCCGACAGATCGACGCTGACGGTGTTGAGCGTGGCCGGGATCATCTGGCAGGCCACTGCGCGGCGCCAGATCAACTCGTACAGGCGACGCTCGTCGTCGGACAGGAAGCGCGCCACCTGCGCCGGGGTGCGCAGCGCCGAGGTCGGACGCACCGCCTCATGCGCTTCCTGCGCGTTCTTGGATTTGGTGGTGTAGGCGTTGGGCTGGTCCGGCAACGAGGCGGTGCCGAAATCGCGCGCGATCACATCGCGGATTTCCGCCAGCGCGTCCTGCGACAGGTTCACCGAGTCGGTACGCATATAGCTGATCAGACCGACCGAGCCTTCGTCGCCCAGCGCCACGCCTTCATACAATTTCTGCGCCACCTGCATGGTCTTGCGGGTGGTGAAGCCGAGCTTGCGCGAGGCTTCCTGCTGCAGCGTGGAGGTGGTGAATGGCGGGGCAGGGCGGCGCTTGCGCTCCTTGCTGGCCACATCGGTGACATGCAGCACGCCTTGGGCGGCCTGCTGGATGCGCAGCCGCGCCGCTTCTGCGGTATCGCCGTCGGTGACGGTGAACTGCTCGAACTTCTGCCCGTCCAGCTTGATCAGGCGCGCATTGAACGGCTGCGACGGATGCCGGCAATGCGCATCGATGGACCAGTATTCGCGTGCGATGAAGGCTTCGATCTCTTCCTCGCGCTCCACGATCATGCGCAGCGCCGGCGACTGCACACGGCCGGCCGACAGCCCGCGCTGCACCTTGCGCCACAGCACCGGCGACAGGTTGAAGCCGACCAGATAGTCGAGCGCGCGGCGGGCCTGCTGCGCATCGACCAGATCGGCCGCGATCGCGCGCGGCTTGAGCATGGCTTCCTTGATCGCGCGCGGGGTGATTTCGGTGAACACCACCCGCTGCATCGTCTTGTCCTTGAGCAGCCCGCGCTCTTTCAGGATCTCGGCGATGTGCCAGCTGATCGCCTCGCCCTCGCGGTCCGGGTCGGTGGCCAGATAGATGTCGTCGGCGCTCTTGGCGGCGCGCGCAATGGCTTCGACATGCTTCTCGTTCTTCTCGATCAGGTCGTAGCGCATCGCAAAGCCATTGTCCGGATCGACCGCGCCCTCCTTGGGGACGAGATCGCGCACGTGCCCATACGAGGCCAGGACGGTGAAGTCCTTGCCGAGGTATTTATTGATCGTCTTGGCCTTGGCAGGCGATTCGACGATGAGCAGGTGCTTGGGCATGGTGGCGAATTCTTTGGGCAGGGCCCGGGGGGCGGGTAGCGTGGCCTAATTGGCCGGTGGAGGGAAGCAGATCGCCTGTTTCCCACACGTCAACGCCCGGGAAACGAGCCCGGGCGTTCAGTTCTCTTATTAGAAAGATCACGGCGGACGCCGCCGTGTCAAGCGGCCAGTGCCGCGAACTGCTAGTTCTGGCTCATTCCGATGGCGGTCAGCAGGAAGGCCAGCGCCACGACCGAGAACACCAGCAGCACCGCATAAATGGCCAGGACCACGATGGTGACCGTATCCAGACCCCTGGATTGCCGCTCCGGGTGATCGGTGAAGGCCCAGCGGTCCACCACCAGGGTGTCGCAGACCTTGTCGTGCGGGGCCTGCTTGCGCGCGGTCATGCCGGCCATGAACGCCGCCACGATCGCGCCGATGCCCAGGGTGAGCACGCTGATCAGCATGTAGGCCAGATAGCGCAGCACGTTGCGCCAGAAACCGACCCGGCCGCCGTTGCTGTCGGCGCGCACCAGCTTGATGCCGCAGGCGAGCTTGCCCAGGCTGGCCTGATGCCGGCTGGACTGCATCCAGGCGAAATACAGCGTCGGAATCGCCAGGCCGATGCCATAGGACAGCACCAGGATGGCGGTGCCGAGTGCGCTGCCGTCGTCCAGCGCCGAGCCGGAATCGCCCCGGGTGGTCGCCAGCGCCACGACGAACACCAACGGAATCACGATCAGGTACACCGCAAAGCTGGTGATCAGGCTGTCCAGGATGCTGGCGGCCACGCGCCGCCACAGTCCGGCGTAGACAACCGGGGCTTCATGCAAGGCAACGGTGGCTGCAGGCGCGGCGGCAGAGCCCCAGGCGTCCGGAACCGGCACGCCGGCGGATGGATGCGACGAGGTAGAGGCCGGCGTAGGCGCGTTAGCGGTGGTGGTCAGGATCGGGTCTGGGGCCGCTGGAGTTGTGGCCGCGTCTGCCGGCGTGGCGGCCCACGCCACTGGATCGACCGGTGCAGCATCTGCCGGTGCAGCGTGCTCGCGCGCCGGAAACTGCTGGTGATCGGCCACCGCATGCTGATCGGCAAGGCCGGGTTCGGTCTGCCCAGGCGCAGCGTCCGCAGTGCGGGCGGCAAATGACGCGGCTGCGGCAGGCGTACCGCCCGCCGCGCCGCTGGCCGGGTCAACCGTCGCCTGCGGCGCGCTGCGCGGAACGTCCGGGTCCGCATCGGCGGTCGGCGCGGGAGGCATCGGCACCGCGGTGGCGGCGCCCAGCTCGGCCGCGACCTCGCCAAGTGTCACCCACTGCGGCAAGCCTTCGCGCCAGACCAGGCTGGATGCATCGATCAGGCCGTCGGACAGGCGCGCGCGAAGCGTGTCCGTGTCCACCGGCCCCTGGCGCTCGCGTTGTGCGTCGGCGTAGTACCACTGCGTCATTGAAGTCCCCTTGGGTAAAGCGATTGACTAGCCGCGGCAGTCCGGCGGCAGTTGGTCGTCGTCGATCTCGGAGCTGCACTGCCAGGTGCCGGCGTCCGCGTCGAAATCCAGCCACAGCGCCTTGCCGTCGATCCTGGTCATCGTCGGCGCATGCAGCAGTGCCTCGACGCCGCATTCGGTGGTGTCGAAACGGCCAATCTGCACGCTGGTCAGCACCTCGTTTGCATACCGCTCGGGCGCGAGGAAGCCGGCATCGCCATTGACCGGGCAACGGCCTTGCTGGGCGAGAAACCCGGCGATCTGCGGCTTCAAGGGCGCCAGCGCCGTGATCGCCCGGGCGACCTTGCTACGCGCGGTGTAGTCCTGATACGCCGGCAGCGCGATCGCAGCCAGGATGCCGATCACCGCCACCAGCACGAACAGGCCCACCACCGCGCCCAGTACCAGCGCCAGCGGCCAACCGGGCCCGTTGCCGGGCAGGCGCTGCGCTGACGACGGGGACGAACTGGCGGCAGCGGCGTGAACAGCCGCAGGCGGAACCGGTGGCAGCGGCGGCGGCAGCACTGCGGTGCGCATGGCGGTGGAAATCGGGGGGCCGAGCTCGTCGGCGCACGCCGACAGCGGCACCCATCGGGCAAATCCTGCGCGCCAGACCAGGGTGTCCAGTGCGATCGCGTGATCGCGATACAGCGCCAGCAAGGCCTCGCTGGCCACCGGGCCACGCCGATGGCGGTTGCCCTCGGCGTAATACCAACTGCTCATTGCCGTCCCCTCGCACGCTTCCGTTGCGGCTTCCGCTTCAGTGTACGGGTTCAGGCTCGTCCAGGAACATCTGCGTTTCCATCCAGGCATAGGCCGCTTCGGCGCCCGGCTGGTTGAACAGCACCATCAAGACCACCCATTTGAGGTCGTCCAGGTCAAGTTCGTCCTGATCCAGCGCCATGGCGCGGTCCAGCACCAGCTCGCGCTGGTCGGCGTCCAGGATGCGGTGTTGTTCCAGGAACAGCAGAAATCCACGGCAGTCCACATCGAGCTTGTCCAGCTCCGGGCCGTGATAGATGCGTACAGGTCCATCGACATGCGGGCGCGCGACACTGGGCCGCTGCTCGGAGAGCGCGTCCAGCCAGTCGAAGGCTTTGCTGATTTCTGCGGGACTGAAACCGGCCTGGATCAGGCCATTCTGAAGCGAGTCACGGTCGCGGACCAGGTCCGCATCTTCGCTGAAATAATGTTCGAACAGGTACAGCAGTACATCAAGAATGCTCTCTTTCATTGCCCCTCGGCCTGCGTCGCGCGACGCTGTGGAGGTGAAGAAACTAGGGATTGCGGGTATAGCGACCGTGCTCGGCGACCACGTCTCCCTCCAGTTCCATGATGAGCAGCATGGAGGACAGCGCGGCGGCCGTCAATCCGGTGCGTTCGACCAGAGAATCCATAGGGGTTGGGTCGTGGCCCAGCGCCTGCCACAAGCGCTGGTAGTCCGGATCCGAGCGCGCCGTGCCGGCCTGCGGTGGTGTCCTGGCCTGATCAGTGGGGGCGGCCAGGCGCTGGCGCAAGGCGTCTGCCAGTTCGCCCGACAGCAGGCGCAGGCCGTCGATGATCTGGGCCGGCTCCTGCGCCAGGGTGGCGCCCTGCCGGATCAGGTGATGGCAGCCGCGCGCGAGCGGATTGTGCAGCGAGCCGGGCAGGGCGAACACCTCGCGCCCGGCCTCCGCCGCCAGCCGCGCGGTGATCAGCGCACCCGAGCGCATGGCTGCTTCCACCACCAGGGTGCCCAGGGCCAGCCCGGCGATGATCCGGTTGCGGGCCGGGAAGTGTCCCGCGACCGCCCCGGTGCCGGGCAGGTACTCGCTGACCACCGCACCACGCGCGGCGATGCGATCGCGCAGGCACTGGTGATGCGCGGGATAGGCCACATCCGTGCCGGTGCCCACCACCGCCACGGTGATGGCGTCGCTGCGGGCAAGCGCGGCCTCGTGCGCGATTGCATCCACGCCGGCGGCCATGCCGCTGACGATGGCCAGGCCGGCGCCGGCCAGGCTGGCGGCGAATGCGCGGGTGTGGTCGCGGCCGCCGGCGGTGGCGGAGCGGCTGCCGACCACGGCCACGCCCGGGTGCCAGAGCGCGTTCGGGTCGCCGTCCACGAACAGGGCCAGCGGCGGGTTGACGATGTGGCGCAGCAGGGCGGGGTAGTCGGGGTCGTTGAGGCCGATCAGGTGATGGCCGGGCTGCTCGCACCAGTGCAGGGCGGCGTCCAGGACGCGCGCATCGGGCGCCTGAAGGCGAGCCGCCTGCAGATCGTCGCAGCCGGCGGCACGCCAGGCCTCGTGCCCGGCGACCAGTATCTCTGCCGGGCTGCCAAAACAGCGCAGCAGTGCGCTGCGCGGCGGGCTGCGGCCACCCGCCATGAGCAGGATCAGGAATGCGCGCAGGTCGGGAGTCGGGAGAGCCATGCCTCAAGCCTGGACCGCAAACGACGACGGCGCCCTCGGGCGCCGTCGCATTACCGCATCGGAATTGTCGCTTACTGCGCGTCGGGATGCTTGACGAAGTAGCCCAGGCCGGTTGGCTTGACGCTTTCCATCACCAGCGCATAGCTGACCTTGTCGAAGGTGCGGAACACCATCGCGTGCGAGGCGTATTCGTCGGGCAGGCCGACGGTGGAGCCGGCCGGGCCGCTGAAGTCGTCGTCGGTCCGCGAGAAGCGCGAATGCTTGACGCGGTCGCTGACCGTGCGGCCCTTGCGCCATATCGAGAACACCGTGCCGTTGTTGATGCCTTCGCGGGCGCCGCCGGAGATGGCGATCACATCGCGGGTACCGCCGACGATGAAGGCATCGGAGATGGCCAGCACCCGCAATTCGGTCTGCAGCGCCTGTTCCGACGGCGGATGCGGGATGAACTGCAGGTCGTACGGCTGCGCTTCGACGGCAACGATGCGATCGCCGGCGCGCACTTCGCGGCCGCTGTCCTGCAGCAGCAGGGTGGCCGCCTTGGAATTGCCGCCCGCCGCGCTGCGCGTGATGGTGCCGACGTTGACCTGTGCCAGTTCGTAGCCCAGGAATTCGCGGCGCGTGCTCGGCGCGATGTAGTTCTTCCAGATGTTGCCGGCGCCCGCGGTGATGTTGCCGGCCGCATCGAGGTCTTCGTTGTGCTTGGGCAGGCTGAACTTCACGGTCGGGCGCACCACCGCAAAGCGCTGGCCCGGCTGTGCATCGTCCAGGCCGACCACATAGGCCACCTGGCCGGTGGTGGCGCGCGCGCGGCCGCCTTCCAGGCCCACCACGTACGGCAGCTGGTCGAAGTCATCGGTGACGCGCAGGTTCTTCAGGAACGGCTCGACCTCCGCCAGCGGAATCGCGTTGATCGGCGCTTCCTGGCGCGGGCCGGGCTGGACGGTGCCCTTGGCGACGCGATCCAGGTAGGCCAGGCTGATCACGTCGCCGGGGTAGATCAGGTGCGGATTCTGGATCTGCGGGTTGGCCTGCCAGATTTCCGGCCACAACCACGGCTTCTGCAGGAAACGTCCAGCAATGTCCCACAGGGTATCGCCCTTGCGGACCACGTAGGTGTCTGGATGTTCGCCCACCGCTTGCGCGGCAGCGTAGGTCGCGACGGTCAGCATCGCCGCAGCGACGACCGTACGAAGTCGGTTCAACATGAGTGCCTTCTTGCCTGATTCCCCAACAGGTCCGCGCACTATAGTCCAGAAACCGGGGCGTCACGCAAGCATTGCGCTAGAATGACAGCGTCTTGCCGGCGCAGCGCCGGTGTTCCCAGACGGGTAATCCCATGGCTTTGCTCCCTATCCTCGAATTCCCCGACCCGCGGCTGCGCACCAAGGCCGTGCCGGTCGATGCTGCCGAGCTCACCAGCCCGGCATTCCAGACCCTGCTCGACGACATGTTCCAGACCATGTACGAGGCGCCCGGCATCGGCCTGGCCGCCAGTCAGGTGGACGTGCACAAGCGTTTCATGGTGATCGACGTCAGCGAGGAGAAGAATCTCCCGCAGGTGTTCGTCAACCCGGAAATCGTGAGCAGGCAGGGCGAGCAGGTGTATCAGGAAGGCTGCCTGTCGGTACCGGGCATCTATGCCGATGTCGCCCGCGCCGATGCGATCACCGTGCGCTATCTCGACCGCCAGGGCAAGGCGCAGGAACTGAGCACCGATGGCCTGCTGGCGGTGTGCATCCAGCACGAGATGGACCATCTGGACGGCAAGCTGTTCGTCGATTACCTGTCGCCGCTCAAGCGCGAGATGGTGCGCAAGAAGCTGGCCAAGCAGCGTAAACACGTGGCCTGACGGCCGGGATTTGGGACTTGGGAGTCGGGATTCGCAAAGCCGGTTCTCTCACCGATTGCCGAATCCGCCGTTGCGACTCCCCAATCCCCACTCCCGAACCCCCGCCCTATGAGAATCGTATTTGCCGGTACGCCGGATTTTGCCGTCGCCTCGTTGCGCGCCGCCGCGCAGCGGCATGAAGTGGTGGCGGTCTATACCCAGCCGGATCGGCCTGCCGGCCGTGGCCGTGGGTTGACGCCCTCGCCGGTCAAGCTGGAGGCGATCGCGCGCGGCATTCCGGTGTTGCAGCCGCAGACATTACGTTCGCCCGAGGCACTGGCCACGCTGCGCGCGCTCAATGCCGACCTGATGGTGGTGGTGGCCTACGGCCTGATCCTGCCCAAGGCGGTGCTGGCCGCGCCGACCCACGGCTGCTGGAACGTACATGCCTCGTTGCTGCCGCGCTGGCGTGGCGCCGCGCCGATCCAGCGCGCGATCGAGGCCGGCGATACCGAAACCGGCGTCTGCCTGATGCAGATGGAAGCCGGGCTGGATACCGGCCCGGTGCTGCTGTCGCAGCGCATCGCAATCGGCGAGCAGGAAACCGGCGGGCAGCTGCACGACCGCCTGGCCGCGCTGGGCGCGCAGGTGCTGTCCGATGGCCTGGGCCTGCTGCGTGCCGGCATCCGTCCGGTGGCGCAACCGCAGCCGGCCGAGGGCGTGACCTACGCGCACAAGCTGGACAAGGCGCAGGCGCGGCTGGACTGGGCGCAGCCGGCGCAGGAACTGGCGCGGCGCGTGCGCGCGTTCAATCCATGGCCGGTGGCCGAGGCGTTGCTGGCCGGCGAGCGCGTGCGCCTGCATGGCGCGGTGGCGCTGGAGCTGGCGCATCAGCAGGCGCCGGGCACCCTGCTCGCCGCCAGCAAGCAAGGCATCGACATCGCCTGCGGGCAGGGCGCGCTGCGGGTGCGCGTGCTGCAGCGCGAGGGCGGCAAGGCGATCACCGCTGCCGACTACCTCAACGCACGCCGCGACCTGCCGGCGCTGCGCTGATGCCGGCAGAGACCGCAATGGCGGGCGTGGGCTCGCGTCTGGCCGCGGCACGGGTGCTGACGGCCGTGTTCGACCAGGGCCGCTCGCTCAAGGCCGAACTGGCCGCGACCCTGCCCGGTCTTGATGATCCACGCGACCGCGCGCTGGTGGAGGCGATCTGCTTTGCGGTGCTGCGCCGCCGCCCGGCCTATGACGTGGCATTGCGGCAGTGGCTGGAACGCCCGTTGCCGCCGCGCGATGCCGAACTGAAGGCGCTGCTGATGGCCGGCTTCGCCCAGCTCGACGTGCTGCAGCTGCCCGCGCATGCGGCCTTGTCGGCCACCGTGGACGCGTGCCGCGCGTTAGGCCGGCCGCGTCAGGCCGGCATGGTCAACGCGATCCTGCGGCGCGCCCAGCGCGAGGGGTTTCCGGCGGTGTCCGCCGATGCGGGCTGGCCGTCCTGGCTGCGCAAGCAACTGCGCGCCGATTGGGGCGACCAGGCCGAGACCATTTTCGAGGCAAGCGCGCAGATGGCGCCGATGTGGCTGCGCGTGCAGCGCTCGCGGATCGACCCGGCCGGCTATGTCGCAGGCCTGGCCGCGCTGGGCATCGCCGCCGAAACGGACGCGGTGTTGCCGGATGCGGTGCGTCTGCACGGCGCGGTGCCGGTGAGCCAGTTGCCGGGCTTTGCCGAGGGCGATGTCTCGGTGCAGGACGGCTCCGCGCAGCAGGTGGCCGATGCGCTGGTGCTGGCGCCGTCTGCGCGTGTGCTCGATGCCTGCGCCGCGCCCGGCGGCAAGGCCGCGCATCTGCTGGAGCGCCATCGCGGCCTGCAGCTCACCGCGCTGGATGTGGATGCGCGCCGGCTGGAGCGGGTGCAGCAGACCCTGCAGCGCACCGTGCCGGGCGCGCAGGTGACCCTGCACGCGGCCGATGCGGCCGAGACCGCCGCATGGTGGGACGGCCAGCCGTTCGATGCGGTGCTGCTGGATGCGCCGTGTTCGGCCACCGGCGTGGTGCGCCGTCAGCCGGACGTGCTGCTGCATCGCCGTGCCGACGATATCGACGCCTTGTGCGCATTGCAGGCGCGTCTGCTCGATGCCAGCTGGCGCACGCTGCGACCGGGCGGGCAGCTGCTCTACACCACCTGTTCCCTGCTTGCGCGCGAGAACCAGGCGCAGGTGGATGCCTTCCTGCAGCGCACTGCCGACGCACGGGCGCAGCCGCTGGGTGCGCAATTCGGGCATGCGGCCGGTGCCGGACGGCAGCGTTTCCCCGGCGAGCGGCACTGCGACGGTTTTTTCTACGCGCTTTTGCTAAAAGCGTCCTGACCGCGCGCCGAACCCGGCGCTCCACCTCCGCACCCACGCCATCCGTCATGCTCAAGACTCGTGCTTCCAAGGATTTCTGGCTGCTGGCCATCACGGCTGTGCTGGTGATCGGCGCCGGCCTGGGACTGCGCGACCCCTGGCCGTCGGACGAGCCGCGGTTTGCGCTGGTTGCCAAGCAGATGGTGATGAGCGGCGATTGGTTGTTCCCGCATCGCGGCAACGAGCTGTACTCGGACAAGCCGCCGATGCTGATGTGGCTGCAGGCGCTGTTCTACACGCTGCTGGGCAACTGGCGGGTGGCGTTCCTGTTGCCGTCGCTGCTGGCGGCGCTGGGCACGCTGGCCTGCGTGTACGACCTCGGGCGGCGGCTATGGACGCGGCGCGTGGGGGTCTATGCGGCCTGGATGCTGCTGTTCACGCTGCACTTCACCTTCCAGGCCAAGAAGGCGCAGATCGATCCGCTGGTGGTGTTCTGGATCACCCTGGCCAATTACGGATTGCTGCGCCATCTGTTGCTGGGGCCGGCCTGGCGCTGGTGGACGCTGGGCTGGTTCGCCGCCGGGCTGGGCGTGATCACCAAGGGGGTCGGCATCATCGCCCTGCTGATGCTGATCCCGGCCGGCATTGCGGCGGCGCGCGGCTGGCCGGGCGTGCGCGTGCATGTGCGCGATCGGCGTTTCTGGCTGGGGCCGCTGTTCTTCTTCATCGCGATCCTGTTGTGGTTCGTGCCGATGATGGTGACCGCGCTGACTGCCGGCCAGCCCGAGTACCGCGTCTATCTCAACGACATCCTGCTGCGCCAGACCGCCAAGCGTTACGCCAATTCCTGGGATCACGCGCAGCCGGTCTGGTACCACTTCAAGGGCATGGCCACGATGTGGCTGCCGACCATCCTGTTGCTGCCCTGGGCGATCCCGGCCTGGTGGCGCCGGCTCAAGCGACGCGATGCGCGCTATCTGTTGCCGCTGGCCTGGTGGCTGCTGGTGCTGGTGTTCTTCACCATTCCCAGCGGCAAGCGCGATGTGTACATCCTTCCGGCGCTGCCGATGTTCTGCCTGGCCCTGGCGCCGCTGGCGGCAGGCCTGCTGCGCCGTGCCGGGGTGCAGCGGCTGCTGTTCGGATTCGTGGTGCTGCTGACGGTGGCCTTCGTTGCCGGCGGTGCGGCGATGCTGATCGGGCACCCGGGGTTCGAGCAGAAGATCATGGACAGCCGTGGAGTCGGCAGCGAGGCCACCGACCCGCTCGGCTGGCTGCTGCTGGCGGTGGGCCTGTGGGGCATGGCCAGCCTGTTGCTGCTGCGGGTGCGCCGTTCCGCGCTTGCCGCCGCATCGCTGCTGGGCGCGTGGTGGGTGGCGTTCGGGTTGGTCTGCTATCCGATCTTCAACGATTCCAGTTCGGCGGGCGCGGTGATGCGCGAGGCCGGGCGCCGGATCGGCCCGGATGCGCAGCTCGGGCTGGTGGCCTGGAAGGAGCAGAACCTGCTGATGGCCGACCGCCCCGCGCAGACCTTCGGCTTCAAGGTGCCGTGGGAGCAGCAACTGCAGCGTGCGGTGGCCTGGCAGGCACAAGACCCGGAGCAACGCTGGCTGATGGCGCAGGAGACCGCGCTGCTGGCCTGCGTGGACCGCAGCCGCAGCCAGATGGTGGGCGTGGCCAACCGCCGTCGCTGGTGGCTGGTACCGGCCGATGCCGTGCACGGCAGCTGCGTGGCAAGTGCCGAGCAGCGGGCAGTGGAAGCGCAGGAGCAGGGCAACCTGGACACCGAATGAGCCGGCGCAGCACAGGCTCCGGCCACGATCGGCGGCGCGTCAACGCCGCCGCCGGCCGTCGTCTAGCATGGATTCATGCGGGACGTCGTTAGCTTGGCCGGCGTCGCTGACGCGTGCCGCCCGATTCACCCCCATTCGCCACCGATGTCTGAATGAATTCCTTGCCCACCCAGCCCGCTGCACTTTCCTCCTCGGCTCCCATTGCATCACCGGCAGGTGTGGGCATTGCCGAACTGGGTGTCTTTGCGTTGACCGCGCTGGTGGTCAACATGCCGAGTGGCTTGCTGCCCTTCGGGCTGTGCCTGCTGCTTGGCTCGCTGGTGGGCTGGCGCAGCCTGCGCGCGGGCATCGTCGCGCGCAGCTGGTCGGTGCGCGCGCTGGGCTGGCTGACGGCGGCGGTGATCGCGATGTCGCTGCTGTCGATCGTGCTGTTCGAACACGGGCTGCGCGATGTCGACAACCGCTCGCGCTTTCTGGTGCTGCCCTGGGCGGCGGTGTGGGCGTACGCACTGCAGCCGCGCCAGATCTGGCTCTGGCGCGGCGCGTTGGCCGGCGTGTTCGCGGCAATGGTGATCGCCATGCTGCAGGTGATGAACGGGGCCCCCCGCGCCGAAGGCTGGACCAATGCGATCGTGTTTGCCGATATCGCGCTGATGCTGCTGGTGGTGGCAGTGTTCTGCCGTCCGGTCGGCCATGTGCGCTGGCTGGTGGGCGCGGGCATCGCCACGGTGGTGGTGATCGTGCTCAGCGGCAGTCGCGGGGTGTGGTTGTCGTTGCTGGTGACCCTGGGCGTGCTGATCTGGGGCGCGCCCTGGCAGAGCGCACGCCTGCGCTTGCTGACCTTCGTCGGCGGTGCGGTGCTGGCGGTGGGCGTGGTGCTCAGCGTGCCGGCCTTGACCGAGCAGATGCGCCTGGGCGAGTTGCAGAGCGACCTGCGGCGCTACGAGGTCGGCGACAGCGACTCGTCTGCCGGTGCCCGTATCGAGCGGCTGCACGTGGCCTGGGATACCTTGCGCGCGCATCCGCTGACCGGCATCGGCGTCGGGCGCTTCGACGATGCGATGCGCGAGCTGCCGGTGTGCGCCGGCGACACCTGGCTGCTGCGCTGTCATCTGGGCCATGCGCACAACGATCTGGCCGAGTGGGGCGCCACCCAGGGAGTACCGGGGCTGTTGTTGTTGTTTGCGGTCTACGGCGTGCCGTTGTGGATCTTCGTGCGGCTGCATCGACGCAGCGGCCAGCGCCAGTTCCGCGGGCCGGCAGCGGCCGGTGTGATGATCGTGGTGAGCTATGCCCTGTGCGGACTGACCCAGTCGATGTTTGCGCACCAGGTGTCGGCCAGCTTCTACACGGCGATGGTCGGTGTGCTGGTCGGCCTGGCAGCGCGCCAGGCGCAGGCATACTCGGTGCGAGCGGCCGACAAGGCCTAGCGAGCGGCCTTGCGGTGGGTGGTGGGCTCGGCCCCATCATCGGATAGGTGACTGTTGGCTCGGAGCGCCGACCTGGCGGCGGGTGCAGCCGTCGCGGCGGTCGCAAGCGGGTCGCTGCGTTCAGCCGTCGCGGCGATCGTCCACGCGCGGCGGATCCTGCACCGGTTGGTTGTGCTGCAGCAGCCACAACATGATGGTCTTCTGGCGCACGTAGTTGGCGCGGACATAGGCGTAGATCAAGCCGTGCCAGCCATCGCGAAACCCGCCACGCAGCAGGTAGCCGCGCCAGAAGCGCCAGGCCGGTGCCAGCACCAGCTTGTTCCAGGTCGCACGCTTGCCGCGCGCGTAGTCGTGCTCGGCCATCATCTGCGCGTAGCGCTGGGTCTTGGCCAGTTGCTGCGCCAGCGAGCGGTAGGGGTAGTGGATCAGGTCGCCCGCCAGGGTCATGACCGCCCCGTCGACACTGGCCGCTTCGTGGATCTCGCGCTTGCCGCGCCAGCCGCCACGGCGTCGATCGAACAGGCGCAGCACCCGATCCGGATACGCATTGCCATGGCGCAGGAACCGGCCGAAATAATCCGACAGCCGTGCGAAGCGATAGCCGGCCGCACCGGCAAAACCGCCATCGCGCGCGGCAATGATCGACGCACGCAAGCCATCGCTGACGCGTTCGTCGGCATCCAGGCACAACACCCAGTCATGGCTGGCCTGCGCCACGCAGAACGCCTTCTGGCTGCGATAGCCATCGAAGGTACGTTGCAGGACGCGTGCGCCATGTGCGGTGGCAAGCGTCACGGTGGCATCGGTGGAGCCGGAGTCCACCACCACGATCTCGTCGCAGAACGCCAGCGAGCGCAGGCAGTCGCGTAGGCGATCGGCCTCGTTGAACGCGATAATGCAGGCGCTGATGCGCGGCCGTTCGTCGGGTGCGGTCGAAGAGGACATGTGATGGCTCAATACCTGCTGTTCGCAACGGAGCGTTACGCGTTGCCTATTCTGGCGCCATTGGCGCAGGCATTACAGGCCCGCGGGCACGCCGTGTCGGCCTGGTTCGAGGGTGGTGCGCGCGGGCTGGTGTTGCCGGATGTGCGCCAGGTCGGCCTGCGCGAGGCGCTGTCGCTGCGCCCGCAGGCGGTGTTCAGCGCGGCCAACTGGGTGCCGCCGTTCATTGCCGGTGCCAAGGTGCAGCTGTTCCATGGTTTCAACGTGCAGAAACGCGAAGACAACCGTGGGCACTTCCGCGTGCGTGGACTGTTCGATCTGTATTGCACCCAGGGCCCGGCCACCACGGCGCCGTTTCGCGCACTGGCCGAGCGCGAAGGGCATTTCGCGGTGGTCGAAACCGGCTGGCCCAAGCTCGACCCGGTGTTTCGCGACGATGGCGGACGCAGCGCTGCACTGCGCGCGCCCGCCAACGGGCGGCCGGTGATCCTGTTCGGCTCCACGTTTACCGAGCGCTTGAGCGCTGCGCCCGCGCTCTATGACGAAATCGCCCCCGATATCGCGCGCGGTGCGCATTACTGGCTGCTGACCCTGCACCCGAAGTGCGCGCCGGAGCTGTTCGATCGCTATCGCGCGTTGGCCGGGCCGCATGCATGCTTTGTCGAACCCGAACAGGTCATGGCCGCGCAGCGTGCGGCCGATGTGCTGGTGTCGGATACCTCATCGATCGTGTCCGAGTTCGTGGTGCAGCACAAACCGGTGGTGACCTTCCGCAACCGCGTGCCACAGCCGCATATGCTGGACTTCCAGCAGCCCGGGCAATTACCACAGCAGCTGGCGCGCGCGTTGGCGCCGGATGCGGCGCTGCGCAGCGCGCTGGCCAGGTATGCCGACGCGATCCACCCGTACCGCGACGGGCAGTCGTCGGAGCGGGTGATTGCAGCGACCGAGGACTTCATCGCCGGCAAGCTCGGTCCACTGCGGCGCAAGCCGCTGGGCGCAGTGTGGCGCGGCCTGCAGATCCGCCGCGAGCTCGGATACTGGGGCCCGTCCCGGCGCTGAAACCGGGGTTTGATCAGTGGCTCCAAGTGGCTGCCTATCAGCAGTCTTCAACCAATCCCGAATCCCTAATCCCGATTCCCGATTCCCAACTCACCAACGCAACTTGCGCCGCGTCAACGCGGCACCCAACCGGGCCTGCAGCGCCTGCGCCTGTGCCAACGGCACAAAGCGCAGGCGTAACCCCGGGCCGGTCGGGCTGGCGCCGGCGGTGTCCAGCCACAGCGTTGCGGTGCCGGACAGGCGATCCAGCGGCGAGCGTTGCAGTTGCAGCGCCTGCAGCTTGTCCAGCTCGGCCAGCCGCCACCAGCGTTTCCACCAGCCGCCGCGCACGGCGACAAACCGCGCATCCACCGCATAGCCCATGCGGTGCACCTGGCGATGCGCCTTGAACGCACTCCACGGCAACCACAGCAGCAACCACGCCGCCTGGTTGCCGAATTGCCAGGCCAGGCCGCCCACCAGCGGCAGCAGCACCAACAGCGTGGGCAGGCTCAATCGCCACCAGCAATGCGTGGCGATCGCCTGCCACTGCGCAGGCGGCCAGGCAATCCCCGGCAGCAGGCGCTGCAACAAGGCATCGCAGCGCTGGGGCTCGGCGATCGGCGCAAGCTCCTTCAATGCGCTGCCTTCGCTGTCGGCGGTGCCGGCCACTGCGGTCTCCACCCGCAACTGGCGACGGCCGAACAGGCGATGCAGGCGGCTTTCGTACAACGTCCACGACTGGATGCGCCGCAGCGCCACACTGCTGCGGATGCGCGTCAGCAGGCCGCGCTCCACGGTCAGGCGGCGCTCGGATTGGCTGAGGTGGAAGCCGTGGTACTGCGCCACCGCCAGGGCCACCGACAAGGCGCGCATCGCGATCAGCACGGCCAGGGTGCCGAGCACCACCAGGGTCGCGGCGACGGCCGTCCCCGGATGGACCTGGCTGACATAGCGGTACGCCAGCTCGCCGTTGTGCTCGACGAAGTTGGACACCGTGCGGCGCGGGATCATCTGGTAGATCACGCCGAAGCTGGCAGCCACCACCACCATGCCGCGATTGGAGATCAGCCCCAGCCGGATCACTTCGCCCAACGGCAGGCGCAGCAAGCTGTTGCTGTCGGCCTCGGGCTGCGGCGTCGTGGCGTCGGCATCATGCGTGCGGCGACGGATCAGGTCTTCCAGCGCCAGCGCCTGGTCCAGCCGCAGCACGCGCATTTCCGCTTCGGGCTTGTGGCCACCGGCCGATTCCAGGCGCACTTCGGCCACCCCGGCCAGCCGGTGCAGCAGCGACTGGTGCACCACCACGTTGTGGATGCGCGCGAACGGGATATCGCGCCGGCTGCGTTCCAGCAGCCCGCTGCGGATCGCCACGCCATCGGTGCCGATGCGGTAGCGGTAGGTGAAATAGCGCAGCACCGAGATCGCCACCAGCACCGTCATCACCACGCCGGTGGCGATGTGGTCGGCCGAGTCGCGGCTGCCATCGCGGCTGCCGAACAGGATCAAGGCCGCCAGCGGAATCAGGAACTGGCGGATCTGCTGCAACAGCACGAACACCCACGACAACGGATGCAGGCGCTGCTCGTCCTGGCCGGGATGTTCGATGGCACTCACAGCGCGTCGTCGTCGTGATCGAGCTGGCGGGCGAGGCGGTCGCGCAGGCGTTCGGCATCGCCCTGATCCAGGCCGGACAAGGCCACCGCGTTGAGCCTGCTGCCGGCGGTATGCACCACCAGCGTGGTCAGCCCGGTGGCGCGTTCGATCGGGCCGCGGCGCAGGTCCACGTGCTGCACGCGCGAAATCGGAATGCGCGTGTCGCTCTGCCAGAGATGACCGCGTTGCAGCGCCAGCCCGTGGTGGTCGAGTTTCCAGTGGGTGAGCCGATGCCGTTTGACCGCGAACCACGCGCCCAGCAGCGCGGCAACCACGGTCAGGCCCAGCACCAGCGGCCAGTGATGCCAGGCGTGCAACCCCGTGGCGGTCACGCCGGCCGCGATCAGCCCGGCACATCCGCCGCCCAGTGCGCCGTTGACGCCGGCCACATAGGCCCCGCGCTGCGGTAGCGGCTGCCACTGCGTGTGGTCCACGGCCGGACCCTCTGCCGGCGCGGCGGTGACGATGACCTCGGGGTGCGGCGGTGGAGCGTCGTGCACAAGGCTGGCCTGCAGAAGCGGTGCGCAAGCATAGCCGGGCGCCGAGGGCGGGCGCATCCGGCGCAGGCGGCGCTTACTGTGCGGCCAGGATCAGCGCGTCCACATCCAGCGCATGCCCGGCGCGCGCGGCCTTGGTACGCAGGTACTGCTCGTTTTCCGCAGTGATGTCGCCGGTCACCGGGATGCGGTCTTCGACCGCGATACCGGCCGCGCGCAGGCGCTCGGCCTTGGCGGGATTGTTGGTCAGCAGCCGGATCCGGCCGATCCCCAAGCCGCGCAGCATCGCCACCGCACTGCCGTAGCGGCGCTCGTCCGGGCCAAAGCCCAGTTGCGCGTCGGCGTCGATGGTGTCCAGGCCGGCATGCTGGTAGCCGTACGCGCGCATCTTGGCGGCGATGCCGGTGCCGCGGCCTTCCTGGTCCAGGTACAGCAGCACGCCGCCGCCGAGGTCCTTCAGCTTGGCCAGGCCATGCCGCAGCTGGTCGCCGCAATCGCATTTGAGCGAGCCGAACAGATCGCCGGTCAGGCAGGAGGAATGCACGCGCACCGGCACTGCGGCCGACAGGTCGGGCTGGCCGACCACGATCGCCACCTGGTCGCGCTGCGCCACCCCGCCGCGAAACACCACGAACTCGCTCATCCCCAGCCCGCGCAACGGCACCGGCGTGCGGGTGACCAACTCGTAGCCGGCAGCGGCGGATGTAGCGCAACCGCTGGCCAGATCGTCCAGTGCCAGCGACTGGCAGCCGGCGAAGGCGGCCTGGTCATCCGCGTCGTGCAGCTCCACCGCCAGCATCGCCGGCAGCAGCAGTCCCAGCCGCGCGATCTCCACCACGCCTGCGTCCAGCGCATCGCCCGCGGTCCACTGCGTCGGGACCGGGGTGTCGCGCAGGTAGGCCAGGGCCGCGAGCTGGTCGTAGTCGTGCTCGGCCAGTGCCACGCGTGCGCCCTGCGGGGCGTTCAGGCCCAGCACCTGGGCACGGGTCGGGGTGACGAACAGATAGTGCCGGCGCTGCGCCGCACGTGCGAAGGCCGCATACGACTGCGCGGTGCTGCTGTCCAATGCCAGTACCGCGCGTGCCTGCCCGTTGGCCGCGGTCAGCAGCACCGGGCGGCCAGCGCGCAGCTCGGAGGCGGCGCGCTCGCAGCGGATCGCCGCCGGATCACCGAAGGCCTGTGCGCTGGGGGAGGGGACGGGGCTGCTCATGCACGACTCCAGATGGGGATTGCCACGGCCGCTTCAAGGCGGACGCTGCCGCGGCCACTGCCTGCCGCATGCGGCCATTGTCGCGTGGTTCGCAATCGCCAGTCGCCACGGCCGGGTGGAACGCTGCATCCAGCGCCCGCCGTTTGAGTTGCACGGCAGGCGTGGATTGGTTGCATGCCGGCTGCGTTGTTCATCGCCGGGCAATGCCTTTTAATCCCCAGACCCCCCTGCCCGTATCGGATCCCATGTCTCTTATCGACTGCAGCGAAGACCGCCACGCCAGCGCCATCCTGGACATCTTCAACGACGCCATCGCCACCTCCACCGCGTTGTACGACTACAAGCCGCGGCCGCCGGAAAGCATGGTCGGCTGGTTTGCCACCAAGCGTGCAGGCGGCTTTCCGGTGATCGGGGTGGAAGCGGCCGACGGCAGCCTGATGGGCTTTGCCAGCTACGGCACCTTCCGCGCCTGGCCGGCGTTCAAGTACAGCGTCGAGCATTCGGTCTACGTGCACCGCGACCATCGCGGCAAGGGCCTGGGACGCCTGCTGTTGCAGGGTGTGATCGCGGCGGCAGAACAGCGCGGCGTGCATGTGCTGGTCGGCGGTATCGATGCCAGCAATCAGGCCAGCATCGCCTTGCACGAACAATTCGGCTTCACCCACGCCGGCACCGTGCGCGAGGCCGGTTTCAAGTTCGGCCGTTGGCTGGACCTGGCGTTCTATCAGCGCATCCTGGCCACCCCGGCCGATCCGCACGACGATTGAGCCTGTGGCGGTGGTTGCCAACGCCGCAACGGCGGCGGCACTTTGCGCAAGCGGATCTGTCTGCAGTCCGCCGCGGTCAGTGCGGATGCCGCTCGGTCGCATATGGATTGGCCTCGCCGCTGCCCGGCGGGCGTAGCGTGTAGCGCTTGTAGGTCCATTGGTACTGCGCCGGGTCGCGCCGGGCGATCTGTTCGATGCCTGCGTTGAGCGCGCTGGCGGCGCGCACCGGGTCGGCGTCGGCCACTGCAGGGTCGGCCGGCTGCACATGCAGCGCAAACTGCAGGTCACCGCCGGCGCGTTCGCACCAGCCATACAGCACGATCGCGCCGGTGCGCTCGGCAAGCCGGTTGACCAGGGTCATGGTCAGGGCGGGGATGCCGAAGAACGGCGCAAACACGCCATCGCCCATTTTCGGCTGCTGGTCGGGCAGGATGCCGACCGCACCGCCGTCCTTGAGCACCTTGAACAACTGCCGCACCGCCGGGCCTTCGGCACGCACCTGGCGCACGTTGTCGCCGCCGCGGGCCAGTTGCAGGAAGCCGTCCACCGTGTCCGATTCCGGCGGGCGGTAGACGATGGCAATCGGCCCGCGTTCGGACAGCCACTGGTTGAGCAGCTCCCAGTTGCCGAAGTGCGGCGCGGCCACGATGACGCCGCGCCCGGAGGCCAGCGCCGCGTCGTAGAGTTCCTGGCCATTGCGCTTCAGCCGCGCCAGGTTCTCGGCCGGCGGGCGGGTCCAGGTACGCAGCACTTCCAGCGTCTGCCGCGCGGTCGACCGCAGCACCTGCGCATGCAGCTGCGCGCGCTGGCCGGCATCCAGTTCCGGGTACGCCAGCTCCAGGTTGCGGCGTGTCACTCGGGACTCGCGTGCATCGAGCTTGCGCCAGCTCCAGGCCAGCGCGTCGGCCACACGTTTGAGCAGCGGCCACGGCAGGCGGCCCACGGTGGCGGCGGTGGCGTAGAGCAGGCGGGCACGGACATCGGGTTTCATCCGCGCAATTCTAAACAGCGCGGCCGGCCAAGGCCCGCGCGTGACAGCACGGGCGGCGCTGGGCATGCTGCGCGGCCCGGTTTGCTGCCTGAGAGTGCCCATGCTTGCGCTGATCCAACGCGTCACCCGCGCCGCAGTCACGGTCGATGCGCAGACCGTCGGGCAGATCGGTCCCGGGCTGCTGGCGCTGGTCGGGGTAGAGCCCGGCGACAGCGACGCGCAGATCCGGCGCCTGGCCGAGCGCCTGCTCGGCTACCGCGTGTTCGCCGACGACACCGGCAAGATGAACCACTCACTCGCCGACACCGGCGGCGGCCTGCTGCTGGTCAGCCAGTTCACCCTGGCCGCGGACACCCGTTCCGGCAATCGCCCCGGCTTCAGCACGGCGGCGCCGCCTGTGGAGGCTGAACGGGCGTTCAATCAATTGGTGGCGATCTGCCGGCAAAAACATCGCGGCGGGGTGGAAACCGGGCGCTTCGGTGCCCATATGGTTGTCGACCTGGTCAACGATGGCCCGGTGACTTTCCTTCTCAGACCCTAGAAACCCACGTCCACCAGCGGTCCTGTCTTGAATCCGGCAGACCGGGCTTCACGCTGGTATAATGCTAGGTTCTCTTTCCAATCTCAAAGCCGGTGGCGCGAGCACTCATGGCCAACGAACGTCCTGCCCAGCAATCCGACATCAAGCTACTGATCAGCAAGGGCCTGGAACAGGGCTATCTGACCTACGCCGAAGTCAATGACCACCTGCCCGACGACCTGGTCGACCCGGAGCAGATCGAAGACATCATCAGCATGATCAACGGCATGGGCATCGATGTCCATGAAGTTGCGCCCGATGCTGAAACCCTGTTGCTCAACGATGGCAACACCGGCAACCGCGAGGTTGACGACACCGCAGCCGAGGAAGCTGCCGCCGCGCTGACCGCGCTCGACACCGAAGGTGGCCGCACCACCGACCCGGTGCGTATGTACATGCGCGAAATGGGCACGGTCGAGCTGCTGACCCGCGAAGGCGAAATCGCCATTGCCAAGCGTATCGAAGAAGGCCTGAGCCAGGTCCAGGCAGCACTGGGCGTGTTCCCGCTGTCGACCGAAATGCTGCTGGCCGATTACGAAGCGCACAAGGAAGGCAAGAAGCGTCTGGCCGAGATCGTGGTCGGCTTCAACGACCTGATCGAAGAAGCCGACGCCGCCGCTGCCGCGCTGGCCGCCGCCGGCCCGGTCGCGGTCGACGAGGATGCGGTCGATGAAGACGACGACGAAGACGGCGATGACGACGCTGCCGAGGAAGAGGCCGGCCCGACCGGTCCGGACCCGGTGGAAGTGGCCACGCGCATGGAGAACCTGGCCAACGAATACGCCAAGTTCAAGAAGATCTATGCCAAGAACGGCGCCGAGCACAAGCTGGTGGTCAAGGCGCGCGAGGACATGGCCGCCATCTTCACCACGCTCAAGCTGCCGCTGCCGCTGACCGATGCGCTGGTCACCCAGCTGCGTGGCGTGGTCAACGGCATCAAGGACCACGAGCGCAAGGTGCTGCACCTGGCCACCACCGTGGCACGCATGCCGCGCAAGGATTTCATCCGCTCCTGGGAAGGCAACCAGACCAACCTGGAATGGGTGGAAGACGCACTCAAGCGCAAGCAGAAGTGGTCGTCGGCGCTGCGCGACGTCAAGGACCAGATCGTCTCCGAGCAGCAGGGCTCGATCGAGATGGAGAAGGCCAACTACCTGACCCTGGGCGAGATCAAGGAGATCAGTCGCGCGATGGCCTATGGCGAAGCCAAGGCACGCAAGGCCAAGAAGGAAATGGTCGAGGCCAACCTGCGCCTGGTCATCTCCATCGCCAAGAAGTACACCAACCGTGGCCTGCAGTTCCTCGACCTGATCCAGGAAGGCAACATCGGCCTGATGAAGGCCGTGGACAAGTTCGAATACCGTCGCGGTTACAAGTTCTCGACGTATGCAACGTGGTGGATCCGTCAGGCCATCACCCGTTCGATCGCCGATCAGGCGCGCACCATCCGTATTCCGGTGCACATGATCGAAACGATCAACAAGTTGAACCGCATTTCCCGCCAGATGCTTCAGCAGTTCGGCCGCGAGGCTACGCCGGAGGAGCTGGCCAAGGAAATGGACATGCCCGAGGACAAGATCCGCAAGGTGATGAAGATCGCCAAGGAGCCGATCTCGATGGAAACCCCGATCGGCGACGACGAGGATTCGCATCTGGGCGACTTCATCGAGGACACCAACGTGGAGTCCCCGATCGACAACACCACCAACATCAATCTCTCCGAGACGGTGCGTGACGTGCTGGCCGGGCTGACCCCGCGCGAGGCCAAGGTGCTGCGGATGCGCTTCGGTATCGACATGAATACCGATCACACGTTGGAAGAAGTCGGCAAGCAGTTCGACGTCACCCGCGAGCGGATTCGTCAGATAGAGGCCAAGGCGTTGCGCAAGCTGCGTCACCCGAGCCGTTCGGAGCAGCTGCGCTCGTTCCTGGACATCGACTGATCCAGTCGTCGTACTGGTGCAGTGATCACACAACAGCCCCGCACTTGCGGGGCTGTTGCGTTGTGGGGCGTGCCGCAGGCTATGCTTGTTGGGTGGACGTTTGCCGAACCAAGATGCGTCGGGGATGGCGCAGCTGACGTTCACGCCTCGGCGACGAAGCCAGACAGCGGCGCAACATGAAGCCGATGTTTGTTCCAGGCTCACGTGACGTTCTAGCCGTGGCTTCTAAGTTGATGGACGAATGGAACGAGGCCGTCGTATGAGCAGGCAAAGCCGGTTTGAAACCACCACATACCGCGAGCACGAGATTCGCGTACGCGCCGAGCAGGCGTCCCCTGGCGCCAAGTGGACGCTGTGGGTCGACGTGTATGCATTGGGCGGCAAACGCCAGCCACGCATCAGTGGCCGGGAAGCGGGCTGGGAGACCTACCAGGAAGCCATCGCGCAGGGATTCCGCGCGGGCCGGCAGCTGGTCGATGCGCAGCTTGAGGTGGCTTAGAGGCTGAGATTGGGGAGTGGGGATTCGGGAGTGCTGATTGCTGGGTGCCAGTAGCTACCGGATCTTGCACCGCCAATGGTGCGCAGCGCACCCTGACCGCGTCCAGATTCAAGAGCCCGGCTTGCGCCGGGCTTTTTTGTGCGGGCAAGCGCAGGTGGGTGCAGGCGCTTGTCCTCATCGACGCCGGATGTCAGCAGACAGCGACGCGCGCGGACAGGTAAACTTTCGCCTCAGCTGGACGGTCCGACATGCCCCGCATCTCGCCACCCACCCTGCCGGGCCTATAGCTCAACGGTTAGAGCAGAGGACTCATAATCCTTTGGTTCCAGGTTCGAATCCTGGTGGGCCCACCAAAAAGCAGTCCAGGGATGTGCGAGTTAGTCCAAGAATCGCGGGAAACTACTCGAAAATCTTTTGACGTCCAGTGGTATCCAGTTGCATCCGGCGAAATAGCGAGTCGGGCTGTGAGTCGTGGAGCGGCAACGGGTTACTCCGACTCGCAAATATCTGACTCACATGCATCACGGATGCCAAGCTTCGCGCGCTCAAACCTAAAGTGGCCGCCTTTCGGGTGGCGGACTCGAACGGCCTCTGCATAGAGGTTCGTCCCACGGCCTCGAAGGCTTGGCGCCACCGCTATCGGTATGCCGGCAAGCCAAGCATTGTGACCATTGGCGAATACCCAGCCATGTCATTGATGCAGGCGCGCGCGGAGCGCGTGCTGACCTCCAGGCCGAAAAGATAGTTCAGGCCGGCGTTGATCTACATGACCCCCAGGCCGAGCGAGGTGGCCAGGCCGAAGATGGTCCCTAGCGCGGCGAACGCATCCACTGCGTGTCCGAGCGGGCCGTGGATGCGATCTCCAATCAGCGGGTAGAGCGCAGATCGCACGCGCAGCGGCAGGTTGTGCCGATACGCGAAGTAGGCCAGGGAAAGTGCGACGACAGCATAGATCGCCCAGGCATGGATGCCCCACTGGAAGAAAGTGATGCGCATCGCCTGGCGCGCCGCCGCCGCCGATTCCGGCACGCCGACCGGCGGAGTGCGTAATGCGTGATGGATTCGGCGACGCCGAAGAACATCAGCCCGATGCCCATGCCTGCAGCGAACAGCATTGCAAACCAAAAGCCATAGTTGCAATCCGGTGGACGGTGGTCCGGCCCAGCTTGATGCGGCCATAACCGCTCACCGCAACCCCGATCACGACTACCAGGAATCCGGCGACAGCCAGGATGGTGAACCAGCCGGCATCGTTGGCGGCCCAGGTCTTGGCCGCAGTGAACCAGCGGGTAGCGACTGCCGGCGCAAGGGCAGCTAGTGCAAGCAGGGCGATCATGATCGTCGCGGTCGGGATGAACACCTGCGGCAGGATGCGCTGGCGGACGGCGGTGACCGACCTCGGCTCTCGACGCTCGACTGACAGAATCCGAACAAATGCGCCCCTACGATTGCAAGCCCACCATTAGATTGCGGTCAGGGCTCCCCTGCCGTGATGCGAATGACCGAAAGTCTCCCCTCAACGCAAAAAGGAAAACACTGTGGCCCTCACGATAGTTACCGGAGCCGGAAGTGGCATGGGCCGAGACATCACGCTGTCGCTGGTCGCAGCTGGCCGGCCCGTCCTGGCGATTGGGAGACGTGAGCATTCCCTGAGGGAGACTGCCTCGCTCAGTGCAGATCCCGCATTGGTGTCGATCGCAACTGGCGACTTGTCGGTCGTCAGCGATGTCGAGTCAGTGGTTGAAACGATTGGCGATCAGGCATTGCATGCGATCGTCGCTACGGCAGGCGGTCAGGGAGAATTCAAGCAGCCAGGCGGTTCGGTCGGGGCCATCGAAGGGGCGTGGTCCGATGCCTTAGGTAAAAACCTGTTCAGTGCCGTGCTGCTGATCGAGGCGGTGCTTCCACGGATGGAAGCGGATGGCCGCATCGTTCTCATCGGCTCAATGGCGGGCCTGGACGGGCAGGGCGGACCTTATGCAACCGCTAAGGCTGCGCTGCACGGCTACACCCGCGACCTTGCACGGCGTGTGGGCAAGCAACGCATCACGGCCAATGCTATCGCTCCAGGCTTTGTCGGTGATACCGAGTTCTTCGAAGCTGGCGGCTTTGGCGACAGCGCCAAAATGGTGGAAGGGATAGCGAAGCAGACATTGGTGGGTCGTGTCGGCAAGCCCGATGACATCACCGCGTGTGTCGAATGGCTGCTCTCGCCGCGTGCCGGATGGATCACTGGGCAAACCATTTCAGTCAACGGTGGCAGTTTGCTTGCGTAAAGGGAAACCTTAGCTCCTACATCGGCGTGAACCACCGTCATAGCCGCTGACTGGAGCTTCAGGCAGCGGTATCTGGAATCAATTTCAATATCTTTTATAAGCTACATAATCGGCTATAAAAGATAGGGTTGTGCCTGGGTAGTTGACTGATTTACTTGTCCTCGATGGACTTCAGAAAATGTGCCATTTGGCGGGCAGGGCGATGCCAACCACGCTACTTCCAGCCGGGCCACCTGCGCGATAACGGTCGGGCAACGGGGCTGCAGGATCTTTTCGGCGCCATGCCGGGAGTTGTTGTTACGGCTGATGCGGTAAGCCCTGCGGGTACACACTGACGCTTCGCAGATTGGATAGCTTTTCACTGTGCGCCACTTCAGCGTCGTCAATGCCGGGCGGGAGCGGGCCGCTCCCGTTACTCCCCCCTCAGCGTCCTGTATCGGAGTCAGTTCACGCCGACTCGTGCGATCAGCTTGCCACTCACCCCACCCCCGAGGTGCTCCAGGGCCTGAGGCACATCAGCGAAGGCCACGACTTGGTCGATGGGCATCGAGATTTTTCCCTCCGAGAAGAACTTACCGAGGACAGTGACGGCATCTTCTTGTTCTTCGGGGGTACGCACGCTGTGCAGTGCACCGGTGACGGAGATGCCTAGCGTTAGGATCTTGAGCGGCTCGATCCTCGGGAAATCTGCCCCGCCTGCAAAACCAACCAGGACGTATCGCCCGCCGATGGCTATTGCCTCGAGCGCCGGTTCCGCCAGTGGATTGCCAACCGTGTCGTACACGATGTCGGCGCCTCTGCCGTTGGTGATCTTGCGTACTTGTTCGCTCAGTGACTCCGTACCGGTCACGATCACGTGGTCAGCTCCTTGTCGGGTGCAGAATGCGGCTTTATCAGCGCTTCTGACGGTCGCAATCACCCTGAGGCCCAGCGCTTTGCCAAGCTGGATTGCTGTCGAACCTGTGCCACCACTTCCGCCCAGCACCAACAGAGTCTCGCCGACGCCTGCGCGAGCGCGATTGACTAGTCCTACATAGGCTACGTGAAACGTGCCGAGAAACGCCGCGGCCTGCTCGTCCGGCATGTCATCGGCTGCAGGTACCGCTCCATCACTCGGCGAGATGCAGTACTCGGCCAATCCGCCCGAACCACTCATGAAATTGGCGCCGCCGATCACACGCGTGCCGACGGGGAAGGGATATCCAGGCCCGGCCACCTCCACGATCCCCACCACTTCCTGGCCTGGCGTCACCGGTGGCTGCGGAGTCAAGAAGTAACGCCCTTCCAGCATCATGCGGTCTGGCAGACCGATGTTCGTCGCCAGTACCTTGAGCAGGGCCTCTCCGGGCCCAGGGCTGGGTATGTCAACGTCAACCAGCTCCAGCACATCGCTGGGTTTTCCGAAGGAGCTCGCCTGCCACGCCTTCATATGCATCTCCAAATTATTAAATGAACAGTGCACGCGCGATTTTGACCACCGTTTCTGCATCGGGGGATGCGCGCTCGCCCACGCGCTCGGCAAACACCTGCGCCGACAGGTCACGGCGCTTGGGCAGGCGGTCCCGCTCTGCAGACGCTAGTGCAGGCCCCATCTCGTCGAAAGTCAGGTCGGTGATGTACACCGGCGAGCCGGGTTGCTGGCGCCAAGAATCGGCGAGACATCCAGCGTAGAAGCCATCAAATCCGGTGTCTTCCACCAAGCGCAAGGCAATTTCCTGATCCTGTGGCCGGTCTGCCGAGACGGGAAGGGCAATGCGCCCCTGCTCACCCTTGCCGCGCCCGTTGATTTCGAAAGACAGCATTCCAATGGAGTTCCACGCCTTGGCGATGGGCCTGCCGAAGTAGTCACGTACCCATTCGCTTTCTGCCTTGTCACCATCAAGTTCAGGATTGACGGGGTCGCGTCCGGGGAAGTAGTTAGAAATATCAATGACCGTTGTCTGCTCGGGCAGGCCCGCTACCAAGTGCCTGATCTTCTCGAAGCCGGGATGGGGCATGGCCAGAATGACCACGTCCACATCCTGGAGCGCTTCTTCTGCTGTTGCGGCATGTGCGCCCGTCTCAAGAATTTCTTCAGCGATGCTGCCAGGGCCGCGGGAGTTTGCGACCTTGACGTCATGCCCCGCTGCGGCGAGTTTCCGGGCTAGGACTCGACCCATGAACCCGGTTCCAAGTATTCCTATCTTCATGGCAATAGAACCTCTTGTTGGCGTTACATCTGTAGTGCGCGACTGATCCTGGTGATCGTGCAGGCGTCTGGATTGACCCCGTGACCGAACCGCTCTGCAAATATCGCGACCGACAAGTCGCGACGTTTGGGAAGCCGGTCGCGCTCGGCCGCAGCGAGTGCAGCACCGATTTCTGGGTAGGTGAGATGGGTGCAATACGCTGGCGAGCCGGGCTGCTGTCGCCAGGAGTGCTCAAGCACGCCTGCGTCGAAGCCATCGAAGCCGGTATCGTTTACCAGTGCCATTGCCACTTGCCGGTCACGGGCACGGTCGGCGGCGACAGGGATGGCGATGCGTCCGGGATGTCCCTGTGGTCGGCCGCACTCGGCAAAAGGCGCCGCAGCGACGGCGTTCCATGCTTTGACAATGGGCCGGCCGAAGAAGTCCTGGACCCACTGGCTCTCGACGGCGCCAGACTCAATCGCAGGATTGACCCGATCCCGTTGGGGGAAGTAGTTCGATGTATCGATCACCGACGTCTGCGCGGGGAGCGGTGTAACGAGGTGTTTCGCCTCGGCAAAGCCGGCGTGTGGCATCGACAGGATCAGAACTTCGACACCGTTCGCAGCTGCCTCGGCGGTGGCCGCCTGCGCTCCAGTTGCCAATGCATGCAGATCAACTGTCTCAGGGCCACGCGAATTAGCAACTTTCACGAAGTGTCCAGCCGCAGCCAGCTTCCGCGCGAGCGTCGTACCGATACTGCCCGCGCCCAGAATTCCTATTTTCATATGGTTCTTCTTATCCTCATTGGCGGCATCCTTAGATGCCGATCATTCCGGCGCTGGGTGGGCCAGTCCTTCGAGGGTTTTGCACAGCGACTGGATCTGCGCCTCCGTCAACTGACAGGCTGCTTTGATCTGACCGTTAACCGCACGGATCTCACGTTCGATCGCTCGGCTGGCGTCAGTAAGGTCGACCAGTACCCGACGTTCGTCGTCCAGGTCACGTGTGCGGGTCACCATGCCAGCGACCTGCAGGCGCTTCAGCAGCGGGGTGAGCGTGCCTGGATCCATTCCAAGGCGGGACCCCAATTCGCCTACAGTCTGTGGGGCACCGTCTAGCAGGTTCAGGATGACCAGGTACTGGGGGAAGGTCAGGCCCAGTGGTTCCAATAGGGGCTTATGCAGCCGCGTAACTCGGCCAGCCGCGCCATAGAGCGCGAACGAGAGCTGCTCACCTACGCTCTGCTGTTTCCGTGCCATAGTTGTCCTGCATTTATTTTGTGCACCATATAACGGTACACGATTTAATGGCAACTTGGCTATTGAGCTCGACGCTCAAAATTGACGTGCCAGCCAACCTCATCAACAACCTCAAGAGGTACAGCCCGCAAATTAGCGTAGCCAAGTGACTGTCAAAAAGCTCACTTGTGCTGCCTCATAATCCTTTGGTTACAGGTTCGAATCCTGGTGGACCACCACTAGAAAGCAGGCACTTGGACGCGCGTCCAAGTGCCATTTTTGTGGCTCGGCAACTACCGGGTGACCTCGTGTCCTTCTTCGCTGATCGCGGAGTCGGCGTCTTCTGGATAAGCGATTACGTGTGTGGTGGTCATCGTACGGCTCCATCGCCGTGCGCGTGCCTGCGCAGCCAAGTGAGGACATCAACTGCCGGGTCCTCATGCATGCAGACATGCAGCCGGCCCAGCACCACGCTGTGCGCATCGCTGCCGGGCAATATGTCATCAAGGCCAGCGGCTTCGCAGGCGATCAGGACCGGCGGCAGACCGGGTTGCGCGTGGGAATGCAGCATGGCCAGCACATAGCCCTGCATCATTTCGAAGCTGAGGGTGACGCCCGTGCAGACGCGGAACTGTTTGCGCGTGCTCATCGCCGCACCTGCGCATGCAAGGCGTCGACTGCAGCGAGCGCTGCTTCGCAGTCTGCAAACGTGAGGGCGTGGACGGCCTTGCCTGTATTTGCGGGGCGTGCCAACCGGCTCAGCCACGCGGTATGGCTGCATTCGAAGGTATTGGCGATCAGGCCGACATGCTGGGCAATCTGACGCGCCACAGACGCGGGTGTTTCTTGGGTGTCGTAGGACATGTGGATTTCCTCAGGTTTTGGAAATCCGTCACCCCGACGCCAATCCGGGTGACGGACGGTACGCGGTTGGCGTGCCGGCCTGAGGACCGGTGGGCCTTGCGACCCCCGCGCACCGCCCGCCATAAAGCTGGCCGGCATGCGCCCGCGACGATGCGAGCGATAAAAAAAGCGCCATGCATCGATCGATGGGCGCTGGTGCGCCTCAGGTTCCGGGACGCCAATCCCGGTCGCCGAATATGCGGCGACGCACGCATCCTCGCCCCAGCTCATGGCGCGTGTCAACGAGAAAGCATTGGAGTTGGCAGAGCTCATTTCGAGAAACTCCGGCACTACGTAGGCGTGCCTGACGCTCTTTCGGGCTGGGCGCTGTAGCCGGTGAGCGAGCACACGCGTTGCAGGTCAAGGCAGGCAACCATGTCGTCCAACCTCTGATGCCAGGCACTGGCCAAAGCGCCCGTCTGCTCGCTGGCGGTTGTCACGCGCACCGCCTGTCTGCTGTCTTGTCCAAGCCACCAAGGTCGTTGAAGGTCCACCACGACGCCCGCCTGGGGCGGGGCTGGTTATTTGACACGGGCGGCCTGTACGGTAATATTCCGTACAAATAGGAGCTTGCAATGACCAACGCTGCTGCCCGTCTCGACCTGCGATTGAACCCTGCCGACAAGGCGAGGATTTCCCGTGCCGCCGATCTGCGTGGCGTGCCACTTTCGGCCTTTGTGCGTGATGCGGTCATGCGCGAGGCGGAGAGCGTCATGGCCGCCGAGTTGACAGTGACGTTGTCGGCGGAGGAATCCAAGCGATTCCTGAAAGCCTTGGACGCACCCTTCCAGCCCAATGCCAAGTTGAGGAAGGCGCTCGCCCGCGTCGCGCAGGGCTAAGTGCGTGCTAATCGTTGAGCAACTCCAGCCAAAGCGGCACGACCGCAACGGTTTCAGCTGCGGGGAGTCGACACTGGATGCGTATCTGCGGCGGCAGGCGGTGCAGCATCACCGCGATGGCATCAGCACGACCCATGTCCTGGTGGATGATGAGGTTGCTGGCAACATTCTGGGCTACTACACCTTGTCAGCGGCCCAGCTCTTGCTGACAGCGTTACAGGAGCAGGATCGCAAGCGCCTGCCCAACTACCCGGTGCCCGCGATCCGGATGGGACGCTTGGCGGTTTCATCAGCAGAGCAGGGTAAAGGGCATGGGGATTACCTGCTGGCACATGCGATCGCTCGTTGCTTGAGTCTGCGGGAGCAGTTGGGCGTGCGAGTGCTGCTGGTGGATGCCTTGCATACGAAGGCAGCCGGGTTCTACAAGAGCTACGGATTCCGTGAGGCTGCAGAGAGTGCGCTGACACTGTATCTGCCGTTGGGGATGTCGTAGTCGGGCCCAACGTCGTTGTTGAGACCCTCGGCCGCTGCAATGCGTGGACGCCGCGATGTGGCAGATCGAAGGTGATGTGCTCGACATTCGTCGGTCTGTCTCAAACCAGCATCGATTGCTGGGCGGCGATACCCGCCGTGGCGCCCTGCCATGATGCGGTGGTGACCGAGGCCATTCCGGGATTGGCGAGGTCGCCTGCGGCGTAGATGCCGGGAATGCTGGTTTCGCGGCGCTCGTCGACCTTGAGCGCGATGCCGGTTGGCGTGTTGACCGTGGCCAGGCCCAGCAATTCGTGCAGGCTTGCCGATGGCGTGGTGCGCGGATGCGCAAACAGGATATCGACCGCAACGTCGGAGCCGGCATCGATGCTGATGGTGGCGCCGTGGTCCCCGAGACGGGCAATCCCGGTCATCCGGCCATCGGCCACAGGCACGTTGCGACTTGCCAGATCGGCCCGTAGCTCGGGTGCAATGGCATGGCCATCGGCAAAGACCGTCAGCCTGTCAGTCCAATCGTGGAACAGCCGGACTTGGTGCATCGACTGCGGGCCGGACCAGACCAGGCCCCAATGTTGCGAGGCGACTTCGAAGCCATCGCAGTAAGGGCAGGGCACGATGGATGTCCCCCAGCTTTCGGCATAGCCCGGCACCGCAGGCATCTGGTCGACAACGCCATAGCTCAGGATCAGGCGACGCGCCTTCAGGCTTTCGTGATCGTCGGTGAGCACGCAGAAATCGTCGATAACGCCTGACACCCGCTCGGCCCGCGCATCGATCAGCCTGATCGTTGGATAGCGCGCAAGTTGCTGCCGGGCCTCGACCAGGATGTCCAGCGGTGGCTTGTGATCGTGGCCGAGCACGCCGTGCGAGTGTCCGGCAAAGCGGTTACGCGGCCGGCCGGTGTCCAGGACAGTGACCTTGCGGCGGGCACGGCCAAGCTGCAGGGCGGCGGCGAGACCTGCAAAGCTGCCGCCGATGATGATGACGTCATCCATAGGAATAGGTTCCGAACTGTCAATGAAGGAGGCCGCCGGCCTGGCGAAACGCCTGGAGCTGGAAACGCGCCAGCCTGCGGGTTGCCATTTTTGGTACTGGTTAGTATCCTAAATACAGAATTAGGATACTGTCAAGGACTCAAATTCGAGTGGCCCAGAACAGCCAAAGCCGGCGCGGCCGGCCAACCAATGCGGCGCTTGGTCAAACGATCATCGACGCTGCCTATGCGCTTTTTGTGGAACTGGGCTTCCAGGCGACCACATTGGACAAGGTCGCCCAGCGGGCGAAGATCTCCAAGCTCAGCATCTACCGGCACTTCGAGAGCAAGGAGGCGCTGTTCAGCGCGGCCATCGCAGACCGGTGCCACCAATTTGCGCCGCAGGTGTTTTCTGAAAGCGTCGACGGCCCGGCTGAAGACCAACTGATGGCCGTTGGATCATCGCTGCTTCGCACCCTGTTGAGCCCGGATGTCCGCAGCGTTGAAGCCATGGTCATGGCCGACAAGACGAACCAGAATTCCTTGAGCAGGCTCCACTACGAGGGCGGCCCCGCGTATGTCATTGCCCAAATCGCGGCGTTGTTACGTCAGTTGCATGAGCGGGCACTGCTGGACGTGCCCGATCCTCTCGGCTCCGCGCGCTTGTTTGCGGCGCTTTTCAAGGGAGCCGACCTGCTGATCATCGCGCGCTTCGATGCGCGGAAAGCAGAAGACAGCCATGAAATCGAGTCCTACTGCCGGTCGGCTGTCGGAATGTTCGTCGCCGCCCATGGTGGCAGGCGCCACGCGCCTGGATAGCGCTGTGCTCTGCAGCCGGCTCAGCGGTCTGCAGGCGTTTGATTTGAGGGTGGCCGGGAAATTGCCGCGCAATTAGCTGCGCCTGGGCGGTCTTGCCGTCGGCAGCGCATGGTCTTGGTGGTCATCGTTGCCAGTGTCACGCGCCACCTGGCATTCGGCGCCCGTTGCCCGGCGTTTGTGCGCGCGCTATTGCAGGTCGATGGCGCGCCGCCGGCAATCACGCATGCTGCCAGCGCAAGGGACGACGCGTCACTCGCGTCCACCTCCATGCGCGCTGCAGCCCCGCGCAGGAGCATGCCGCTGCGCGCTGCGATGTCCCATGGAGGCGAGTTCGCAGGGCGCAGCGGCAGCTGCCGGCGGTGCATCGACGCGGTGGATGCGTCTTGTCAGGTTGCGATCAGGTTGCGGCCGGATAGTCGATGTAACCCTCTGCACCGCCGCCGTAGTAGGTGTCGCGATCCGGAGTGGCGAGCGGGACACCTGTCTGCAGGCGGGCGACGAGGTCCGGGTTTGCAATGAAAGGCTGGCCGAACGCGGCCAGGTCGATCACCCCCTGGTCGATCAACCGAGTGGCCCATTCCAGGGTCAATTTGCCTGCAAGGATCACGGTGCCGCCGTAGCTGCGCTTGAACGCTGCGAGGAACGTTTCGCTCATGTCGGGAGAGCCGTTTGCGTGGTTGTCGTTCAGATGCACATACGCAAGCCCGCGCTTGGCCAGTTCTTCGGCCAGGTACAGGTAGCTGGCCTCGCTCTCCGCGTATGCGGGCATGTCGAATTGGCGATTGTTCGGTGCAAGGCGGATTCCCACCTTGCCCGAGCCGATGCGCGCTGCCACTGCATCCACGGTCTCGAGGATGAGCCGCGCCCTGTTCTGCAGCGAGCCACCGTAGGCGTCGACACGGTCGTTGGTGATCGGGTTGAGGAACTGCTCGAAGAGGTAGCCATTGGCCGCGTGGATCTCGATGCCGTCAAAGCCCGCATCGATCGCGCGTTGGGCCGCCTGTTCGAAATCCCTGACGATGCCTGGCACTTCTTCGGTCTCGAGCGCACGCGCCGGGCTGGGCTCAGCCGTCCCCCGCGTTCCGTCCTCGCGGTAGATGAATGCAAAGCTCTTGGAGCTGGATGCAACCGGGCGCGTGCTCGCGCTCACCGGATCGGCGCCATTGGGCTGTAGCGAGGTATGCGACATGCGGCCCACATGCCACAGCTGGGCGAAGATCTTGCCCTGCCGCGCATGCACTGCATCGGTCACCACCTTCCAGCCGGCAACCTGCTCCTGCGACCAGATGCCGGGCACGTCGATATAGCCCTGGCCTTGCTGCGAGACAGGCGTGCCCTCGCTGACAATCAGGCCTGCGCTCGCGCGTTGGCCGTAATACGTCGCCGTCAATGCGTTCGCAACGTACTCCGGATTGCGGGCGCGGGTCATCGGTGCCATCACGATGCGGTTGCTCAGCCGGGTGTCGCCGAGATCGAAGGGTTGGAAAATCGTTGATGTCATGGGGGGAGGGTATTTGGTGGGGAGGGCTAAAGAAGGTAAGGTTGACTTCGATGCACATAAAGGTGCCAGGAGTCCCGCCATTGGGGACATCAATTCCCCAACGGAGGTCGGATGATTCCTGTCGAGACACTCAATGGGCTGGTCACCTTCGTCACCGCGGCCCGTTCCAGCACGTTCACCGAGGCGGCCGCGTCGCTGGGGATCTCGCGATCGGCGGTGGGCAAGGCGATCGCCCGCCTGGAGGCGCGGCTGCGCGTGCGCCTGTTCCATCGCACCACGCGCCGCATCGCGCTCACCGCCGACGGCGAATCCTATTTCGCCGCATGCGCTGCTGCGTTGGAAGAGATCGCCAGTGCAGAAGCCGGCCTGGCCTCGCAGTCGTCATTGCCCACCGGCCGGCTGCGGGTGGACATGCCGTCGTCTTTCGGCCGCCACGTCATGTTGCCGATCCTGCTCCGCATCGGCGCAGCGCATCCCGACCTCCATTACACGCTCTCCTTCAACGATCATCTGATCGACCCGGCCCAGGAAGGCATCGACCTGACGATCCGGTTTGGCGGACTCGAAAGTTCGGGTGGCCTGGTGGCACGCAAGCTGGGACGCCAGCGCCTGGTGTTATGCGCATCGCCCGCGTATCTCGCCGCGCACGGCACTCCTCGCACGATCAAGGACCTGCAGGCGCATCGCAGCGTCGTGGGCTTCCGCAATGGCCAGCCTGTCGGCTGGCGGTTTGGCGGCAAGGTGGCCGACCGCGATTTCGTGCCTGAAGGAACGCACCAGTTGAATGACGGGGACGCTGTCATCGACGCTGCGATCGGAGGTCTGGGCATCTGCCAGATGCCGATCTCGCTGGTGCGCCCGCACATCCAGTCGGGCAGCTTGCGTCTCGTCCTGGAAGAGTGCACGGGCTATTGCATCGAAATCTACGCGCTCTGGCCGCGCACGCGGCACTTGCGCCCGAAGGTGCGCTACGTGGTGGACGAGTTGGTGCGGCTTGCTGCGATCGGCACCTTCGACTGAGAAATTCAGCGCAATGCGCGCTGCCGTCTTAGCCGGCCTGCGCGTCCCAGAACCCCATGAGCTGGGTGATGGCCGCATCCATCGCCTTGAAGCTCATGCCATCCCGGGCGAGTGTGGAGAGCCCGAGCAGGAAGCTGTCGAACACGCAGGTCAGTGCGGCAGCGTCGGCGGCCGGCCCGAGGTCTCCGCTGGCGATGGCGCGGTCCACGCAGGCGCGGATGCCGGCGCGGGTGCGGGCGCGCGAGCGCGTCAGCGGTGTGCACAGTGCCGAGAACTCCGGCGACGGCGCGCTCATCACTCCCAGCGTGACCATGCAGCCTTTCGGGTGGCCGCGCTCGCACTGCATCTTGGCCGAGCGGCGCAGCGCGAGTTCCACCGCCTGTTTCGGGCCGAGCGTGGTGTCCCACAAGCAGTGGGTCACCTTTGCGTAGGTCGCCAGGTAGCGGTCCATGCATTCCCTGAAGAGCGCTTCCTTCGAGCCGAACGCGGCATAGAAGCTGGGCGCGGTGATGCCTCCGCCAATCGCGGCCTTGAGCTGGCTCAGCGAGGTGGATTCGTAGCCCTGTTCCCAGAACAGGTGAAGCGCCTGCTCGACCGCGGCGTCGCGGTCAAAGCTGCGCGGCCTTCCCATTTGCGCCATGACGCCCTCCGATCTCTACATCAAGACTAGTCGATACAGATATCGTTGACAACGCGGTCGCCGCGCGGATATATATATATCGAACGATACAGATCATGGCGTGGTGCTGCCGGCCGGCAGCTCCCAAGACGACGACCTGTTTTTTTTGGTCTAGATATGTATCGATCAATATAGATATAGCGAGCCGTGCAGAAATCTCCCTCCCCAACGAAGGACAGCGTGTGACCTCTCCAACTGCATCCACCGCCGGTGCGATCCCGCCGCCATTACCAATCGCCGCCCTGTTGGCACTGGCCATGACCGGTTTCATCTGCATCGTGACCGAAACCCTGCCGGCAGGGCTGTTGCCGCAACTGTCCGCGGGCCTTGGCATCAGCCCGGCACTGGCCGGGCAGACGGTGACCGCGTACGCGCTGGGTTCGGTGATGGCTGCCATCCCGCTGACCATTGCGACCCAGCAGTGGCGGCGGCGTAACGTGCTGCTGCTCACCATCGTCGGCTTCCTGTTGTTCAACTCGGTCACCGCACTGTCGAGCAACTACAGCCTGACCCTGGCGGCGCGCTTCTTTGCCGGCGCAGCGGCAGGCCTGGCGTGGAGCCTGCTTGCCGGTTATGCGCGGCGCATGGTGCAGCCGGACCAGCAGGGCAGGGCCATGGCGATTGCGATGGTGGGCACGCCGGTTGCGCTGTCCCTCGGCGTGCCGCTGGGCACCTGGATGGGTGGCCTGCTGGGCTGGCGGAGCGCGTTCGCCGCCATGTCCGGATTGACGCTGATCCTGATCGTGTGGGTGCTGCTGAAGGTGCCCGATTACCCGGGCCAGTCGGCAGCGCAGCGGGTGCCGCTGCGCAAGGTGCTTGGCACGCCGGGCGTGCGTCCCGTGCTCGCCACGGTGATGGCGTGGATGCTGGCCCACAACATCCTGTACACCTATGTGGCGCCGTTCGCCGCACACGCCGGGCTGGGACATCGCGTGGACGTGTTGCTGCTGATCTTCGGCGTTGCGGCACTGGCTGGCATCGGCGTGGCGGCAAGGCTGGTGGAGCAGCATCTGCGTGGCACGGTGTTGGTGTCGTTGGCAACGTTCCTCGCGATCTCGGTGGTGCTGGCATTCCTGCAGGACGTGCAACCTGTGGTCTACGTATGTGTGGCGGTGTGGGGCCTAACCTTCGGCGGTGCGGCGACCCTGCTGCAGACGGCACTTGCCGACAGCGCAGGCGAAGGCGCCGATGTGGCGCTATCGCTCAATGTGGTGGCGTGGAACAGCGTCATCGCCGGCGGTGGCGTGGTGGGCGGCGTGCTGCTGGACCACTGGGGCGCGCAGACCTTCCCGGTTGCCATGGCCTTGCTGCTGGCCATCGGATGGTTGATTGCATGGCGTGCCAGACGCCATGGGTTTGCCGCGGGCGCACGCTCGCCGGTTGCCGGCCACTAGCGCGCCGTTCCCGGTTTCCTTCCCGGCTGCGTTCGCTTGGCATACCCCGAGCGCAGCCGAGGGCATGTACCGGCGTTTGTGCGCGGATATACGTTTCATATACGATTCGTATATTCCTGACATTGGAGCTTGCATGGGCATCGTCAATATCGATGACGAACTGCACGATCAGCTACGTCGCGCGTGCACGGTGACCAGCCGGTCGATCAATGCGCAGGCCACGTTCTGGATCAAGGTCGGCATGCTGTGCGAGATGCATCCGGAGTTGTCGTTTCAGCAGATCGTGGCGCAGCAGCTGCGTGCGGCGGGCGTGCGGCCGCCATCCTTGAAACCGGCGCGGGCATGATCAAGCAGCCGGCGGAGATTGCGCTGCTGGCCACCGCCGGGGCGTTGCTGGCGCAGGTGTTCCATGCGCTGGATCGGCTGCCGCTGGCAGGCCGCAGCACGCTGGAACTCAACGACTTCGTCGAGCGGATGATTGTCGATGAGCTGGACGCGCGGCCGGCCAGCAAGGGTCAGTACGACTTTCCCTTCGTGCTCAATGCCTCGATCGACGATGTGGTGTGCCACGGCGTGCCATCGGCTGCGGACGTGCTGCGCAACGGGCAGATCGTCAATCTGGATATCACGCTGGAAAAGAACGGCTATATCGCCGACTCCAGCACGACGTACCTGGTGGGCGAGGTGGCGTATCCGGCGCGGCGGTTGGTGCGGGCTGCCTATCAGGCGATGTGGAAGGGGATTGCCGCGGTACGTCCGGGCGCGCGGCTGGGCGACATCGGTCATGCGATCGCGCGGCATGCGCGCGAGCAGGGCTATGGCGTGGTGAAGGAATATTGCGGGCATGGCATCGGCCGGCAGATGCATGAGGAGCCGCAGATCCTGCATTACGGGCATGCCGGCACCGGGATGCCGCTGCAGGAAGGCATGGTGTTCACCATCGAGCCGATGCTCAACCAGGGCAGGGCGGCGATCCGCGCCGAGCCGGATCGCTGGCCGGTACGTACGCGTGACGGCACGTTGTCGGCGCAGTTCGAGCACACCGTGGCGGTGACGCGTACCGGCGTGCGTGTGCTCACATTACGGCCAGGCGAAAAGCCGCTGTGTGCGCTGGGGTGAGCGCGCCGTCCCCCGGCGCGTGGCCGGCGCCCGCTGCGCCGCCGTGTTCGTTGCGTGCCCTGCCGCGGCCAGACTGCGGCAGGTCAGCCAGGTTGCTGCACACTAGGCCGCATCGCTGACGTCTCCCCGCGCGCCGGCACCCTGATCCGGCGGAGCGCTGGTCTTCCATGCAGCCACTTCCTCACAACCCCACGCATGTCGTGCACCCGGCAGTCGCACCCTGGCGCCGGCCGCTGGAGTGGTTGCGCCGGCAGTTGCGCGCCAACGATCTGTGGTTCATCGGGCTGGCAGCCGTGGTGGGGCTGATCGCGGCGGCACTGATGGTGGTGCAGGCCGGTATTGCGCACGCGCTGCAGGCCTGGCTGTACACGCTCGCGCCGGGCGAGCGGCTCAGCACCGCCGAAGCGATCACCACCACCCAGTTGCTGGTGTTGCCATTGGGCGGCCTGCTGGTGGGCCTGATGGCCTTGCTGGCGCGGCGGCGCAAGCGGCCGCTGGTGGATGCGGTGGAAGCCAATGCCCTGCACGGCGGGCGCATGTCGATGCGCGACAACCTGATCGTTGCGGTGCAGACGCTGCTGTCCAACGGCGTTGGTGCATCGGTGGGGCTGGAGGCGACCTATACGCAGATGGGCGCGGGCGCCGGTTCGCAGCTGGGCCGTGTGTTGCGGGTCCGCCGGGCCGACATGCGCACGCTGGTCGGTGCCGGTGCGGCCGGCGCGATCGCCGGTGCGTTCGGGGCGCCGCTGGCCGGTGCGTTCTACGCGTTCGAGATCGTGATCGGCGCCTACACGCCCTCGGCGCTTGCGCCGGTGGCCGCAGCGGCATTGGCCGGCGCGTTCATGGCCAATGCGCTCGGTGCCGCACCGTATTCGCTGCCGGCGGCGGTCGCCTATCAATTGCAGCCGCGCGACTATGCGATCTATATCGCGCTGGGGCTGACCTGCGCGTTGATCGGCATCGCGGTGATGCGGCTGGTGGCCGGTATCGAACGCGCCGTAGGGCGGATCGCGCTGCCGATCTGGGGCCGCCCGGTGGTGGGCGGATTGCTGCTGATTCCGCTGGCGATGTATTCGCCGCAGGTGCTGTCGTCGGGGCATGGCGCCCTGCACCTGGACCTGACCAGCAGCAGCACGCTGCAGGTACTGGCCGGTGTGCTGGTGCTCAAATGCATCGCGTCGGGCATCTCGCTGGGTTTCGGCTTCCGTGGCGGCCTGTTCTTCGCTTCGCTGTTCATGGGCTCGCTGGTGGGCAGCCTGTTTGCGGTGTTCCTGAACCTGCTGGTCGGCGCCGCGGCGGTGGACATCACCAGCGCCTCGTTGGTGGGCATGGCCGCGTTGGCGGCAGCCATTGTCGGTGCGCCGATGACGATGGCCATGCTGATCCTGGAAGGCACGCACGACTTTGTGCTGGCGAGCGCGGTGATGGTGGCGGTGCTGGTGGCCAATACGGTGGTGCGCCAGGTGTTTGGCTATTCGTTCTCCACCTGGCGCCTGCATCTACGTGGCGAAAACATCCGCAGCGCACGCGACGTGGGCTGGGTGCGCAATCTGTCGGCCGGCAAGATGATGCGCAAGGACGCCAACCACACGGCGCACGACACCACGGTGAGCGAGTTTCGCCGGCGGTTTCCGTTGGGGTCCACGCAACGCGTGGTGCTGGAAGACGCCGCCGGCCATTACGCCGGTGTGGTGCCGCTGGCGGTGCTGTATGCGGACAACGTGCAGGCCGATGCACCGGTGAGCGACTACGCCAGCCACCGCGACGCGGCATTGCTGGCAGACACCGACATCGTGGCGGTGATGAAGGTCTTCGATGCCACGCAGGCCGATGAGCTGGCGGTGATCGATGCCCAACGCAAGGTGCTGGGCGTGTTGTCGGAAAGCTTCGTGCGCAAGCGCTATGCCGAGGAACTGGAAAAGCGCGAGCGCGAACTGATGGGCGAGCGTGTGCTCGGCGATGACTGAGCCACGTGCTGCCGGCAGTGGCTGAAGCGACAAGGCGCGTGCTGGTCCGGCACATCCACCGAATGTAGACGGCGTCTCCGGCAATGCCCTGCGCCCGCGACGCATGCAGCTTGCCCCGCGCCAGCGGCACCATGCGATGCCAGTAGGGATCTTCCAGCGGCCTGCGCATTGGTGGTGTTCCGGCATCGGCAGCGTTGCCCGGCTTCGACTGCTCGATGTGCATGCGCAGCAGCGCGCCATCGGTTGTGCACACCGACATCAGCGCGTTAGCATGAAGCTTCGTCCAGTGCGATTTCCTCCGACACATGACACCACCCTGACCTAAGGCATCACGCGCTCGCAGTTGCTGCGAAGGTCCAGGTGTTTGACGTTCATGTAGTCGCGCCGTGTGTTTGCCGGTGCGCGGAGGCGTTTCAATGTCCAGAGTTTTCTCGTTGCGCCAGCAATGGCTCGGCAACGTGCGTGGCGATGTGCTCGCCGGCATCGTGGTCGCGCTTGCGCTGATTCCCGAAGCCATCGCGTTTTCGATCATTGCCGGTGTCGACCCCAAGGTCGGGCTGTACGCGGCGTTCTGCATTGCGGTGGTGACTTCCATCGCCGGTGGCCGGCCCGGGATGATTTCGGCTGCCACCGGCGCAATGGCGTTGCTGATGGTGGACCTGGTCAGGGAACACGGGCTGCAGTATCTGCTGGCGGCCACCGTGCTGGCCGGCGTGCTGCAGCTGATCGCGGCGGCATTGCGCCTGGGTGCATTGATGCGCTTTGTCTCGCGCTCGGTGATCACCGGCTTCGTCAATGCGTTGGCGATCCTGATCTTCCTGGCGCAGCTGCCGGAGCTGGTCGGCATGCCATGGCCGGTGCATGCGGTGTGTGCGGCGGGCCTGGCCATCATCTATCTGCTGCCGCGCTTCACCACGGCGATTCCCTCGCCGCTGGTCGCCATCGTGGTGCTGACGGCGGTGTGCGCGTATTGGCACATCGACATCCGCAACGTGGGCGACATGGGCCGTCTGCCCGACAGCCTGCCGGTGTTCCTGCTGCCGGACGTGCCGCTGACGTGGGACAGCGTGCGCATCCTGCTGCCGGTGTCGACGACGCTGGCCGTGGTGGGCCTGCTGGAGTCGCTGATGACTGCACAGATTGTCGAAGACCTCACCGACACCCCGTCGCAGCGCAACCGCGAATGCGCAGGCCAGGGACTGGCGAACCTGCTGGCCGGGTGCTTCGGTGGCATGGCCGGCTGCGCGATGATCGGGCAATCGGTGATCAACGTGCGCTCGGGCGGACGCGGGCGCCTGTCGTGCCTGGTGGCCGGCGTCGTCCTGCTGTTGATGGTGGTGTATGGCGCGCCCTGGGTGCGCCAGATTCCGATGGCGGCACTAGTGGCGGTGATGATCGTGGTCAGCATCGGCACCTTCAGCTGGGGCTCGCTACGCGATCTGCGCACGCACCCGGGGAGTTCGTCGGTGGTGATGCTGGGCACCGTCGTGGTCACGGTGTGGACGCACGATCTGGCCCGCGGCGTGCTGGCCGGGGTGCTGCTGTCGGCGTTGTTCTTTGCGCGCAAGGTCGGGCGCATGTTGCAGGTGCAGGCCAGCGAGCGTGACGACGGGGTGCGCGTGTATGCGGTGCGCGGCCAGGTGTTCTTTGCATCGGCCGGGCAGTTCGTGGCCAGCTTCGATTTCCCGGGCACGCCGCCCAAGGTGCTGATCGATCTGAGCCACGCGCACTTCTGGGACATCAGCGCGGTGGCGGCGCTGGATCGGGTGGTGTTCAAGCTGCGCGCGCACGGCGCCGAGGTCGAGGTGATGGGCGTGAATCAGGCCAGCGACACGCTGATCGACACCCTAGGAACCCATCGGCGCGATGGCGCGCGCCTGCAGCTGGGGCACTGAGTTCTGCTGCTCGTGCGCGGCCCGCTCGACCACTGGCGCGGCCGTGTGGCGCGCATGTTCGTCCAGCAACGCGGACAGGCGACGGTGGCAGTCGCGGAAGGCCAGCGCGGAGGCCGGCATGTCGCAGGCATCGAAGGTGCTGGCCTCGGCTTTCCAGGCGGCGAGCAGGTTTTCCAGGTTGCGGATCAAGCTCGGCATGCGGGTGACTCCGTGGGCGTTTTCATCAGTACGGCCACAGGCACCGGCCGGATGCGGTGGCGCCCGCTCGGCTCAGGCGTGGCCGGCATGGGCTGCGCTGCGATCGTGCAGGACACACGTGCACGTCACATCGGCGGGAGGAGGGTGGCCGTGCGGTCTTTCACCGCTGGAGCTGACCATGAGCAACGACGAAAACGGCAATCGCGGCGTGGACGATCCGACCCCGCCCAATGGCGTCAAGGCGCCAGGCAGGGACACTGCGCCAATCCAGGAAGGGCCTGCGCAGGACAGCGAGATCGATGACGACGATGGCATCGAGGACCCGGTGGAGGACGATAGCGACCTGGGCGACGAAGACGAAGAGGACGAAGAGGACGACGACCAGTAAGCACGTCGTGGCGTTGTCCGCGCCGTGCATCGGTGACACCCGCATGCCGCCGGTTGCGCGGCATGTGCTGGCTGTCGCGGGCCGGGCTGCCTAGACTTGGGGGCTGCCCATCCTGTGACATCCATGGACACCTCTCTGTCGCCATTACCCAGCATCGCGTTGGGCCAGTACCGCCACTTCAAGGGCGGCCGTTATGACGTGCTCGGCGTCGTGCGCTGCAGCGAGACGCTGGCCCCGCTGGTGCTCTACCGCCCGTTGGACAGCGACGTCGGTCTGTGGGTGCGGCCGTATGCGATGTTCGTCGCGCAGGTCGAGGTGGACGGCGTTGCGCGTCCCCGCTTTGCGCGGGTCGAGTAGGCGCGGCTTGGCCTGCCCGCTACAGGGTTGTTTGCGAGTGCGTTGGCAATGACGGCCGCCGCTGCGCCCGTCACCACGCCCGATGGCCGGTATCTGATCGTGCGTGGCCGGCTCTGGCGTACCGCCAACCCGCATCTGCGCGAAGACGTGCGTGCCGGGTTGGTCGGCGCGTTGATGGATGCGCGGCGCGCGGTCAAGGCGGCCAGGCGCGATGACGATGCCGGGCGGCTGGCTGCAGCGCGTGCGGCCGTGGACCGTGCCAAGACGGCGCTGGGAGAGCGCGGCCCGGTGTGGTGGAGCGATGGCGCAAAGGACTTCAATCGGCATCTGGTCAAGAACACGCCCTACGCGGACTGGTTTGCCGCGCTTGTCGCGCCCGAAGCCTGAGTGCGCGTTGCGGCGGGCCATGCGTGGCGCTGCCTGCAACGACAAGGCCCGGGAATCCCGGGCCTTGTCTGCTGGATCACACGCCCCCTATGGAGCGCGGCTGGCCAGGCTGCTGCGCTCAGCGCCAGGCGGGCACGGCCGGTGCCCGGCATCGGCAAGGGCCATGCGGACACTCCGGTTCCGGGCGCGCCGTCCGCACCCACCTGACAACTGCTCGCAACATGGCGTCAGCCGCTGTTGATCGACGCGGCGAGAGACGCGCGCAGCCCGCGCTCAGCCCAGGTCGCAATTGCTCGGCTGCGGCCAGGTGGTGGCGGGCAGCATGGCCTTGACGTCGGCCGGTGCGGTGATGCCGATGGTGCTGGCGCCGTAGAGGTCTTCCAGTTCGTCGATGCTGACGATGTAGCTGTCCAGCGAACCGAGGTTGGCGCTGTTGGGAATCAGCCAGCTGATCGCGCGGGTGCCGCCGCCGGGGTTGGCGGTAATGATCGTCTTCCAGAAGAAATCCGGGGTGCGGATGCCGTGGCTGCTCAGGAAGTAATCGTTGGTGGTATCGCTGTAGATCACGCCGCCGTAGACCTGCACGCTGGCGATGTCGCGGTAACACTCGGCCACGTTTTCCGCGCGCACCCAGATGCCCTGATTGAAGCTGGCCACCTGCGGCACGATGTTGGACATGAGGTTGGCGCGACGGATGTAGGTCGCGTTGTAGTCCATGTGGTTGGAGGTCACCAGGTGGCCGCGATCGTAGCCGGTGCGCACGCTGGCGTAGGAGGCCGTGGAGGTCTGGCCGGCGCAGCCGCTGGGCAGTTCGGTATCCAGATTGAAACTGGACGGACGCGCCGCCGAGCCGGTATCGGCCTGCAGGACATACTCATAGCGCAACGCGGTGTGGTTGGTGCAGTCGTAGCGCAAGGTGTAGCCCCCCTTGTTGAGGGTGACGACCTGGGCGTTTGCGCTGGCACTGGCAGCGGTGAAGAGCAGGACGGCGAAGAAAGTCCGGAAGCGCATGGGTGTGAATCTCCTGGAAATCGATCGGACGCACGAGGCCACCGCCGGCTGCCGGGGGGCAGATCGACGCTCAGCGGAACGCGCGCTGGATGGGGGACAGTTGGCTCGGTGTTCAGCGAGCGCGACAGCTATCGCATGCAAATGTTGCTTGGTGGTGACGTAGCCGTGAGGACTGTGCGGTCGCGCCACTTTTTTCCGCAGAACTGTGATCTGTTTTGCGCATTGTTCGGCATATGACCCGGCAGTCGATAAGCGCAGGGGTATGCATAGAGTGCGCAGACGCGCCTTCCGAACCGGGCTTTCGCGATGGCGCGCCGTTGCGCCATCGGTAAAGCGCGGTCGCGGGTGTCGGACAACCCCGCATGTCCAGGTCGGGTAAGCCAGCGCTGGCTGGCAGGGGGAGCACGCCGGGAGCGACGTCGGGACACTGCACCGATCGTCGTCGGTGCGCCATGCGCGTGGCGCTACGTGAAACGACGCCGGATCACCCCCGTGTCTGCCGCCTGGGAATACAGGAACCCCCCTTCTGCAGTCCATGCAGAAGAGGGGCGTCGGGGACATCGCGGGAGGATCCGGTCGATCGCCTATGCGGCGTCTCGTTCCAGCTGCTGCGCGCCGGCAGGCTCCAGCTGGAACAGCGAGACCAACTGGGTCAGGGTGCTGGACTGCTTCTCCATCGCCCGGGCCGCGGCCATGGCCTCTTCCACCAGCGCTGCATTCTGCTGGGTGGTTTCGTCCATCTGGATCACCGTCTGGTTGACCTGTTCGATACCGGCCGACTGTTCGCTGGAGGCGGCGGTGATCTGGCCCATGATGTCGGTGACCCGGTTCACGCTGGCGACGATCTCGGTCATGGTGGTGCCGGCCTTGTGCACCAGCACCGAGCCTTCGGCCACCTTGCCCACCGAGGCGTCGATCAGCTCCTTGATCTCCCTGGCTGCAGCGGACGAGCGCTGGGCGAGCGTGCGCACTTCCGAGGCCACCACTGCAAATCCACGGCCCTGTTCGCCGGCACGCGCCGCTTCCACGGCCGCGTTCAGGGCCAGGATATTGGTCTGGAAGGCGATGCCATCGATGACGGAGATGATCTCGGCGATCTTCTTCGATGAGGTTTCGATGCCCGACATGGTGCCGACCACCTGGCTGACCACCTCGCCGCCCTTCGAAGCCACACTGGCCGCACTGCGTGCCAGCTCGTTGGCCTGCAGCGCATGTTCGGCGTTCTGCCTGACGGTGGAGGTGAGCTCCTCCATCGAGGCGGCGGTCTCTTCCAGACTGGCTGCCTGCTGTTCGGTACGCCGCGACAGGTCCTGATTGCCGGCGGCGATTTCGCCGGCAGCGGTATCGATCTCGGACGAGGAGTGCTGGATGCGCCCGACGATGTCGGTCAGGCGATCCACCGTGGTGTTGGCATCGTCGCGCATGCGCGCAAACACGCCGGCAAAGTCGCCGTGCATGCGCGTGGTCAGATCGCCGCCGGCAATCGCCTGCAACACCTGCGACACCGCACCCAGGCTCTTGTCCGAGCTGCCCATCAGGTGATTGAGGTCCACCACGATCTGGCGGAAGTCATGCTCGAACGCGGTCTCGTCGCCACGTGCGCTGAAGTCGCCCGCGGCTGCGGCCGATGCCAGCCGCTTGATCTCGCCGTTGATCGACAGCAGGCTGGCCCGCACATCGTTGATCGATTGACTGATCACCGCCTTCTCGCCCGGCAACGGCTCCAGCTGCTGCGACAGGTCGCCGGCGGCATAGCGTTCGGTCAATGCAACGATCTGCATCGTCACCGCGATATGGCTGGACACCAGCGCATTGCTGGCACGCACCATGCTGCCGAATTCGCCGGGGAATTCCTGCTCGGCGATGCGGTGACTGACCATGCCGGCCTCGTGCCTGTCGCCCATGTCGGTCTGCGCCTGGATCACCCGACGCAGCTGGCGCTGCATGCTGTCCATCGCCTGCAGCAGCTGGCCGACCTCGTCGTTGCGGTCGATCGAGATGCTGTTGTCCAGCTTGCCCGAGGACACCGCATGCGCAATGCCCACCGCACGGTTCAGTGGTTGGGTGATGGCGCGTGCCACGATCCAGCCGAAGGCGATGCACAGCACCGCACCGACCACACCCAGCACCAGCCCGCCGAGGCTTGCCGCCACCGAGCTGTCCACCGCTTCCTGCACGGTGCCGCGGAAGCGTGCATCGGCGCGCTTCTGCATGGCGGTCAGGGTGGTGCGATAGGTCTCCAGTGCCGGCGCCATGGCGCTCATCTGCGCCGCGTCGGGTTCGCGCTGCTCCACGAACGCGGCGGCCACGCCCTGGGCCAGGCCGTAGTAGTCGTCGAACTGCTTGCCCAGCCGGGCAAGCTCCCTGGCATTGGCCGGATCGGCCTTCTGCAGTTTCACGTAGGAAGCGTGGATCTCTTCGGCCACCGGCTTGGTGGCCGCCAGCATGTCGGCATCGCCGGCGGCAGCGGCGCCGTTGAGCCCGTTGATGAGCTTGTCCAGCGCAGCCACGTTGCGTGTCATGGCGTCGAGCAGCGGAAAATGCACGTCGCGTACCGCTTCCAGGCGATCGTTGTTGCGGTGGAACACCAGCGTACTGAAGGCCACATAGCTCGATAGGCAAAGGATCGCCACCGCGGCCGGCATCAGGATTTTCCAGAACAACGGTAGCGACAGGATGCGTCTCATGACGTGAGTCTCGAGCAGGGGGCGGGTCACGGCTTCAGGACGACCTTGACGCTGGGGTCGACTGCGCTTGCACTGATGTAGCCGATGGCGCCCGGCGTGGCGGCGACGGCCTTCTTGACCGCGTCGTCGCCGCTGACACGCTTGGGACGCTGCGCCTTGCCGGTGAACATCAGCTGCGACCAGTACGACTTCAGCTGCGCCGAATCGCGCGAAGCGACTTTCTTGTAGAACTCATCGCGGGTGGCCACGCCTTCTTCCTGGTCGATCGGCACCGCTGCGCCGCCACCGGGCAGGCTGCTGGATTTGGCCAGGAAGATCTGCGACACCTGTGCGGCGCTGAGGCTGTCCGGGCCGCCCTTGGCCGCCATCACCACCACGACATCGGCATTGGCGCAGAACGCGGTCAGCGACAACGCGGCAAGCAGCGAGACTGCAAAACACTTGGAAATGGTCATGGGGGCTCTCTTAGAACACGAAGTCGACGGAGGCCGACAGCAGGTTGTAGCTGCCGCCCGGACGGAAGCCCGGCTGGATGTTGTTCAACGATCCGAACGAACCCGCGTTGTTGTTGATGTGGCTGGCCTGCAGCTTGAACGCAACGCTCTCACGCGCATCCCAACGCAGCGCGGCGGTGAAGCTGTGGCGGCCGCTCTCGGCCTGCGCCAGTGCGCGCGTCATCACGCCGACCGGATCCTGGCCGGGCGCGATGCTCGGGCCCTTGCGATCGACGTTGGCATAGGTGATCGACGGCGTCAGCGTGCCGAAACGCCCGCCGACACTGAGATAGCCGGAGGTGGTCTTGCCGTTGAGCGAAGGCGAGTAATCGGCGCGGATCACTTCGCTGCGCAGGAACCAGTTGCCCGGATCGTAGGCATAACCCACGCTGGCAAAGCTGCCGTCCACGCCATAGGTGGTCAGGCGATCGGCCAGCGCGGGATTGATGCGCTGATAGGCCGAGAACAGGCGATCCAGCGACGGTGTGTCGAAGGTGCTGGTGCCGACGATGTAGCCGGCACGGAAGGTGGATGCGCCCGATTCCAGGCCGATGGCCAGACCGCGCAGCGCGTCCACGTCGGCCTTCTTGGAGTCGATGCGGCCATAGAAGCCCTGCACGCTGACCACGCTCTGCCCGGCGTTGATGGTGTAGACGCCTTCCACGCCGTCCATCGGCAGCAGATAGTTGTAGACCTCGTACGGCGGACGCACCCACGGCGTGGCGTAGCCGACGCGCTGGTATTCGGACAGCATGTACAGCGGCGCGGTGATGCGCCCCAGGCGCGCGGCGAACTGCGGGCCGAACTGATACTTCACGTGGGCCAGGGTGACCTTCGGCGTGTAATCGGCACGCTCGGCGTATTCGCTGGTCACCTGCAGCACGCCGGTGAACTTCTCGGTGAAGTTGGCGTTGACCTGGCCGGCAATGCGCGAGTCCGGGCGCGCCGAGGTGGAGTGACTGGCGCCGGCACCTTCCACGGTCTGGATGTCGGGCGTGAAGTCGGCCTGGTCCTCGGTCGAATGCACCACACCCAGCGTGCCGAAGCCGCTGAAGGAAAACATCGCGTCCTGCTGCGCGTAGGCGCAGGTCGACGATGCCAGGGCGATGGCGCCACTGAGAAGCTTGACGGTCAATTTCATTGAAATCTCGGCTGGGTGGGTGATGGACGCAGCACCATCGATGGCGCGCGGGCAAAAACGGAGATGGGCGCCGTGACGCCCTGGAATGCGGTAGCGGCCGTCTGCATCGTTGCTTTAGCAGGATTTTTACAATCGGGATTGGCCGGTTAAGAATCCAACGCGCGCAAAAAAAGCGGGCGATAGTTTTGCTCTATCGAGGCAATTGATTGGCGTGTTTGAAACAGCGAGCACGACTATCTACGGACATAATCGTCCGCGTCGGTGGAACCCAGTGGGTGACACCAGCCACAGCGCGTTTTAGGCGGCAGAAACCGGCATTTGCCACCTTTGCAGCGCGTGCGCGTGCAAAAAAAAAACGCCACGCACTGGCAGGCCAGGCGTGGCGTTGTTGAGTTACTTCGGGCAAACGCGCCAGTTACTTGGCGCGGGTGCGTTGCCGCTTTCGAAAGTCTGGTCGGCTATGCACGCGTCGCCAGATAACGGCTGACGCGCGACTGGAAACGGTTACTGCCGCCCCGTCTGCAACCGGCATGCGACATTTTCATTCCACCAGCTGACGCCGCACCGGATAACGCCACCCGGTGATCGCCACGTACGGCGAGCGCGCATAGATCCATTGCAGCCGCGCATCGCCATCGGCGCGGAAGGCGGCATCGTCTGCGAGCTTGCGTTCGAACGCGGCGCGCAGGGCGGCGTCGTTGTGCAGCACGCGCTCGGTGAAATCCACCAGCTCGGTGCCGTACAAGCCGCTATCGGGGCTGCCGGCATTGCGAAAGCGTCCGCTGGCCAGCAGCGAGTCGCTGCTGGCCGGTTCCAGCAACGCGGCCGCCAGCATGCGCATCGGTTGATCGGCGGGCACGCGGATGCTGCCGGCGGCGAAGGTTTCGTCGGCTTCGTCGGGCTGCGGTATCTGGGCGTGGCCCTGTTTCACCACGCGGATCTGCTGCACCCTGAGCTGGCGCGGCTGTTGCAGGCGTTCGTAGGCGATGCCATGCGCCTGCAGCAGTGCGATCACATCGTCGTTGCCGGGCGGGATCCACCAGGCCAGCGGATAGCCTACGGCCTGGGTCTGGCGATAGCCGATCACCGGCATGGTCCAGGTTTCGTCGCGGCCTTCCCAGCGCAGTTCCTGCCGGCCGGACACCGGCGAGAACGCGCGGGTGTAGGTCACGCCCTGGAACGGCACCTGGGCGATCGGCTGTGGCAGGCGTTCCCAGGCGACCATCAGCTCCTGAGGGCGGGCCGCGCGATCGGCGCGCTTGGCCGCAGCGATCTTTCTTGCATCGCGGCCAACCACGCGCAGTGCTGCTTCCAGCAGCACATAGTCGCCCAGCACGCGCTGCCGGTACGACTTCAGGCGGTGGTTCTCCACCAGCACGGTGGGGATGCCGGCGAAGTCGCCATACCCGGTGGAATAGCGCGGGCCTTCCGGCGAGTAACGCAGGCCCGAGCGCGGCGCGTCTTCGTCGATGAGGCTGGGATAGATCGCAGGTGCATGGCCCTGGCTGCGCAGCGCGGTGTTCACCGCCGGCGTAAAGCGTTGTTGCAGCCAGTCGGCGGTGGCACGCGAGCGTGCGTAGGTGCCCCAGCCGGCAAAGGTGAAGGTGATGTCGTACTGATGATCCAGCCCGCCGCTGACATGCAGGTCGATGTACAGCGCCGGGTCGAGGGTGTGCAGCAGCGCGACCATCGCGCGGGTTTCCGGCGCTTCCAGGTTGAGGTAGTCGCGGTTGAGATTGATGCCGCGCGTGGTGGTGTTCCAGCCCATCTGTTGCGGGCCGCGCAAGGCCGCGCCGATCAGCGGGCCGCGTTGCTCGTGGCCATCGGGATTGAGGATGGGCACGAACACCAGATCCACCTGGTCGAGCAAGGTGTCCTTGCCGCGTTGGGCGATATCGCGCAGCAACATCAGGCCGGCATCCTTGCCATCGATCTCGCCGGCGTGGATGCCGGCCTGCGCCAGCACCACCGGCTTGCCCGGCGCGCCCTTGTGCGCGCGTACCAGCAGCAGGTCGCGGCCCTCGCTGCTCTTGCCGAAGACCTCCAACGACAGCAGCGGCGAGGCGGCGACCAGGCGTTCCAGCCAGGCGCGCGTTTCGTCGTAACTGGGCGTGCTGGCGAAATCGCAGCGCTCCGCCGGCGTGCTCCACGGATCGTCCGGCGTGGCGATCAACGCCTCGCTGGCCCCATGCCAGGCGCGCACCGGCGGGAGTGGTGCGCTGGTGTCGATGGACTGCGCGCCCACCTGCGCGGCGGTGAACAGGGTTGCGGCGAGCAGGCCGGCAGCGGCACGCGTGGCGCCGCGGGCCGTGGTCGTGGTCTCGGCCATGGTGTTGTCGCGGGCGCGTGCGGGAAGGGACGAAGCGTGCGGAGCAAAGGGGCGCGTATCGGAAGTCATGTGGGACGTACGGGATCTCGATTGAGGGGGAAGACGTGGCAAGGCGTGCTGATCCTGGATGGCTGCGCCGGCAAGGCGGCGGCGCTTGAAGAGCGCCGTGCCGCATCAAGGTTCCAGCCGCCTGCGTGCGCCTGCGTGCGCCTGGGTGGTGGGTCTCTCCAGGTGCAGCCGCGCGTCGCAGGGATTGCCGAACACCTGCACGCACCGGGGGCGGTTGCGTAATACAGTAACATTTGACCGGCGGCGCTCGCTTTGACGGTCGCGGCGGTATCGGGCAGCTGTCGTCTCGCGATGACGGCGCATTTCAGGCCTCAATCGCAATGTGATAACGTATCATTTCGTTGAACTACTGCCTTGCCATGCCTTCCAGTCCCCACGCCGCTCCCGCGATCTCGATCAGCAACCTCCATGTGGCCTATCGTGGCCGCGCCGTGCTGCAGGGGCTGGATCTGCAGGTCGCCCCCGGCAGCGTCTACGCCTTGCTGGGCGGCAATGGCGCCGGCAAGTCCTCCACGCTTTCCAGCCTGCTCGGTTTCGTCAAACCCAGCGCCGGCAGCCTGCGCATCGATGGCATCGACCCGGTCGCCGACCCCGGTGCCGCGCGTACGCGGCTGGCCTATCTGCCGGAAAACGTTGCGCTCTACGAGCACCTGAGCGCGCTGGAAAATGCCGACTACCTGCTGGCGCTGGCCGGCCAGCGCCGCAGCCAGGCCGAGATCGGCCAGGCGCTGGCCGCTGCCGGTCTGCAGGACGAGGCCTGGCGCCAGCGGCTGGCGGGGTTTTCCAAGGGCATGCGCCAGAAGGTAGCGATCGCGGTGGCCACGCTGCGCCGGGTGCCGGTGCTGCTGCTGGACGAACCCACCTCCGGCCTGGACCCGCGCGCCATCGCCGACTTCAACCGGCTGGTCGGCAGCGTGCGCGAGCGTGGCGGCGCGGTGCTGATGGTCACCCACGACCTGCTCGGCGCAGTGGAGGTGGCCGACCGGATCGGGTTCCTGGAACACGGGCGCATCGCCGGGGACATCGGTGCCGGCGACAGCGGCTTCGACGTGCGCACCTTGCATGCGCGCTTTACGCGCAACCAGGATCAGGCTGCATGAGTGCGGTGCTGTTGGTCGCGCGCGAAGAGCTGCGTTACATGGCGCGCAATCGTTCCGCTGCCATCGGTGTGGTGTTGCTGATGCTGCTCACGCTGGTGGCGGCATTGACCGCTGCGCATCATCAGCGCGAGGTGGCCGCGTTCCGCGCGCGCCAGCAACTGGCCGCACAGCAGGCCTTCGAGGCGCAGCCGGATCGCCACCCGCATCGGGTGGTGCATTACGGCCATTTCATCTATCGCCCGCTGCCTGCATTGGCTGCGTTCGATGCCGGCGTGGACGCGTTCACCGGCAACAGCATGTTCCTGGAAGGTCACCGCCAGAACACCGCCAACTTCGGCGATGTGCGCCAGAGTTCGTTGCTGGTGCGCTTCGGACAACTGACGCCTGCGTTCGTGTTGCAGGTGCTGGCGCCGCTGCTGCTGGTGTTCCTGGGCTATGGCGCGGTGGCGCGCGAGCAGGAGACCGGCACCTTGCGTGCGCTGTTGTTGCAGGGTGCCACGCGCCGGCAATTGTTCGGCGGCAAATATCTGGCGCTTGCCGCGGTGGCGGCGGCCTGTTTATTGCCGGCCCTGGTCGGGCTGGTGCCGGTTGCGTTGTTGCCGGGCCAGGCGCTGCGGGTCGCACTGCTGATACTGGCGTATGCGGTGTATCTGCTGGTGTGGTGCGCGCTGGTGCTGTCGGTGTCGATGCTGTGCCGGCGCGGCCGCGATGCGCTGCTGGTGTCGCTGGCGGTGTGGGTGTGGCTGGCCCTGCTGGTGCCGCGCCTGGCGCCGGATGTGGCCAGTGCCGCATATCGCCTGCCGACGCGGCTGGAAACCGATGTGGCGATCCAGCGCGACCTGCGCACCCTCGGCGACAGCCACAACCCGGATGACCCGCACTTTGCGCAGTTCAAGCAGCAGACGCTGGCGCGCTATGGCGTGCAGCGGGTGGAAGAGCTGCCGGTGAACTACAAGGGCCTGCTAGCGCTGGAAGGCGAGCGGCTGACATCGGGCCTGTTCGAGCGCTATGCCGCGCGCGATTCGGCCATCCAGCAGCAACAGAATCTGCTGGTGCGCACGTTCGCCTTGCTGAGCCCCACGGTTGCACTGCGCACGTTGTCGATGACGCTGGCGGAAACCGACCTGCGTGCGCACGAGCGGTTTCTCGCCCAGGCCGAGCGTTACCGCTACACGCTGGTGCAGCAGCTTAACCAGCTGCAGGCCGATGCGGTGAGCATGGCCGACGACACCGCGCAGGATGCCGGCGCCGACCAACGCAAACGCATCTCCTCCGCGCATTGGCAGCAGATTCCGGTGTTCGCATTCCAGCCGCCGGCCACGACAGAGGTGCTGCGGGCCGCAGGCGCCGCGCTCGGCCTGGTCGCTGCCTGGCTGCTGGCTGCGCTGTGCATGCTGGTCGCCGCGGGCCGGCGTGTGGGAGTGGCGCGCTGATGCTGCTGTGGAAATACGAACTGCTGCTGTTGCTGCGCGCACGCGCCGCGCTGGCCGGCTTGCTGTTGCTGGCGGTGCTGACCGTGTGCAGCCTGCTCTCCGGCCAGCATGTCATCGCCGCGCAGCGCGCCAATATTGCGCGCATTGCGGCGCTGCAACAGGAAGATATCGCGGCGGTGCAGGACTACGTGGCGCGCTCCAACGACGCGGGCAGCGCGGCCTACTACAGCTTCCACCCGACCTGGGACCTGCCCACGCCGTTGGCATTTGCCGCGGTGGGCATGCGCGATGTCTCGCCGTACATCCTGCGTGTGCGCGCGCTGGGCCTGGAAGCGCAGATCCACGATGGCGACAGCTACAACCCGGAGCTGGCACTGGCCGGGCGCTTCGACTACGCCTTCGTGCTGGTGTTCCTGCTGCCCTTGTTCGTGATCGCACTGCTGTTCGATCTGCGCTCGGGTGAGCGCGAGGCCGGACGCGCGCGCATGCTCGCGGCGCTGCCGGGTGCGGGCACGGCGTTGCTGGTGCGGCGCGTGGTGGTACGTGCAGCTGCGGTATTGGCCTGTCTGTGCGTGCCGTTTGTGATCGCGGCAAGCGTCAATGCGGTGCCGCTGCTGCAACAACTCGCGGTGCTGGCACTGACCTGCGCCTATCTGCTGTTCTGGGTGCTGCTGTCGGTGCTGGTCGGGCGCATCCATTGGCGCCCGGCCGCGCATGCCACCGCCCTGGCGACCTGCTGGGTGGTGCTGGCGCTGGTGGCGCCGGCGTTGGCGCATGTGGCGATCAACCAGGCGGTGCCGGTCAATCAAGGCAGCGAGATCGCGCGGCTGCAGCGCGAGGCGGTCAACCGTGCCTGGGATATTCCACGCCAGGACACCATGCGGGCCTTCTACGCGCAGAACCCGCAGTGGGCCGATTCGGCGCCGCTGACCGGGGCGTTCCACTACAAGTGGTATTTCGCCTTCCACGAAAACGGCGATCAGCAGGTGGCGCCGCAGGTTGCGGCGTATCGCCAGGGCCTGCAGCGCCGCGAAGCGCTGGCGCAGCGCGTGGCCAGTGTGTTGCCACCGGTGGCGTTGCAGGCTGCATTGACGCGCCTGGCAGCCACCGACCTGCGTGCGCAACTGGCGTATCAGGATCGCATCCGCACCTATCACCGTGCGCTGCGGACGTTCTATTACGGCTATCTGTTTCGCGACCGGCCCTTTACGCGCGAGGACTTCGGGCGCGCGCCAGGTTTCGATGCAAGTGCCGATCCCGCGTCATAGCGGCTGCATTTCACCCCTCAACCTTCGTTGTCTCACGTGCGACCCGGGCCCAGCGTGCCCGGGTGCTTCAGGAGTCCTGCCCGATGTCCACCCCGCGCCGCCGTCTGTCCAACACGCTGCCCTTGCTCGGTGCACTGAGCTGCGCAGGCGTCAGCCCCCTAGCCGCGGCCGCCGAGCCGCAGGCGCGCGATCTGGATACGGTGCAGGTGCGCAGCCAGTACACGCCGTACCGCGCCTTGAGCGTGACCGGCGCCACCAAGACCGATGCGCCGCTGCGCGATCTGCCGATCAGTGCGCGCGTGCTGGACCAGACCCTGCTCGAGGACGCCGGGGTCACCGATCTGGCCGGCGCGCTGGAGCTGGCCAGCGGCATCACCAAGGCCAACAACCTGGGCGGGTTGTGGGACAGCTACTCGATGCGCGGCTTCACCGGCGACCCCAATTTCAGCTCGGATTACATGGTCAACGGCTTCAACGCCAGCCGCGGCTACAACGGCCTGCGCGATGGCGCCAACACGCAGAGCATCGAGGTGATCAAGGGCCCGGCCTCGGCGTTGTACGGGCGCGGCGAGCCGGGCGGGGCGGTCAACATCGTCACCAAGAAGCCCCTGTTCCAGCCGCAGCACAGCGTGGATCTGTCGGCGGGGCGCTTTGACAGTTATCGCGCTGCGCTCGACAGCACCGGCCCGCTGGGCGAGAACCTGGCCTATCGGCTGAATGTCATGCACAAGGATCAGCACAGCTTCCGCGACACCGTCGACAGCGACAACACGCTGCTGGCGCCCTCGCTGCTGTGGATGCCGACGCCCGATACCACGGTGTCCTACGAGCTGGAGTTCGTGCGCATCCATGCGCCGTTCGATCGCGGGGTCACCGCCATCGATGGCGATGCCAATCGGCTGCCGGCCGGGCGTTTCCTGGGCGAGCCGCGCGATGGCGATATCGACCTGCATTCCACCGGGCACCAGGTCTTTGTGGTGCATGGCGTGAACCAGACCTGGTCGCTGCAGGGCGGGGCGACCTATCGCGACAGCGGCATGCGCGGGTTTTCCACCGAACCGTGGACGCTGCAGGCCGACGAGCGCACGCTGCGCCGCGAGCGCCGCTACCGCGATTACCAGGGCCGCGACATCGCTGCGCGTGCCGAATTGCTTGGCAGCTTGCAGATGGGTGGCGTCACCCACAACGTGTTGTTCGGCGTGGATGGCAATCGCTTCGACGACAGCCGCTTTCAGCAGCGCGCACGCTCTGCGGCCACGCCGTACAGCATCGACGTGCTTGCGCCGCAGTACGGCGTTGCGCAGCCGGGGCGGCTGGCCACAATCACCGACACCGAAGAACGCCAACAGGTGTGGGGCGTCTATGCGCAGGATCAGCTCGATCTGGGTGCGCGCTGGAAAGCCTTGCTCGGCCTGCGCTACGACCACTACCAGCAGGATCTCGACAACCAGCTGCGCGGCGCCACGCAGCGCGCCTCCGACGGTGTGGTCAGCCCGCGTGCGGGCGTGATCTTCCATGTCGACGCGGCATTGTCGTTGTATGCGAGTGCTGCGGCCGGCTTTCGTCCCAACAGCGGCGTGGGTGCGGACGGGCAGAGTTTTGCGCCGGAGAAAAGCCGCTCGCTGGAAACCGGCCTGAAATACGTGCAGCCCGGCGATGGCCTGGAAGCGACGCTGGCCGCGTTCCGCATCGACAAGAAGAACGTGCTGAGCCTGGATCCGGCCGACACCAGTTTTTCGCTGCCGGTGGGCCAGATGCGCAGCCAGGGCGTGGAGCTGGATCTGCTCGGGCGGCTGACCCCGCGTCTGGCCGCATCGGTGGGCCTGGCCTATACCGATTCGCAGGTGACGCGCAGCAGTGAGGCCGCCGCCGGCACCGGCCTGGCCGAGGGGCGCCGCTTCCCGAACGTGCCGCGCTTCAGCGGCAATGCCTTCCTCAACTATGAGCAGCCGTTGACCGGCAAGCGCAGTGCGGCGGTGGGCGTGGGCGTGTCGCATACCGGTGAGCGGCTGGGCTCGGTGGATAGCAATACCGACTTCGTGCTGCCTGCATACACCGTGTGGCGCCTGGTCGGGCATTACGACCTGAGCGAGCGCCTGCGCCTGTATGCCAAGGTCGAGAACCTCACCGACCGCCGCTACGCCGCGTTCTCCTACAGCGAGCAGTGGGTGTATCCCGGCGCGCCGCGCAGCTGGACGGTGGGTGTGCGGCTGCGGTTTTGAGCAGCGGTGCGGTGCCACGCTGAGCGATGATCGACGCTCCTGCGTGGTCGATGGAGCACGCGACGGCCAGGTGGGTGCGAACGACGGCAGGCCGTCGGACTGGCTGCCACCGCACCGTGCGTGCGCCAGGCTGGTATCCGCCAGCGGCGTGCGCGTGCAGCGCAGCGTGCGTGATTGGTCGCGCTAGCTGCGCCGCGTGGAAGGACGCTTGCTGCGCTTCTTGCCGGGCGCCACGGCTGCGGCGTCCTCGCTGGCCAACGCGCCACCGTTGTGCAGCTGTTCCAGCCACGACAGCGCATCGACATAGCCGAGGAAGTGCTGCAGATAGCCCGGTGAGCACTCGCGCATCAGGCTGATGCAGCGGTGCACCAGCACGCTGGAATTGAGCGGGCCGGCGTCCTTGGGGGCGTCCTGCAGCGACTGCCGCACCTGGCTGGCGGTGCGCACCGTGGTCCAGGTGCGACGGAAATCCTCCAGCGCCGGCAGCTCGGGAAACGGCGTGGCGTCGGCCGTGGCGGTCTTTCTGCTGTCCACTTCCATCAACGCGGCATGGCCTGCCATCTGCTCGGCCAGTGCGCCCAGCGCGCTGCGTTGCAGTGGCTGCGCGGCATCGCTAGCCACAGGACGACGCGCCGCTTGCTTCACCGTTGCCGCATACGCATCGACCAGCCTGCCCAGCTTTTCTTCCAGCACCTGGCGCACCGCCTCGGCCTGGGTGCCGGCCCGCGCGGCCAGCGTCTCCATCAGGTGGAACCGCACCGGATCCAGCTGGTCGGCACCCTGGCTGCGCCAGCGCTGCAGGCGTGCGTGCGCGGATGTCGCCTGCGTGCTCATCGCGTGCCTGCGGCCGCTGTGGGCTTGGCGGCAGAAGAGGCACGCGACGTGGCAGGGCGCGCGATCGGCGCGATCTCCACGCGGCGGTTCCTGGCGCGGCGTGTTTCGTCGGCATTGGAATCCACCGGCTGCTGCGACCCGAAGGCCGCGGCGAACACCGACGCGGCCGGCACGCCTTCGGCGATCAATGCACGCGTCACGGTGAGCGCGCGTTGCGCGGAGAGTTCCCAGTTGTCGGCGTAGCGACGGTTGCCGCCCAGCACCGGGCGGTCATCGGTGAAGCCGCTGACCATCAGGATCTCCTCGCGCGCCGCCAGGTACTCGGTCAACGGCGCGGCCAGTGTCTTCAGCACCTCGCGGCCTTCCGGCTGCAACTGATCGGAATTGAAGGCGAACAGCACATTGCCGCGGATGCCGATGCGGCCATCGACCAGGGTCACGCGGCCGGCGGCCAGGGGCGCGGCCAGCGCCTGCTCCAGCGTCTTGCGGCGCTGCGCTTCGGCCTGGCGCTGTCTGACCTCTTCATCCAGGCGGCTGGACAGCTGCAGCTGCACGCCGATCACCCCGACCAAGATCAGCACGAACGCCCCCAGCAGCACCGACATCAGGTCGCCGAAGGCGGCCCAGATCGGTGTGCCCGATTCGCCGTCGATGTCGATCTCGTCGCTCATGCCGCGCTGGCCTCGTCGGCAGCGGCCTCACCGGCATCGTTGCGGCCGCGATCGAGCTGGCGCAGTTCTTCGATGATCTGCTTCTGCGACAGCATGCTGAGGTCCACCACCTCGCGCGCCTGCGCCACGTAATACGCCAGTTGGTCGTCGCTGCGGGCGAGCGAGGCGTCCAGGGCGCTGGCGACGTGCTGCAGGCGCACGTTGAGCTCACTGGTGGAGCCGCTGAACAGCTGCACCGCCACGCCGAAGGCTTCGCCCAGGCTGGCCACTTCCACCGCGCTGCCGCTGACATGCGCGGCCACCGCGCCGAGCTTGCCGGTTTCGCTGCCGATCTGTTCGGTGAGCTGTGTGCCCACGCGCTGCAACAGGTCCGCCGAGGTGGTGACCAGTGCATCCACCGCTGCGCGTTGTTCGGTGGAGGCGTGATTGACCGCGTTGAGCAAGGTGTCCAGGGTGGCGAGCAGCTTGCTGCGTTCTTCCAGCATGGCGGTGTCGCGCACCATGCTTTCGGACAGGTTCTGGCGCAGCTCGGCCACTACATCGGCGGCGGCCTTGGGCGCTTCGGAAGCGATCTGCATCAGGCGCGCCACCTCGCTGATGGTGGCGCTGGCCTGTGCCTGCGCCTGCGTGGACAACTCGCTGGCAGTGCTGGCCAGGGTGTCGCAGATCGCCTGCTGTTGCTGGGTGACGCGTTCGCCGGTGCGTTCCCACTGCGTGGTCAGCTCCGCGCTCATCGCGGTGAAGCGCTCGCTCCACAGCGCCAGGCGCTGGGAATCGCGCGCTTCCAGCGCGGCCTGCAGGTCGGTATGCGATTGCTGCAGCGTGCCGACCAGGGCGGCGGCATGCGTGTCGAAGCTGGCGGTGGCGGCCGCCAGCGCGCCCTGGTGCTGGCTCGCCAGGGCGGCGCTGGCGTCGCGTTGCTGCGCCAGCGCATCGTTCCAGGCACTGGCCGTCTCGCTGCTGGACTGATCCATGCGCCTGGACACCGCATCGACCAGGGCGCTGGAGCGTGCGTCGAAGGTGCTGGCGAACTGGCTCAGCGTGCCCTGCAATTCCTGCGTCAGTACCTGATTTGCGCGCTGCTGCTCGGCCACTGCCGCAGTCCAGGTGGCGGCAGCCGCCGCGGTGCTGCTTTCGAAGCCATTGCTCAGGCCATCGAGTTGTTGCTGCACGGCCTGGTGCACGCCGTCCTGCAGCGCGGTGGTCTGCTGCGCGAGCTGTGCGAGCGTGGCGTGCAACTGCGCGCTCAACGCGGCACCTGCGCGCTGCTGCTCGGCGAGCACCGCTGCCCAGTGGTCGGCAGCGGCGGCGGTGCTGCGGTCAAAGCCGTCATTGAGTGCGTGCAACTGCTGCTGCACCGCGTGGCTCACGCCGTCCTGCACCGTGATGCTGCGCTGATCGATCTGCGCCAACGTGGCCTGCAGCTGCTCGGTCAGTGCGTGTTGGGCACGTTCCTGCGCGGCCAATGCGGCCTGCCAATGGTCGGCGGCCGTCTGCGCACTGTGCTGGAAGCCGTCGTTGAGTGCGTGCAGTTGCTGCTGCACGGCGCTGTTGACGCCGTCCTGCACCGCAGTGGCCTGTTGTGAGAGCTGCTCCAGCGTGTTCTGCAGCTGCGTGTCGAGCGCTTGCTGCCCGCGTTCCTGGGCGGCAAGCGCGGTGGTCCAGTGCGCGGCCGCGGCACTGGCGCTGTGCTGGAAGCCGCTGGTGATGCCGTCCAGTTGCTGCTGCACGGCGTGGGTGAGGCGCTCATGCAACGCGGCGGTGTCGCGCGCGATGCTGGTCATGGTCGCTTCCATCGCCGGCTGCAGGGCCGCGCCCACCGCGCGTGCGCTTTCTGCCACGCCGGCCTGCAACGCGTGCTCCATCGCCGTGGCCAGGCGCGCATAGGTCGCCTCGCTCCTGGCGTGGAACTCGGCCTGCTGCGCGGCCAGGCGCTCATCGGCAGCGATGCTCTGCTGCTCGATGCTGCCCATCAGCGTCTGCAGGCGATCGATCAGCGCCGGCATCAGCGCGCTCTGCTGCTGCTGCAACTTGAACACTTCGCCACGCTGGTGCGCGTCCGAGTGCGGATGCAGTTCGGAGGCGATCTTCAGGTCCAGCCGCTGCACTGCCTGCAGCCGTTCGCGCCGGCACAGCGCCGACAACAGCCCCAGCATTGCGGAGGTCGCCACGCCGGCGATCGAGGTGCCGAACGCAAACGCCAGGCCTTCCACCGGTGCGGCCAGCGAGCCGCGGATGGCCTGCAGGTCGGTGGCGCTCTGCAATGCAAAGCCGGTGCCCTTGAGCGTGGCCATCATGCCGAGCAGGGTGCCGAGCATGCCCAGCAACACCAGCAGGCCGACCAGGTACGGTGTCAGCACCGGTGCCGGCAACGCCACGCGCTCGCCCTTGATGCGCAGGCGCACCGCATTGCGCAGGCTCGGATGCAGGCGCTCCAGCCACTCGCTCAATGCCGTTGGTGCGGTGGTCAACGCGGCAACGGCATCGTCCAGCGTGGCGCTGGCCTGGCGATAGCGATACAGCTCCAGCGCGCCGGCCACATAGCAGGCGCCGATCACCGCTGCGACACAGGCGCCCAGCGGGTTGGAGCCCAGATAACCGATGCCGACCCAGCAAACCGCCAACAGGCCGACGACAAACACACACAGGTGAACGAGAGTTCTGAACATGAGGTCCCAGTTAGCGGGTACGAAGCGCTGCAAGCAGGCCTTCGATCGGGTGAAAACGGACATCCAGTTCGGCGAGCAACACGCTCTGCATGTCTTTGCGAAACACATCCAGCCAGCCGTCGGAGACCGCGCGTGGCGCGGCGTCGCCGTCGGCTGCCGGGGTTGGCGCCTGCGCGGCATCGCGCAGACGCTCGAAATGCGCACCGAGCAGGGTCGGCACATGGTTCAACAGGGTCTGCTCGCGCGGGCTCAAGGTCAGCTCCATCACCGCATCCACCTCGGCCAGCCGCGCCATCTGCCCGGACTCAAGGGCCAGCATGTCGCGCAGGCGGCCACGCAGGTCGCCGGTGGCGGTGCGCATTGCGCGTTGCATGGCCAGGTAGTGCTGGCGGAACGGGGCATAGTCGGGCGCAGGCAAGGCTGCCGCTGCGTCGCTGCCGGCAGCGGCGGCGCTGCGCGCATCGCGGCGTACGCGTGCGACCACGGCATCCAGGTCGACCACGCTGCTGGTCGCCAACCCGGTGCGCACGCGTGCGCAGGCCTCGACGTCGAGCCGGCGCGTCTCGGGCAGCGCTTCGATCTCGGGCAGCTTGCCATCCAGTGCCTTGGACACGGCGACCGCGCGCGTCCAGTCGATCCATTGGCTGAGCCGGTCGGCGAGCGCATGGTTGGACTGGGCAACGTGGGCATCGGTGAGGCGAGCGAGCAGGCGAATGAACGCCGGGCCCGACAAGGGCGCCCGTGGAGCAGCTTTCGCCATTGGTCCGGTCAAAGACCGCGCATTTTACACGGGAATGTGCGTGGTTCGGCGCCCGCGCCAGGGCCGGAGCGCCTGTGGCTGCGGGCAGGGCTGGCGGCATTCAGCCGTGCTGGTGCTGGCTGAGCCGGCTCCTCTCCGCGGCAGGTGCCGGCGGCTGCCTGGCGCCGTGGGGCGCCACGGTGCCAGGCGCAACCAGCGCGGCAGCGGCGGAAATTGCGCAGTGATGTCACCCCGGTCACCCTCTCTAACCAATTCAGGTTTCAATCCCCGGTGGTCTGATCGCGCCGGTTTTGCCAGGTGAACGGGTATAAGCTGCGGGCCGGGAAACCCCCAACGAGGGAACGCAATGGACCACTCCGACATGCAAGTGTCCGATCTGCTGGTCCTGGAGCTGCAAGGGTTCCACGATGCCTATGGCCGTGGACCGGACTTCTGGGATGCGTATCAACGCATCATGGCCATCGCAGCACAGGCCGGCGGCAACATGATCAACCTGGCCAATGAAATGGCCTCGCTGGCGCAAGGGCTTGGCGCGATCGATCGCGCGCAGCTGCTATAGAACCCAAGGCTGCGGGGGTGCGGCGGGCCGGCTGTACCGGCAGGCGCCGCGCACGCTTACTTGGCGTCGGCAGCTGCCGGTTTGACCGCGACCGCAGGCGTGGCCTCGGGCTCGCCACGCTTCTTGTCGCGACGCAGCGGGGTATCGCCCAGCCGCTCGATCGCGCCGCCGGATTGCTGGAACGCCTCCAGATCGGCGGCCAGACGCTGCTCGGACAACCGCGGCTTGCCTGGCTGATTGCTCACGGTCATCGACTGACGGCGGGAGTTGTTCATGGCGAAATCCTCATGCGTTGTAGAGCGTCAAGGGAATGCCCCGTCGGCGTTGGTCGTCGTAGGTGGCACGCACGTCGCGGCAATACGGCCCGGACATGACGAAACGCCGGCAGATCGCCGGCCGCGTCTCGTAGATCGAACAACACATGCGCGCCGCGTCGATGGCCACGCACCAGCCTTCCTCGTCACGCGCCATCACGTGCCAGCCTTGCGGCGTCACGCTGGTCAGGTGGTTGGGGATGCGGTCGGATGGATCGACCATGACGGTGAGCCGGCAACAGACGGCATCGCAGCGTTCGCAGAGATTCTTGATGGAGAAGGCCAGATAGAGTGAAGGCGACACCGGAGTCCGGCCGCCCTTGCACCATACACCCTGGGCGTGCCGGGGTGTGAACCGGCCCCTGCCTTGGATGCAGCAGACGGGCATTGCGCTGCGGCAGCGCCCTGGATGGCCGCGTCGTCGGCACTGCGATGCGTGCATTGCGTGTGGGCCTGCGGTGCGGGTGTCGCGCGCGGAGGCATCGGTCGAGGCACTCAATGGTGCGGATTGCGTGTGTGCGTCATCGACGCTGCGCCGTTGGCATCGACAGAAGACAGGCAGGTAAGGAGATAAACGCGCGCCATGCCGATCATGATGGCGATGTCGAACGGTGCAATGCGCAGACAGACGACGCACAGGGCGCGTCGATCCACGCATGCTCCGCTGCTCCGTTGCGTCACGGCCTGGATTGCCGGATCCACAGCGATCAACGGCTGCCAGCATGCAACAGCGCCCGCAGCGCGCCGCGCGGCTGGATGCATCCCTAAACGGTTGCCTTTGTCGTGCCGATGCGAAGACGTTTTTCACCTGTGCCGTCGCCGGACCACCGTAGCGTTGGGTGGTCCGCATCCACGCGACAGGAGAACCCATGACCACCGACCACAACCACGCAGCTGCGCCCGATTCGGCTGGCGATCACGACGACCAACGCAGCGAGAAGGAAAAACAGGACGCCTTGCAGGACGATGCGCTGGAGGAAACCTTTCCGGCCAGCGATCCGGTGTCGCCGTTCGTGCCGGCCAAGCCGCTGGACTGACCAGGCCGCACATCGACGAGCAATGCAAACGGCGCGGTCATCGACCGCGCCGTTTGCGTTTGCAGCATTTGCAGCGCTGTTGGCGGTTACGGCGTCAACACCACCTTGCGGCAATCGTCCTGCTTCTTGTCGAACAGCTCATAGCCTCGCGCGGCGTCGGCCAGCGGCATGCGGTGCGAGATGATCGCGCTGGGCTTGAGGTCGCCATTGCCGATGCATTCCAGCAGGTACGGCATATGCTTCTGCACATGGGTCTGGCCCATCTTGAAGCTCAGGCCCTTGTCGAAGGCATCGCCGAACATGAAGGCATGGATGAAGCCGGCATACACGCCCGGCACGCTGACCACACCGCAGCGGCGCGTTGCGGCAATGCACTGACGAATCGCCACGCCACTGCTGCCTTCCAGCTTCAGGTTGGTCAGTGCGGTTTCGATCGCGCTGCCTTCGGCCTCGAATCCCACTGCCTCGATGCTGGCGTCCACGCCGCGGCCATCGGTCTGCGACACGATCACATCGGCCGGGTCATCGACCTCGTCGAAGTTGATCGGGATGATGCCGTAGGCCTTGGCCGCGAAGTCCAGCCGGTACGCATGCCGGTCCACCATGAAAATGCGCTCGGCGCCCAGCATGCGGCAGCATGCCGCGGCCATCAGGCCCACCGGGCCGGCGCCGAAGATCGCCACTGTCGAGCCCTGCTTGACCCCGGCATCGATGACGGCCTGGTAGCCGGTCGGCAGGATGTCGGACAGGAACAGCACCTGCTCGTCGTGCAATGCATCGGGCACCACCAACGGCCCGACATTGGCCTTGGGCACGCGCACGTACTCGGCCTGCCCGCCGGACAGACCGCCATATAGGTGGCTGAAGCCGAACAGCGCCGCCGGTGGGCGCATGTCCTTGTGGTTGAGTGCGGCGCCCTTGCCGGTATTGGTGGTCTCGCAGGCGGAGAACTCCTGCAGCATGCAGTGGAAGCAGCGTCCGCAGGCCACCACGAACGGGATCACCACACGGTCGCCGGGTTTGACCGCGGTGACATCGGGGCCGACGTCTTCGACGATGCCCATGAACTCATGGCCGAGAATATCGCCATGCCGCAGGTCCGGAATCTTGCCGCGGTACAGATGCAGGTCCGAGCCGCAGATGGCGGTGGCGGTGACGCGCAGGATGAGATCGTCGCGTTCGACAAGGGTCGGATCCGGCACGGTTTCGACCCGCACATCGCGTGAGCCGTGGTAGTTGAGGGCAAGCATGGAGATCTCCCGTAAGGCCGTCGGTATGCGGCAACGCCGTGCAGTGTTGGCGGCGCGCCGTTAAGTCCATCAGCACGGCACGTGCGCACGGTGTGGACGCGCCCGATTGGCGACGCGGCGTTGATGCGCGTGTCACGTCTGGATAACCCGCGCACTCGCACTCTCGACTGCCACGCTGGATCGTCCGCAGCTCATGCCTGCAGCGACCATGCGACCCCGACAATCAACGACCGCGCCTTGCGCGATCAATCAAGGAGACAACGATGGGAATTTTTAAGATGCTGACCGCCGGCGCGGTGGGCTACGTGGCGTACAAGGCGTGGCAGCGTCGTCAGGGCGACACCGGTGAAACGGCCAGCCCGACGAACAACGACCGCGACGTTCAACAGCAGTCGCTCAGTGCGCCGGCGAAGGCCGGCAGCACCCCGCCGCATGGTGACCCGCTGCGTGCAGCCACCACGCTGTCCAGCGACCGCAAGCAGGCACTGGGTGCGTTGGTGGTGTTCAACGAGCAGGAGCGCACGCTTGCGCAGCTGGCGGTCGTCAAGGGCCTTGAAGGCGAGACGTTGCAGTTCGCCCGCAAGATGGACGAGGCACACAGCGCAGCGTTGACCGACCTCAGCCGTTTTGCGCCCGATCGCAGCGGTACGCTGGCGCAGGCCGCGTCCAGCCGCGCCGATGGCACCCGCAAGCGCCTGGAAGGCCTGGACGGCAAGGAGTTCGAAACGCAGTACCTGCAAGCCAGTGTGACCAGCCACGAGCAGGCGTTGACGTTGCTGGACGCACAGCTGGCCAGCGAGCCGGGATCGAGCGATCTGGGCAAGGAATTGCAGCGTGCACGCCAGACCATCGCCCAGCATCTGGAACATGCCAAGTCGCTGCGGGCCAAGGCGAACCAGGCGCATTAATCAACCGCGATCGCTATCGCGCACCGCAGCGTATGCGGTGAACACGGACAACAGGCAGCTTCGGCTGCCTGTTGCCGTTGTGGGCAAGCGCGGCGCGCATCGCGCATGTACGCCGCAGGCCGCAGGTTCAGCCGTTGCCGGGCGACCTTGTCGCAACACGGTCGTCATCACGCGTCAGGGGCCGCTTGCTCGAATCCCGCGGCCTGGCGTTGCCACAGGCCATCGAACACGCCACCGTGTCCACGCAGCTGCGCGGGACTGCCATCTCGACTAGGCGACCGTCCTGCGACAACGAACGTCCGGGCGCAATCCATCAGGCGCTGCATTGGTCGAGCATGCGCTCGGAGCAGTCGCTTACGTCATCGACAGTGCACACTTGCTGGCCACACCGTACCAAGTCGACACCGATATGGCCGGTGCTGCGAGTGAACAGACTTTTATTGATCGAACAAAGAGCCCGCCTGGGCAAGGAAGCGAGGCGGGCTTGACGATGCGGTGCGGCGTTGGGCGGGTTACAGCGTGACGGCGCCGCCGGCAATGGTGAGCAAGGTGCCCGAGGTGTAGCTGGCGGTATCAGCTGCCAGCATCACGTACGCCGATGCCAGCTCGACCGGCTGCCCGGGGCGGCCCATCGGTGTCTGGCCGCCGAAGTTTTCCACCGACTCCTCATCCATGCCGGCGGGAATGAACGGCGTCCAGATCGGACCCGGCAATACCGCATTGACGCGGATGTGCTTGTCGGCCAGCACGCCTGCCAGGCCAATGGTCAGGTTGGCCAATGCCCCCTTGGTGGCGGCATACGGCAGGATGTTCGGCGTCGGTTTCTTGGATTGCACCGAGGCGGTGTTGATGATGGAGCCACCGTCGGTCATCAGCGGCACCGACAACTGCACCAGATGGAACACGGCATGCACGTTGGTGTCGAAGGTCTTGCGCCACTCCTCCAGCGTGATGTCCTCAAACGTTTCGAAATACTGCTGGTAGCCGGCGTTGTTGACCAGGATGTCCAGGCCGCCGAAGGTGCTGTTGACCTTGTCGATCAACGCAGCGGCCTGGGCGGGGTCGCTGATATCGCAGCCCACCAGCAACGCCTTGACGCCGGCCTTCTCGATCAATGCGCCGATTTTGGCAGCGTCTTCCTGCTCATCGGGAAGATAGGCGATTGCCACGTCGGCCCCCTCGCGTGCATACGCAATCGCCACGGCCGCGCCGATGCCGCTGTCTCCGCCGGTGATCAACGCACGTTTGCCGGTGAGCTGCCCGTGGCCGACATAACTGTCTTCGCCATGGTCCGGTCGCGGGTCCATCTTTTCGGTACGCCCGGGGAAACCCTGTTGCTGCGGTTTGAACGGCGGGCGGGGGTAGTTGGGTACGGGCATTGTTGTCTCCTGACGAGATGACGCATCACTGTGATGCAGCAGTGTGCGCACGCAAACGTAAACGCACGGGCTAGGCCATGTCGGCGGCGTGTGTGGTGCCGCCGCCGCCGATTGCGCGCGCGCCGCTTGCTTCACGCCACCGCGCAGCTTTGTTCACTGCTCTGCAATGCGCACCGGCCTAGCGTGGGCTCATGACCACAACGCAGGAGAACGACGATGGGCAGTGAACCGAAAAAGCCGTGGGGTCCGGACGATGATCAGAAAAAGCCGTTTACGCCGCAGGAACAGCGCAACGAGGATGTGGAGTGGAAGGTCCACGACATGCCCGACGAAGACCGCGATGTGAACAAGGCCGACCCTGAACACGATTACGAACGCCCGGACGGCTCAGAAAAGCGCTGAGTCACGCGCAATGCTGCAATTGCGGCGTCCGTCATGCCGGCGCACGCAGGCGCGCGCCGCGTCATGGCGCTGGCGTGGCGGATCCATGCACACCGTCTCTACGCCTGCCGCGTAGGCTAGCGGTCACACCTCGCGATCACGGCTTGCATCCGTTGGCCCTGAAGCCGCGGTTGCGCGACGCTGCAACCAGCGTCTCGGCTCGCCTCATCGCCCCTCAACCGCCTCGCCGCCACATCACGGCGCAAGCGAGCTGATCCAGCAGCTCGGTCCAACCGCGTCCGTGCGCAGGCCGCGCTCCCATCCCCATCAAAGCTTGCGCTGTTTGGCGTTTCGGCGCATTCGACGCGTCGACCGACCCCAACCGTGACGCTTGGCACTGGCGTAATCCCGCGTTGCCCTGCGTACTTCGGGCAAACTTCTACGGCGAGCTCGACTCTGGGGAAGCGAGCGCCAGGTGGCGGGACGGCCGTGACAGCGATGTGCGATTTTCGTGGTGGCGTGCAGGCGCGTTTTTCGCGCCGCCGTCACAATTCTCAACTGAACATGTATTAGTCATTGCGGACAGAAGCGCTCATGGACCGTCTTTCCTGCGCCATCATCGACGACGACGTGGAGTTCTGCGATCAGGTGGTTGAGCTAGCCACCGATAGCGGCTTCCGTGCCAAGGGCATCCACACCCTTGGCGAAGCCAGCCGTTGGCTGGACAGCAACTTTCCCGACCTGTTGGTGGTGGATGTTGGCCTGCCCGACGGCAGCGGTTTCGATCTCATCGAACGGCTCGACCCGGATCACACGCCGCAGATCGTGGTGGTCTCGGGCGATTACGCCTACGAAACCCAGGGCCGCGCGCAGCAGTTTGGCGTCAGCGAGTTCCTCACCAAACCGTTCGCGCCCGAACGGCTGGAACGCGTGCTCGGCGGCCTGCGTGAGGCGCAGCAGGGCAACCTGGGCATCATCGGCAACAGCGACAGCATCGTGCTGTTGCGCAAGGACATCGTGCGCGTGGCGCCGACCGATCTGAATGTGCTGGTGACCGGCGAAACCGGCACCGGCAAGGACCTGGTCGCGCGCGCCATCCATCGGGTCTCCGGCCGGCGTGGTCGCTTCGTGCCGGTCAACTGCGGCGCCATTCCCGAGGAACTGCTGGCCAGCCAGCTGTTCGGCCACGAGCGTGGCAGCTTCACCGGTGCCGATCGTCGGCATGCCGGGTTCCTGGAGCAGGCAGCAGATGGCACGCTGTTCCTGGATGAGATCGGCGAGATGCCGACCCGGCTGCAGGTCTACCTGCTGCGCGCGATCGAGTCGCGCAGCTTCATGCGTGTGGGCGGCAGCGAGGAAATTCCGCTGGACGCGCGGGTCGTCGCGGCGACGCACCAGCATGTGCAACGCGAGCACGGCGTGCTGCGCGAGGATCTGTTCTACCGGCTCAACGAATACCCGATCCAGGTGCCGCCGCTGCGCGAGCGTCGCGGCGATGCGCGTCTGCTGGGCCTGCGCGTGATCGACGAGCTCAACGTCAAGTACGGCACCCGCAAGCTGCCGACCAAATCGTTGCTGCGTTATCTGGCCTACCACACCTGGCCGGGGAACGTGCGCGAGTTGCGCTCGTTCATCCGCTACCTGTACCTGCGCTCGGACGGCGACCTGCTGAGCGCGCCGGATGTGGTGCAGACCGTGCCGCAGGCCGACGAAGACGGCTTGCTGATTCCGGCGGGGTGGACCATGCGCCAGGCCGAGGACGCCATGATCGAGGCGGCACTGGCGCGCACGCGCTTCAACAAGAAGGCGGCTGCGCGCGAATTGGGGATCAGCGTGCGCACGCTGCACAACCGGCTCAGCGACAAGGACGCGTAAGTGAGCGACGCATCGCATGGACGGCGGCGCGAGCTGCTGCATCAGCTGCGCAACCGCCTCAACGTGATGGGCTTTGCGTTGTATGCATTACGCAGCGAGACCTCCAAGCCCATGGAGACCTTGCGTGCCACCCATCAGTCGGCGGTGGAGTTGCTCAACCAGCTCGGCGAGGAAGAGCGCGCCCTGCGCCAGGACGGTGCGGTGCCTGCCGACGGCACCGATCAGTAATGCTCGGCCGGTTGGGTCTGGCTGCTGAGCAGCGCGGTGATCGTGCGTGGGTTGTAGGGCTTCATGCAGTACGACAGGTGCGCAAACCGCGGCGGTAGCGTGTAGCGGTCGTAGCCGGAGCAGAACGAAAACGGTACCCCGCGCTGCAGCAGCGCATCGGCCACCGGAAACACCGGTTGGCCACGCACATTGACGTCGAGCAATGCGCCGTCGATGGTCTGTCCGGAGGTCACCAGCGACAGCGCCTCGGGCACATTGCCCACCGGTCCGAGCACGCAGACGCCGGCCTCCACCAACAGGTCGTTGAGTGATTCGGCCAGCAGGTAATCGTCCTCGACCACGAGGATGCGAAGTCCGTTGAGTGGATTGTCCAGCATGGGAATTCCTCGCGCGATGGCGCGGTCCGGCGACGCGCACGCCATAGTGCGCGCCGTGTCGGTTAAGGCCGCGCGTAAGCAGGCGCTTCCAGACCCATCGCGTGCAGTGCCTGTACCGCTCAGATGCCGCGTAGCGGTAGAGGCAGGTTTACGCCATCATTGACGATTGCGCCTGACACCCGGCGCCGTTGATGCGATGGCTGCAATGACAGACGACGACACCTCCTGCGACGACACCGCAGCGGCCACTGCGCCCGATGCCGTGGCGCCACCGCCGTTGTTCATTCTCGGTGTCGGTGCCGATGGCCTGGACGCCACGCGCCTGGCCGAACTGCTCGACGCAGTGGCCGGCGCGCCCAATCTGGTCATCATGCTGTTGCTGCGCGATCGTCACCTGCTCGACGAGTCGCGCCTGCGCGAGTTGCTCGGCCCGCAATCCAGTCTGCTGCTGGCACCCGCAGATGGCGATGCGCTGCATCCCGGACGCATCTACCTGCCGCCCAGCCAGACGCTGGTGACCCTGGAAGAAGGGCGGTTGCGGCTGCGCCCGCTGGAGGACGCCAGCGATCACGGCCTGATCGACAGCTTCTTCGTCTCGATGGCGCATGACCAGGACGGCAACGTGATCGGCGTGATCATGGGGCGCTTCGATGGCGACGGCACGCTGGGCACCGCGGCCATCAAGGAGTGTGGCGGCCTGGCGCTGGCGGTGGACGACCCGTCCTTGCACGGCATGGATCTGCGCAATGCCGGCAACCCGGCCGCCATCAGCGACGACATCCTGCCGCTGCCGCGGGTGGCCGCACGCATCGCCGCACACATGCAGCGCCACCATCGCTTCGGTCATCCGGCACCGGTGGGCGTGCGCAACGGCAGCGAGAACGATCAGCTCAGCCAGGTCGCCAGCATCCTGCGCAATGCCACCGGCCACGATTTCCATGGGTACAAGCGCGCCACGTTCCTGCGCCGCGTGCAGCGCCGCATGCAGGTGGTGCAGGCGGACACGCTGGAGCAGTATCTGGAGCAGCTGCGCAGCCGCTTCGACGAACCGCTGTTGTTGTTCAACGATCTGCTGATCGGCGTGACCCAGTTCTTCCGCGACCGCCGCGAGTTCGAGTTCCTGGAGCAGCAGGTGATTCCGCGCCTGTTCCAGGGCAAGCAGCCGGGCGACCACCTGCGTGTGTGGGTGCTGGGCTGTTCCACCGGCGAAGAGGCGTATTCGCTGGCGATGCTGTTGCGCGAGCATGCGCAGACGCTGGACGTGGCGCCACGCATCCAGATCTTCGCCAGCGACATCGACGGGCGGGCATTGGCCATTGCGCGGGTGGGGCGTTATTCGTCCAGCATCGTCGCCGATGTGGGGCCGGAGCGCCTGCAGCGCTGGTTCGTCAAGGAAGGCGACACCTATGTGGTGAGCAAGCAGCTGCGCGAGTTGTGCGTGTTCTCGCAGCACAGCATCGTCAAGGACCCGCCGTTCTCGCGGCTGGATCTGGTGTCGTGCCGCAACCTGCTGATCTACCTGGATGCCGAGCTGCAGAACCGGGTGATCCCGGTGTTTCACTTTGCGCTCAAGCCGGGCGGCTACCTGTTCCTGGGCAATGCCGAAAACGTCTCGCGGCATGCCAAGTTGTTCGCACCGGTGGAGCGCAGCTTCCGCGTGTTCCAGAAGATCGATGCCGACAGCCGCATGCATGCCCCCTTCCCGTCGTCCGCGCCCGGACTGGACGGCCACGCGCCGGCGGCAAGCCGCCAGCAGCGCAGCGTCAGCAATGCACTGGTGCTTGCCGGCGAGCGCATCGCCGACCGCTACGCGCCGGCCTATGCGGTGCTGGACGAGCATTTCGATGTGCTGCATTTCTCCTCGCAGGCCGGACGCTTCATCCGTCCCGGCGGCGGCGCGCCCAGCCTCAACCTGCTCAACCTCGTTCACCGCGACCTGCGGCTGGAGTTGCGCAGCGCGCTCGGCCGTGCCGAAGCGGACATGACGCCGGTGCAGGCCAAGGGCATCCAGATGCACGAGGATGCGGCGACCCTGGCGGTGGACCTGTTCGTGGAGCCGACCTCGGATTCGGAGGTGCCGCGCGGCTACGTGGTGCTGTTCCAGGAGGTGGAAGCGCGTGAGCTGGCCGAGCTGGCGCCGCCGAAAGACACCGTGTCCGACAACGCACATGTGCAGGCGCTGGAGAACGAGCTGCGCATGACCCGCGAGCGGCTGCAGTCGATGATCGAGGAGCTGGAGAGCACCAACGAAGAGCTCAAGTCCTCCAACGAGGAATACCAGTCGCTCAACGAAGAACTGCAGAGCGCCAACGAAGAACTGGAAACCTCCAAGGAAGAGCTGCAGTCGGTCAACGAGGAAGTCACCACGGTCAACGGCGAGCTGGCCCACCGCGTGCAGGAACTGGCGCATGCCAACAGCGACCTGAAGAACCTGCTGGAAAGCACCCAGATCGCGACCGTGTTCCTGGACAACGAGCTGCGCGTGACCAACTTCACCCCCGCGGTGACCGACATCCTGCCGTTGGTGGAAAGCGATATCCACCGGCCGATCAGCAACATCAAGCTGCACGTGACCTACGACGAACTGCAGGACGATGTGCGCCGGGTGATCCGCACGCTGGCGGTGCTGGATCGCGAGGTGGAAAACCCCGCCACCCGTGCCCGCTACATGGTGCGGGTGCTGCCATACCGCACGGTCAACAACTTCATCGGCGGCGCGGTGTTGACCTTCATGGACGTCACCCCGCTGACGCGCGCCGAGCGCGCGTTGCGCAGCAGCGAGCAGCGCCTGCGCACCTTGATGGAGGGGATTCCACAACTGGTGTGGCGTTCGCGCGATGGCGGCCGCTGGACCTGGTCCAGCCCGCAATGGTCCAGCTATACCGGGCAACACGATGGGCAGAGCCTGGAGCTGGGCTGGTTGCAGGCAGTGCATCCGGACGAGCGCGAGCTGACCTTGAATGCCTGGCACGACAGTGCGCGCACCGGCGGGCTGGACGTGGAGCACCGCCTGTTCAATGCAGCCGAGCACCGCTACCGCTGGTTCCATACGCGCAGCGCGCCGGTGCTGGACGAACGTGGCCAGGTGCTGGAGTGGCTGGGAACCTCCACCGAATCGGACAACCTGCGCCGCCTGCAGGATGAGCAGCGCGTGCTGGTCAGCGAATTGCAGCATCGCACCCGCAACCTGATCACCGTGGTGCAGTCGGTCGCCAAGCAGACCGTACAGACCAGCCACAGCATGCCGGAATTCGCCGGCAGGTTCGACGACCGGCTCTCGGCGTTGTCGCGCGTGCAAGGGCTGTTGTCGCAGTCGGACAACGAGCCCACCACCATCGGCGCATTGCTGCGCATGGAGCTGGATGCGCTCGGTGCCGAGCCCGACCAACGGCGCATCGTGGTGGACGGCCCGGAGGTGGCACTGCGCAAGTCCACCGTGCAGACGCTGGCGCTGGCACTGCACGAGCTCGCGACCAATGCACTCAAGCATGGCGCATTGGCGGTAGCGACCGGCACCTTGTCGGTGCGCTGGGAAGTGGTGACCAACGACGACGCCTCGGCGCGCCTGGTGTTGTTGTGGACCGAAGAAGGCGCCAGCCAGCAACGACGCAACGATCGCGACCAGGCAAGCGGATTCGGCCGCCGCCTGATCGAAAAAGCCCTGCCATACAGCCATGGCGCGCAGACGCGTTACGAGCTCAGCGATACACGCCTGGAATGCGAGATCCAGTTGCCGCTGACCTCGCTGCACGATCCATAGCCGAGCGCACGCGTGCGTGCAGTCTCTGCGCACGCTGGCAGGCGCTACGGTGCCGATGTGCGAATGCAGTGCACATCCACGCACCCGCACGGAAAATCCTGCGCGTGCGTGCAGATGTTTGCGACCAATTCGCACCTCGCAGCGCCGCCGCTGCCGCTGCCGTCATCCAAGACCGTTGCAGGACGCCTGTGTGCGGGATCGAAAAACTTGGCGCGTATTGTGCGTAGCTGCTGCTGTCATCAAGCTGCACAGTGGAGTCAACATGATTACGCGCATCCTTCAGTTGTCAGGCCGCGTTGCGAGCAATGCCTGGGTCGAGATCGGTGTCGGTGCCGATGCCGACATTCTGGTTGCCGACCGTGGCGGCAGACGCGAGGAGCGTGCAACCTTCGGTCGACGTGCGCCGGGACAGCAGCGCTCGATCAATACGCAGGAGCCGGAGTGGCTGGGGCGGGTCGACCTCGCCATCTGGGAAACCCAGCGCTGCCTGATCCCGCTGTGCGGATTCGTCTGTACCGCATCGGCAGATGGCGCCACCTCGGCAACCTGGTTGAGCCAGGACGGGGGTGCGCTGTACGCCGCAGGCCTGCGCAATGTCATGGATATCGGCGGTCGCCTGCAGATGGGGTTCTCGCTGCTGGTCGCGTCCTCGGCCAGCCTGCCGACACAGCGTCCCTTATGCGTCGACGGCGATGCCACGCAGTGGCTGCAGCGCAGTGGCGAGGAGGCGATGCGTCACCTCCTGCCCTGGCGGCTGGAGCGTTGCACCACCGCGGCGGACGTGCGGCCCGAGTGGACCGATGCGCAGGCCCGACAGGCCGCGCCGGTGTGAGGCGTGGTGGCAGGCAGTGGCAACAGGAGGCCCGATGGGCCTCTTTTTTTGTCGTTCGGTAAGGCGTTGCCCACGGGGCGGCGTCCCTTGGCGCGCCAGCTGCAGTGCGTGGTCGTGGCAGATGATGTGCCCAGGTGCGGCAACAGCCACCTGCAGGACCGTCAACGGAAAGTACGCCGCGCATTAAAAAGCCCGGGTCGCGAACGACCCGGGCTAATCTCAGCGACCGCTGTCGAGCACGATCAGCGCTGGATGTCGCCAGTGGTGGAGCCGGCCCCCGGGCCTGCGCCCAGGTCTGCACCGGTCACCCGATCCAGCTCCGGGTTGGACAGCAGGCGCAGCGACATCGCATCCAGTGCTTCGGTCTGCGTTGCATCCAGCGTGACTGTGGCCGAGCCATCGCCGCCGTCCACCGCGGACTGCAGCTCACGGTCTTCCACCACGTCCCACTGCTCGCCGGCATTCCAGGGGCCGACCGTATCGCCTTCGCCCTGCGACATGTTGTAGTAGACGTCGGTGAAGCGCGGGTCGCCCGGCAGCTTGCCCGGCGGGAAGTTCGGTTCGATCGCGTACAGCGCCTTCTCGAAGGATTTCTGATGCGCCACTTCGCGCGTCATCAAAAAGCGCAGCGCATCGACGATGCCCGGGTCATCGGTGACGGTGATCAGACGCTCGTAGACCAGCTTGGCGCGGGCTTCGGCAGCGATGTTGGAGCGCATGTCCGAGGTCGGGCAGCCGATCGAATCGACATAGGCCGAGGTCCACGGCACGCCGCTGGAATTGACCAGCGCCGGGCCGCCGCCGTACAGGATCTGCTGGGTGTGGCTGGTGCTGTTCTGGGTCATGGAGCGCATCTCCATGGCCTCTTCCATGCCTTCGGACAACACGGCCTTCGGGCCCTTGTTGAGCATGGCGATGATCGAACCGATGATTTCCAGGTGGCTCAGTTCTTCGGTGGCGATATCGAACAACAGGTCCTTGCGGCCCGGATCGTTTTCGCCCAGTGCCTGGGTGAAATACCGCATCGCCGCGGCAAGCTCGCCCTGCGGCCCGCCGAACTGCTCGAGCATCAACGTGGCCAGATCCGGATTGGGTTCGGCGACGCGAACGGTGTACATCAAACGCTTGTTATGCATGAACATGGGTCGTGTTTCCTGGCTGGCGCCCGGCGACAACTGCAACGCAGCATGCGCGCAGAAACCTGAGGCTGGCTACGGGTGGGGGTTGCCTGCGGTATGCAGGCAAACGCAGGCGGCAGCACCGCCTGCGCAGGGCATCAGGCCGCCTTGCTGGGCTTGGATGCCTTCTGATTGCCGCCTTGCTCGGCAAGCAGGGTCAACTTTTCATCGGTGGCTTTTTCTTCTTCCAGCGTGGACAGCAGCAAGGTGACCGCATCGGTGTAGCCCAGCTGCTTTGCGATCGCTGCAATGGTGCCGTACGAGGCGATCTCGTAATGTTCCACCTTCTGCGCGCCGCCAATCAGCGCCGCATCGCGTACCGGACCTTCCTCGATCTCATCGATCACCTCACGGCTTTCCTCGACCAGGCCTTCCATCGCGGCACACTTGATGCGCTTGAGCTTGATGCCGAGCAGTTCGACGATCTGGTCGATGCGTTCGATCTGGCCCTGGGTTTCTTCCAGGTGCAGCTTGAACGCTTCCACCAGCTTGGGTTCGGTTGCCGCGCGTGCCAGACGCGGCAGTGATTTGGTCAACTGCTTTTCTGCGCTGTAGATGTCCGACAGCTCGTGGACGAAAAGCTCTTCAATTGTCTTGATCGCCATGGGCGGCTCCTAGGGGATGAATGGATGGATGAACAATGCGGTGCACCGGGTGTGGGTCTTGCCCTTCGATGCGCGCGAGCCAGCAGTTGCATCGCCTCGACGGCACGCTGCCTGCCATGACGCCTGCCATGCAGCGTTGGGTCGTGCACATGCACGCTGTCTCGCATGGTCGCTACGCTAGCTGTCGGCGTGTTAGCGCAATTGGTGGATGCGGTGATCCCGATGCGATGGCGACCTGTGCCGTAGGCTGCGCCGACCACACGCGGTCGCCGATGCGATGGCGCCACGTGGTGGGGCCTCGCTGCAAGCAACAGGGGCACTTGCTCAAGCTGCGCCGTGCACCGCGCATGGTGAATGCGCTACCTGCCGCATCACGCACCCACCTTGCGCAGAGGGCAAGACCGGCGATCAGCGCCAGTATCGGCACCGTGCAGCATGGACGGCGGAGGATGCACGCCGTTTCGGACCGATGCGCTACAACCGATGGCTCGTCCTTGCCCCGGAGGCTGCCATGACGCCGTTGGACAAACCGCTACGCCGCGAGCTGCAGATCGGCGAGCAGGCCTACACCTTGATCATCGACCCGCAGGGCTTGAAGCTGGTCGAAAAAGGCCGCCGCAACGGCGTGACCTTGCGCTGGGGCGAGCTGGTCAGCGGCGATGCCGCACTGGCCCACGCGCTGCAGGCCTCGCTCGGCGAGTCCTGACTGCAGCGCGCAGGCAAGGCGACTCAGGCCTGAGGAAACAGCCGCGCCAGCTCGCGGACCGCTGCTGCGGACGCGGCGTGATCCGGCGTGGGATCCGGATTGTTGAAATCGTTGGCACCCTGCGCCTGCACCAGCACGCCATCGCGGCGTGGCACCACGTTGAGATTGTGGCCACGCCACACCAGCCCGTAGGTCACTTCCGGTTGCGGAATCAGGCGCGCGGTCTGCCCGCGCACCGGGATGACGCTGTCGTCGCCAAGCAAGGCACGTGCCCCGTAGCCGGTGGCATTGACCAGGATCTTCTCGCGCAACTGGCCGAACTGGCGCGGATGCTCGAAGCTGCGCGTCTGCAGCTCGCCGCCGGCCTGCAGGAAGTCGTCCATCAGCAGCCGCGCATAGGCGCTGAGGTTGAAGGTCAACTGGCTGTAGCGACGCACGAACGGCACCGGAAACGGGTGCCTGCCGGGGGCGACCGGCTGCGAGCGCGGGCCGAGATCGTCGAGCAGTTCGCGCTCCAGCGGCGGGTAGTCCGGCTCGTGCGCTTCGGCCGATGCGCTCGGCTGGTCGAACGGCACATCCGACAGCGCGTAACCATCGCGCCATTCGATCGGCTCGCCCGGCAGGCCCAGCAGGGTCTGGTAGCGGCGGAACGAGATGCGCGCCATCTCTTCCCAGCGGGTCCTGAAATCGGCGCTGGCATATTCGCTGGTGCACACCCGCGAGTCCGGCGACCACACGCCGGTGGCGTAGAACGAGCGCACGTCCGGCAGGCGCTCGCGCGCATAGATGCGCACGCGCAGGCCCGCGCGTTGCGCCACCAGCGCGGTGGTCAGCCCGATCGCACCGCAGCCGATCACCGCCAGCTCGCGCACCTCCGCATCGGCGGCGCGCACCAGCCGCAGCGCATGCTCGGCCGCGCCCCACGACAGCGACCACCCGCTGCCGCCATGTCCATAGTTGTGCACCACCGTCTTGCGGCCGATGCGCTCGGCCTCGATCCGCGGCCCCTGCGCACGGAACGGGCGGGTGCAGCCGTTGATCGCGATGATGCGATCGACGGACGCACGGATCGGTGCCAGCGGCAGCGCTGCGGCGAACTGCTCGGGCAGGGCGCCCGGTGGCATGGCGGGCAATGGCGAAGACGGCGCAGCGGCCGCCTTGCCGGTCGCGGCCCAGCTTCCGGTGGAAGCGGCCGCAAGCGCAAGACCGGCGCTGTGCAGGAAATGACGACGGTGCATGCGACTCCTGAGCGGTATGGAGGAGATGATCGGGACCACGGCGCCTGCGCGACCGGCCACGCGCCGCGCGCACCACGCAGCATCGGTAGAAGCCAGGAGCTGCGTCGCCGCGCGCGACGCCCGGTGGCCGCCGCTTGCGGACCTGGAGCATACCGCGCGCGTCAGCGCCTGCCATCGCCGGCCGGGCCGGGTTTCGCACCGCGATCCGGGCAACTGGGGCCGCGCTGACGGCCATTCGTCGCCCGGGGCTTTCGTCCGATCGCTTGCCGGCTATGCTCGCCGCGTCCCAACCCGACGAGTCGCCACCCGTGTCTGCCAGCGTCTTCCTGATCGTACGTATCGTGTTCGCCTGGGCCGCGGCGTTGGTGGTGGCCGGGATCATGTGGGCGCAGCTGTTCGGCTCCACCGGCGCGTTCTTCGGGCTGATCTGCGTGGTGCTGCTGACCCTGGCCCTGATGAGTGCGATCACCCATGTGCGGCGGGTGCGCCTGATCGCCGGGCGGCTGGATCACGACACCTTGTCGACCCGCCAGCGGCGCCAGATCGAAGTGCCGCTGGACGTGCAGGCCAGCTTCGCCGTGGTCGAAGAGGCGGTGCGCGTGCTGCCACGCGTGCAGGACATCGAGTGCGCGCCCGGCAGCCTGCTGATCCGCGCCAAGGTGCGCCGCATCGACCCCTACGAAGGACGCCAGCCCTCGCGCTGGAACCTGTTTGCGCGTTTTGCGATCAAGCGCAACCAGGTGCTGGTGACGATCACGCCAGGGCAGGGCACCAGCAGCGTCACCGTGCTGTGCGAGCCCGACGCCGGCGCCTGGGTGGACCTGTTTGCGGTGGACGAAGGCAGCAATTACGAGAACGCCGAGGCGATCAACCGCGCGGTGGTGCGGCGGGTCGGCGAGCAGCGCCGCGACGAACAGGCTGCGGCCGAGCAGTCGGTGATGGAAAAGGAGCTGGCCGTGGCACGCCTGAATCTGCTGCATGCCCAGGTGGAGCCGCACTTCCTCTACAACACGCTGGCCAGCGCGCAGGTACTGGCGCGCACCGACCCGCCGCGCGCCGACATCATGATCGGCCATCTGATCCAGTACCTGCGCAGCTCGCTGCCCAGCGCCGACGGGGCCATCTCCACCCTGGGCGAGGAACTGGAGCGCACCCAGGCCTACCTGGAGATCCTGCGCATCCGCATGGGCACGCGGCTGGCGCTGCAGGTGGAGGTGCCGTACGAGCTGCGCGCGCTGCAACTGCCCTCGATGATGCTGCAGACCCTGGTGGAGAATGCGATCAAGCATGGGCTGGAACCCAAGCCCGGCGGCGGCACGGTGTGGATCCTGGCGCGTCGCATCGACGACCATGCCACGCTGACCGTGGCCGACGATGGCCAGGGCTTCAGCACGCACACGCAAGGTACCGGTATCGGCCTGAAGAACCTGCGCGAACGTCTGCAGCTGATCTACGCCGGCAGGGCCAGCTTTGCCATCGTGTCCAACTTCCCCAGCGGTGTGGCCGCCACCATCACCTTGCCGCTGCCCGCGTCCATCATGCCGCCGCCGGTGCCCGCTGCGCAGATTCATGCCACACAGGTGCAGGCATGAGCGCGCTGCGTGCGGTGATCGCCGAAGACGAGGCGCTGCTGCGGCAATCGTTGCTGACCCTGCTGGCGCAGGTGTGCCCGCAACTGCAGATCGTGGGCGAATGCGAGGACGGCGCCAGCGCGCTGGAAACCATCGCCACGCAGCAGCCCGATGTGGTGTTCCTGGATATCCGCATGCCCGGGCTCACCGGCATCGAGGTGGCGCGTGCACTGCGCGAAGTCAGCCCGCGCACCCAGGTGGTGTTCGTCACCGCCTACGATCAGTACGCCATCGATGCGTTCGAACACGGCGCGGTGGACTACCTGCTCAAGCCGATCAGCCGCGAGCGCCTGCAGGCCACCTGGCAGCGCGTGCAACAGCGTGCCGCCGCCGGCCAGCCGGACGGCCAGCTGCTGGAGGCCTTGTTGCAGCGCCTGTCCGCGCGCCCTGCCGCCGCCGGCGCCGCGCCGCCGCTGGCCTGGCTCACCGCCAGCAGCGGCCGCGAAACGCGCCTGATCGCGCTGGACGAGGTGGCGTATTTCCAGGCCGACCAGAAATACACCACGGTGATGACTGCCGCCGGCGAGGCGATCCTGCGCACGCCGCTGCGCGAGTTGCTCGACGTGCTGGACCCGCAGGTGTTCAAGCAGATCCACCGCTCCACCATCGTCAACATGAAGGCGGTCGCCTCGGTGGTGCGCGAGGACACCGGCAAGGGCCGGCTGGCGCTGCGCGGGCGCAGCGAAACGCTCACCGTCAGCCAGCCCTTCATGAGCCTGTTTCGCGGCATGTAATTCCCCCGATCGCATCGACTGAAAGGATTGCTGATATGCGCCTGATCGCCTCCCTCGTGTATTGCCTGCTGGCATTGGCCGGTTGCCACGACCGCAACGGCACCACCTCCATCACCCGCGCCACCAGCAACGGCCAGGACGTGCTGTTCAGCAAGACCCTGGCCACTGCCACCGATCTCAATGTGCACTGCCTGGCCAGCAGCAGCGGCCGCTGCCATTACCTGGTCTACGAGGACCACTGCGCTGCGTCTGCCGCCGGGCAGGCCGCGGGCACGCCGGCCTGCGCACGCAGGACCCTGGACAGCTTTGCGCTGGCACCCGGGCAGGTGCGCGAACTGCACGGCATCCCGCGTCAGGCGCGCACCTGCGTGGATACCAGCGCGCCCGGCGTCGATTGCCATGGCTGAGCCGGGCGCCTGACGCCGGAACTGTCGCAACGACGCTTCATCCCTGTCGTGCGGCAGGGCGCAACCGGACGCAAGCCTGAATACGCACTGACGATCAGCGGCCGCTTCTGCGATCATTGCCGGCTTGTTGCCGGTTCACGGCGTCCTCACAGTCAGGCTCTCATGTCCGAACAATCGCTACGCCGCGACGTTGGCCCCTTCGCCCTCATGCTTACCGGTCTGGGCTCGATCATCGGTTCCGGCTGGCTGTTCGGCGCCTGGCGCGCCGCCGGCCTGGCCGGCCCCGGTGCGATCTGGGCCTGGATCCTGGGCGCGGCGATCATCACCACCATCGCGCTGTCCTACGCGGAACTGGGCGCGATGTTCCCCGAGTCCGGCGGCATGGTGCGCTACAGCCATTACTCGCACGGCTCGCTGGTGGGCTTCATCGCCGGCTGGGCCAACTGGATCGCGATCGTGTCGGTGATCCCGGTCGAGGCCGAGGCCTCGGTGCAGTACATGGCGTCCTGGCCGTGGGCCTGGGCGCAGGGCCTGTATGTGCAGGCACCCGGCGGGGCGGGGGAGTTGTCGGTGCCCGGCCTGCTGATCTCGGCGGTGCTGGTGCTGGTGTATTTCTTCCTCAATTTCTGGAGCGTCAAGCTGTTCGCGCGCTCCAATACCCTGATCACCGTGTTCAAGCTGGTGGTGCCGGCGGCGACCGGCGTGGCCCTGATCGCCAGCGGCTTCCACAGCGAGAACTTCAGCGTCGGCATCCACGGCGATGCGCATGTGATCGACCTGGCCGCGGTGCTCACCGCGGTGGCCACTGCCGGCATCGTCTTCAGCTTCAACGGCTTTCAGAGCCCGGTGAACCTGGCAGGTGAAGCGCGCAACCCGGGCCGCAGCATCCCCTTCGCGGTGCTGGGCTCGATCGCGCTGGCCACGGTGGTCTACGTGATCCTGCAGGTGGCCTACATCGGCGCGGTGCCGCCGGACCTGCTGGCCAAGGCCGGCTGGCACGGCATCGACTTCCGTTCGCCGTTCGCCGAGCTGGCCATCATCGTCAACCTGCATTGGCTGGCGATGCTGCTGTACATCGATGCCTTCGTCAGCCCCAGCGGCACCGGCATCACCTATACCGCCACCACCGCGCGCATGGTCTACGGCATGGAAAAGAACGGCACCATGCCGTCGGTGCTGGGCAAACTGCACCCGGTCTGGGGCGTGCCGCGCATGGCGATGTTCTTCAACCTGGCGGTGTCGTTCGTGTTCCTGTTCTTCTTCCGTGGCTGGGGCACGCTGGCGGCGGTGATCTCGGTGGCGACGATCATCTCCTACCTCACCGGCCCGATCAGCGCGATGGCGCTGCGCCGTCATGCGCCCGAACTGCACCGTCCGCTGCGCATCGCCGCGCTGCCGGTGCTGGCTGGCGTGGCCTTCGTGATGGCCACCGAGCTGCTGTACTGGGCGCGCTGGCCGCTGACCGGCGAGATCATCCTGCTGATGGTCGTGGCGCTGCCGGTGTACTGCTACTACCAGGCCAAGCAGGGCTGGCCGGATCTTGGCCGCAACCTCAAGGGCGCGGCCTGGATGATCTGCTACCTGCCGACGATCGCGCTGCTGTCCTGGGCCGGCAGCAGCGACTTCGGCGGGCATGGCTACCTCAGCTACGGCACCGATCTGGCCGTGGTCGCGGTGGTCGGCGCGGTGTTCTACATCTGGGGTGTGCGCAGCGGTTGGCGTACGCCGTCGGTGGAAAAGGCCGTCGCGCAGGCGTAAGCGCCTGCTTGCTGACAACGGATCGACCGGGCGCCTGTCTCCAGGCGCCGCAAACAAGAACGGCCGGTGCACTGCACCGGCCGTTCTTGTTGGTCGCTACGCACGCCGGTGCAGCGATTGGCACTGCCTTGGCAGCGCACGCCCTGGAGCGATCAGATCGGGCCGATCAATCCGCCTGTTTTCGTCCGGCGCGCCGCATTGCCGATGCCCTGCGGCAACCACCGCATCCATCGCTTGACCGCTACGCCAGTGTCGCCGCTGCGCTATGGGTATTGGTATTGGTATTGGTCACCAGGCGTGGCGCACCATCGAAGCGGTCCAGATCACGTAGCAATTCGGTGTAGCGACGCAGCCGCCCCATCTCGCGCATGTTGACGATGTCCTCGTGGCGCAATTCGCGCCTGGAACTGACTTCCTGCTTGTAGCGCAGCACTTCCGGGTAGCGACGGGTCATGTCCAGCGCATCGGCCACGCACTCGACCGAGTCGGCGTCCGGGGTGAGCCGCGCGCGGCTGTTGAAGGCGCGCAGCCAGCGTTCGAAACCGGCGCTGTGATCGAACAGATCGGCGATGTACCACATGACGAACAGGATCGAGGCCCACGAGGTGAAGATGATCACCACGCGGCTGAAGGTGAGGTGGTAGTCGTTCTGCCACAGCTGATGGGTGATCACGCCCAGCAACACCAGCGAGATCGCCTGCCAGCCGATGATCGAGGCGATCACCCATTGTTTCTTGGCCACCTTGAGCAGATTGAGCTCCTGGTCGAGCTGGTCGTCGGTTTTCTCGCGCCAGTGCGCGACCTGCTCGTCGAAGGGGAGTCGATGGAGTGCGTTGTCCTGCAACAGCAGGCCCAAACCCTGGAACAAAGCGATCATGACAAGCTCCTGACGGATGGCTGGTACGAACGACTTGCTGCACCCGGCAAAGCGCCGGTGCCCTGAAGCGGCCGGGCAATGGCTGGCAGTGATGCAGGCCGGCGCTCGGACGGCCCTAGTTCTAGCACTTTCGCTGTGCATGGCAATGCCTGCCGCAATCCGATGAGCGGCCAATCCTGCGCACCTGCGCACAAATCGCGGTATTCAGGCGCTTCGCAGCGTTTGCCGGACGACTGCAGCGCCAGTGCGTGGCCATTCTTGCTGCACTGCACACTCGCGCTTGCGTGCATGCATCCGTGATCGAGGCGGGTGCGACCGGCGCGCAATCGATTCCGGCGTGCAGGTCGCGTGAGCGCCGCGCACGCATCCATGCGGCGCAAGGTCCGGCGACAGGCGGGCAAGCGCCCGTCGAGACGGTCGATGCGCATGGGGACGAGCAGCGAACACAGAGCCGCCTTTCACCAATCCCAAATCCCGAATCCCCAATCCCAGCCCCTCAAGGCCACGACGCGGTCTTGCAGCGGGCTGGGTATGCTCGCATGCATGTCAGCCGTCCTGCGTACCCTCACTGCCCCTGCCGCCAGACAGATCCATCGCTGGGTGCTGGGCGCGTTTCCGCGTGGTCAGAGCTCCATCGACTACGACCAGCCCCTCGGCGATCCCGGCATCTTCGGGCCCGACAGCGTCACCTGGCGGGTGCATTCGGAATTTCCCGGCATGTTGTCCGGCGGATTGTGCGCCTTGATGCTGCAGTTGCTGCATCCACGCGCGCTGGCCGGGGTCTACGACCATTCCAACTTCCGCGCCGACCTGATCGGGCGGCTGCGGCGCACCACCAACTTCGTTGCCGGCACCACCTATGCCCCGCGCGCCGAGGCCGAGCAGTTGATCGCCCGCGTGCGCAGCATCCATGCGCATATCCACGGCCACACCGCCGACGGCGTGCCCTACGACGCCAACGACCCGCAGTTGCTGACCTGGGTGCACGTCACCGAGGCCTACGGTTTTCTGCAGGGCTGCCGACGCTATTGCCGCGACGTGCCGGCAAGCATCGCCGACCGCTACTACGACGAAGCGCGACGTGTCGCCGAAGCGCTGGGCGCGGCCGATGTACCCGCCAGCGAGGCGCAGGTCGATGCCTATTTCGCCACCGTGCGCGGGCAGCTGCGCATGGACACGCGCTCGCGCGAGGTGCTCGACATCCTCACCAGCATCCAGTTGCCGGTGCCGGCGGCCGGGCTGTCGCGCGGCGTGTTCCTCGGTGCCGGTACCGCCCTGTTGCCAGGCTGGGCCAGCGACATGCTCGGCCGCACCACCACCCAGCGCGCACAGGCACATGCGTCGGCACGGTTGCTGCGCAGTCTGTCGCCGCTGTTCCGTACCGCACTACGCGATGGGCTGTCTGCACGCGCGTGCCGCCGCATGCAGCTGCCGCAGGCGATGTTGCTGGAGTGGCCCGGGCAGCGGTGAGTGCGGGTGCCTGCCTGGAGTGCAAGGCAATGGCGTCATGCGGAGGATGGTGCGCCGTGTGGCCGTACCCTCGCCCCAACTCCTCTCCCGAGGGATGAGGGGCCAGTCTGCTACCAGATCCGCACCCGCTGCTCGGGCGGCAGATACAACTGCTGGCCCGGCTGCACATCGAATGCCGGATACCAGGCATCGAGGTTGCGCACGGTCTGCGCGCGGAAGCGTCCGGGTGCGTGCACGTCGGTGAGCACGGCGTTGCGTAGCGCCGCGTCGCGGTACTTGCCGCGCCAGGCCTGCGCAAAGCCCAGGAAGAAGCGCTGGTCCGGGCTGAACCCGTCGATGGTCTGCGGCTGCTTGCCCTGCAGCGACAGCTGATAGGCGTCGTAGGCGGTCGCCAGGCCGGCCACATCGGCGATGTTCTCGCCCAGCGTCAGCTTGCCGTTGACGTTCAGATCGTCGAATGGCTTGTAGGCGCTGAACTGCGCTGCGAGCGCATCGCCGGCGGCTGCGAATTTTTTCAGGTCCTGCGGCGTCCACCAGTTGTGCAGCTCGCCATGTTCGTCGAACTGCGCGCCCATGTTGTCGAAGCTGTGGCTGATCTCGTGGCCGATCACCGCGCCGATGGCGCCGTAGTTCACCGCATCGTCGGCCGCCGGGTCGAAGAACGGCGGCTGCAGGATCGCCGCCGGAAACAGCAGGCGGTTTTCCAGCGGCACGTTCAGCGCGTTGACTTCCTGCGGCAGCAGATACCACTCGCGGTGATCCACGGCCTTGCCCAGCTTGGCAAGATTGCGCCGGTACTCGAACAGCTCCGAGCGCTGCACATTGCCCAGCGCATCGTCGCGGCGCACGTCCAGCCCGCTGTAGTCGCGCCAGGTCTCCGGATAACCCACCGCCACGGTCAGCCCGGCAATCTTGGCCTTGGCATGCTGCTTGGTCTCCGGACTCATCCACGCCAGCGCGTCGATGCGCTTGCCGAAGGCGGTGACGATGTTCTTGACCATCTCCTCGGCACGGGTCTTGGTCTGGGCACTGACGTACTTCTGCACGTAGCGCTGGCCCACCGCTTCGCCCAAGGCTGCGTTGGTGGCGTCGATGCCGCGCTTCCAGCGCTGGCGTTGTTGCGGCGTGCCTTCCAGCGTGGTGCCGTAGAACGCAAAGCGTTCGTCGGCAAAGGCCTTGGACAGGTACGGCGAGGCGCGGTCCAGGGCGCGAAAGCTCAGGTAATCCTTCCAGGTCTGCAGGGGCTCGGAGCGCACCAGCGCCGACAGGCCGGTCACCGCACCGGGCTGCCAGACGATGAAATCCTGCTGCGCCTTCAGGCCGGCCGCTTCGAAAAACGGCGCCCAATCCAGGCCAGGCGCATTACGCGCGAAATCGGCCTGTTTCCAGGCATTGGCGCCGGCCTGCACGTTGTTGGTCTGTTCGGCGGTGGCGTGCACGCGCGCCATCGCGGTTTCCAGGGCCAGGATGCGCTCGGCCCTGGCTGGCGCGTCGGCGATGCCGGCCAGTTCCAGCAGCTTGACGATGTGCGCGCGGTAGGCCTCGCGCATCTGCGTCATGCGCCCGTCGTCCAGATAGAAGCTGCGGTCCGGCATGCCCAGGCCGCCCTGCACCAGATACGGCACGTAGCGGCCGGGGTGATGCAGATCCTGCGAGATCCACAGGCCGAATAGCCGGTCGGTATAAAAGTTGGTGGAGTTGAGCAGATCCACATCGGCGCGCAGCTGGCCGCCCAGGGTGCGCGCCAGCGCCTGTTTGTCGTCCAGCTGCGCGATGGCGTCCAGTTCCGGTTGCACCGGGCGCACGCCCTTGGTCTCGATCCCGGCTTCATCCATGTAGGCGGCGTAGTAATCGCCGATCTGCTTGTCTTCGCCGGTGACGCGGTCGTTGGCAGCGGCGCCTTCGATGATGTCGCGGCTGTGCTGCTCGGTTTCGATCGCGATGCCGACGAAGCTGTTGAAGCTGGAGCGGTCGTCCGGGATCTGGGTGGTCTTGACCCAGTTGCCGCTGGCGTAGCTGAAGAAGTCGTCGCCCGCCGCCACGCTGCGGTCCATGCCCGCCGCATCGAAACCGAAATCGCCCAGCTTGGGCGTGGTGGGCGTGGCCTTGGCGTGCGTCGTCGTTGCCGGTGAGGCGCCATCGCGGTGGCACGCGGCGGTGCTCAGCAGGGCAGCCGACAGGGCAGCGATCAGGACAGGACGGTGCAGAAGAGCCATGCGGTGCAACTCGGAAACGAAAAACAGACATACCAGTGTAAATTGCCACCGTCGCCACGTCCCCACGCAAGGCAGCGCGCCGCCGCCGTGGCCGCCCTGCAGACACGCGCGGTTCAGCGCCGGCGCTGGTACCAGAAGCCCAGGGCATCGCGGGTCTGCAGCATGCCTCGCCCACGCCACAGGAAGCGCAACAGCAGGCCCAGGTGCTCGCGCTTGGAAAAGCTGCGCAGCTTGCGGTCGGAGGTGTGCACGGTCTGGCGCAGGATCACGAACCGCCCGCAGCGTGCCAGCGCGCGGCTCAATGCCACGTCTTCGCCGGCGTAGTAACGCGTATCGAAGCCGCCGGCGCTGACGAATGCGGCGCGCGTGCAGAACAGGAAGCAGCCCGGTGCGATGCCGCCGAGACGGAACAACCCGCCGAAGATCGCCTGCGCCATGCGCTCGAACCACACGCGCCTGCCCTGCAGATGCACCTGCGCGCCACCGCCGACGGCGCCGGCATCCAGCGCCGCCAGCGCGGCGCCGATCACCTGCGGGTTCACCAGCGTATCGGCGTCCAGAAACAGCAGGCGATCGCCTTGCGCCTGCTGCGCGCCGGCATTGCGGGTGGCGGCGATATGGCGCAATTGCACCTCCAGCACCTGCGCACCGGCCGTACGCGCGATGGCGGCGGTGGCGTCCTCGCAGGCATCGGCCACCACGATCACCTCGTAGTCCAGCTGCAGGGTCTGCGCACAGGCGTGCAGGCACTGCAGCGTCTGGCCGATCAGCGCGGCCTCGTCATGGGCGGGGATCACGAAAGACAGCATGGCAGGACGCGTCACTCCGATGGCGGTGATGTCCAGTGTGCGAGCCATGCCGGTGCGATGGCGTGAGCGCACGCCATCGCCGGGCCACCGCGGCGGCGTGCGCTTCCACGCGCACCGCTCAGCGGCTGAGCGCGCCCATCATCGCTTCCGGATAACGCGTCCCGGACGCGGCCTGCAGCGGGAAGATCGCATCAATGCGTGCGAGCTCGTCCGGCATCAGCGCCACGTCGAGCGCGCCGAGGTTTTCTTCCAGGTAGGCCAGCCGCTTGGTGCCCGGGATCGGCACCAGGTCCTGGCCCTGCGCCAACACCCAGGCCAGCGCCAGCTGCCCCGGCGTGATGCCCTTGTCGGCGGCGATCGCCTTGACCTGCTCCACCAGCTGCAGGTTGCGGGTGAAGTTCTCGCCCTGGAAACGCGGCGAATGGCGACGGTAATCGTCGGCCTCGAAGTCGTCGGGAGAGGCGAATGCGCCAGTCAGGAAACCGCGGCCCAGCGGCGAATACGGAACGAATCCGATCCCCAGCTCGCGCACGGTTTCGAAGACGCCATTGTCCTCGGGCTCGCGCGACCACAGCGAATATTCGGTCTGCACCGCCGTGATGGGATGCACCGCATGCGCGCGGCGGATGGTTGCTGCGGCGGCTTCCGACAGCCCGAGGAAACGCACCTTGCCTTGTTCGACCAGGCGCGACATCGCACCCACGGTGTCTTCGATCGGCACGTTGGGGTCCACGCGGTGCTGGTAGTACAAGTCGATATGCTCCACGCCCAGGCGGCGCAGGCTGGCTTCGCAGGCCGTTTGCACATAGTCCGGGCTGCCATCGATGCCGCGCACCGACGGGTCGTTGGGATCGAGCTTGATGCCGAATTTGGTGGCCAGGAACACCTCGTGCCGGCGCGCGGCGATGGCCTTGCCGACCAGGATTTCGTTGGTGTGCGGGCCGTACATGTCGGCGGTGTCGAGCAGGCTGACGCCGTGATCGAGGGCGCGGTGGATCACCGCGATCGAGGCGGCCTCGTCGCTGCGATTGCCGTAGAACGCGCTCATGCCCATGCAACCGAGGCCGAGCGCAGAAACGGTGGGGCCGGAACGGCCAAGCGTGCGGGTTTGCATGGTGGAGAAAACTCCGTGCGGCAAGGAAGGCAGGAAGAAGGATGCAGCGGCGTGCGTTAGCGCGATGTGGCCCGGGCGACGATGCGCGAGCAGGCCGGCATTGGGCCCGACATCACGCACCGAACGCGCGCTGCGACCGACCCAACAACCCGCACATGTCAGCAGACCAGGGCCCACTGCCATGCACGGGTGACGCGGACGCTACCAGCTGCCGCGTCAGCCCTTGAGCTTGCCGGCGAACTCGGCCACGCGCTTGCCGAGCAACTTGGCGGTTTCCAGATCGCCGCTGCGTGGCGCTTCTTCCGGCGAGGCATCGGAGGGCGAGATCGCCAGCGCGCCTGCCGAGCCGGCGGTCCAGTTGATGTCCTGCGGACCGTGCGCCTTGGTGTTGGCCGGCAGCAGACCGGTACCGACCCAGACCTGGCCGTGCTGCTGCGACAGCGTCCAGAAATACTGGATGGTGGCGTACTTGTCGCCGTTCACCGAGGCCGAGTTGGTGAAGCCGGCTGCGATCTTGTCCTTCCAGGCCTGCGCAAACCACGGCTTGGAGCTGGCGTCGGCAAACTTCTTGAACTGCCACGCCGGCCCGCCCATGTAGGTGGGGCTGCCGTAGATGATGGCGTCGGCGGCGCCGATCGCCTCCCAGGCGTCGTCGGGCAGGTTGCCGTCCTGGTCGATGCGGTACAGCGTGGCCTCGCCGACACTGGCGGCGCCGGCATGCACGGCTTCGGCCAGCTTGGTGGTGTGGCCGTAGCCGCTGAAATAGATGATGGCGATCTTGCTCATGCGCAGTCCTGTGGTCGGGGGGGGAGCCGATTGTGACCACACATGCCGTGTCAGGTTAATGATCATCGACGGGACGTACTGTTGCCGGGCTCATCAGCGCCCGGGATCGCCCATGCGCTCGACCAGGTAATCGATGAAGCTGCGCACCTTCGGGGCCAGGTGGCTGCGGCTGGTATAGACGGCGAAGATGCCGATCTCCCCCAGCGCGTACTGCGGAAGGATACGCACCAGCCGGCCGGCGGCCAGATGCTCGTCGGCCAGGAAGTCCGGCTGCATCGCGATACCCAGGCCGGCCACCGCCGCCGCGCTCAGCACATGCCCGTTGTTGGCACGCAGGTTGCCGTGGAGGCGCACCTCGCTATCGCCCTCGGGCCCATGGAAGCGCACCTCGTCGCCGTTGGGCGAGTAGTGGTACAGCAGGCAGTCGTGGCCGGCCAGGTCGGACGGATGCATCGGGGTGCCGGCACGGGCCAGGTAGGCCGGCGCCGCGCAGGGCACCAGGCGGACCGTGCCCAGGCGCCGGGCGATCAAGGTCGGCGCCGGCTGGCGGGTGATGCGGATGGCCACATCGAAGCCTTCCTCGACCATGTCGACCAGCCGGTCCGACAGCGACAGGTCCAGTTCCACCTGCGGGTAGCGCGCGCAGAAGTCCGGCAGCAGCGCGGCCAGGCGCTCGATGCCGTAACTCACCGGCGCGTTGACGCGCAGCACGCCGGCCGGCTCCAGTGCCTGCGCGCCGACCGTGGCCTCCAGATCGTCCAGGTCGGCCAGCAGTTGCAGACAGCGCTGGTAGTACGCAGTGCCGGCACTGGTCAGGCTGACCCGCCGGGTGGTGCGGTTGAGCAGGCGCGTGCCCAGCCGTTGCTCGAGCGCGGCGACCTGCCGGGTCACGCTGGCGGTGGAACGGTCCAGCGCATCGGCAGCGGCACTGAAGCCGCTGCGTTCGGCCACCGCTGCAAATACGCGCATCGCATCGAGGGTATCCATCGGTATCCGATTGTTGCCTTGAGTGCAATAAATTATCCGAAGTGAAGCTATTTATCAGAAATTTGTAAGTAATAGGCTGTGCAGGTCCTCACTGGAGTCCGTCCAATGTCCACCTCCCTCGCTTCCCCGCGTACCGCTGCCTATGGCGCGGCCTTGCTGCGCATCAGTCTGGGCGCGCTGTTTCTGGTGCATGGCCTGATCAAGTTGCTGGTGTTCACCCCGGCCGGCACCGTGGCCTATTTCCAGTCGCTCGGCCTGCCGGGCGCGCTGGCCTACCTCACCATCGCGCTGGAGCTCGGCCTGGGCCTGTCCCTGCTGCTGGGCATCTACGCACGCTGGGTCGGGCTGCTGGGGGTGCCGTTGCTGCTGGGTACCATCATCAGCGTGCATGGCGGCAACGGCTTCGGCTTCTCCAATCCGGGCGGCGGCTGGGAATACCCGGCGCTGTGGGCAGTGTTGCTGGTCGTGCAATCGCTGCTTGGCGAGGGCGCGTGGGCGCTGAAGCCGGCGCGTCGAGGCTGATGATCGTTCTTCCGAGGAGTGCGCCATGAGCCGTTTGCCTTCCCTGTACATCTCGCACGGATCGCCGATGACCGCCTTGCAGCCGGGGCAGGTCGGCGAGCGCCTGGCCGAGCTTGCGCAGACCTTGCCGCGGCCGCGCGCGATCGTCGTGGCGTCCGCGCATTGGCTGGGCCGCCGCCCGCTGGTCAGTGGCGCGCTGCAGCCGCCGACCATCCATGACTTCGGCGGTTTTCCGGCACCGCTGTACGAACTGGAGTATCCCGCACCCGGCGAGCCGGCGCTGGCGCAGCAGATCGTGCGCCGGCTGGAGCAGGCCGGCCTGCATCCGCACCTGGACCCGCAGCGCGGCTTCGATCATGGCGTGTGGGTGCCGCTGCGCCTGCTGTATCCGGCCGCCGGGATTCCGGTGGTGTCGGTGTCGATCCAGCCCGAGCTGGGGCCGGCGCACCAGTTTGCGGTCGGCCGCGCGCTGGCACCGCTGCGCGAGGACGGCGTGCTGGTGGTCGGCTCCGGCAGCATCACCCATAACCTGCACGACTTCCGCCACGGTTACAGCGCCGAGCGCGAGGCGCCGTATGTGCGGCCGTTCATCGAGTGGACCGAGCGCAAGCTGGTCCAGGACGACATCGCCGCGCTGCTGGACTATCGCCGGCAGGCGCCGCACGCCGCGCGCGCGCATCCCACCGACGAGCACCTGTTGCCGCTGTACGTGGCGATGGGCGCGGCCGGCGGGGACCGGCTCGGCGCACAGCGCATCGATGCCGGCATCGATGCGGGGTTTCTGGCGATGGATATCTACCGGTTCGATGGCGATCCATGCTGATCGCGCGCGCGGGCACGGTCGTCGCCTGAGCCGTGGCGAGCGCGGCACACCTGCACCGTGGCCGTTATCGACGGTGCAGGCAGCGCGCCGGACCGACGGCCACGGGGCACCGCCCAACCGCCGGCACGCGATGGCATGCGGCCTGTTGCTGCCGCTGCAAGCCGGCCCGGTGCGGTGGCGACAACGAGCAAGGCCCGCAGCGCTAAGGCTTGGGCTTACGGCGAACCGGCCCGCAGCCATAGGCAGGGTGCCGGCAAGCGCGGCCCCCGGCGTGAGGCATGGCGCCGACAAGCGCCCGCACTGCAGCCACCAGGTATGGTGCCGATAAGCATCGGCAGCGCAGCGCTCTGAAGCATTCACGATCAAGCGTGCTGCAGTCTCACAGGCTGAGACTGCAGCGCGACATGCTGCTCGCGTGAAAATCCTCGACAAACTCGCAGTGCTGGCCGATGCGGCCAAATACGACGCGTCCTGCGCCTCCAGTGGCGCGAACAAGCGCAATTCGCTCGGGACCGGCGGGGTCGGCAGCACCGAGGGCATGGGGATCTGCCACTCATACACACCCGACGGCCGCTGCGTGTCGCTGTTGAAGATCCTGCTCACCAACTTCTGCGTGTTCGATTGCGCGTATTGCGTCAACCGTGTCTCCAGCAACGTGCGCCGCGCGCGCTTCACGCCGGAAGAAGTGGTCACGCTGACGCTGGACTTCTACAAGCGCAATTACATCGAAGGCCTGTTCCTGTCCAGCGGCATCATCCGCAACTCCGACTACACGATGGAGCAGCTGGTGGAAGTGGCGCGGCAGCTGCGCGAGGTGCATCACTTCGCCGGCTACATCCACCTCAAGACCATTCCCGATGCCGCGCCTGACCTGTTGGCCGCTGCCGGCCGCTATGCCGACCGCCTGAGCATCAACGTGGAACTGCCGACCGAGCAGGGATTGACGCTGCTGGCGCCGGAAAAAAGCGTCGGCGGCATCCGTTCGGCCATGGGTGAGTTGCGCTGGCGCATCGAAGAAAACCAGCTGGAGCGCAAGGCCGAAAAGGTGCGCCGTGCCAAGCCGCCGCGCTTTGCGCCGGCCGGGCAGAGCACGCAGATGATCGTCGGCGCCGACGATGCCAACGACCGCAGCATCCTGGACACCAGCTACAATCTCTACGGCAACTACCGGATGCGTCGGGTGTATTACTCGGCCTTCAGCCCGATCCCGGATGCCTCGTCCAAACTGCCGTTGCAGGCGCCGCCGCTGCAGCGCGAGCACCGGCTGTATCAGGCCGACTGGCTGCTGCGCTTCTACGAATTCAGCGTGGAGGAAATCGCGCCAACCCAGTCCAGCGGCATGCTCGATCTGGACGTGGACCCGAAGCTGGCCTGGGCGCTGCGCAATCCCGAGCGCTTTCCGGTGGACCTGAACGTGGCGCCGCGCGAGATGCTGCTGCGGGTGCCAGGCCTGGGCACCCGCAATGTGGACCGGCTGCTGTTGTCGCGCCGGCATGCGCGCCTGCGGGTGGGCGATCTGGCGCGGTTGCGGGTGCCGATGAAGAAGCTGCTGCCGTTCGTGAGTGTGCTGGATCATCATCCGCGCCAGCGCCTGGACGATCCGGTGCGCTTGCGCGCGCAACTGGCGCCAGCGCCCAGGCAGGCGAGTCTGTTCGATTGAGATCGCAGCTCTCCGCCAGCATCCGGCGCATCGCCGCTTCCACTGGCTTCTCCCCTGTTGCCGGCCGAGGCGCCCGAAGGGCGGATAAGGATGGCATCAAGCGCAAAGGCGCCATCGAGCGCCAGTGCTTACCCAGGAACATGACGCTGTTGCCAATCCCCAATCCCTCAATCCCCAATCCCGACCACCGCGATGTTCAACGCTGACGTTGCGCCGGGCTGGAGCCTTGACGCATGGCGTGCATTGGCGCGGGCGGGGTGGTGCGCGCAGGTGGAGCCGGACTCCATCGCGTGGAATGGCGGAGCGCAGGGCGGCCTGTTGATGGGGCAGGGGCTGCTGGATCTGCCGGCCGTGGTTGCGCCGCCGCGGGTGTCGGCCGCGTTCCTGCAGATGGCGGGGGCAGTGCTGTGTCATCGCGACCCGCAGCGCCATGCGGTGCTGTACCGCTTGTTGTGGCGGGTGGCGAGCGGAGAGCGCGCGCTGCTGGAGCGGGCCACCGATGTCGATGTGCATCGGGTGACGCAGTGGCAAAAGGCAGTGCAGCGCGACACCCACAAGATGAAGGCGTTCGTGCGCTTTCGGCGTTTGCCGGTGGAAGAGGAGGACTTCGTGGCGTGGTTCGAGCCCGAGCACTGGATCGTGGACCGGGTGGCGCCGTTTTTCGCGCGCCGCTTCGCCGGCATGCGCTGGGCGATCCTCACCCCGTATCGCAGCGTGCGCTGGGATGGCGAGGCATTGACGTTCGGCGAGGGCGCCGTGCGCACCCAGGTGCCGGCCGACGATGCGCAGGAGACGCTCTGGCGCACCTATTACGCGCATATCTTCAATCCGGCGCGGCTCAACCCGACCATGATGCGGCAGGAAATGCCGCAGAAATACTGGAAGAACCTGCCCGAGGCGCGCTTGCTGCCGGAGCTGATCCGCGAGGCCGGCGTGCGCGTGCGCGAGATGGCCGAGCGTGCGCCCGAGCCGGTGCGGCGGCGCGTGCCGGTAGCGCCAACGCCGATCCAGGAAGTGGCCACGCAAAGCCTGGCGCAGTTGCGCGTGGCCGCGCGCGATTGCCGGCGCTGCGCATTATGGCAACCGGCAACGCAGACGGTGTTCGGCGAGGGGCCGAGCGACGCGTCGGTGATGGTGATCGGCGAGCAGCCCGGCGACGAAGAGGATCTGAGCGGGCGTCCGTTCGTCGGGCCGGCCGGGCGTTTGTTCAATAGGGCATTGGACGAGATCGGTCTCGATCGCACCACGGTCTACGTGACCAATGCGGTCAAGCATTTCCGTTTCGAGCAACGTGGCAAGCGGCGTCTGCATCGCAACCCGGAACGCTCGCATGTGCAGGCCTGCAGTGGCTGGTTGCAGGCCGAGCGCGCGCAGCTGCGTCCGGCACAGATCGTGTGCCTGGGTGCGACCGCCGCACAGGCGGTGCTGGGAAACAGCTTCCGCTTGATGCAGCAGCGTGGCCAGTGGCTGCGGCTGGACGACGGCACGCCGGTGCTGACCACCGTGCATCCCTCATGGGTACTGCGGCAGGGCTCGGAGGCCGCACGCGAGGACGGCTACCGCGGATTTGTCGCCGACCTGCGCCAGTTGCTGGATGCACCGAGCGCTGCAGCGCGCGCGGCGCGGACATAAAAAATGCGCGTGCAAGTGCACGCGCACGGTGTCGGAGAATGATGACACCAAGTGGGCCACTGGCGAGCCAGTGGTCCTCACCGCCGCTTCGCGGTGTGGTGGCGCTGCCTGGACCCTGTTTCCAGGCACGCGCGGATTCGCAATTGAACAATGTCTGCACGTCGTAACGTGCAGCTGATGCGCTGGCGTTGTAGTGCAAACGCCAGCGTAGCCAAACACGTCAAGCAAGAATGGCCCGCAAGGACTGCTACATGGCCGTCAGGCAGGCGCGGCCAGTGTGCGAAATCGGCATGTACCGCCGGAACGCCCGGCGTCGAGCGCACCGTCCGCGCTTACCGGAGTGCTTGTCATGCCTCATCTCCACGCTTAAACCGCCGGCTTGCGCAAATCGTTGTCGATCCACCGACGGAACGTGGCTCGGTTCCGCCGATGAAGGCATGTGCATGCAACCGCCTGCTTCACAGCAAGACCCAGTTACGGCATCAACACCTTGTCGACCACATGGATCACGCCATTGCTCTGCATGACATCGGCAATGGTGACGTTGGCGGTGTTGCCCTTGGCATCGGTGATGGTGACCTTCTTGCCGTTGAGCTTTGCAGTCAGTGCCTCGCCCTGCACGGTGGTCAGCGTCGCGCTGCCACCACCGGCCTTGATCTTGGCGATCAACGAGGCAGCGTCGACCTTGCCCGGTACCACGTGGTAGGTCAGCACCTTGGTCAGCGTGGGCTTGGATTCGGGCTTGAGCAGGGTGTCCACCGTGCCGGCCGGCAGTGCGGCGAATGCGGCATTGGTCGGGGCAAAGACGGTGAACGGGCCCGGGCCTTTCAGTGTGTCGACCAGGCCGGCGGCCTTGACCGCGGCAACCAGGGTGGTGTGGTCCTTGGAGTTGACGGCGTTGTCGACAATGTCCTTGGTCACCAGCATCGGCGCGCCGCCCACGGTCGGGTTCGATACGGCGTAGGCGGGGGCCATTGCGCTGGTCAGGGCGATGGCAGTGGCGACGGCAAGCGACTGGAATGAGGTCTTCATGAGGCATCGATCCTTTGGGTAGGCGACTGCCCGGTTGGCAATCGTGTGCTCAGATACGCGGGTGGATGCAGCGCGGATGCATCACGCCGTTTTTACACAGGCGTGCGCGATACAACTTTCAGGGCACGCTCCTGCGCGCGACGTCGCACTTGCGCCATGTAGCCTCGCGCCAACGGCTGCCTATCCTTGTCGGTGGCGGATGCAGATCATGGTGTTGAAAGTCGCTGTCCGGCATCCGCATTCGCGGGCGACATGGCGCACCGAATCACGCACAAGGTCTTAGATGCATGAAGCGGAAAATTCGACTCACGCACAAAGGTCGTAGATGCATGACGCGGAAAATCGACGGCACGCGTTTTCGCGGGCCCACATCGAGGTGGTCGATGCCGACGATGCCGACAATGGCGGCGCAGGCAATCACCCGGTGCACTTCAGGCCCGTGGAAGACGCCAACGGCAGGACGGTGGGCCAGCAGATGGTCGGTGCGCAGTGGCCGTATGCCTTCAGGCAGAAGCCCAGGGTGGTCAAGGTGATGGGAAGTCACCTCGCTTCCCGGCTGACACTGCAGGAAGCAACCTCCATCGTCGCGGTCGAGACCACGCGGCAATCGACGCTGCATGCGAAGGAGCACGTTCGCCACGCCTGATCGCGTTGTCGCCGGTGAGCTGCCTGCCAGGCGGCTAACGCAGCAACTGCGCTTTTCGCAGGCGGTGTGCGTGGTCGGCAGTGTTGCCGTTGCTGGCGTTGCAGCGGCCGACCATCGGGTCAGGCCGTGGGCCTGGGCAGGGCACTGCCGCACCATCGGGCCGGCGTCCATCCGCTGGCGCATCCAACGGCGCCAGCGCCATACGGATGGGCAACCGCGTGGCATCGACACGGGCGCATGGCAGCTCTGCCGCAGCCTGTGGCGTGCCAGTCAGGGGGCACAGAGGTTTCATCGCCGGGTGCAAACCGGTATGTTTCCGTTGGCACGTGGTGGTGCGTTGCACTCTGCGATGCCGCACGCGCACTGTTTTTTCTTCCGGGTTTTCCATGCATTCGATCGATGTCGTCCTCGCCATGTTGCTGGCGGTCGCGGCCAGCGGTTATCTGATCCGCATCCTGCCGTTCTCCTTGCCCCTGCCGTTGGTCCAGATTGCGCTTGGCGCGGTGGTCTCGGGTGTGTTCGATGCCGGGCATGAGCTGGAACCGGAGCTGTTCTTCCTGCTGTTCCTGCCGCCGCTGCTGTTTCTGGATGGCTGGCGCATTCCCAAACAAGGCCTGTTCCGCGACAAGGCCGCCATCCTCGAGCTGGCGTTGGGGCTGGTGGTGTTCACCGTGGTCGGCGCGGGCCTGCTGATCCATTGGCTGATCCCGGCGATGCCGCTGGCGGTGGCCTTCGCGCTGGCGGCGATCATCTCGCCGACCGATCCGGTGGCGGTGTCCTCGATCGCCTCCAAGGTGCCGATCCCCAAGCGGCTGATGCACATCCTGGAAGGCGAGTCGCTGCTCAACGATGCCTCCGGGCTGGTGTGCTTCCAGTTTGCGGTGGCCGCGGTGCTGACCGGCAGCTTCTCGATCGCCACCGCCTCGCTGACCTTCCTGTGGGTGGCCTTGGCCGGGCTGGCGCTGGGCGTGGCCACCACCTTCGGCCTGAGCCGCATCCAGGCCTGGATCTGGCGCCACTTCGGCGAGGAGCCGGGTTCGGCGATCCTGGTCAATCTGCTGACCCCGTTCGCGGCCTATCTGCTGGCCGAGGCCTTCCATGCCTCCGGCATCCTGGCCGCAGTGGCGGCTGGCGTCACCATGAGCTACGTGGAAATGGCCGGCAACGCGCCGGGCAACATGCGGCTGCAGCGTTCGGCGGTGTGGGACACGGTGCAGTTCACCTTCAACGGCATCATCTTCGTGCTGCTGGGCGAGCAGTTGCCGGGCATCCTGGACGGGGCGGTGCGCAGCGTGCAGGAAGCCGGGCACCTCAATCCGTGGTGGCTGGCGGTGTACGTGGCCACCATCAGCGCCAGCCTGATGGCGCTGCGCTTCGTATGGGTATTCCTGTCGCTGCGCTGGAACATCTTCAAGGCGCAGTGGCGCGGCGAGCAGCATGTCAGCCCGCCGTGGCGCATCGTGGTGGCGGTCTCGCTGGCCGGCGTGCGCGGTGCGATCACCCTGGCCGGCGTGCTCACGCTGCCATTGATGCTGGAAGATGGCTCGCCGTTTCCTGCGCGCCAGCTGGCGATCTTCCTGGCCGCCTCGGTGATCCTGGTGTCGTTGCTGGTGGCCAGCGTGGCCTTGCCGCGGCTGCTGCGCGGGCTGGAGCTGCCCGAAGAGGAAGACGAACAGCTCAAGGAAGACCTGGCGGTGAAGGCCGCCTCGCAGGCCGCGCTGGAAGCGGTGGAAAAACTGCGCCAGCGCCTGGTGGAGGACAGCCGGCATGCCGAGCGCTATAACGCCGCCGCCAACCAGGTCAGCCAGCGCTATCAACGCAAGCTCGGTGCGGTGGACATGGCCGAGACCGATCCGGAAGAGGCCGGTGCCTACGAACAGGCGCTGCGCCAGTTCCGCCATGCCGCGCTGGTGGCCGAGCGCAACGAGTTGTTCAAGCTGGCCCGGCGCCGCGAGATTTCCGATGACCTGTCGCGCCGGCTGGTGCGCAACCTGGATCTGATCGAGTCGCGCAAGCGCGCTTGAGCGCGCTTGCGCGCGCGGGAATCGGGAGTCGGGATTCGGGAATAGGGAGTCGCAAAAGCCAGGGCAATGGCCACGGCCATCGTAGGAGCGCACCAGGGCGCGACCGGGCTGTCCCGACACACGTCCAGGCGTGCCGGCTCGGGAATCGGAAATCGCAGCGGCCAGGACGATGACTACGGCTGCGCTAGGAGCGCACCCGGGCGCGAGAGGCGTTCTCTGGACAGCCCCGTCGCGCCCAGGTGCGCTCCTGCGACACCGCGCGCGCTACAAGGATGTAAGCATCGCATCCCTTGAGCCGACGCAATGCGCAACCTGCCGGTCTTATCCGTGTGCAGCGGGCACCAGGCACCAGGCAAACCACGGGTCGGGAGACACCATCCCACCAGACCCCCTCCCATCGTCACGGCACGCGGCCTACCCTGTGGCGCTTATCGTTGCCATGCACAGCCCATGACTCCCATCGTTTCCATCCAGGGATTGAGCAAGACCTACGCCGGCGGTTTCCAGGCGCTCAAGCAGGTGGATCTGGACATCCAGCGCGGCGAGATCTTCGCGCTGCTCGGTCCCAACGGCGCCGGCAAGACCACGCTGATCAGCATCATCTGCGGGCTGATCAACCCCAGCACCGGCACCGTGCTGGCCGACGGCCACGACATCGTGCGCGACTACCGCGCCGCGCGTGCCAGCATCGGCCTGGTGCCGCAGGAGCTGGCCACCGACGCGTTCGAAACCGTGTGGGCCACTGTGCGCTTCAGCCGCGGCCTGTTCGGCAAGCCGGCCAATGCGGCGTATCTGGAAACGGTGCTGCGCGAACTTTCGCTGTGGGACAAGCGCCACAACAAGATCTCCACGCTGTCCGGCGGCATGAAGCGGCGCGTCTTGATTGCCAAGGCGCTGGCGCACGAGCCGCGCATCCTGTTCCTGGACGAGCCCACCGCCGGCGTGGACGTGGAGTTGCGTCACGACATGTGGCAGATGGTGCGGCGGCTGCGCGAGCAAGGCACCACGGTGATCCTGACCACCCATTACATCGAGGAAGCCGAAGACATGGCCGACCGGGTCGGGGTGATCAACCGCGGCGAGCTGGTGCTGGTGGAAGACAAGCACACGCTGATGCGCAAGCTTGGCAAGAAGCAGCTCACGCTGAGCCTGCAGGCGCCGCTGCAGGCCATCCCGGCCGCGCTGGGTGATCTGCCGCTGGAACTGGCGGCCGACGGCAACAGCCTGGTCTACACCTTCGACACCCAGGCCGAGCAGACCGGCATCGGCGCATTGCTGCGCCGGCTCAACGAGCAGGGCATCGACTTCAAGGATCTGCATTCCAGCGAGAGCTCGCTGGAGGAGATCTTCGTCAACCTGGTGCATGGCGCCCGCAACGCGGAGGTGCGCGCATGAACCGGCATGCGATCGCGGCGATCTACCGCTTCGAAATGGCGCGCGCCTTCCGCACGCTGACCCAGTCGATCGCCTCGCCGGTGTTGTCGACCTCGCTGTATTTCGTGGTGTTCGGCGCGGCGATCGGCTCGCGCATGGGCGACATCGACGGCATCAGCTACGGCGCCTTCATCATCCCCGGGCTGGTGATGCTGTCGCTGCTCAACGAGAGCATTTCCAATGCCTCGTTCGGCATCTACATGCCGCGCTGGGCCGGCACCATCTACGAGGTGCTGTCGGCGCCGGTGGCGTGGTGGGAGATCGTGATCGGCTATGTGGGCGCGGCGGCGACCAAGTCGGTGTTGCTCGGCTTGCTGATCCTGCTCACCGCGCGGCTGTTCGTGCCTTACCAGATCGCCCATCCGCTGTGGATGCTGGGCTTTCTGGTGCTCACCGCGCTGACCTTCAGCCTGTTCGGTTTCATCATCGGCATCTGGGCCGACGGCTTCGAGAAACTGCAGGTGATCCCGCTGATGGTCGTGACGCCGCTGACCTTCCTGGGCGGCAGTTTCTACTCGATCAACATGCTGCCGCCGCTGTGGCAGAAGGTCACCTTGTTCAATCCGGTGGTGTACCTGATCAGCGGGTTCCGCTGGAGTTTCTACGGCAAGGCCGACGTGCACATCGCAGTGAGCACCGGCATGACCTTCCTGTTCCTGCTGGTGTGCCTGGGCGTGGTGGCGGCAATCTTCCGCAGCGGTTACCGGCTCAAGGCCTGAGGGGTGGATGCAGTGGTTTGGTCGGCCGCATCCTGGTGGATGCCGTCGGACGTCCAGGTCAAACGCGTCGGAAGTATCAAACGCGAGTGCGCGGTGTCCTCGCCGCTCGCGGGACACGCCGTAAACCCATCCATGTAGGCTCGGTGGCGGCATCCATGCCGCCACGCGGTCCCGCAACCGGTGAGGACACCGCACCAGAAAGTCTGCTGGTTGTTTGAAGGCCATGAACACCGACCATCGCGACTGGTCCTTGCCCGCCTACCGTGGCGGGACCTTACGCGGCATGGATGCCGCGTAAGAGCCTGCATGGAAGTAATTGTGGCATGTCCCGCCATGGCGGGCGGGCCCTGCAGCCAAGTCGCAGATCAGCTGCGAATGGCCAGTCATCGCTGCTACACGAACGTCCTTGCAGCGTGTCCCGCGAGGGTGGGCGGGCAGGGGCCCCGCAGCAAACTCGCCGCCCGGCAGCTCTGCAATAGGACAGCGTGAAGTAGTCTGGTCAGCCGCGCTTACTCGGCAGCAGCCTTGGCGTCGCCCTTGGTGTCCAGGAAGTAGGCCACCACCTCGCCCTTGATCTTCATCGTCATCGGGTTGCCGCGACGGTCGCGGGCCTTGCCGACCTGCACCTTGATCCAGCCTTCGCTGATCGAATACTCCTCCACGTTGTCGCGTTCGACACCGTTGAAGCGCACGCCGATGCCACGGTTGAGGGCGTCGGCATCGTGGAACGGGCTGCGTGCATCGATGGCCAGATGATCGGGAGGGGTATCGCTCATGGGAAAGGCGTCATGGCGGCCGGGATGGCCGTCTTCGGCCGCACAGGATACGGGCCCGCGCTGCGAAGATCAGCCCCGGCACTGCGTGCGCATGCGCCGGGCGGTTTGCGTGCGCGTCGCCAGGCCTCCACACTTCACGCCTGCTCTCCTGAGAACCCAGACCGCCATGCCCGATAACAGCGCCGACTACGAAGACGACGAAGGCCTGCAGCCCGAGGGCGACGAAGACGATGTCGACGACCACCCGGCGCGGGTGTGGAATCTGCTGGTGCTGATCAATCCCGGCGACGAAGACACCGCATTGGGTCAGTTCGATACCTGGCGCGAGGCGCAGGCCGACCTGGACGACGACGAGGGCGACGATGCCTGGTTGTGGGCCTTGAAGGATGCGATCGACTGGCGCTCGGGTTTCTTCGTGGACTGGAAGGACACCGACGCGTTCATTGCCGCCATCGACGAACTCAGCGCGCGCTGGAACCTGCGCATCGACTGGGGCGGCGACCTGGATGACGAGGAGTTTGCCAGCGATCTGAGTGTGCCGGACCTGATGGCGGTGGCCTACGATCGTCTGCGCGAGCACGGCTACTCGCTGTGGAACTGGAACACCGGTGGCGACGCCTATGCCGGCTGGATCGCCCTCAGCCGCGACGACGACGCCATGCTGGCGCTGACCTCGCTGCTGGGGGTCGAGGTGCGGCTGGGGAACGAGGCGTTCTGAGGGCCGGGAGTGGGGAGTCGGGATCGGGGAGTCGCGAGAGCGGTCCCCGGGTGTGTGGGTCTGGCTGGCATTGTCCGCGGCCAGGTGACTGCCCCGTAGGAGCGTGCCTGCGCGCGAACGGGCGTTACCGGGACAGCCCCTCGCGCTCAGGCGCGCTCCTACAACGGCGTGGTGTCATGGTGCAGAGGGGGATGCCGCCGTCGTGACGTTGCAGGCCTCTTTACCAGGAGGCTTACACGGCCCAGCGATTGCCACGTAGGAGCGTGCCTGCGCGCGACAGGCGTTACCGGGACAGCCCTCGCGCTCGGGCGCGCGCCTACAACGGCGTGGCGTCATGGTGCAGAGGGGGATGCTGCCGTCGTGACGTTGCAGGCCTCTTTACCAGGAGGCTTACGCGGCCCAGCGATTGCCACGTAGGAGCGTGCCTGCGCGCGACAGGCGTTACCGGGACCGCCCCTCGCGCTCAGGCGCGCTCCTACAACGGCGTGGCGTCATGGTGCAGAGGGGGATGCCGCCGTCGTGAAGTTGCAGGCCTCTTTACCAGGGCGCTTACACGGCCCAGCGATTGCCCCGTAGGAGCGTGCCTGCGCGCGACAGGCGTTACCGGGACAGCCCCTCGCGCTCGGGCGCGCTCCTACAACGCGTGGCGTCATGGTGCAGAGGGGGATGCCGCCGTCGTGACGTTGCAGGCCTCTTTACCAGGAGGCTTACACGGCCCAGCGATGGCCACGTAGGAGCGTGCCTGCGCGCGACGGGCGTTACCGGGACAGCTCCTCGCGCTCGGCGCGCGCCTACTAAGGCGCGCCGCCAATCAGGTTGCGGCCACCGCCGTTGCGAATCCCCAATCCCCGCCTCAAGGCGCCTGGCCCCGTGCCTGCGCACGTGCATTGGCGATCAAGGCCTTGAGCAAGACGCGATCGGTGTGACGGGAGATGGCGATGGCACCGAGCGCGATGGCTTCGGTGCGTAGCGGTGCGGGCACGTCGTAGTGCGCGCCGCTGAGTTTGTTCTGGAAGGCGCGGCGGGGAATGCCCAGCCGCGCCGCCATTGCATGCAGCTCGTCCAGCGTATCGCCGAGCAGGTGCGCCCAGCGCTGCTCGCGCCACAGATGCACCGCATCGTCGACGTAGACGGCCACCGGCAGGCCCTCAGGCCTTCTTGGTCTTCTTTTTCTTGCTGCCGTCGCTTGCGTCGTCGGCATCGTCCTGCGGCGCGTCGCCTGCGGTTTCGGCAACGGCGTCTGCGTCGCTGGCGTCGGCGTCAGCATCTGCCTGGGCATCGCTTGCCTCGGCATCTGCGTCTTCGGCTTCGCCGTCATCGCCCTCGGCGTCGCTGTTCTCGAACTCGGACACCAGCGTGGTCAGGTATTCCTCGGCGGTCTTGCCGTCTTCGGCGGCCAGGTCGTCGATCATCTGCTGCAGCTGGGTGGAGTATTCCAGCGAGATGGTCTTGCCTTCCTTCTCCTGCAGATTGGCCAGGTGCTTGAGCATGGCCAGCATCGGCACCGGATTGTCGGCGCTGCCCATGGTCTGGCCGCCGATCGACAGCAGCCATTCGCTGTCGTTCTGCAAGCCGATCGCCGCGACCACGCGGCCGTCGGCATCCTGCAGCACGGCATGGTTGGCGATCTGCGGCGCCTGGCCCAGACGGACGATCGGGCGCTTGGGTTGGGACTTCTTGCGCTTGTCGCGCTTGGCCTTGGAATTGCGGGACACGGTGTTCTCGACGCTGGGAATGGCCGACCATTCTAGGCGCTTGTGCGCAGCCCGGCTCGGGTACCGCCATCGGGCCGGTGAACGCCCGCCGCGCCAGTCCACACTCCTGTGGAGCCCTCCAGCGTGTCGAAGGCGCCGACGCCGGTATTTCGGGCAGGCTGCAGCGGCCGACACCACGCCTGTGCCCGAGCACGAGCGCGCCGCTGCTGGTCGGGACCGGAATGCAGCCGGAGCGGCCGGCCGCAGGATGCTGGAATTCGGCATGCACCTCAGTCAGGTCTGCATGACAACCTGCCGCCTCCAGCCGTACAGCCGCCAGCAACCGCTAGCCGCCGCCAGGCAACCGCCAGGCAATCACCAGGCCAGATGCCCTCAGCCGCCGTCAGCGCCGCTGGGGCGCTTCGCCGACGGCAGTGCGCGGCGCCGCCACGGCAGCTTCGGCAGCCTTGGCCAGGGCCGTGGCCGAGGCCAGCTGGGTGCGCGTGGAGACGCGCGGCGCGGCCGGCGCGGTGCTGCCGACCGTGGTGGTTGCCGCGGCCGGTTTGGCGTTCTCAGCAGCTGCAGGTCCGCCCGCCGCCGCGGTGGGCCCTGCCGCAGGCAGCGCGGCCGGTGTCCCCACCGCCGTGGTGGCCGCAGTCGCTGCGGCACTCAGGTCCGGCACATGGGTGTCGGCATCGTGGGTGGGCTTGCCCAGCGCAATGCCCTGGCCGGCGCCGGCCAGCGCGGCCTGTTCGGCATCCTGGGTCATCACCACGATGCTGATGCGGCGGTTGATCGGGTTCTGCGGGTTGGTCTTGTCGAACAGCACCGACGAGGACAGCCCCACCACGCGCGTCACCTTGGCATCGTCCATGCCGCCGCCCACCAGCGCGCGGCGCGCGGCGTTGGCGCGGTCGGCGCTGAGTTCCCAGTTGGTGTAGCCGGCATCGCTGCTGTAGGCGGTGGTGTCGGTGTGGCCGGTGATGCTGATGTGGTTGGGCACCTGGTTGATGAAGCTGGACAGCTCGCGCAGGATCGCCACGGTGTACGGCTTGAGCTGGTCGCGGCCCATGTCGAACATCGGCCGGTTCTGCTTGTCCACGATCTGGATGCGCAGGCCGTCCGGGGTGAGGTCGAGCAGCAGCTGGTCCTTGAACGGCTCCAGCGCCTGGCTCTTGTCGATGGCTTCCTTCAGGTCCTGCATCAGCGCTTCCAGGCGCTTCTTGTCCTTGGCGCGGCTGTCCTGGTTGGTGTCGGCGGCGTTGTCGCGCTTGCGGCCCATTTCGTCCTTCTGCCCCTTGGCCATGTCGGCGGTGCCGCCGAGCTTGATCATCGAGGTGCTGGCGCCGCCGGGGCCGTTCATGCCCGGCGAGGGCGCCGGCGACTTGCCCGACAGCGGGCTGGGATTGCGGAAGTATTCCGAGATCGCCGCGCGCTGTTCCTTGGTGGTGGCGGCCATCAGCCACAGCACCAGGAAGAACGCCATCATCGCGGTCACGAAGTCGGCAAACGCCACTTTCCAGGCGCCGCCGTGATGGCCGCCGCCCTGCACCTTCTTGACCCGTCGGATGACGACGGTGGATTTGCCCTCGGCCATGACCGCGGCCCTACTTGATCGTCTTCAGGTGCGTTTCGAAATCCGCAAAGCTCGGACGCACGTTGGAGGGCAGTGTCTTGCGCGCGAATTCCAGCGCAATCTTCGGGTTGTAGCCGCGCAGGCAGGCCAGCAGCGCGGTCTTGACCGCCTCGTACATGCGCCCGTCCTGCTCGGCGCGCGCTTCCATCGCCGCGGCCAGCGGCGCGACGAAGCCATAGGCCAGCAGGATGCCCAGGAAGGTGCCGACCAGGGCGGCGCCGACGTGGTGGCCGATCTCCTCGATCGGCCCGCCGATCGAGCCCATGGTGATCACGATGCCGAGCACGGCCGCCACGATGCCGAAGCCGGGCAGGCCGTCGGACACCTTACTCAACGCATGCGAGGGCGCCAGCGCCTCGTGGTGATGTTTTTCCAGCTCCAGTTCGAGCAACGGCTCCAGCTCGTGCGGTTCGATGTTGCTGCCGATCATCAGGCGCAGGCAGTCGGTGATGAAGTCCAGCAGGTGATGGTCGGCAACCACCTTGGGGTAGTTGCCGAAGATGGTGCTGTCCTGCGGTTTTTCGACGTGGTCTTCCAACGCCATGAAGCCGTCGCGGCGCGCCTTGTTGAGCAGTTCGTAGATCAGGCTCAGCGTGTCCTTGTAGTCGTCGGACTTGTACTGCGGGCCCTTGAACACGCCCATGATGCTGCTGAAGGTTTCCTTGACGATCTTGCCGGGCGTGCTGACCAGAAACGCGCCGAACGCCGCGCCACCGATGATCATCAGCTCGTACGGCTGCCAGAGCGCGCCCAGCTTGCCATGCGACAGCACATAGCCGCCCAGGACACTGACGATGACGACGATGAAGCCGATGATGATGAGCATGGCGCAGCCAGAAGCAAACAGGGTTGCTGTTGTTTCGGCTTGCGCGGCGGATTCTTGAAGCGCACGGCGTGAAGGTGTGCGGTGTAGCTGAACGATCAACTGGCACGGCGGATCGTCACGCAGCAGATTGGCGGCAACAGCGCTGCACGCGCCAGGTAGCCTGCGGGCCGCTTCAGCCTGGGATCACGGGGTTTCGCGGTGCAACCGCCCATGCCAAGCACTCTCTGCAACACGTGTCCTGACGCAACCCGGCTCAAGTGAGTCGCACCGGGTGGCCGGAATGGATCAACGCCTCGTCGCGTACCGCATGCGTTGGCGATGCGGCAGCGCCTGCCGGTGTGTGCATGCGGGGCGCAGGTGTGCGCCACGGCGTCCGGCACGGAATCCCTGCGTGCCGGACACCACGCGTCGGCTCAGGCCGGTTGCGCCTCGGCACCTTCGCGCTGCAAGGGGTTGGGCAGGGCCTGGCCGTTTTCGGTAAACCCCAGCGAGACCGAGTTCAGGCAGTGGCGTTCGCCGGTCGGCGGCGGGCCGTCGGGGAAGACGTGGCCCAGGTGGCTGTCGCAGCGCGCGCAGACGATCTCGGTGCGGATCATGCCGTAGCTGATGTCGCGGATCTCGCGCACATGGGCGGCGTCGTAGGGCGCGAAGAAGCTTGGCCAGCCGGTGCCGGATTCGAACTTGGCGCTGGAGCGGAACAACGGCAAGCCGCACAGGCGGCAGGTGTAGACGCCGTCGAGCTTGTTGTCCAGGAACACCCCGCAGAATGGCGCTTCGGTGCCATGGTGCAGCAGCACGCGCTGTTCCTCGTCGCTGAGCCCGGCGATCAGGGCGTCGCGCTGGGCGGGGGAGGGAGGGGTCAGGTCGAACTGGCTCATGGGGTTCTCGCATGCGCGCGCTGGCAGGGGTGCCGCGCCTGCACCCGTGATGTGGGCGTTGTCGGCATGGTTCAAGCGTGCGGGTGACCAAGCCCCTCTTCTGCCGGGGCGCCACGGCACAGCTTGCGCGCCACTGGCGCGCGTGCCTTGGTGCGCCTGCGCCAGCGGCGCAGGCCGGGGCGCGGAGCGGGGGGCTGAGGGCATGGCGGCGGGGCCATGGCCCAGTACTGATTGCCAGGTGTTGCACGCACCCTCATCCGGCGCTGCGCGCCACCTTCTCCCGCCGGGAGAAGGATGCTTTCGCGCCGCTATCACCTCACGAACGCGTTCATCCCGCAGCCAATCTCCCGCATTGCCGCAGTACATCGGCGCCCCCATCCAGACGGTACTCCTCGATCAAGCACGGTGTCCGTCATGGCGATTCCTTCTTCGATGCGCGGCCTGCTGCTGTGTGGTCTGTTGCTTGCCGCAGGCGCGGCAACGGCGCAATCGGCCACCAGCACACGCGCGTCCAATACCCTGCAGCCGATCACCAGCCCCACGCCCGCCCAGCCCACGCTGACCGCACCGCGCGTCGTGCAGCCTGCGCCGGGCACGGCTCCGGTGCCCTCGCAGCTCGGCCAGCGCCCGTCCGCGCCCACCATTCCGACCCGTGGCCCGGCACAGACGCCGGTGGCACCGGCCGGCAGCCAGGTTGCGCCGGCCAGTGCGCCGATGGTCTACGACCGCAATGGCCGCTTGTTGCAGGGCATGCAGCCGGCTGGCGCCAACCGGGTGCTGGATACCAAGACCGGGCGCTACTACGACGCGGTCCCGGCCGGCGACGGCATGCGCGTGGTGCGCTGACCCACGCTGTCACGAATCCCGAATCCCAGCCATCAGCCTTCGATCGGCAACGCCAGGGTCTCCTTGACCTCTTCCATCACGATGTAGCTCTTGGATTCGCGCACATGCGGCATGGTCAGCAAGGTACTGCCGAGCAGCTTGCGATACGACGCCATCTCGCTGATGCGCGCCTTGAGCAGGTAGTCGAAATCGCCCGACACCAGATGGCACTCCAGCACGTTGGGCAGCTTGAGCGCGGCGCGGCGGAACTCCTCGAAGATGTCGCCGGACTTGTAGGCCAGGCTGATCTCGACGAACACCAGCAGGCTGGCCTTGAGATAGTGCGGGTCCAGCCGCGCGTAGTAACCGGTGATGGCGCCATCGCGCTCCAGCCGGCGTACGCGCTCGGTGCAGGGGGTGGTCGACAGACCCACCCGCTCGCCCAGTTCGGTAAAGGAAATCCGCCCCTCCTGCTGCAGGATGCGCAGGATCTTGCGGTCGATCTTGTCCAGCTCGCGGGTGCGGGTCGTCATCGGGTCTGCTTCCACAAGTTTTGACAGGAGGATTCACTGCCAAGGTGCGCTGATTCCAGAAATGGCACTGCCTGGCTCGCAATATACTGCGTCTAACTATCCCCCTCGGCGCCTGGTTGTGGGGGAATACCCTTTCCAGGAGAACGACATGCGGGTGCTCATTCTCGGTAGCGGCGTCATCGGCACCACCACGGCCTGGTATCTGGCGCAGGCCGGTTGCCAGGTCACCGTGGTCGACCGCCAGCCGGCGGCGGCGCTGGAGACCAGCTATGCCAACGCCGGCCAGCTGTCGTTTGGCTACACCTCGCCATGGGCTGCGCCCGGCGTGCCCGGCAAGGCGATGAAGTGGCTGTTCGAGCAGCATGCACCGTTGTCGATCCGGCCCACCCGCGACCTGCGACAACTGGCCTGGCTCAGCCAGATGCTGCGCAACTGCACCGCCGAGCGCTATGCGGTGAACAAGGCGCGCATGGTGCGCATGTCCGACTACAGCCGTGATTGCCTGAACGCATTGCGTGCCAGCACCGGCATCGAATTCGAAGGCCGCCAGCTCGGCACCACCCAGCTGTTCCGCACCCAGCAGCAACTGGATGCCGCCGCGCAGGACATCGAGGTGCTGGCCCAGTACGGCGTGCCCTACGAGCTGCTGACCCCGGCGCAGATCGCGCAGTTCGAACCGGGCCTGGCCGGCGGTGGCGCGCAGATGGCCGGTGCCTTGCGCCTGCCCGAAGACCAGACCGGCGACTGCCGGCTGTTCACCCAGCGCCTGGCCGAACTGGCCACGCAGGCCGGGGTAGAGTTCCGCTACGGGCAGCAGATCGAGCATCTGCAGCACGCAGGCGGGCGCGTCACCGGCGTGCAGATCGATGGCCGCATCGAAACCGCCGACCGCTACGTGCTGGCGTTGGGCAGCTATTCGGCCGACCTGCTGCTCTCGCTCGGCCTGCATCTGCCGGTGTATCCGCTCAAGGGCTACTCGCTGACCATTCCGATCGTGGACGCACAGCGCGCGCCGACCTCCACGGTGCTGGACGAGAGCTACAAGATCGCGCTGACCCGCTTCGACGACCGTATCCGCGTCGGCGGCATGGCCGAGGTGGCCGGCTTCGACCTGTCCTTGAATCCGCGCCGCCGCGCCACGCTGGAGATGGTGGTCAACGACCTGTTTCCCGGGGCCGGCGATCTGGCCCAGGCCGAGTTCTGGACCGGCCTGCGCCCGGCCACGCCGGACGGCACGCCGGTGGTCGGCGCCACGCCGTATGCCAACCTGTTCCTCAATACCGGCCACGGCACCCTGGGCTGGACCATGGCCTGTGGGTCTGGCCGCTACCTGGCCGACCTGATGCAGGGCCGCACGCCCGACATCGATAGCGAAGGCCTGGACATCTTCCGTTACCTGTCGCCACGCAGCGCACGCGCGCAGCAGGAGGCCGCGTAGTGCGTCCTGCGCAAGCGTTGATCGACCTGGACGCATTGCGTCACAACTACCGCCTGGCCAGGCGCCTGGGCAACAGCAAGGCCCTGGCGGTGCTCAAGGCCGATGCCTACGGCCACGGCGCGGTGCGCTGCGCGCAGGCGCTGGACGGCGAGGCCGACGGCTTTGCGGTGGCCTGCATCGAAGAAGCGCTGGAGCTGCGCCAGGCCGGCATCCGCGCGCCGATCCTGCTGCTGGAAGGGTTCTTCGAACACGACGAACTGCGCCTGATTGCCGAGCACGATCTGTGGACGGTGGTGGCCACGCCGCAGCAGGTGCGCGCGCTGGCCGAGTTCCAGAGCCCGCGTCCGTTGCGGGTGTGGCTGAAGCTGGACAGCGGCATGCACCGGCTGGGCCTGTCGCCGGAAGATTTCCGTGCGGCGTGGCTGCGTCTGCGCGGGCTGCCGCAGATCGCCTCGCTGGTGCTGATGACCCATCTGGCGCGCGCCGACGAGCTGGAGTGCAGCCGCACCGACGAACAGGCGGTGGCGTTCGCGCTGACCGCCGGCGGCATGCCTGCGGAAACCAGCCTGCGCAATTCGCCCGGCCTGCTTGGCTGGCCGGCGCTGCGCAACGACTGGTCGCGTCCGGGGCTGATGCTGTACGGCGCAAACCCGTTCCCGCAGGACACCGACATCACCGCGCAGCTGCGTCCGGTGATGACGCTGCGCTCGCGCATCATCTCGGTGCGCGAGCTGCCGGCCGGCGAGCCGGTGGGCTACGGCGCACGTTTCGTCGCCGAACGGCCGACCCGCGTGGGCGTGGTGGCGATGGGCTATGCCGACGGCTATCCGCAGTTTGCCCCCAACGGCACGCCGGTGCTGGTGGATGGACAGGTCTGCCCGCTGATCGGCCGCGTGTCGATGGACATGCTGACCGTGGATCTCACCGGGCATCCGCAGGCCGACATCGGTGCCAGCGTGCAGCTCTGGGGAGATGCGCCGCGTGTCAGTCCGCTGGCAACGCAGTGCAATGTCAGCGCGTATCAGCTGCTGTGCGGACTCAAGCGCGTGCCGCGGGTGTATGTGGGCGAGGCTGCAGTGGGCGAGGGCCTCACGCGGTGAGGTGTGTCCCTTCTCCCATCGGGAGAAGCTGCCCCGAAGGGAAGGATGAGGAGACGTGCGAAGCCACAGGCATTTGGAACGACACGTGGGCTTCGCCCCATACCCTCACCCCAACCCCCGCTCCGCGCCCGGCCCGCGCCAGCAGCGCGGGCACTCCAAGGCCCGCGCTGCTGGCGCGCAGGCAGTGCCTTATCGCCCCGCCGGGAGAGGGGCGATGAGGGGTTGTCGTACGCCGGAAGTGCGCTAGTAACTCCTATGGCGCTGTTAACCGTCATGGCATTGCGGATGCGTAATCGCCTTGCGCTATGAATAAAAACGGCGCGTCGCGACGCGCCGTTCTCACACAAAGCCGAGTTGCTTTTCTGGCGCCGTCAGCACCAACCAATCACAGCCCGGCCGTGCTCCGGTCGCCGCGGAACTGCTTGCGCACCCAGTCGTCGATCATCGCCTTCTCGAAGCGCAGCGGGTCGCTGTCGGTCAGGCGCGGTCCGCTCATCAGAAACGCCGAATCCACCAGCTTGCGTTCGCCCTGGTCGATCACCTGGCCATCGGCGCCGGTCAGCGTGTAGTTGAAGCTCAGGCGCGGCGGGTAGATGTCCTTGACGATGCGCACGTCCTGCATGCGTGGCCCGCGCCAGGGCTCGTACTGGCCGGCGCGGCGGATGTCGGTGATGGTCACGCTCAGGCGCTGGCCGTCGGGGAGTTTGCGCGCGGCGCTCTGCTGGAAATAGCTCGCCAGCTGGGTGACCCAGTCGCCACGCTGTGCTTCCCAGCGGTTGCCGCTGAAGCGCACTTCGGAAAACTGTGCCGGATCGGTCCAGCGGACATCGACCTTGCCGTCGCCGCTCAGCGCGCGCGGCGCCTGTGGATCGGTGACGTTACGAACACGTGCCTGCGCGCCGGTTGCCGCGAGCAGTCCTGCCAGCAACAGGCTGGCGCCGCAAAGGCTGGAACGTTTCATGGAGAGTCTCCAAGCGGAAGGTACGTGGAAGTACCGGGCGTTTCTGCAGTGTGGGGGCGCGTCTGCTTGCCGGCAACGCTTGCCGCGCAAGGCCTGGCAGGTCATTGCCACGCGGTTAATCCGCGGCGTCGGCACCATGACGGCGGGTTCACTGCGCCTGCGCCTGCGCTTCACGGCGCAGCCGGGAAGATCGCCAGCATGGACACCCACTCTTTCCGCACAAAATCAGCCTCTTCGGCGCCGGCACACATGCCGTCGGACGTGCGCCTGCAGTTCATCGACTGGGCGAAGCAGCACGGCCACAACCCCGCTACCGGGGCGGCCGCCTTCGTCGCCCTGCAAAGCGAGGTGGACCTGGATCTGGCAACGCGCACGCTGCGCCTGGCACCGGGGGCCTCGCCGCGCGAGGCCTTGCGCGAGCACCTGGCCGCATTGGCGCGCCAGGGCGATGTGGCGGTGCAGTTTCCGCCGGTCTACGCCTACACCGCCGCCAACGGGCTGGAGTATCGCTACTCGCTGATGCTGGTGATTGCCGAGGATTGCGTGGAGTGGACCGGGCGGGTGTGGCAGGACCTGGATTACCAGGGAATGCTTACCGGCCGGGGCCAGGGTCCGCGTGCCAACTACACCCAACTGGCGCGGATGGCGCTGGAACACGAGCTTGATCAGGAGCGTCCCCGTTATGTCCAGGCATGAACTCGAACTGCAGCTGCCGCTGGGCGCACAGGTCGCCACCGGCGAAGATGGTTTCAGCGAGCGCTGCCGCAGCGAATGCGCCAAGCTCGGCCTGTCGCGGGTGAGGCTGCTGTTGCTCGACGCAGAGTACGCGCGCTCCACCGCCTGGCGCGAAGAAGCGCAGCGCTGGATGGACGAGCAATTGCGCCGCGAAGGTGAGTGGGTGTTCCGCGGCGTGATCGCCGGGATCGTGGTGCTGGCGGCATGCATCGCGCTGTGCGCGGCGCTGTTGTGGTGATCGCCGGGGAACCGGCTGGATGCATGTGAACCGGGTCGGCTGGCTGTGCACCCGCTGACGACACCGTGCGTGCTTTCATCTGCCCGTCATCCGCCCTGGCATCACCCCTGGATCCCGATTTGAGCACCTCGACCACCCGCCCCGATCTGGCCACCGGCCTCCCGGCAGCATCCGCCGAGCCCTTCCTCGACCCGGGGATGTACCACGAGATCTTCCATAACCTGGATGCGGGGTTTTGCGTCATCGACATGGTGTTCGATGGCGACCAGGCCGTCGATTACGTGTTCCGTATGACCAATGACGCGTTCGAGCGTTACACCGGTCTGTCTGACGTAGTGAACGTGTCCATTCGCGGCATGCTGGCCGACCACGAACAGGAGTGGTTCGACCGCTACGGTCATGTCGCCCGCACCGGTAACCGCATCCACTTCGAAATGCAGGCCAAGGCGCTGCGCCGCTGGTACTCGGTGGATGCGTTCCGGGTCGGTCAGCCCGAGCAGGCGCGGGTGGCGGTGTTGTTCATGGACATCACCGAGCGCAAGCGGGTGGAGCGCGAGCTGGCCGAGAGCGAGGCTCGCTTCAGCGCGCTGGCCGACGGCCTGCCGATGCCGGTCTGGGTGCTGGACGCGCAGGGCGTGGTGCGCTTCGTCAACAGCGCGTATGGCGAATTCTTCGGCATCGACATTTCCAGCGGCACGGTCTCGGCCTGGAGCGAGTTGCTGCATCCGGACGACCTGTCGATCTTCCAGTTCGAACTCGCCGCCGCGCTGGACGAACAGCGCGGCCTGCATGCGCTGGTGCGTGCGCGTCGCCACGACGGGCAGTGGCGCTGGATCGAGATGACCGCCACGCCGCGCTACTCGGCCGACGGGCGCTTCATCGGCCTGGCCGGCAGCAGCCCGGACGTGACCGAACAGCGCGAGATCGAACTGGCGCGCGAGCAACTGCTCGAATCCGAGCGCAGTGCGCGCAACGAAGCCGAGAGCATGGCGCGGCTGAAGGACGAGTTCCTGGCCACCTTGTCGCACGAGCTGCGCACGCCGCTGACCACCATCCTGGGGTGGAGCGAGCTGTTGCTGCAGCGGGTCGAGGAAGGCCATCCCAACTACAAGGGCCTGTCGGTGATCGCCAGCAGCGCCCGCGCGCAGAAACGCCTGATCTCGGACATGCTCGATCTCAGCAGCATGTTGCTGGGCAAGGTGCAGCTGGAGGTCGAGTCGCTGGACCTGGCCGAGCAGGTGCGCGAAGCCTTGAACACCCAGGAGCTGGCGGCCGAGGGCAAGGACCAGGTGCTGGAGGTGCATGCCCCGTCGACGCCGTGCCTGGTGCTTGGCGATGCCACGCGGCTGCAGCAGGTGTTGTGGAATCTGCTGTCCAATGCGATCAAGTTCACTCCGGCGCATGGCCGCATCGACGTCACCATCGAGCGCGACGATGGCCACGTGCTGGTGTCGGTGCGCGATTCGGGCGACGGTATCGCAGCCGAATTCCTGCCGCATCTGTTCGGCCGGTTCCGCCAGGCCGACGGCACCACCACGCGCCAGCACGGCGGCCTGGGCCTGGGCCTGGCGATCGTGCAGCAGCTGGTGGAAATGCATGGCGGCCAGGTCAGCGCCACCAGTGGCGGGCGCGGCAAGGGCGCCACGTTCACGGTGCGCCTGCCCGAGCATGTTCCCGACCAGGCCAGGCGTCCGCGGCGCGAGCTGCGCCGGCGGCTGATGTCCGAGCAGATCATCGAAGCGCGTGCGCTCAATGGCCTGCGCCTGCTGGCGGTGGAAGATCAGCCGGACATGCTCGACTACCTGCGCCGCCTGCTGGAAGAGCAGGGCGCCGAAGTGGTCACCGCCGGCAGCGCCACCGATGCGCTGGCGTTGATCGATCATCGCGGCCACGCACGCTTCGATCTGATGCTGACCGACATCGGCATGCCGGGGATGGACGGCTACGGGCTGATCCGCACCGTGCGCGACAACCTGGGGCTGGATGCGGCAGCACTGCCGGCGGTGGCCGTGACCGCACTGGCACGCGACGACGATCGCAAGCGCGCGCTGGACTCCGGTTTCCAGGAGCATCTGGCCAAGCCCTACAGCGTCGCCCAGCTGGTCACCGCAGTGCGCGCCGCGCGCGAATCGGTGGAGTGAGACCGAAGGCGGGTCTGATGTCGCGCCGCTGCGTCGTCGAAAAACCCGCAGCCAGGTATGAGGCTGTTTGCTGCCTCTTTCACAGCATGTGGCCTAGCGTGATGCACTCCCTCGATGGAGATGACGCCATGTCCAGATACGCCCCGCACGTCTATTCGGAACAAGTGCAGATCGCCACGCTCGAACATTGGGTCTCGCTGCTCGGTGGCCAGGAGCGCGTCCGCGTCGAACTCGACGACGGCAGCATGATCAGCGGCACCGTTGCGGTGCGCCCGAGCATCCAGACCTACCTGGACGACCAGCAGCGCGAAGGGCTCAACGGCCAGCTGCGCATTGACCAGCTGGACGCCGCACAGGAGCCGCACTGGATCTGGATGGACCGCATCGTGGCCGTGCATCCGTTGCCATTGGGCAGTGATCCGCAAGCCGCGCCCTGAACGATGCATTGACGATGTGTTTACTTCTCGTCGTGGCGGTGACGGCATGATGGCCGATTGTCGCAACTGTTCAGGATTGCCCGCGCAATGAATGCTCCCGCGTTGAAGCTTGCCCGCTGGCCGCTGTCGTTACTGACCGTCGCCGTCCTCGCCGCCTGCGGCGACACCGCCACGCTTGCCATCGAACAGGGGACCGGGCCGAACCCGCAATTGCCCGAGCCGGTCAAACGCCTGATCCCCACCGTCAAGGTGGCGCCGGTCAAGCGCTGGACCGAGAACGCCAAGCCGATCGCCGCCGACGACCTGCAGGTTGCCGCGTTCGCGCGTGATCTGGACCACCCGCGTTGGATCTATGTGCTGCCGAACGGCGACGTGCTGGTGGCCGAAACCGCCGAGCCGCCAAAACCGGACAGCGCCGAAGGCGGTGGCATTCGCAAGAAGGTGCAGGGCGCGATGATGAGCAAGGCCGGTGCCGTGGTGCCCAGCGCCAACCGCATCACCTTGCTGCGCGATGCCGACGGCGACGGCGTGGCCGAAGTGCGTACCCAGTTCATCAGCGGCCTGTTTTCGCCATTCGGCATGGCCCTGGTCGGCGATCGTTTCTACGTGGCCAATGCCGATGCGCTGGTGAGCTTCCCGTACAAGCCCGGCGAAACGCATATCACCGCCAAGCCGACCTTCGTGGCCAATCTGCCTGGCGGGCTGAATCACCACTGGACCAAGTCGCTGCTGGCCAGTGCCGATGGCAGCAAGCTGTACGTCGGCGTCGGCTCCAACAGCAATGTGGCCGAAAACGGCATGGAGGCCGAACTCAACCGTGCGGCGATTCTGGAGATCGACCCGGCCACCGGCAGCAGCCGCGTGTTTGCCAGCGGCCTGCGCAATCCGGTCGGCACCGCCTGGGAGCCGCAGAGCAAGTCGCTGTGGGTCGTGGTCAACGAGCGCGACGAGATCGGCAGCGATCTGGTGCCCGACTACCTCACGTCGGTGCGCGACGGCGGCTTTTATGGCTGGCCGTACAGCTACTACGGCCAGCACGTGGACGAGCGGGTCAAGCCGCAAAACCCCGAGCTGGTGGCCAAGGCGCTCAAGCCCGATTACGCGTTGGGCCCGCATACCGCTTCGCTCGGTCTGAGCTTTGCCAGCGGAAGCCTGCTGCCGGAGCGCTTCCGGCAGGGCGCCTTCATCGGCCAGCACGGCTCGTGGAATCGCGATCCGCCCAGCGGCTACAAGGTGTTGTTCGTGCCGTTTGCCGACGGCAAGCCCAGCGGCACGCCGATCACCGTACTGGATGGTTTCCTGGACGCCGAGGGCAATGCACAGGGGCGCCCGGTGGGCGTGAGCCCGGACAATACCGGCGCGCTGCTGGTGGCCGACGATGTCGGGAACGTGATCTGGCGGGTGACACCGAAGACGCGCTGATCCCGGCCGTCAAACAGGAAAAACCGGGCCCAGGCCCGGTTTTTTCATGCGCGTTCCGCTATCGCACGCGCTTATTGCGCCGGTGCGCTCAGCGCGGCGATTCGGGCGACGCGCTGAAACGTCGTGCATAGCCGCGCTCCTCGGTGATCCGGCTGATGTCTTCATCGGCCATCTCCGGTGCGCCATAGACCGCATACGCCACGCTGCCGTCATCGCGCTCGCCGACTTGGTGCAGGCGATAACGCGGCCGGCCCGCGCCGGTGTTTTCGGGGTAATGCATCGGTGGCGGGGTGTCATCCAGATCCATTTCGCTGTTGTCGACCACTCCACCTACGAACAGGGCTCGCATCGCGTCTCTCCGGTATTGGTGTGATTCCAGCCTAGGTGGGCGGATGTTGCGTGCGCATCAATAGTCCGTATAGACATTGGAAGGGCCGCGGTCTGCAGGTCACGCAATCGAACGCCCGTTCAAACCAGCACCAGGGCGGGGGACAGGCAGTGCTCCCTTACAATGGCAGCCTGTTCCCGACCCGATGATCCGATGGCTGGCCCGCACGATGCCCCGCTTCAAGCCCTGTTTCTGCCCTTTGCCCAGGGCGTGCTGCCGTGGCCCAGCGGCCCGGTGCTGTTCCTGCGCGCGCGCGACGGCTTTCCGCTGCGCGCGCATGCGGCGGCCGATGCACTGACCTGCGAGCAGAGCTTTCGCCCGTTCGCCGAGGCGCTGGAGCGCAACGGTTGGAGCGTGCGCGAAGAGGGCCAGATCGGGGCCGACAGCACCCGTTACGCCCTGGTGCTGGTGCTACCGCCGCGGCAACGCGAGGAAGCGCGTGCCTTGTTTGCGCGCGCGGTCGCGCTGGCTGCGCCGGGCGGCCGCGTGGTGGCCTGCCAGTCCAACAACGAGGGCGCGCGCTCGGGCGAGGCCGATCTGCGTCAGCTCACCGGCCTGGCCGGCAGCCTGACCAAGCACCATTGCCGCACCTACTGGAGCCCGCCGCTGCCCGCCGACACCGATGCGGCGCTGCAGGCGCGCTGGGCCGCGCTGGATGCGCCGCGCCCGATCCTGGACGGACGCTTCGTCAGCCGCCCCGGTGTGTTCGCCTGGGACCGCATCGATCCTGCCTCGGCGCTGCTGGTCGAGCATCTGCCGGGCACGCTGGCCGGGCACGGTGCCGACCTGGGCGCGGGCTTCGGCTATCTGTCGGCCGAGGTGCTGGCGCGTTGTCCCAAGGTCACCGGACTGGATCTGTACGAGGCCGAGGCGCGTGCACTCACCCTGGCGCAGCGCAATCTGCAGGCCATCGCGCATCCGGCGCAGTTGCAGTACCACTGGCGCGACGTCACCGCCGGCCTGGCGGCGCAGTACGATTTCATCGTCAGCAACCCGCCGTTCCACACGCCTTCGCGCGCCGACCGCCCGGATATCGGTCAGCGCTTCATTGCCGTGGCCGCGCAGGCGCTGCGCCCGGGTGGGCAGCTGCTGCTGGTCGCCAACCGGCATCTGCCCTACGAATACGTGCTCAACGAAAGCTTCGGGCAGGTGCGCGTGGCCGCCGAACGCGACGGGTTCAAGCTGATTTCCGCCATCCGCGGCCGCGGAGCGCGCGCATGAAGCTGGTCAAGCACATCGCCAATCTCGGCTACGGCAGCCGCAAGCAGGTGACCCAGCTGTTTCGCCAGGGCGCGGTCACCGATGCCGCCGGCGAGGTGCTGTATGCCGACGATCAGGTGGAGCACGATGCGATCCGCATCGATGGCGAGCCGCTGGATCCGCCACCGGGTCTGAGCCTGTTGCTGCACAAGCCCGGCGGCTACACCTGCTCGACCAAGGACACCGGCCGGCTGATCTACGAACTGCTGCCGCCGCGCTTCCGCTCGCGCGCACCGGTGCTGGCGCCGGTGGGGCGGCTGGACCGCGAGACCAGCGGCCTGTTGCTGATGACCGACGACGGCGCGCTGCTGCACCGGATCATTTCGCCCAAGTCGGCACTGGACAAGGTCTACGACGTCACCCTGGCCGAGGACCTGCGCGGCGACGAAGCGGCGCTGTTTGCCAGCGGCACGCTCCTGCTGGAAGGCGAAACCAAGCCGCTGCTGCCGGCCGAACTGGACGTGCTCGGCCCACGCCAGGCACGCCTGACCTTGCACGAAGGCCGCTATCACCAGGTGCGGCGCATGTTCGCCGCCGCCGGCAATCACGTGGTGGCCTTGCACCGCAGCCGCATCGGTGGCTTGTCGCTGGATGGCCTGCCGTCCGGGCAATGGCGCGCGTTGGCGGCGGACGATCTTGCGGTGTTGTTCGGCCGCAGCGCGCAGGCCTGAGCCGCGTTGCCGCTGATCGCCGATGCAGTGATCCCGACACGCGCGATTTGCTGCAAGCCACCTGCGCGGCAATCCCTCAGACGTACTGCATCTTGCGCGACATGCCGCCATCGACGATGAAGTCCTGCCCGGTCACAAAGCCCGACAGCTGCGGCGACAGCAGATAGACCGCCAGCTGCGCGATGTCGTCCGGCGTGCCGACGCGTCCGGCCGGATGCTGGGCATGGTCGCGCCGCGATAACTTGGGTGTGCGCCGGCGCTGCGGCGCGCGCCAGGCGTCGGTGCTGATCCACCCCGGGCTGATGCTGTTGACGCGCACCTGCGGGCCTTCGCTCAGCGCCAAGGCGTGGGTGAAGGCCACCAGCCCGCCCTTGGCGGCGGCATAGGCCTCGCTATGCGGCTCCGATTGCCAGGCGCGGGTGGAGGCGATATTGACGATCGCGCCGCCGCCCGGGGCCTGCGCCAAGGCGGGCAAGGCCTGCTTGCTGCACAGGAATGCGCCGTGCAGGCTGGCCAGCCTGCGATTCCACTCCTGCCAGTCCAGTTGCGGCAAGGGCGCCACATGCGGATCGGCCACGCCTGCGTTGTTGATCAGGCCATCGAGTCGCCCGAAGCGCCTGAGCGCGGTAGCGATCAGGCGCGCTGCCTGCGGTTCGCGCGCGGCATCGCAGCGCACGAAGGCACTGCGCCGCGGCAACGCCCACTCCTGCAGGCAGGCCTTGCCGGCATCGGCATCCAGGTCGCCGATCACCACGCTGCCGCCGGCGCCCAGCACCGCCTGCGCGATGCCACGGCCGATGCCTTGGGCACCACCGGTGATCACCACCACGCGGTCCTGCAACGGGGAGGGATTCCATGCGGAGACGGCGGGAGTCAGCGGCATCGGGCGCACCATGGCAGTGAGGTCGCGCGCACTGTAACGCGGGCGCCGTGGTGGCCATAGCAACGCGATTCCCGCGTGCGGCCCGGGCATGCTGGTGCCTTCTGGTGCCTTACCGCGCTGTCATCGGGGCGCCGAGCTAGGGCGCGCCGGCACGGCGCCACGTGTCTCCGACGCGGCCGTCGCGGCCGTCCGGTACCGCTGGTGCCGCCGCACGCGCTGCGGCGGTCAGTGCTGCGATGCGCTCAACAACCGTTCCCAGCCGTCCTGGCCCAGGCGTTCCAGCGTCTGGATATTGCGTTCGACAATCACGTCCGGGTCCGGGAACGCGGCCACCGCGCGCTCCACGCTGTCTTCGCGCAGCAGGTGCAAGGTGGGGAAGGGCGAGCGGTTGGTGAAGTTGGCCACGTCATCCACCGCCGCGCCTGCGAACTGATAGTCCGGATGGAAGCTGGCCACCTGCAGCACGCCGTCCAGATCCAGCGCGTCCACCGCCGCGTCGGCGTTGTCGAGGAAGTCGTTGTAGTCCAGGAAATCGGTGAGCACGTCCGGATGCACGATCAAGGTGGTGTCGATCTGCTCGGCCGGCGTGTCGCGCAGCAGCACCAGCTCCTCGGCCAGTTGTTCGAGCAGCGCCTCGGGCGTGCTGGCATCGCTGAGCACCAGCCGCACCTGCTCCTTGACGTAGACCGCCTTGGCGAATGGACACAGGTTCAAGCCGATCACCGCGCGCTCGATCCACTGGCGGGTGGCGGTCAACGGATCAAGCGTGGCAGGCGTGGGCGTCATCGTGGCGGCGGCGTGATGGTTGGCCAGTGTATGCGATCGCTGCCGGCGCGGCCGCCAGTGCCACTGCGGCGCCGAGCGGGCGCGGCCGACACGGCGAGCGGAGTGCGGGGAAAACCCGCGGCAGTTGCAGCGCTCACGCGGACCCGGCATCAGCGACGTGCGCCATTGAGGCCGACATGCGCGCGCAAGAATGCAATGGAGGCCTGCGCAACCGTATCGGCGTGCGGGGTCTTGTGCGGCGAGCCGATCGCATGCGCGCCGGTGTCGAAGGCCATCGCGCAGGTGTGTGCCGGCGCGCTGCCGAGCGCGGCGAACATGGCCAGCATCGCCGGCACCGAGGCGGTTGGATCCTCCTCGCCGTTGGCAGCGCGGTAATAGCCCAGAAACACCGGGCAGCGCACGCGTGGCCAGGGTGGATCGGCGGCAACCGCGTCGAACAGGCTGCGCAGCGCGCGGAAGCCGTCCGGGTGGATGGTGCTCGACCAGAACGCCAGGGACGCGGCGGTGCGCGGGCGTGGGTCGGTCAATGGCGTTTGCGCGGCGCAGACCTGATCCAGCAGCGCCGGGTCGGCCGGCCGGATGCCCGGTGACCAGGCAATCACCGCAGCCACCGCATCGGGCCGTTGCGCCGCCAGCCACAAGCCCAGCGTGGCGCCCATGGAGGAGCCAACGATCGCCACGCGCGCGCCCATGCGCTGCGCTTGCGCCAGCGCATCCAGTGCCGAGGCCTGCAACACCGCCGGCGTCAGCCCCTGCATCGCGTCGGCCGCGCTGCGGCCATGCCCTGGCCACCGGTGCACGTACAGGTTGGCGGCCAACGCATCGGCGATCTGCTCGGGCAGGTCGCCGGCTTCTCCGGGGCTGGCGGTGAACCCGTGCAGGTACAGCAGCGCCAGCGGTGTGCGCGTCTGCGCGCCGGCATGCCAGTGCTGGCGTGCCGCGTTGCCCGGTTTCAGGTCAGCCGGTTGCATGGGGGGCCTGCGCGCCCAGGATGGCCAGCAACTCGTGCGCGTTGATCGGCTTGGACAGATAGCCGGCAACGCCGGCAGCGGTGGCCTCGCGCATCGAATCGGTGCGGGTGTCGGCGGTCAGCACGATGATCGGCGGCAGGGCGGCGATCGCCTCGCGCGCCTCGCGCAGCGCGTCCCAGCCCGAGGTGCCGGGCATGTGCAGGTCGAGGAACACCAGGTCCGGCGCCGCTTCGCGGATGCGCTGCACCGCGTTGCTGCCATCGCTGTGAAAGCTCACCCGATGCCCGGCGCGGGTGAGCAGGTTGCCGATCACCAGCCGATTGGTGTCCAAGTCCTCGAACACCAGGCAATGCAGCGGCGGCACCGTTGCGGCATGCTGCTGCAGGGCCTCGCGCAGCGCCGGCGGTCGGCTGCGGTGCGCCGCGGCGGCAGCCAGTTCGAAGGTCCAGCGAAACACGCTGCCGCCGCCGGGATTGTCGCGCACGCTCAGGCTGCCGCCCATCGCGTCCGACACCGACAGCGCAATGTACAAACCCAGGCCGACCCCGCCCTCGGTGCGGTTGAAGCCGGTGCTGAGCTGGGTGAAGGGGGTGAAGATGTAGGCCTTCTGGTCGTCGGCAATGCCGATGCCGGTGTCGGTCACGGTCACCGAAATCGCCCAGCGCTGCTGCACCTGCGTGGCGGCGAGCAGCACATCGACCGACCCACCGGCCGGGGTGAACTTGATCGCATTGATGACCAGGTTGGTGATGACCTGTTCGATACGCCCCTCGTCGCCGATGAGGTCAGGCGTCTGTGCCGCAGCGCTGCGCAGTTCCAGCGCCACGCCCTTGGTGGACGCGGCACTCGCACACACCGCTTTGACCGTGGCCAGCACATCGAGCAGGCTCAGCGGCTTGCTGTGCAGCTGCAGCCGGCCACCGTCGATGCTGGCCACGTCGATCACTTCGTTCACGCGGTGGCGCAGCGCGATCGCATTGACCGTCATCGCCTGCATCAGTTCGCGTTGTTGTGCCGACAAGGTGTCGCCATCGATCAGCTGCGCGCAGTTGATGACAGCGTTCAACGGTGTGCGCAGTTCGTGATTCATGGTGCTGATGAAGCGGCTCTGCGCATCGCGCGAGGCCAGCGCCTGCAGGGCGATCTCCTGCATCGCGCTGACGATGCGCGCCACCAGCAGCGGCAGTACCACGCTCAGCGCCACCGCATACACGAAGTAGGCAGGGCGCGAGAGCCAGTAGCCGGCCGGCGCGGTCAACAGCATCAGCACGAAGGTGCTGAGCAGCACCGGCAGCGTCGCCTTCTGCCCGTAGCGCGCCACCGCGGCGATGGTGATGAAGGGCAGGAAGGCATTCAGCGACATCAGCAGGATGAAGGCCAGATAGGTCTGGATGCCGATGAACAGCAGGTTCATCGCAAACCCGATCGCATCCAGCCACTCGCCCGGCGGGATGAGCCTGCGTCGCACCAGCACCATCCAGACCACCGCCAGCCCCCACAGCATCGCCGCGGTGGGGAACACCGCCTGCGCATCCCTGACCAGCACCGGCTGCGGCCCGTACAGCCAGCCGAAGCACCACAGGGCCACGATGGTCTGCACGATCACCCGGCCGACGCAGGCGCGGTATTCCAGGAACGATTCGAACAGCCGTACGAGCCGGTCGTTGCGCAGCTGCCGGGCGGCCAGAATCAGGCCGGGCGCTGCACGGTTGGATCCACTACGCATCGGGGCCGGTGTCGTCGTTGGGGAGGGTGCGTCGGTAATTCTTGACCAACAGGCCGGCCGCGGTCGCAATGGCGGTGTAGCGCTGCGCAAGCGCGCACCCGAGTTCGCCGCCGTCGACATCGCCGCGCAACTGGTCGCAGGCGTTCATCAGTTCGGCAGAGCCGGTCAGCGAGAGCGTGTTCTTGAGCGAATGGATCTGCTCCAGCGCCTGCGCCTGGGTGGTGCCGGCCTGGCCGAGCGTGCAGCTGGCGATGGCGCGCTGCACTTCCGTCGCATAGGCATCGGCAAACGCTGCAGCCGCGAGCGGGTCCAGCCCGGCCAGCGTGTGCAGCGTCGAGCCGGCTTCGATGCGTGGCTGTGCGTGCGTCATGGCGCACGCCGTCCCGGCAGCGGGCGGCGCCTGCGGCACCGTGGCCAGGTGCGCGCGTTGCAACAGGCTGGAGAGCAGGCCACGCATGCTTGCATCAGCTCCGTAACGCGCCGGCGCGCGCGTGGCCGATGCCTGGGTAACGGGCGGCCGACACACCGCGCTGCGCGGCCCGCCTGCACAGCGCGGCACAACAAGGCGCCGTGTCAGCCACAACGCGTGCTCAGTCGCGGAAGTTGTCGAACTGCAACGGCAGCTCGAAATCGGCCTTCTTCAGCAGCGCCATCGCATCCTGCAGGTCGTCGCGCTTCTTGCCGCTCACGCGCAGCTTGTCGCCATTGATCTGCGCCTCGACCTTGAGCTTGGCCTCCTTGAGCTTGGCGACCAGCTGCTTGGCCTGTTTCTGCTCGATGCCCTGCTTGACGGTGACCTTCTGGCGCGCACCGGCCAGGTTGGTCTCCATGTCGCCGAACTCCAGGCAGCGCACGTCGATGCCGCGTGCCAGCAGGCGCGCGCGCAGGATGTCGGTCATCTGCTTGACCTGGAAGTCGCTGGGCGCGGACTGGTTGATCGCCTTGCCGTCCTCCAGCTCGAACCTGGCTTCCACGCCCTTGAAATCGAAGCGTGTATCCAGCTCGCGATTGGCCTGGTCCACCGCATTGGTCAGTTCGTGCTTGTCGACTTCGGACACCACGTCGAAGGAAGGCATGCAAAGCTCCTGCTCTCTATAAACAGCCGCCATTCTAGGGCATCGCGTCGTCGCCCCGGTCCACACGCGGTTGGCAGTCTGCGCGCAAGCGCAGCGATAATGGCCCATGCCCACCACCCGCTCTCCGCTTCCCGCCATCACCTGGATGGTGGCCGCCGTGGCCTGCTTCTCGCTGATGGACGCGGGAATGAAGCTGCTGTCGGCGCATTACCCGCCGCTGCAGGTCACCTTGCTGCGTGGCGCCGCCTCGCTGCCGTTCGTGCTGGTGTGGGTATTTGCCACCGCCGGCCCGCGCTCGATCGTGCCGGTGCGCTGGGGCCTGCACCTGCTGCGCGGGGTACTGGGCATGGTGATGATCGGCTGCTTCGTCTACGGCCTGAAGCGCATGCCGCTGTCCACCGCCTACACGCTGTATTTCGTCGCCCCGTTGCTGGTGGCGGCGCTGTCGGTGCCGTTGCTGGGCGAGCGGGTCGGGCCACGGCGCTGGACGGCGATCGGGATTGGCCTGGTCGGGGTGATCGTGGTGTTGCGCCCGGGCGTGGACGGGCTGATCTCGCTGCCCGGGCTGATGGTGCTGCTGGCGGCCACCGCCTATGCCATCGCCGCCATCAGCGTGAGTCTGCTGACCCGCACCGACACCCCGCAGGCGATGGTGGTGTCGTTCCTGCTGTTCATGGCGGTCGGCGCCGGCCTGCTGGCCATTCCCGACTGGGTGCCGTTGCGGGGCGAGCACGCCTGGCTGATCGCCGGCATGGGCCTGGCTGGCGCACTGGGGCAGATTGCGCTGACCCAGGCCTTCCTGCGCGGCGAGGCCTCGATGATCGCGCCGCTGGAATACACCGGCCTGGTCTGGGTGATCGGCTTGGACTGGCTGCTGTGGCAGACCCTGCCCGATGGCTGGACCTGGACCGGCGCCGGCATCATCGTCGCAAGCGGGCTGTATTTGCTGCGGCGGGAGCGGATACGGCAGGCGGATCGCCCGGCGGCGTTGGATAGGCCGTGATTCGGGAGTCGGGAGTCGGGAGTCGGGATTGGGGATTGGGGATTGGGGATTGGGGATTCGGGATTCGCAAAAGTCAGGGCGCCTTGCCGTTGCTCTAACGAATCCCCAATCCCGACTCCCGAATCCCCACGGTTAGAACCTAATGGAATATCGTCCGCAAACATTGACTGGTAGGCTTCACGGCCCCCCAATCGGCCACGCGCGGTGATCCAGTTTCAGCGCCTGCACAAGTCTTATTCCGTTGACGGTCGCCAGGTCGTGGCGCTGCATCCCCTCGACCTGCGGATCGGCCCCGGCGAGGTGTTCGGCATCATCGGCCACTCCGGTGCCGGCAAATCGACGCTGATCCGGCTGATCAACCGGCTGGAAGAACCCAGCGGCGGGCGGTTGCTGATCGGCGAGGAGGACGTCACCGCGCTGGACAGCCAGGGCCTGCGCGCGCTGCGCCGGCGTGTCGGGATGATCTTCCAGCACTTCAACCTGCTGTCCTCGCGCACGGTGGCCGGCAATGTGGCGTTTCCGCTGGAACTGGCCGGTACCCCGCGCGCCGAGGTCGATGCGCGCGTGGCCGAGCTGCTGGCGCGGGTCGGGCTGGAGCAGCACGCCGGCAAGTATCCGGCGCAGTTGTCCGGCGGGCAGAAGCAGCGCGTGGGCATTGCGCGCGCGCTGGCCACCCGGCCGCAGATCCTGCTGTGCGACGAGGCCACCAGCGCGCTGGACCCGCAGACCACCGCCTCGGTGCTGCAGCTGCTGGCCCAGATCAACCGCGAGCTGGGCCTGACCATCGTGCTGATCACCCACGAGATGGACGTGATCCGCCGGGTCTGCGACCGCGTCGCGGTGCTCGATGCCGGCAAGCTGGTGGAAACCGGCCCGGTGACCGAGGTGTTCCTGCATCCGCAGCACCCCACCACCCGGCGCTTCGTGTCCGAGGCCGAACACGTGGACGAGGCCGAGCTGCATCGCGACTTCGCTGCGGTGGGCGGGAGCATCGTGCGGCTGACCTTCCTGGGCAACGGCACCTATGAACCGGTGCTCGGCCGCATCGCCCGCGAGACCGGGGTGGACTACAACATCCTGTCCGGGCGCGTGGACCGCATCAAGGACACCCCGTATGGGCAGCTTATCGTCGCCCTGACCGGTGGCGACCATAACGCGGCACGCGCCGGCTTCGTCGCCGCCGGCGTGCATGTGGAGGATTTGCGCGCATGACCCTGTCGATCGCGACAACCAGCGGGTTTTTCCGCAATCTCGACGCCGGCAAGTGGGGCGACATCGGCCAGGCCACCCTGGACACCCTGCTGATGCTCGCCGGCGCGCTGCCGCTGACGCTGTTGATCGGCCTGCCGCTGGGGGTGGCGCTGTTCCTGTGCGGCGCCCCGCAGCTGCGCCGCCGCCCGGTGCTGTACGGCGTGCTCGCGGCAGTGATCAACCTGCTGCGCTCGGTGCCCTTCATCATCCTGATGATCGCGATGATTCCGCTCACGCTGACGCTGATGGGCACCTCGCTGGGTGTGCGCGGCGCGATCCTGCCGCTGGTGGTCGGTGCCGCGCCGTTCTATGCGCGGCTGGTGGAAACCGCCTTGCGCGAAGTGGACCGCGGGATCATCGAGGCCAGCCAGGCGATGGGCGCCACCACCCGCCAGCTGGTGCTGCGCGTGCTGCTGCCCGAAGCCCGCCCGGGCCTGATCGCCGGCGCCACCGTGACCACCATCGCGCTGATCGGTTTCACCGCGATGGGCGGTGCGATCGGCTCCGGCGGGCTGGGCGATGTCGCGTACCGCGAGGGTTATCTGCGCTCGCATTCGGATGTCGCGCTGATCACCGTGATCGCCCTGCTGGTGCTGGTGCAGCTGCTGCAGATGCTGGGCGACTGGCTGGTGGCGCGCTACAGCCGGCGCTGAGGTCTGCCGCGACCGGGTGCCGCGTGGCGCGGAGGGCCGCGCATGCGGCATGCGCTTGCGAATCGCCGCTGCACCCGCGGTCTGCTAGGTTTACCTCTTGCGGCAGTGCCGCATTCCTCCTCCCACGGACCCCTACATGAGCACATTCGCGTTTCGTTCCCTCCTGGCTGCGGCCACGCTGGCCCTGGCTTCCTGTGGCGGTAGCGGCGGCAGTAGCGGCGGCGACACGCTGACGGTGGCCGCCACCGCGGTGCCACACGCCGAGATCCTGGAGGTGGTCGAACCGCTGCTGGCCAAGCAGGGCGTCAAGCTGGACGTGCGCGTGTTCAACGACTACGTGCAGCCCAACGACCAGGTCGTGCAGAAGCAGATCGACGTCAATTATTTCCAGACCGAGCCGTATCTGGATGCCTACAACCGCGACCGCAAGAGCCAGCTGGTGACCGTGGTCGGCGTGCATATCGAACCGTTCGGCGCGTATTCGCGCCGGTTCAAGGCATTGGCCGAACTGCCCAGCGGTGCCGACGTGGTGATTCCCAACGACCCGAGCAACAACAGCCGCGCGCTGATCCTGCTGGACAAGGCGGGCGTGATCAAACTCAAGGATCCGAGCAACGCCCTGTCCAGCCAGCGCGACATCGTCGAGAACCCCAAGCAGCTGAAGTTCCGCGAACTCGACTCGGCGATGCTGCCGCGCGTGCTCGACCAGGTCGACCTGGCGCTGATCAATACCAACTACGCGCTCGACGCCGGCCTCAACCCGACCCGTGACGCGCTGGCGATCGAGAGCAAGGATTCGCCGTACGTGAACTTCCTGGTCTCGCGCCCGGACAACAAGGACGATCCGCGCGTGCAGAAGCTGGCCAAGGCCTTGACCAGCCCGGAAGTGAAGGCGTTCATCGAGCAGAAGTACAAAGGCGCGGTGTTGCCGGCGTTCTGAGAGCGGCTAACAAACCGACTGCGCTGACCGCCAGGCGGGCACGGTCGCTGCTCGGCGTCGGCATGCACCATGCGGACACGTCGGTTCCGAGCGCGCTGTCCACGTCCACCTGACGACCGCGCGCTACGTCGTGCTGGTCACTCCTTGCCGCCACCGAGCATCCGATGCCACTTCTCCTCGCCATTCCGCTGGCCGTGATCATCGCCCTGGCGGTACTCGCGGTGCTGTTGCCGTTGTCGCTGGTGCAGCGCTTTCGTGTCGGTACCGCGCGGCGGCAGGCGCGTGGCTGGCTGTTGATGATCAATCTGGTCTCGGCCGGCCTGTCCACCGTGTTGTTCGTGATCTTCGTACTGATCGCCGCCGCGTTCTGGCCGGGCGCGATCAGCCACGCCGCCTTCGGCTGGGCCTGCGGGCTGGCGCTGGGCTTGCTGGCGTTGCGCCTGACCCGCTTCGAGCGCACCCAGCAGGGCCTGTTCTACCGGCCCAACCTGTGGCTGGTGCTGGCCCTGACCGCGCTGGTGGTGGTGCGCGTGATCGCGGGCATGGTGCAGGGGTGGCGCAGCACCTGGCAGGGAGCGGCCTGGCCCACGGAAGGGTGGCTCAGCCACGCCAGCCTGTTGGGCGCGGCCGGCGTCTTGCTCGGCTACGCGCTGGCCTATGCCACCTTGCTGTGGTGGCGCTGGCGCAGTGCGCGCCTGCGCGGCAGCGTCTACTGGCGGTGAGCTGGCGCGCGTACGTAGCGAATGGCGGTGCTTCACTGGCACTGGCACCACCGGTATTACCCGCACCGGCAATCGCAATCGCACTGGTATGGAAGGGCACGAACGCGGGCGGGCTACCCGTCGCACGCAGCGTTCCCACGCAGATCGCGTGCGAGATTCAGCGCTTCGCAATCGATGCAGCACCGCGCTTTCCACGCGCATAAAAAAACGGGCCTTGCGGCCCGTTTTTGTTCGACTGAAACGTCGCTTGCCTGCGCGTGCTTAGAAGCGCGCGCCGACGCCGAAGCCGACGGTCCACGGATCCAGTTCCAGCTCGCTGCCGGTGCCCTGGCCGCCCACGCGCAGTTCCGGACGCGAACGCATGTAGCGGGCGTCGGCACGTGCGAACCAGGTGGAGTTGATGTTCATGTCCACGCCGACGGTGCCGATGACACCCTTGGCGGTATCCAGGCCCACGTGCTGGCCGGTGGCCGACGCCGCGTCGATCTTCTCGTTGCTGAAGTTCGACTCGTAGTAGCCCACGCCCACGAACGGACGGAACACGTTATCGGCCTGGCCGAAGTGGTACTGGCCGCTGATGGCGATCGGCTGCTGCTCGACGGTACCGATCTTGCCCACGCCATCGGCGTTGACACGGTGGTTGAACTTGTCGGCGGCGCCCCACAGTTCAACGGCCCAGTTGTCGTTGATGTAGTAGCTGGCGCTCAGCGTCGGCGCCGGGCCGCCATCGACGTCCAGGCCCGGGGCCGGATCGTTCTTCGGCTTGATCAGCGCAACACCGCCGACCACTGCCCAATGCTTTCCGGAGGCGCTGTCGGCGCTGGTGGAAGCCGAGGAGGTGTCGCCGGTGTAGGTGGTGTCTTGTGCAAATGCAGACGGGGCAAACGCAAGTGCGGATACGGCAGCCAGGCTCAGGATGGAAATGGCACGCATTGGGGGTCTCCTCAGTATTCTTGTTGGGCCCGTGGAGTGGGCCGCGCCAAAGCTATTCCTGAAAATCTGAATCCACGCCCACCCGTGGCTCGCTAAAATTTCGTTTGTTCAGCAAGTTTCCGGAGAAGGCCGTGGCTGCAATGGGCAAGCTGAAAAAGGCATTCACGCAGATGCGACCGTTGTGATGAAAACCGACATCCTGCAGGGCCTTCCAGCGCACATTCCTAACGATTGCCGTGTCCTGGTGCTCGGCTCGATGCCCGGCAACGCCTCGTTGCAGGCATCGATGTACTACGCCCATCCGCGCAACCGTTTCTGGCCGCTGATGCAGGCATTGCTGGGCATCGATGCCGGGTTGGCGTATCCGGCCCGGCTGCAGGCGCTGGCCGGCTGCGGGATCGGCCTGTGGGATGTGATCGGCCAATGCGCGCGGCGCGGCAGCCTGGACACGGCCATCGTTGCCAGCAGCATCGTGGCCAACCCGCTGGCGGCGCGGCTGGCCACGCTGCCGCAGCTGCGCGCAGTGGCCTGCAATGGCGCGGCCGCCGCGCAGGCATGGCGCCGGCATGTGTGGCCGCTGCTGCCGGTTGCGTTGCATGCCGTGCCGATGTGGGCGTTGCCATCCACCAGCCCGGCCAATGCGGCATGGTCGCTGCCACGGCTGTGCGACGCCTGGCAGCCGCTGCGCGACGCGCTGGATTAACGAGGTTGGATCGCCACCCAGCCATTCCACGATCGAGGCATCCGTGGGGCCAAGGGCGCCGTTGGCGCCAGCTGCCCGCATGCGGCCGGTCCAGCCAGCACGTGTGAGCACCGCAGTGCCGGCCGTGCTGGCGACGGCGCAGCCACCGGCCGGAAGTCATGCCAGCCTCCGGCACGGGCAAGTGCGCCTCCTGCGCAGGCATGCTGCCCCCAACCCATAACGGAAACGACCAGATGGCGATCAAGCACGCACGACCGAGGGCAGCGGGCCTGCTGCTGGGCCTGCTGGTCGCCGGACAGGCCGCCAGCGCCGACGATCTGCACTGCAACGTCAGCAGCGACTACGACCTCACGCTCAACCCGCGCAGCGTGATCCTGATCCGCACCCCGGGTACCTCGGGCACGTCGGACACGTCGGACACGTCGGGCGCGCCGCAGCGGCTGGTGCTGCGTCAGGGCGCGTTGTTCGTCGACGACCGCTGGGTCGCATTGAGCGCGGACGATCGCGCCCGGTTGATCCAGTTCGAGCGGCAGACCCGCGAGGTAGTGCCGCTGGCCCAGGAGGTCGGGCGCGAAGCGGCCGATATCGCCGTCACCGCGCTGGGCGAGGTGGCGGCCGGCTTCAGCCACAGCCCCGAGGCCACGCGCGTGCAACTGGCGGCCGTGCGCGAAAAGATCGACATGCGCCTGAAGCAGAGCTTCGGGAAAAGCCAGCTGACCTCGATCGATATCGATGACGACATCGGCGCGATGGTGGCCGAGCTGCTGCCGCAGCTGATCGGCGATGTCGTCGCCGGCGCGGTGCAGTCGGCACTGACCGGAAACGATCTGCAGCTGCGGTCGCTGGAGGGGGTGGAAACGCGCATCGAGCGCCTGATCGAGCCGCAGGCGCGTGCACTGCGACCACGCGCGCAACAGCTGTGCGCACGGGTCGAAGCGCTCGACGGCCTGGACAATGCGCTGGCGTATCGTTTGCCCTCGGGCGAGCCATTGCAACTGTTGCGGGTCGATCGCCACGCGTCGAAATGATCCGGCGCCTGCGCCTGCGAACGCTGCGTCCCGCCCGATGCGCGACTTTTTCCACGGCAATGGTTGGCGCTGCGGGCCGCAGCCGGCCACAATAGGGGTTTCCCCATTCTGTTGCCGGAGTTCCCCGTATGGCCGAAATCAAGGAAGCACTTGTCCCCGATATCGGTGACTACAGCGATGTCCCGGTAATCGAGGTGCTGGTGTCGGTCGGCGATACGGTCAGCAAGGACCAGAGCCTGGTCACGCTGGAATCGGACAAGGCCACGATGGAAGTGCCTTCGTCGGTGGCCGGCGTGGTCAAGGAGATCAAGGTCAAGGTCGGCGATTCGCTGTCGCAGGGTGCGCTGGTCGCGCTGATCGAAGTGGCCGACGCCGGCGCCGAAACCGCCGCGGCACCTGCACCGGCCGCCGCTCCCGCCGCCCCGGCCAAGGCCGCTGCCGCGCCGGCGCCTGCCGCCAAGGCCGAGCCGGCCGCGCCCGCCGCGTCTTCGGAAGGCGGCCTGGTCGAGGCCCGCGTGCCCGATATCGGCGACTACACCGACATCCCGGTGATCGAGGTGCTGGTCGCCGTCGGCGATACCGTCGCCAAGGACCAGAGCCTGGTCACGCTGGAATCGGACAAGGCCACGATGGAAGTGCCGTCCTCGGCCGCCGGCGTGGTCAAGGAACTCAAGGTCAAGGTCGGCGACACGCTCTCGCAGGGCAACGTGGTGGCGATCATCGCTGCCAGCGATGGCGGCGCCGGTGCGGCGCAGTCCCCGGCCAAGCCCAGCACCGACACCGCCGAAACCGCCGGCAAGGTCGAGCCGGTCGCGGTGTCCGCGGTGCCGGACAAGCTGGCCCAGCGCGAGATCGCACAGGTGCAGGGCGCCCGCCCCAGCGAGGCCGCGCAGCCTGCGCAGGGCGGCCAGCCGTCCGCCGGCAGCCCGTCCAGCCCGCCGGTGACCTTCGACGCCGACAGCGTGCTGCCGTCCAAGGTGGCCTACGCCAGCCCGGTGGTGCGCGTGTTCGCACGCGAGCTCGGCGTGGACCTGAACCAGCTCAAGGGCAGCGAAAAGGGCGGCCGCATCACCCGTGAGGACGTGCAGCGCTTCGTCAAGGCCGCTCTCAGCGGCGGCGCGCCTGCCGCCGCCGGTGCTGCGCCGGCCGGTGGCGGCACGGGGCTGAACCTGCTGGCCTGGCCGAAGGTGGACTTCAGCAAGTTCGGCGAGACCGAGACCCAGCCGCTGTCGCGCATCAAGAAGATTTCCGGTGCCAACCTGGCGCGTAACTGGGCGATGATTCCGCACGTCACCCAGTTCGAATCGGCCGACATCACCGACCTGGAAGCCCTGCGCGTGGCGCTGAACAAGGAAAACGAGAAGGCCGGCATCAAGCTGACCATGCTCGCCTTCCTGGTCAAGGCCAGTGCCGCGGCGTTGAAGAAGTTCCCCGAGTTCAATGCCTCGCTGGATGCGGCCGGCGAAAACCTGACGTTGAAGAAGTACATCAACATCGGCTTCGCCGCCGATACGCCGAACGGCCTGGTCGTGCCGGTGATCCGCGACGTCGACAAGAAGGGCGTGCTGCAGATCGCGCAGGAAAGCGGCGAGCTGGCCAAGAAGGCGCGCGACGGCAAGCTCGGCCCGGCCGACATGAGCGGCGGCTGCTTCTCGATCAGCTCGCTCGGCGGCATCGGTGGTACCGCGTTCACGCCGATCATCAATGCGCCGGAAGTGGCGATCCTGGGCGTGTCCAAGTCGGCGATGCAGCCGGTGTGGAACGGCAAGGAGTTCGCGCCCAAGCTGATGCTGCCGTTGTCGTTGAGCTACGACCACCGCGTCATCGACGGCGCGCTGGCCGCACGCTTCACCACCTACCTCAGCCAGGTGCTGGCCGACATGCGCCGCGTCCTGCTGTGAGAGCAGCGCTGCTGACGCTTGCCCTGCTGGGCGTGCTGCCGTGGACATCGGCGGCGGCACGCCAGTGCGAGAGCACGCTCGGGCGCGGCTGGCCGCCGGCGGTGGGCAACTACGGCACCGCGGTGACCACGCTGCTCGACGCCGGTACCAGGCCGAGCCTGGCGTTGCTGACGCTGCCTACCCGCGGCGTGGAAAGCGGGGTGTCGCTGGTGCCGGGCAAGGATGGTGCCGACTGGACCCTGCGGCATAGCCGCGCCGATGAGCGCGTCTACAGCTGGGTCAGCCAGAGCGACCGCGGCAGCGTGCAGTTCCGCACCGAGCAGACCCCGGAAACGGTGGAGATCCCGATCCCGGCGGCATTGGCAGAACGCCTGGTCAGCCGCTGGAGCGGCGCACTGACGCAACTGGCACCAGTCGGCCGCACCGCGCCGGTAAGCGAGGGCGAGGTGCTGTCGTTCCAGGTCGATGGCGTGCGTTACAGCGGCACCCGCCCGAGCTGCGGCGCTGGCGAGCTGCTGCTGCAGCAGGCCGCGTTGCTGATCGAAGCCAGCGAAAGCAAGCAAAACAAGCGCGACAAGCGCTGGACCCAAATCGAATCGTCGCTGGATGAACTCCAGCAGACGCTTGCCGGCACGGCCGGTTGAGCCACAGGAGAAGCAAATGGCGGTCATTGAAATCAAGGTTCCCGACATCGGCGATTACAGCGATGTCCCCGTCATCGAAGTGCTGGTCGCCGTCGGCGACAGCGTGGTCAAGGACCAGGGCCTGGTGACGCTGGAGTCGGACAAGGCCACGCTGGAAGTGCCGTCCTCGGCCGCCGGCGTGGTCAAGGAGCTCAAGGTCAAGATTGGCGACACCCTGTCCGAAGGTGCAGTAGTCTTGCTGCTGGAAACCGAAGGCGAGGCCGCTGCCGCACCGGCCGCGCCGAAGGCCGAGACCAAGGCCGCTGCGCCTGCTGCGGCCCCCGCAGCTGCCGCGCCCGGCAGCAAGCCGCCGGTGACGCCGTCGCATCGCGCCCCGGCCGAACCGGCGCCGTCCAAGCCGGCACTGGCCAGCGGCAAGCCGGCCGATATCGAATGCAAGATGGTGGTGCTCGGCGCCGGCCCCGGCGGCTACACCGCCGCGTTCCGCGCCGCCGACCTGGGCCTGGACACGGTGCTGATCGAGCGCTACGCCAGCCTGGGCGGGGTCTGCCTCAACGTCGGCTGCATCCCGTCCAAGGCGCTGCTGCATGCCGCCGCGGTGATCGACGAAGTGGCGCATGCCGGCGACTTTGGCGTGGACTTCGGCCAGCCCCAGATCACCCTGGACAAGCTGCGCGAGTACAAGGAAAAGGTGGTCGGCAAGCTCACCGGCGGCCTGGCCAGCATGGCCAAGCAGCGCAAGGTGCGTACCGTCACCGGCGTGGCGTCGTTCGTGTCGCCCAACGAGCTGGAGATCGTCGGCGACGACGGCAAGACCCAGCTGCTGCGCTTCGAGCACTGCATCATCGCCGCCGGTTCGCAGGCGGTGAAGCTGCCCAACTTCCCGTGGGACGACAAGCGCGTGATGGATTCCACCGACGCGCTGGAACTGCATGACATCCCCAAGACCCTGCTGGTGGTCGGCGGCGGCATCATCGGCCTGGAAATGGCCACGGTGTACAGCGCGCTCGGCAGCAAGGTCACCGTGGTCGAGTTCATGGACCAGCTGATGCCGGGCGCCGACAAGGACCTGGTCAAGCCGCTGGCCGATCGTCTCAAAAAGCAGGGCGTTGAGGTCCATCTCAAGACCAAGGCCACCGACGTCACCGCCGACGGCGCCGGCATCACGGTGTCGTTCGAAGCGGCCGTGGAGGGCGAGAAACCCGGCCTGCAGGCCACTGCGTTCGACCGCGTGCTGGTGGCCGTGGGCCGCTCGCCCAATGGCAAGAAGATCGGCGCGGAAAAGGCCGGCGTTACCGTCACCGATCGCGGCTTCATTCCGGTCGATCGGCAGATGCGCACCAACGTGCCGCATATCTTCGCCATCGGCGACATCGTCGGTAACCCGATGCTGGCGCACAAGGCCACCCACGAAGGCAAGCTGGCCGCCGAAGTGGCTGCCGGCGAGAAGAAGGAGTGGGTGGCGCGGGTGATCCCGTCGGTGGCCTACACCAACCCGGAAATCGCCTGGGTCGGCGTCACCGAGACCGAGGCCAAGGCCAAGGGCCTGAAGGTCGGCGTGGCCAAGTTCCCATGGGCGGCCAGCGGCCGTGCGATCGGCATCGGCCGCACCGAGGGCTTCACCAAGCTGATCTTCGACGAAGACACCCATCGCATCATCGGTGGTGCCATCGTCGGCGTGCACGCCGGCGACCTGCTGGCCGAGATCGGGTTGGCGATCGAGATGGGCGCCGAAGCCGAAGACATCGGCCACACCATCCATGCGCATCCGACCCTGAGCGAGTCGGTCGGCATGGCCGCCGAGGTCTACGACGGCACCATCACCGACCTGTACATCCCGAAGAAGAAGTAAGCACGGCCTTGCCGCCGCGTGTGGTGCGGTCGCCGCGGTGGTGAGTCGACGCATGGAGGTCGTGATGGGGCAGGGCGATCTGTGTCCTGAGCTGCAGGCGCTGCTGCAGCGCGAACTGGCCAGCGGCAACCGGATCGCCGAGCCGCCGCGGCGGACCGACTGGCCACATCCGGGCTCGGTGTTCGTCTCGCTGAAGCGCGACTTGCACAGCGACGTGGCGTCGCTGCCGGCAACGGTGCAGCATGCGATCTGCACCGATCCGCACTACGGTTGGCACGACGAGTGCTACTGCACCACGCACCAGCATCTGTTGGTGGCGGGTGCGACCAGGCCGCCCTGAGCGTGTGTCCGCTGCTGCCCTGGGTTGCAGCCGCGTCGGTTACTTGCCACGCATCCGTTAAACGACAAAACCCCGCATCGCTGCGGGGTTCTGCATGAAGCTGCCTTTGCGGGCCCCGGGTTCCGGGGCCCGAAAGAATCAGAACGCGAACGTCACGCCGGCCACCGGGCCCTTGAACTCCTGCTTCAGGCCGATCAGGCCGTCGCTGCCGCGCTGGTCGACGTCGAGCTTGAACCAGTCGTAGCCGGCGAAGATGCCGAAGTTCTTGGTGAAGCGGTATTCGGCCATCGCGTTGGCGCGGCTCAGGTCGCCCGAATAGTCGCCGAAGTCGCCCCAGCTGGTGTTGAGGTACTGGCCCTGCACGTTGAACAGCCAATGCTCGCTCGGACGTGCGGTGAAGCGGATACCGACCACCGGCGCCACGCCGTCTTCGCTTTCGTCCAGCACGTCGCCGGTGAACACGTCGCCCAGGTCGGCATAGGCATTCGCCTCGACCTTGGCGTATTCGGCACCGATCTGCAGGCCCAGGCTGAATTCCGGGGTGTCGACCACGGAGTAGTCGTACACCAGGCTCGCCACCTGATACTTGAGCTCGCCCTTGATGAAGCTGCCGCTCGGCACGGTGAAGCCACCGGCGCTGACGTCTTCACCCAGGGTCTCGCGGCGATCCTTGTCGTACTTGAAGTAGTCGAAGATCAAGCGCTGACGGGTGCTCATGCGGAACACACCATCAATGCGCGGCTCCCACTCCTTGCCACCGAAATCGAAATCCTGGTCCAGCGCGATTTCGTTGCCGGCCACCACGGTGTTGCCACGCAAGGTGTTGTCGTTGTCGATGTTCATCGCGCCCAGACGGATCTGGAAGCGGTCATCGGTATCTTCGGCGTGCGCCGGCGCGGCATAGGCGGCAGCCAATACGCACGGGATGGCCAGTGCGAGGAGGTGTTTCATGGGGAGCTCCGATTCTTGGAATGATCAGGCGGTTGGGCCTGTGCCGCGCATCTTCGATAAGACGGCGTCTTCCATAAGTGAAGGAGCTGTCGCATACGCGTGAAGGGCAAGATAGCAATCGGACAAAACGGTCCGCTGCCGCAGGCGCTCCGATGTTGGTCGTGCGCTGCGCAATTAGGGCGCCAACGGTGACGCGATACCACCGGGGTCGCGCAGCGACTGCGCTGATTGGACCGCCGATGGGAAGGTTGCAGGGTGCGACAAAATGCGTAAAAAAGCAGGAGCCCCGGTGGCCCGGGGCTCCCATACGCGACCTGCGGCGGAACCTTTCGACGAGGATGTGCAGGCCTCGGCAGTTATGACCGCCAGTTTGTGGCAAAGTTCCCACCCGCTGCGGCGCCCCCTGTCTGGTGCGCCGCAGCAACGGATGACCTCTGCCGGTTGTCTCGCAATTTGTCCCATTGCTATACTTTCGCGGCTCGACGAGGCGCATCTGCGCTTCCCACTCATTCACACGTAAGGTAACCGTAGTGCTGAACTCCGTTGACGCGGGTCGGCGGTTGATGCTGCGCGCTGCGGTATATCCGCTTGCCGCCGTAGCTATAACCAGTCTGGGGTTGCTGTTGGTCGGTCCCCGTTACTCTGCCGGTCTGGCATTGACCGGGTTTGCGACGGTGCTGGGCGGTTGGGTGGCAGCACGTACCGCGCTAGGTGGCGGTATTCAGGCAGCCGGCATTGCCATGGTCCGGCTGATTCTGGCGATGGTGTTGAAGTGGGTGTTGGTTTTCGTGGCGCTGGCGCTCGGCTTCGGCCTGTGGCGGCTGCCTCCTCTGGCCTTGCTGGCGGGTATCGCCATCGGGCTGATTTTTCAGGTTCTGGCTCTGGCCAGGCGTTGATTCGAACTTAAAGGGCTCCGGACACATGGCGGGCGAGGCAGCAACACCTACCTCCTATATCCAGCATCACTTGCAGAACCTGATCTATCCGGTTCGCGAGGGTGGCGGCACGTTTTGGACCATCCACGTCGACACCCTGGTCATGGCGGTGTTGATGGGCCTGGTCATGGTCCTGGCGTTCTGGACGGCGACCCGTAATGCCACCGCCGGCGTGCCGGGCAAGTGGCAGGCGTTCGTCGAGATCTGCCTGGAGTTCGTCGACCGCCAGGCCAAAGACACCTATCACGGCAGCAGCAAGCTGGTGACGCCGATCGCGATCACCATCTTCTTCTGGATCCTGTTGATGAACCTCATCAAGATGATCCCGGCCGATTTCATCGCCATCCCGCTGGGCTGGGCCGGTATCCACGCCTGGAAGCCGGTGCCGACCGCCGACGTCAATGCCACCCTGGGCATGTCGATCAGCGTGTTCTTCCTGATGATCGTGTTCTCGCTGCGCTCCAAGGGCGTGGGTGGCATGACCAAGGAATTCCTCACGGCGCCGTTCGGCAAGTGGATGATGCCGTTCAACCTGCTCTTGAACATCGTCGAGTGGCTGAGCAAGCCGATTTCGCTGGCGATGCGACTGTTCGGCAACATGTTCGGCGGCGAGATCGTCTTCCTGCTGATCTGGGTGCTGGGCGGTGCGGGCATCGCCGGCATGGTCGCTGGCGGCGTATTCGGCCTCGGCTGGATGCTGTTCCACCTGTTGGTGATTCCGCTGCAGGCCTTCATTTTCATGATGCTGTCGATCGTGTATCTGAGCCTTGCCGAAGACAGCCACTGAGTTTGCTGCACCCTTCATCTGCTTCATCCCGATTCATCCATCACCCTTAGAAACTTTCGTTCGGAGATCACCATGTACCTCGCCGTCCTGACCAACCTCGCTCAAGTCCAGAGCTCCACCGTCCTCGCCGTCGGCATCATGATCGGCCTGGCCGCGCTGGGTGCCGGCCTCGGTCTGGCCATCATGGCTGGCAAGTTCCTGGAATCTGCCGCGCGCCAGCCGGAACTGATCCCGGTGCTGCAGGTCCGCATGTTCATCACCGCCGGCCTGATCGACGCCGCGTTCATCATCAGCGTCGCTGTCGGCCTGCTGTTCGCCTTCGCCAACCCGCTGGCCCAGGTGTTCATCGAACGTCTGTCGCAGGCTGCCGGCTGATCCAGCGGTAGCAGGATGTGGAGGCAACCGCGTGCGGTTGCCCCCGCGGATGAAGGTCGGAAAGCGTCGCCCCGCGGTGGCGCTTTCACCCCTAAACAGCGATTGAGCGACCCATGGATATCACCCTTACCATCTTTGCCCAGGCGCTGGCCTTCGCCGGTCTGATCTGGATCGTCGCGACCAAGATCTGGCCGCCGCTGCTGCAGGCGATCGAAGAGCGTCAGCAAAAGATCGCTGAAGGTCTGGCTGCGGCCGATCGCAGTCAGAAGGATCTGGCGCAGGCGCAGGAAAAGGTCAACGAAGCACTGAAGGACGCACGCACCAAGGCCAACGAGATCATCGATCAGGCCCATGCGCGCGCCAACCAGATCATCGAAGCGGCCAAGCACGAGGCAATTGCCGAAGCCAACCGCCAGAAGGATCTGGCACAGACCGAGATCGACGCGTCCGCCACGCGTGCCCGCGAGGAACTGCGCAAGCAGGTGTCCGTGCTGGCCGTCAGCGGTGCCGAGAAGCTGCTCAAGCGCGAAATCGATGCCAACGCCCACAAGGCGCTGCTCGACGAGCTGGCGGCGGAGATTTAATCGATGAGTCAGGCCCTCACACTTGCCCGTCCGTACGGCCGCGCCGCGTTTGCGATCGCGCGTGAGGGCGGCAACTTCGCGCCCTGGTCCGATGCGCTGGCGTTTTCGGCGCAGGTGGCCGGCGACCCGCGCGTGGCCGCGCTGCTGCTCAACCCGGCGCTGCGCCAGGATCAGGCAGTGACGTTGCTGGCACCGCCGCAGGCGAGCGAAGACTATCTGCGTTTCCTCGGCCTGCTGGCCGACGCGCAGCGGCTGTCGCTGCTGCCGGAAGTGGCAGGACTGTACGAACAGCTGCGGGCCGACGCCGAACACGTCGTCAAGGCGACGGTGACCTCGGCGGCTGCAATGAGCCAGGCGGAACTGGACACGATCGCTGCTGCGCTGAAGAAGCGTTTCGGCCGCGAGGTGGACATCACCACCGCGGTGGATGCTTCGTTGATCGGCGGCGCGGTGATCGACACCGGCGACGTGGTCATCGACGGCTCGCTGAAGGGCAAGCTTGCGCGTCTGCAAAGCTCGCTCGCCCACTGAATTCACATAAACGCATGGCCCTCGCGGCCGGCACCTAGGACTGAACGATGGCAACCACGCTCAACCCCTCCGAAATCAGCGACCTGATCAAGACCCGCATCGAGGCGGTCAAGCTGTCCGCAGAGTCGCGCAACGAAGGCTCCGTGACCAGCGTGTCCGACGGCATCGTGCGCATCTTCGGCCTGGCCGACGTGATGCAGGGCGAAATGATCGAACTGCCGAACAACACCTTCGCGCTCGCGCTGAACCTGGAGCGCGATTCGGTCGGCGCCGTGGTGCTGGGCGATTACGAAAACCTGCGCGAAGGCGACGTGGCCAAGACCACCGGCCGCATCCTGGAAGTGCCGGTCGGTCCGGAGCTGCTCGGTCGCGTGGTCAACGCGCTGGGCGAGCCGATCGATGGCAAGGGCCCGCTGGGCGCCACCCAGACCGCACCGGTGGAGCGCGTGGCGCCGGGCGTGATCTGGCGCAAGTCGGTCGACCAGCCGGTGCAGACCGGCTACAAGTCGGTCGATGCGATGATTCCGATCGGCCGCGGCCAGCGCGAGCTGGTCATCGGCGACCGTCAGACCGGCAAGACCGCGCTGGCGATCGATGCGGTGATCAACCAGAAGGGCACCGGCATCAAGTGCGTGTACGTGGCGATCGGCCAGAAGGCCTCGACCGTTGCCAACATCGTGCGCAAGCTCGAAGAGAACGGCGCGCTGGCGCACACCGTGGTGGTGGCTGCGACCGCGTCCGAATCGGCCGCGATGCAGTACATCAGCCCGTATGCCGGCTGCACCATGGGCGAGTACTTCATGGACCGCGGTGAAGACGCGCTGATCGTGTACGACGACCTGTCCAAGCAGGCCGTGGCCTACCGCCAGATCTCGCTGCTGCTCAAGCGCCCGCCGGGTCGCGAAGCCTATCCGGGCGACGTGTTCTACCTGCACTCCCGCCTGCTCGAGCGCGCTGCGCGCGTTTCCGAGGAATACGTGGAGAAGTTCACCAACGGTGCGGTGACCGGCAAGACCGGTTCGCTGACCGCGCTGCCGATCATTGAAACGCAGGCCGGTGACGTGTCCGCGTTCGTGCCGACCAACGTGATCTCGATCACCGACGGCCAGATCTTCCTGGAAACCGACCTGTTCAACGCCGGTATCCGCCCGGCCGTGAACGCCGGTATCTCGGTGTCGCGCGTCGGTGGTGCGGCCCAGACCAAGATCATCAAGAAGCTGTCCGGCGGCATCCGTATCTCGCTGGCGCAGTACCGTGAGCTGGCGGCGTTCGCGCAGTTCGCCTCGGACCTGGACGAAGCCACCCGCAAGCAGCTCGAGCGCGGTCAGCGCGTCACCGAGCTGATGAAGCAGAAGCAGTACGCGCCGATGTCCATCGCCAACCAGGCGCTGTCGATCTACGCCGTCAACGAGGGTTACCTCGATGAAGTGCCGGTCAACAAGCTGCTGGCGTTCGAAGAAGGCCTGCACGCGCACTTCGCCAACACCCAGGGCGAGCTGATCTCCAAGATCAACGCCACCGGCGGCTGGGACAACGACATCGAAGCTGCCTTCAAGAAGGGCATCGAAGAGTTCAAGACCACGGGCAGCTGGTAAATCCAGCTGCGGGAATCGGGAATCGAGAATAGGGAATCGTCAAAGCGGGTTGGCTGTGCCAATTCCCGATTCACGATTCCCCATTCCCACTAAGCGAGCGAAGCGAGCGAGTATGGCAGGCGGACGCGAAATCAAAACCAAGATCAAGAGCGTGCAGAACACCCGCAAGGTGACGCGCGCGCTCGAAATGGTCTCGGCCTCCAAGATCCGCAAGGCGCAGGACCGCATGAAGACCTCGCGTCCGTACGCGCAGGCGATGAAGCAGGTGATCGGGCATCTGGCGCAGGCCAGCACCGACTACCAGCATCCGTTCCTGGTCGAGCGTGAGCAGGTCAAGCGGGTCGGCTACATCGTGATCTCTTCGGACCGCGGCCTGGCCGGCGGTCTGAACAACAACCTGTTCCGCAAGATGCTGGGCGAAGTGCGCCCGTGGCAGGACAAAGGTGCCGAGATCGACGTGGTGACCATCGGGCAGAAGGCCTCGGCGTTCTTCCGTCGCATCAAGGTCAACATGGTCGGCAGCGTCACCCATCTGGGTGACAGCCCGCAGATCGAGCAGTTGATCGGCGTGATCAAGGTGATGCTGGATGCCTTCGTCGAGGGCAAGGTGGACCGCGTGTATCTGGTCTACAACCGCTTCGTGAACACGATGACGCAGAAGGCCAGCTTCGATCAGCTGCTGCCGCTGCCGGCCGCCGAGCACAAGGTGGCCCACCACGATTGGGATTACCTGTACGAACCCGATGCCGCGACCGTGCTGGAGCACGTGATGACGCGTTACATCGAGTCGCTGGTGTACCAGGCCGTGCTGGAAAACGTGGCCTCCGAACATGCCGCGCGCATGGTGGCGATGAAGGCCGCCAGCGACAACGCCAACAAGATGATCGGCACCTTGCAACTGGTCTACAACAAGGCGCGCCAGGCGGCGATCACCCAGGAAATTTCGGAAATCGTCAGCGGCGCGGCCGCTGTGTAAGAGCAGCCGGGATTGGGGATTCGGGATTGGTAGGAGCGCAGCGGACTGCGCCCTTGCGAATCCCCAATCACGAATCCCAAATCACAAAATTCAACGAGATGGCATCTGCCACTCGGACAAAGCATAGCTAACCGGAGCAGCAAAATGAGTCAGGGCAAGATCGTTCAGATCATCGGCGCGGTCGTCGACGTCGAATTCCAGCGCAATGAAGTGCCGAAGGTCTATCACGCGTTGAAGGTCGATGGCACCGAAATCACCCTGGAAGTGCAGCAGCAGCTCGGCGACGGCGTCGTGCGCACCATTGCGCTCGGCTCCACCGACGGCCTGAAGCGCAACCTGCTGGCCACCAACACCGAGCGTGCGATTTCGGTGCCGGTCGGTGCCGGGACGCTGGGCCGCATCATGGACGTGCTGGGTCGCCCGATCGACGAAGCCGGCGACGTGCAGGCATCGGACCATTGGGAAATCCATCGCGCTGCGCCGTCGTACGAAGACCAGTCCTCCAGCACCGAGCTGCTGGAAACCGGCATCAAGGTCATCGACCTGATGTGCCCGTTCGCCAAGGGCGGCAAGGTCGGCCTGTTCGGCGGCGCCGGCGTCGGCAAGACCGTCAACATGATGGAGCTGATCAACAACATCGCCAAGGCGCACTCGGGTCTGTCCGTGTTCGCCGGCGTGGGCGAGCGTACCCGCGAGGGCAACGACTTCTACCACGAGATGAAAGACTCCAACGTGCTGGACAAGGTCGCGATGGTGTACGGCCAGATGAACGAGCCGCCGGGCAACCGTCTGCGCGTTGCGCTGACCGGCCTGACCATGGCCGAGTACTTCCGCGACGAGAAGGACGCCAGCGGCAAGGGCAAGGACGTGCTGCTGTTCGTCGACAACATCTACCGGTACACGCTGGCCGGTACCGAAGTGTCCGCGCTGCTCGGCCGCATGCCGTCGGCAGTGGGTTACCAGCCGACCCTGGCCGAGGAAATGGGCGTGTTGCAGGAGCGCATCACCTCGACCAAGAGCGGTTCGATCACCTCGATCCAGGCCGTGTACGTGCCCGCGGACGACCTGACCGACCCGTCGCCGGCGACCACCTTCGCCCACCTGGATTCCACCGTCACGCTGAGCCGTAACATTGCCTCGCTGGGTATCTACCCGGCGGTGGATCCGCTGGATTCCACCAGCCGCCAGATGGACCCGCTGGTGATCGGCCACGAGCATTACGACACCGCCCAGCGCGTCCAGCAGACCTTGCAGAAGTACAAGGAACTGAAGGACATCATCGCGATCCTGGGCATGGACGAGCTGAGCGAAGAAGACAAGCAGTCGGTCTCGCGCGCACGCAAGATCGAGCGCTTCTTCAGCCAGCCCTTCCACGTGGCCGAAGTGTTCACGGGCTCGCCGGGCAAGTACGTCTCGCTGAAGGACACCATCCGCGGCTTCAAGGCGATCTGCGACGGCGAGTACGACCACCTGCCGGAGCAGGCGTTCTACATGGTCGGCAGCATCGAAGAAGCCGTCGAGAAAGCCAACAAGATGAGCGCCAAGGCCTGATGGATCCCAGCCGCTATGCGGCTGGAATCGGGAATCGGGAATCGGGAATCGTAAAGGCGGGTCATCGGTAGGTCGGAATCGACAGGAAGAGGGAAAGCGTGCAGCCAGCCGCTCTTCCCAATCCCGATTCCCGATTCCCGATTCCCGCCTCACTACAGTGAGGCACCATGAGCACTATCCGTTGCGACATCGTCAGCGCCGAGAAGGAAATCTTCCACGGTGAGGCGACGCTGGTCGTGGCCACCGGCGAGCTGGGTGAGCTGGGCATCGCGCCCAAGCACGCGCCGCTGATCACGCGCCTGAAGCCGGGCAAGGTGGTGGTCACCACCGCCAATGGCGAACACCTGGACTTCGCCATTTCCGGCGGCATCCTGGAAGTGCAGCCGCAGGTGGTGACCGTGCTGGTCGACACCGCGGTGCGTGCCCAGGACATTGACGAAGCCGCCGTGCGCAAGGTCAAGGAAGAGGCCGAGCGTCTGCTGGCCAACCGTGGCGACACCGTGGACGTGGCCGATGCGCAGCGTCGGCTGGCCGAAGCGACCGTGCAGCTGCAGGCACTGGAACGGCTGCGTCGCACCCTCAAGCACTAAGCACGCGGGCTCGCGCCCGTTTGCGCGTTACGCGGTACCTGCTGCACCGCCACACCCAGGTGTGGAGTGAAAACGCCGACCCTCGTGTCGGCGTTTTCGTTTCTGGCGCTGCGCATGCGTGGGGCGGCTTGCAGGCTCGGGGACTGCAGGCACACTGCGTGGCTTGTGCTGTGCTGCCGGCGGCGCGGCATCTCACCTGCATATCGAGGAACACCCGATGACCCGGACGATCGATGACTTTCGTGGCTACGCGCTGAGCGGCCTGCTGGCCGTGGCGTTGCTGGGGTGTGCGCTGCCGGCACGCAGCCAGCCGCCGCTGGATCCATTGCTGGACCGCATCGTGCAACGCAACGCCATCGGCGATGCGGTGGCGCTGAGCAAGTGGGACAGCGGCAAGCCGGTGCTGGACCAGACCCGCGAGGCGGCGGTGCTGCAGAGCGTGCGCGAGCAGGCGCCTGCGCACGGGCTGGATGCCGACGATGCGGCGCGCTTCTTCGCTGCGCAGATCGAGGCCAACAAGTCGGTGCAGTACGCACTGCTGAACCACTGGCGCGAACGTGGGCGCGCGCCGGACACGGCGCGTCCGGATCTGGCGGGTCTGCGCACGCGTCTGGATCAGCTGCAAGGCGAACTGCTCGACGCACTGGCCGATGTCGCGCCGGCGCGTGCAGCGCCGCAATGCCCGGCCAATACCGCGCATGCCGCCGCCCGGTATGCGGCGCAATGGCAGCTGGACGCGCTGCATCGCGCGGCGCTGGTCCGCAGCCTGGGCGATTTCTGCCACTGATTCGCGTGGCGTCCAAGGCGGGCCATGCACGGCGCAGACCTCGGCGGTGCGGGTGACGGCAACGCCGATCGCGTTTTCTGTCAGTCCAACCCGGCACCGTTGTCGACGACTGCGCTGACGTCAGCGGGCTCGCTAGCGATACACCACGTGCCGGCCCAGGAAAAACGACACGATCGCCAGGCCACCTTCCACCAGCGGTTTGGCCAGCCAGGCCTGACGCAGGCCGACCAGGTCCACTGTCGCCGACAACAGCCAGGTGCTGATGAGGGTCAGTGCCAGCCACATCAGCGCAAAGCGACGGAAACGCGGCCAGCCCAGGCGTGCACCGCCGTCCTGGGCAAAGGTGTAGCGGCCGTTGAGCCAGAAGCCCAGCACCGCGCCACTGATCCGCCCGAGCAGGTTGGCCGGCACGGCAGGCATGCCGGCCGCGGTGGCGGCGATGAAGATGCCGCAATCCACCGCCAGCTGCAGGGCGCCAATGATCATGAATTGGCTGCCTTGGCGGAACAGACTCATGCAGGCCGGGTCATCGTGGAGGGGCGCTCATGCTAACGGCAGCGGCGCTTGAAAAGTGTCATCGTCGCGCGTGCTGCAGGCGGAACACGACGCATTGCCGGGACAGCGACTAGAATTTAGCGCTCCCACGTTCTGGAACGCTTCGATGACTCTGCCCTTGCACGTCGTGATCCTGGCCGCGGGCGAGGGCAAGCGCATGCGCTCGTCCCTGCCCAAGGTGCTGCAGCCGCTGGCAGGCCAGCCGATGCTGGCACATGTGATCGCCACCGCGCGGCAGCTGCAGCCGGCAGCGATCCATGTGGTGCACGGGCATGGCGGCGAGCAGGTGCAGGCGGCGTTCGCCGCGCAGGACGACCTGCACTGGGCCGAGCAGCGCCAGCAACTGGGCACCGGGCATGCGGTGCAACAGGCGATGGATGCGATTCCGGATGCGGCGACGGTGCTGGTGCTGTACGGCGATGTGCCGCTGATCCAGTGCCAGGACCTGCTGCAGCTGCTGCATGCACCCGGACGCATGGCGGTGCTGGTGGCCGATGTGCCCAATCCCACCGGGTACGGCCGCATCCTGCGCGATGCCGAAGGCAAGGTCGCCGCGATCGTCGAGCAGAAGGACGCCAATGACGAGCAGCGCCGCATCCGCACCATCAACACCGGCATCCTCACTGCCGAGTCCACGGCGCTGCGCCGCTGGCTGGGCGGTCTGTCCAACGAGAATGCACAGCGCGAGTTCTATCTCACCGACGTGTTCGCCAGCGCCGCTGCCGATTTCACTCCGGCCGACATGGTGCACGTGGCCGATGCGCAGGACGTGGAAGGCGCCAACGACCCCTGGCAGCTGGCGCAGCTGGAGCGCGCCTGGCAGCTGCGTGCGGCGCGTGCGCTCTGCCTGCAGGGCGTACGCATGGCCGACCCGGCGCGCGTGGAGCAGCGCGGCTCGGTGACGGTAGGCAGCGACGTGCAGCTGGACATCGATGTGGTCCTGGAAGGCAATGTGACACTGGGCGATGGCGTGGTGATCGGCCCCTTCGTGCGCTTGCGCGATGTGACGCTGGGCGCCGGCACGCAGGTCCGCGCGCACTGCGACCTGGAAGGCGTGGTGACCGAAGGGGCGGTGCAGATCGGCCCGTTCGCGCGGCTGCGTCCTGGCACCGTGCTGGCCGATGGCGTGCATATCGGCAACTTCGTCGAGACCAAGAAGGTCACAATGGGCGTGGGCAGCAAGGCCAACCATCTGACCTACCTGGGCGATGCGGTGATCGGCAGCAAGGTCAACATCGGCGCCGGCACCATCACCTGCAATTACGACGGGGTGAACAAGTCGCAGACCACCATCGGCGATGGCGCCTTCGTCGGGTCCAACAGCGCGTTGGTGGCACCGATCGAGATCGGCGCAATGGCCACCATCGGTGCGGGCTCGGTGATCACGCGCGATGCGCCGGCCGGCCAGCTCAGCGTGGCGCGCCCGCGGCAGACGGTGATCGAAGGTTGGGAACGCCCGACCAAGAAATAGCGTGTTTTCCAGGCGTGTGGCGTGGCTGCACGTCGCTGCAAGGGGCGGGCCGCCGCTGTGCAGCGGTGCCGTGCACAGGCCACGCCCGCCACGACCGATCACGAGGTGCACGATGCAAACGTCACGTTGCGCGTTGTGGGTGACATTACTGCTGACATTGGCGGCACTGCTGCCCATGTCAGCCCATGCGCAGACCTACCGGCTGTATCTGGCGCCGGACGGCAACGATGCGGCGGCGGGCACCAGCGCAGCGACCGCGTTGCGGAGCCTGGCGGCTGCCCAGCAACGGCTGCTGGAGCAGCGGCCGGGCGGTGCGGTGGACGTGGTGATTGCCGCAGGCACGTATCTGCGGCAGTCGGTGCAATGGACCTTCACCAACGGGGCGCCCATTCGCTTCATCGCTGCGCCGGATGCGGCCGCGCCACCGTGGTTCGACGGACGCGGCGGTGCGACCTGGTTCACGCTGAAGGGCGGTGGTGATGCCGCCACCCGGCTGACCTTCGCCGGGTTGAAGGTCAGCAATTACTGGATGGCGATGGACCTGGGCAGCAGCAAGCGCAGCGCCGACGGCAACAGCGGCAACGTCATCCGCAACATGACCTTCGAGCGGATCGGTGGCATCCATGGCAGCAGCAGCGAGGCCGCCTATTCGTTCGCGGCGATCCGCCTGCAGAACTCGCGCGACAACCGCATCGAACGCAATCGCTTTGTGTCCATCGAAAACGACACCCGGACCTCGGGTTTCGTGCACGCGATCTACCTGGCGCGCCACTCCTCCGGAAACCGCATCGAAGGCAATACCTTCACCGAGGTCAACGGCGATGCCGTGCGTACCCGCGATGCCTCCGACAATACCTACGTGGCGACCAATCGTTTTGTCCGGGCCGGCAAGTACGCGGCGTTTTCGGACTGGATCAAGCCCGATGGCGAATGTCCGTCGCAAGGCGGGCAGTTCGTCGACAACACCGTGGGAGCCGGCTATTACGGCGCCATCGCCGCCACCCGCACCAGCGGTGCCGACGATGCCTGCGGTGCGTTGAAACAGCCACGGATCCAGGAGCGCGGGACGCTGCGCGGCGATTGAACGCTGCGATCGCTTGCAACGCGCTAGCCGGTCGCCGCCGCCGCCGGCAGCAGCAAGGTGACGCACAAGCCGCCGTGTTCGCGGTTATGCAGCGAGATACGTCCGCCGTGCGCTTCGGCGATCTCGCGGGTGAGCGCAAGCCCGAGCCCGGTGCCATTGCGCTTGGTCGAGTAGAACGGCATCAGTGCGTTATGCAACACGGCCTCGTTCATGCCGTTGCCGCGGTCCAGCACTTCGATCCGCAGCCATTGCGGCACGCGCGTGACGCGGACGGCGACATCCCTGTTGGGCGGCTGCGCTTCGCTGCAGGCCTCGTGCGCGTTCTTGAGCAGGTTGAGCAGCGCCTGCTCGATCTGCGCGGCATCGATGCGGCTGGAGACATCGCTCAGTGCGCCTTGCAGCTGGAACGGAATCTGCTGCCGCAAACGTTCCAGGAACGGCGCCCATTCAATGGTCTGCAATTGCGGCTGCGGCAGCTTGGCAAACCGCGCGTAGCCGCGGATGAAACCTTCCAGATGACGGGCGCGTTCTTCGATGGTTTCGAACACCGTGCCGAGCCGGTCGGTGCGTTCGCGGCGCAGCAACTCGGCGCCGGAATGCGCCAGCGAGGCGATCGGTGCGAGCGAGTTGTTCAATTCATGGCTGATCACGCGGATGACCTTTTTCCAGGTCTGCACTTCCTGGCGCCGCAATTCGGTGGTCAAGGTGCGGATCAGCAACAGCTCGTGGCCGCGTCCATTGAGATGGAAACTGCGGCGTGACAGGTGATAGATCTGCTCGTCGTCTTCGTCATCGCCGTCCTCGCGCACCGCGAACAGGCAATCGCCGCCGCGTGCCAGCGCATCGCGCAGTTCGCCGGGCATGCGCGCGAGCACGTCGTCCAGGTGCTGGCCTTCGAGCTTGCGGCCGTCGTGCAACAGCTTGCGTGCAGCATTGTTGGAGAAACCGATGCGGCGCACGCCATCGCCCCCGGCCACGACCAACAGCATCGCCACCGGGGTGTTCTGCAACATGGTGTCGAGCATCAGTTCGCGTTGCACCAGATTGCGCCGCTGCGCGCGCAGCACCTCGCCCAGTTCCGCATGCGCCTGCACCAGTTGCGCCAGTTCGTCGCTGCCGCGCCAGTACACGCCGAAGTTGTATTCGCCATCGCGGTAGCTGCTGGTGGTGCCGGCCAGGGCGCGGAACAGCGAGCGCATCGGTGCAGTGGCGCGTTGCAGGCTCCACCACATCGTCGCCAGCAGCACGATGGCGGAGATCACTGCCACTTCCCAGCCGTGATCCAGCCAGTACGCGGTGAACCAGGGCAGGGCGGCGGCCAGCACCAGCACCGGCAGCAGGCGCAGGAACAGCGAGAAGGTGAAGGAACGTGGCTGCCACATGCTCAGGCTTACTCCTGGCTGATGCCGTAGCGGTCCATGCGCCGGTACAGCGCCTGCCGGCTCAGCCCCAGCTCGGCGGCGGCCTGGGCGATGACGCCCTGCGCGCGCGCCAGCGCCTGCTCGATCCGGGCGCGATCCGGCTCGCCGGCGGTCGGCGCGGCCGGGCGCGCTGCGGCCGCGCGCGGCAGGTTCAGATCGCTGGCTTCGATGCGCGCACCTTGCGCGAGCAGGGACGCACGTTGCAGCACGTTGCGCAGCTCGCGCACGTTGCCGGGCCAGGCGTGCCGTTGCAAGGCATCGCGTGCCTGTGTGGACAAGGGTTTTTCGCCGGCCAGGAAGTGCTCGGCCAACGGGCCGATATCGCCAGGGCGTTCGGCCAGGGCCGGCAACGCGATTTCCACCGTGTTGAGGCGGTAGTACAGATCTTCGCGGAAGCTGCCATCGCGGATCATCGCCGGCAGATCGGCGTTGGTGGCGCTGATCACCCGCACCTTGGCATGACGTTCGCGGTTGGAGCCCAGGCGCTCGTAACGGCCGGTCTCCAGCACGCGCAGCAGCTTCATCTGCCCGGCCAGCGGCAGGTTGCCGATTTCGTCCAGAAACAGCGTGCCGCCATCGGCGGCTTCGAACTTGCCCTCGCGCGCCTTGTTGGCGCCGGTGTATGCGCCGGCCTCGGCGCCGAACAGCTCCGCTTCGATCAGTTCGCCAGGCAACGCGCCGCAATTGAGCGCAATGAAGGGGCCGTGCCTGGCAGGTGAGTTGGCCTGGATGATCTCGGCGATCTTCTCCTTGCCGCTGCCGTTGGGGCCGGTGATCAGCACCGGCAGGTCCGAGCGTGCGACCTGGCAGGCGAGCGCGATTGCGCGTTCGCTGGCCGGGTCGGCGAACACCGCCCCGCGCAGATCGTAACGCTGGGTCAGTTGCTCACGGCCGCGCCGCTCGCGCGCGCGCCGACGTTCCAGCTCGCGGCGCGCTTCGGACAGCTCCAGCAGGTTGTTGACCGTGGTCAGCAGCTTGGTGTCGTCCCAGGGCTTGGCGATGTAGTCGGCTGCCCCGGCCTTGACCAGGCCCACCGCGCTGCCCAGGTGGGTCCAGGCGGTGAGCAGGATTACCGGCAGGTCCGGGTGGCGCTGACGGATCTGGGTGAATAGCGCTTCGCCTTCCTCGCCGGAGGTGGTGTCGGCAGTGAAGTTCATGTCCTGGATCACCAGGTCGAACACCTGCTCGTCCAGCAGCGCCAACCCGGCCTGCGGCGAATGCGCGTGCCGCGCCTCGATGTCGTGCAAGGAAAACAGCACCTCCAGCGCGGTGGCCACGGCGGTGTTGTCGTCGATGATCAGGATCTGCGGCATCGGGAACCTTGTTGGAGTGCGAGGGCGAACGGACGGACGAGGTTGACAGATCGCATCATCGCAGCAGCAGGCAGGATTGTCGTGCCGGCATCCGGCAGGCCGGGCGCCTCATGCACTACGTGTCGCAATCGCCGGGGCCACTGCCGCAGCGCGTCGTGCAGGCCACAGCACCGCAAGCTGGCCGAGCAGCAGCACGGTCACCGCACCGGCGGGTAAGTAAAGTGGCGGCAGGGGCACCGCGTCGTAACGGAGCATCAGCCATTGGTTGAGCAGCACTGCCAACAGCATGCCCAGGGCGCTGCCGCTGCCGACGATCAGCAGGTTTTCCGCCTGGAAGTAACGCAGGATATCGCCACGGGTTGCACCAATGGCGCGACGGATGCCGATCTGTCGCGTCCGCTGCTGGACCCAGAAACTGGCCAGTCCTCCGATGCCCAGGGCGGTGACAAACAGCAGGCCCGTGGTCGCCGCAAGCAACAGGCCGATCATCGTCGTATCGCGTTGGAAATAGCGTGCGCGTATCTGCGCAAAACTGCGTTGCTTGTCGCCCGGGACCATCCGCAACGGGCCGGATCTGGCCAGCACGCCGGCCACCTGCGCCAGCACGCGACCGCGGTCCTCCGGCGCGCTGCGCAATAGATAGTGCGTCTGATTGCCGCTGGGGAGTTGCGGCGACAAGGCCACCAGATGATCGAGCTCGGGCTTGCGCAGCCTTGGCCGCAGCAGGTCCTCCACCACGCCGACGACGGTGCTTTGGCTGTCCCATCCGTACAGCGTTTTGCCAACGGCCAGCTGATCTGGCCAGAGTTGCTGCGCCAGCGAGCGGGTGACGATGATCGCGCCCGGCGTGGCGCCGGAATACTCGTCCGGTCGAAAATCGCGGCCGGCGATCAGGCGTGCGCCCATGGCCTGCACGAAGCCGGGCGAGCCGGTGTAGTAGCTGGCGTCGACGCAGCCGGCAGCGCCGCTGGATCGCAGTGCGATTGCGCGCTCCAGTGCGCGTTGATCGGCACAGATGCCGCTGTCGTCGGCGCCACCCGACAACGGCAGCGTCGCTCCGATTGCGGTGGCTGCCGTGACCCCGGAAATGCCGCGCAGCGCGATCAGGTCCGCCTGCCATTGCGCTGGCGCATCGGCCTTGGCGTGCAGGCCGCGAACGGTGACCAGCGATACTTCGTCTTCGGGCAAGCCGGTCGCCGTGCGCAGTCTGTCGATCCGGTCGTCGATCAGGAATACCGCATTGGTGACGAATGCACAGGTCAGCGCCACCTGCAGGGCCAACAGCCCGGCGGTGAGGCGGTGGTGTCCCAAGCTGGAAAGAATCGGGCGAAGTGGCAGGCGCATCTCAGAGGTCCTTGACCTGCAGGGCCGGGTTGATGCGGCTGGCCCGCCAGGCCGGCAGCAGTCCTGCAAGCAGTGCGGCGACGATGGCAAGCGCCACGGTGGTCAGCAGCATTGGTGCATCCAGGTGCGCCAACGCGGCATAGTCGTCGGGCCGCTGGCGCACGCTCCAGAGCCCCACTTCGGCGATCGCGGTCCCCAGCAGGCCGCCCACGACGCCGATCAGCGCCGCTTCGGTGCCAAACTGCAACATCACGTGGCCGCGGCGCGCGCCAAGTGCGCGGCGCACGCCAATCTCGCCACGGCGGCGCAGGAATTTCGCCAGCAACAACGCAATCACGTTGATCAGGCAGATCCACAGAAACCCCAAGGCCAGCAGCGTCTGCAGGCGCAGGTCGTTGGGCACCATCTGCAGGTGTTTCAGCCAGTCCATCAGCGAATACAGTCGTGCCGTCTGCGGTGGCCGCTGAAAGCGCCCGCTGGCGTGTTGAGTCGCAGCATAGTCGTAGAGAAAACGCTCGTATGCGGCCACCTGTTGCGGGGTATCCAGTTGCACCCAGAACTGCAGCCAGCTGGTGGATGGGGTGTGGAGTTGTCTGACGCCGCTGTCGCTGCGCGTCTCCCAACTGCTGATGCTGGTGCCGGCGTCCAGCTCAAGCTGCATCGCGGTCGAGAGCGGCAGAAAGAAATCGTCCTGGTCGCCAAAGGCGCCCTTGCGGCTTGGGTCGGCATAAAAGAGCGGTTGCGGATTCCATTTGGCAAGGACGCCAATAACGCGAAGACCGATGCGCTGCTCGCCGACGGCGACGGTCTGGCCGATTGGATTGCGTGAACCGAACAAGGTGTTTGCAAGCTGCTGGCTCAACACGATCACGCGCGCGTGGTTCTGGTCGTCCTGCCCGCTCCAGCCGCGCCCACGTTGCAGCGGGATGCCGAACAGCGCAAAGAACCCTGCAGTGGCATAGCGGCCGTTGAGGTCGAGTGGGGCTGTGGCGGCCTGCACCGGCCAGATCAGCGTTTGCCCGCTCGCCATTGCCGCTTGATGGACGGCCGGCCCTGCACGTAGCAGGGCTATCGCATCTGGCCAGGTCAGATTGTCCGACGGGTCGCCCCATTCCCGCGTGCGTGGAAGGTCCAGGGGCAGCGGATCCAGATGTGGGGTGTAGAGCAGCTGACTTCTGCCTGGCAGCGGATCGCGCGACATGACATGCAGGACCGTCAGCATGGTCATGCTCGCACCGATGCCCAGACCGATTGCCAGTACCACCAGGGTGCTGGCGATCGGGGTGCGCAACAGGCTGCGCCAGGCCAGTTGCAGGCAGTAACGCAACATCACCGGACGTCTTTGCGGGGTTCGATCGGCATCTGTGTCACCTCACGCGCTGCGCGTGGCCACTGCCGGCGGCACCAGCGCGGCGCGCCGGGCGGGCCAGAACACGGCGATCTGGCCCAGCGCCCAGAGCAGTAGCGCACCGATCGGCAGATACAGCACCGGCAGGCGTGGCAACTCGTAGCGGTCCATCAGCCAGATATTGATCGAGTACGCCAGCAACATGCCGAGCACGATGCCGACCGAGGCCAGCAGGAAGTTCTCGATCTGGAAGTAGCGCAGGATCTGCCCGCGTGTAGCGCCCAGTGCGCGACGGATGCCGATCTGCTTGGTGCGTTGCTGCACCCAGAAGCTGGCCAGGCCGACGATGCCCAGTGCGGTGACGATCAGCAGTGCGATACAGACCGCGCCAAGTAGCCACACCATTGCGCGATCATTCTCGAAATATTCCGTCCGAATGTCGCTGTACGTCTCTTGTTTCAGGACCAGCCGGCTATTGTCTAATTTCATCAGCGCAGCGACGGCAGATTGCAGCACTTCTGCCCGCCGCGTTGGGTCGGTGACACGAATGATGTACTGGCCTGCGGTGTAGTCGATGCGCAGTGGCAGCAACATCGAGTAATTGCTTTGATCAACACCGCCGGCGCTGTTGTTGGTGGGGCGTGCCAGTGTCTGCACGATGCCGATGATGTGGAGTGCGGTATCGCCTGCATAGACTGTCTTTCCCAATGCATTTTGCGAGGGGAATAGCTTGTCGGCCATGCGCTGGGTGATGATCACTGACAGGCCTTTTTGGTCGATGGACCTGTCGTTATTGGCCTGTGCCATATCGATGAATTCGCTTGCGGTGAAGTCACGCCCCGCCACCAGTTGCAGGCCAAGCGTGCCGAGGGTGCCTTCGCTGGCCATGTATTGCGCAGCGCTAAGTGTCTGGCGCTCTTGTTCACGCGTCAGAGAGATGCTGCTGTTCCATGAATAATGCACAAAGGGAATCTGGTTGATGACGATCGCGCTGCGGACACCTGGCAGGCTGCGCAGTGCAGCCAGGTCTTCGCGTGTGCGCGCTTCTGCATTGACCTGGGTGCCGATGCCTCCCAATTGGATGCTGACCAGTTCCGATTCGGCGATGCCGCTGGGTTGCTGCAGCGTCTCGATGCGGTTGCCGATCAAGAACATGGCATTGCAGATGATGGCGCAGGCGAGTGCGATCTCGAGCACGATCAATGCTGCTGCGGTCTTGTGACGGCGCAGGGTGGAAATGATGGGGCGGATGTCCATGGGCGGTACCTTCGGATAAGAGGCCGTGCCCGCCGCTGGGCGGCGGGCCTGGTGGTCAGGACGCTTTGAGCTGTAGCGCGGGCGCAACCTGGATGGCACGCCAGGAGGGCAGCAAGCCGGCCAACAGGCTGGCAACGAGCGCCAATGCGAAGGTGAGCAACAACATCTTCGGATCCAGGTGCGCAAGCTTGGCGTAGTCGACAGGTTGTTGGCGCACGACCCACAACCCCAACCATGCCAGCCCAAGCCCTGCCATGCCGCCTGCAAGTCCGATGGTTCCGGCTTCGACTAGGCATTGCGCAAAGATGGCGCCGCGTGAGGCACCCAGGGCGCGACGCACGCCGATCTCTCCACTGCGGCGCAGGAACTTGGCGAGTAACAACCCTACGGTATTGAGCAGGCACACCAGCAGGAAGCCCATCGCCAGCCACAGCTGCAGTCGGACGTCGCTCGGGACCACTTCCTTGTAGTCCAGCCACTCCATCACGTTGCGCAGGCGGGTATTGTTCGGACGTTCAAAGCGCCCTGCAGCGCGCTGCTGATCGGAGTAGTTATCCAGGTAGGCTTTGTAGTCGCCGGCCTGCGCTGGGCTGTCAAGCTCCACCCAGTACTGCATCCATGTGCAGGATGCGTTGAGCGCTGTCTGATCGCTGTTGTCGTTTTTACCGTAGCAATTCATACCGCCGTAATGGTCCATCTTCAGATCCATTGCGACGGAGAATGGCAGATACACTTGCTCGTTCGAGCCGTAGCTGTTGGTGACATCATAGAAACGTGGGTTGACTTTCCAGTCATTGAGAACACCAACGATACGAAAGGTGTTCTTGTCCATGCGCAGGTCGCGGCCGATACTATTGCTGCCGTCGAACAGTTTGTCGTTGAGTTCCTTGGTGATCACCGCAACCCGTTCGTGGCCCGCGTCGCTACCGGCCGACCAGCCTTGGCCATACAGGAAAGGCGTTTCGAACATCGGGAAGAAATCTGCCGACGTAAAGCGCACTTCCGATTTGAAGGCAGTCATACCGTTCTTGTCGGGCTCGATCGCCACTCTTCCACCGGTCATCAGCGCTTGCCGTTTTGCACGTTTTTCGCGCAGCAGCGTTTCGGCATCGAAGCGAGTGACCTGGTCGCCAGGCTCTTCTCCCGGCTGGTAGCCTGCCTTGGGGTATGGATCCACCAAGGCGCTGAACAACCGATCGCTTTTTTGCGGAATCGGATCACCCGACAGCACATAGAACACCGTCAAGGTGGTCATGCTGGCGCCGATGCCCAGCGCGATCGCAAGCACCATCAGTGCGGTCAGTATCTTGTTGCGGCGGAAGCTGCGTAACGCCAGATTGAAGTAGTAGCCGAACATGGGATGTGCCTCTTATTCGGCCAGGGTGGGGGCGCTGTGGCGCGCGCGCATCAGGGCGGGGTTGCGTTCCAGATCGGTGGCCTGGCCGTCGACGATGTGCACGTTGCGCTGCGCGCGTGCGGCCAGTTCCGGGTCGTGGGTGACCATCACGATGGTGGTGCCCTGGCTGTTGATCTCTTCCAGCAGTTCCATCACCCCGCGTGCCATCTGCGAGTCGAGGTTGCCGGTGGGTTCGTCGGCCAGCAGCAGGCGCGGGCTGCCGGCCAATGCGCGGGCGATGGCGGCACGTTGCTGCTGGCCGCCCGACAGTTCGGTGGGGTAGTGCTTCAGGCGCGAGCCCAGGCCGACCTTGGTCAAGGCCTCTTCGATGCGCTGCTTGCGCTCGGCCGCAGCCATGCCGCGATAACGCAGCGGCACATCGACGTTGTCGAACAGGTTGAGGTCGGGAATCAGGTTGAAGCCCTGGAAGATGAAACCGATCTTGCGGTTGCGCAGGCGCGAACGCGCATCGTCGGACAGATGGCTGACGTCCTCGCCGTCGAGCAGGTACTGCCCGCTGGTGAAGGTCTCCAGCAGCCCGGCCAGGTTGAGGAAGGTGGTCTTGCCCGAGCCCGAAGGGCCGGTGACGGCGACGAATTCGCCTTCGCGCACATGCAGGTCCAGCGAACGCAGTGCATGCGTTTCCACCTGTTCGGTGCGGAAGACCTTGGAGACCGATTGCATCTTGAGCATTGCCGAGTCCTTTGCAAGAGAGGTAGGTGCGAAAGAGCTTTAGAGTGGCGACCGCAACGTGGCGCGCGGTCGTCCGGCGTGTGTAAGGCTGCGTAGTGGCCGCTTTCTAGTGGACGGTGACGCGTGGCGCATCGCCAAAGTTGTCTGCACCGGAGACCACCACGCGGTCGCCGGCCTGCAGCCCGGACAGCACCTGCACCTCGCCCAGGCTGCTGACACCCATGCGCACCGGTCGGCGCACCGCGGTGTTGCCATCCATCACGTAGGCGTAGCTGCCGCCGGATTGTTCGACGAACGGGCCGCGCTCGACCTTGAGCACGTCGCGGCGCGTGTCCATCACCACCCGTGCGCTCATGCGCTGGCTCTGGCGCAGGCCCGGCGGCTGCTTGTCGGCAAAGCGGATGCGTGCGGTGACTTCGCCGTTGACCACTTCCGGCGACACCGCCGAGATGGCGCCGGGGAACGGTTCGCCGCTGCCGCTGGTGAGCTGCGCCGGCATGCCGATGGCCAGGTCGCGCGCAAAACTTTCCGGCACCTTGATCTCGACTTCGAACTTGGACAGATCCACCACGCCCAGGATCGGCGCGTTTGCCGCGACCTGGGTGTGCTGCACCGCCTGCACCTGGCCGACCTGGCCATCGAACGGCGACAGCAGCGTGAGCGCATCGACCTGGCGCTGCACTTCGGCCACCACCGCGCGCTGGCGGTCGGCGAGCAGGCGCTTGTTGCGCGAATCCAGGTCTGCCCCCTGGCTCTTCAGCGATGCGTCGCGCTCGGCGTGCTGCAGGTCGATGTCGGTCTTCTTCAAGGTGTCCTGCGCCTTGGCCAGTTCCACCTGCGGCACCGCGCCGCCATCGTAGCCGCGCTGGTAGCGCTCCAGGTCGCGCGCGGCAGCCTGCTTGTCGATCTTGGCCTGGTCGGTGAGCTTGCTGGCGTTGGCGCGGGCCAGCGTGGCGTCCAGCCCGGCGCGGCTGGATTCGGCTTCCAGGCCTGCCAGCGTGGCCTGCTCCTGGGCCAGCTTGCTGCGCAGTTCCGGGCTGTCGATGCGCGCCAGCTCCTGGCCCTGCTTGACCACGTCGCCGGCCACCACGCTCAGCGTCACCGTGCCGGCCGAGATGGCGTACAGCACGGGGCTGTTGGCGGCGATGACGCGGCCATCGGCGGCGATGTCGCGCACCAGGTCACCCTGGCTGACGGTGGCGATCCGCACCCGGCTGGCATCGAACGAACGGCTGCCGGCGCTCCACGCGGTGACCGCCCAGCCAATGCCGGCCAGTACCGCGACCACGGCGACGCCGGGCCATAGCCAACGGCGCCAGGGCGCGTGCCGGGCGGGTGTACGGAGAACCTGGTCCTGGGCGGAGGTATCGCGAATCATGGTCGGCTGGCTCGGTGGCGTCACTGCGATAAAGCAGGACGTGTGCCAATCTTCAAGTGATTGAAAGCAATCATCTTTATGGGCTGGCGGGCGGTGTCCGCAGTGTCCGCGGACACCGCTGCGGACAGGTTGTCCGGGCATGGTCATGCAGCGGACAAGAGCGGACACGCTAAAATGCGCGGCTTCGTCCTCAAGGGTTGTCCTATGTGCGGCATTGTCGGAGCGATCGCCGGGCGCGACGTGGTCCCGGTCCTGATCGAGGGACTCAAGCGTCTGGAGTACCGCGGCTACGATTCTTCCGGCATCGCCGTGCTCGATGGCGACCAGGTGCGCCGCGTGCGCCGCACCGGGCGCGTGGCGGAGATGGCGCAGGCGGCGCAGGCCGAGCAGTTCGGGGCCACGCTGGGCATCGGCCACACCCGCTGGGCCACCCATGGCGGGGTCACCGAGGCCAATGCGCACCCGCACATCAGTGACGGCGTGGCGCTGGTGCACAACGGCATCATCGAAAACCACGAACAGCAGCGCGAGAAGCTGCGCGCGCTGGGCTACACCTTCGAGTCGCAGACCGATACCGAAGTGATCGCGCATCTGATCCATCACCATCTGGGCAGCGCAGGCGACCTGTTGACCGCGCTGCAGCGCACCGTGAAGGAGCTCACCGGTGCCTACGCGCTGGCGGTGATGAGCCAGGCCGAGCCGGAGCGCTTCGTCTGCGCGCGCATGGGTTGCCCGTTGCTGATCGGCGTGGGCGAGGGCGAGAACTTCGTCGCCTCCGATGTCTCGGCCATCGTGCAGGCCACCCGCCAGGTGATCTTCCTGGAAGAGGGCGACACCGCCGAGTTGCGCCGCGATGGCGTGCGCATCTTCGATGGCAACGACGCGCCGGTCGAGCGCCCGTTGCATCTGTCGGATGTGTCGCTGGCATCGCTGGAACTGGGCCCGTTCCGCCATTTCATGCAGAAGGAAATCCACGAGCAACCGCGTGCGCTGGCCGATACCATCGAAGCGGCGATCGATGCCAAGGGCTTCCCTGCGTCCCTGTTCGGCCCGACTGCCGAAGCGGTGTTGCGCGACATCGAAGGCGTGCAGATCCTGGCCTGCGGCACCAGCTATTACGCCGGCATGACCGCGCGCTACTGGATCGAGGCGATCGCCGGGCTGCCGTGCAGCGTGGAGATCGCCAGCGAGTACCGCTATCGCGCCGCCTACGCCAACCCGAAACATCTGATCGTCACCATCTCCCAATCCGGTGAAACGCTGGACACGATGGAGGCGCTGAAATACGCCAAGTCGCTGGGGCATCTGCACACGCTGTCGATCTGCAACGTGCCCGAAAGCGCCATCCCGCGCGCCAGCGAACTGGTCTGCTACACGCGTGCCGGTGCCGAGATCGGCGTCGCCTCGACCAAGGCGTTCACCACCCAGCTGGCGGTGCTGTTCCAGCTGACCATGGTGCTGGGCAAATTGCAGGGGCGCATCGGCGAAGCCGAAGAGGCGGACTATCTGGAGCAGCTGCGCTTTCTGCCCGGCAGCGTGCAGCACGCGCTGAATCTGGAGCCGCAGATCATGGCCTGGGCCGAGCGTTTCTCGGTCAAGGAAAACGCACTGTTTCTCGGCCGCGGCCTGCATTACCCGATCGCGCTGGAAGGCGCGCTCAAGCTCAAGGAAATCTCCTATATCCACGCCGAAGCGTATCCGGCCGGCGAGTTGAAGCACGGCCCGCTGGCGCTGGTGGACGCGGCGATGCCGGTGGTGGTGATCGCGCCCAATGACCGCCTGCTGGAGAAGGTCAAATCCAACATGCAGGAGGTGCGTGCACGCGGCGGCGAGCTGTTCGTGTTCGCCGACCAGGACAGCCACTTCAGCGAATCCGAAGGCGTGCACGTGATCCGTACCCCGCGCCATGCCGGCGTGCTGTCGCCGGTGATCCACACCATTCCGGTGCAGCTGCTGGCGTATCACACCGCACTGGCGCGCGGCACCGATGTGGACAAGCCGCGCAACCTGGCCAAGTCGGTGACGGTGGAGTAGGTAGGCGCAGGTGATCGAAGGGCTGCGCTCGGTGCAACGCGAGCGCAGTCGCCGCCAGCTACGGCATCCACCCACGTGCATGGCGGTTCTCCACCGCACCTGCAGACGACTGCCCGCCGCGTCTGGCCAGCCTCCCCCTTGGTTGCGCCTGGCATCGGGTGACGGGTGCGGCGGCTTGCGTCGCCATGACCCACAGGTTGAGGGGTCATCGGGTCGTGCCACCGGGTTCAGGGCGCGATCGATGCGGAAGTGATGGAAGATTGGCAGACGACCGGTCCGGCTGCCAACGCGATGGCCCAGGTTATGCATACGCTTGCTGCGAGGGTCCCATCACGCAGGAGGACGTATGCACGAGTCTTTCAAACAGGGCGCGCCTGCCGAGTTGTGGCAGGCGTTGGTACGTGAGGCCGGGCAGCGGATCGCACATCCGCTGGACGAATCGCGCGAGCACTATCTGGTGTTCGTGCTGCTGCGCCTGCAGCGCGATGCGCAGCTGGTCTCGCGCACCCAGGCGCTGGCCTGGCTGCACGCGCAGGACCAGACCGGCAGTCTGCGGGCGGATGCATTGCGCGACATCGGAGATCAATGCCTGCTGATTGCAGGCCTGTTTCCCGGGATCGCGCAGCGCCGCCGGCTCAGCGTCGATTACTTCATCGAACTGGGCCGCGGCGCATATTTCGAAGTGGCCGACACCCGCTACAGCGATGCAGGCCTGTTTGCACAGTTGGCCGGGACCTACCGCGAACTGGTCCGCACGCTTGCCGCACTGCGCCCGCCGCGCCAGTGGCAGCGCAGTCACGGCGGACTGCTGCATGCGTAGCTAAGCGTCACTTCCGGGGCGGTCCCTACAGCTGTGGGGACCGCCCCGACTGCCAAGTGCGCACGATGCGCTCACACTCAGCCCGCAACTGAGCGTTCTAGCCGACTGCGGACCGTTGTCTGATGGACCGAAGCACTGTGCGGTTGATCGCTGTCCGCGCGATCTGACAGTGCCATGTCGCATTGCGTGGGGGACACGCAATGCGACGCTGTTTCCAGGGGAAGGAATCCATGAAAGCGTTTATTGCGGTGGCGGCCTCGGCGCTGAGCGGCGCCGCAATGGCCAGCGATGTCCCGCCCGGCGTCGTGGCGCACGATGGCACCCGCATCTGGGTGCATGGCGCGCGGACACATGCGGGAGCGGTGGTCTCCGCTGGCGCAGCCTGTTCGCGCGCGGCGTTTGGTGGCAAGTGCCGGTAGCGTAATGCTTGAAATCGTCGGTGCCCGGGAACTCCGGGCACCTTGCCATGCGGCGTTATGCGTTACGCCAGCGGCGTATTGGAGATGATCTCCACCCAGTAGCCGTCCGGGTCCTTGATGAAGGCCAGGTGCTTCATGCGGCCGTCCTCCAGGCGTTTCTGGTACGGCACGTTGAGGCTGTCGAAACGCGCGCAGGCGGCGTGGATGTCCGGTACCGAGATGCAGATGTGGCCGAAGCCGCGTGGGTCGCTGTTGCCGTCGTGGTAGACCGGGCCGTCCTGGGTTTCGGTGCCGTGGTTGTGGGTGAGTTCGAGCACGCCGGGGATGCCGGCCATCCACAGCCGACGCGCGGCATCGTCGTCGGGGATCGCGGTGCCGTCGGGCAGCAGGGCCAGGAAGTACAGGCTGAACTGCGCATCGGCAAAATGGCGCGCATCCAGCAGGCGGAAGCCCAGCACGCGCGTATAGAAATCCAGCGAACGCTGCGCATCCTTGATGCGCAGCATGGTGTGGTTGAACACGAAGCCGGCGGTGTCGGCAGGTGCGGCGCTGGCGCCGGGGACGTGTTGCAGGTCGGTCAAGGGCATTGTGGTCTCCTCGGTGGAATGTGGTGGCAGGTCGGGCTGCGCTGGGTGCCGATGGTAGCGGGGCAGGGGTTGTCGGTATGTCTGCAGGGTGCGCATCGGTGATCTGGCGTCGCGCTCCGATCGATCGCGCGCGCCAGCACGACTTGCGCTGGTCAAGCGCGTGGCATGGGCCTGCATTGGAATCCCAATGGCCAGGCCCATGCGCACACCGGCTGTCTCAGAACCAGATGCGCACGCCGGCGACGAACCGGCTGTCGCGTGCAGGCTCATCGTCGATCGCAGCGCGGCGGGCGGTGTCGCCGAAGCTGCGGCTGTGCACCCAGCCGATATAGGGCGCGAAGCGGCGGGTGATTTCGTAGCGCAGCCGCAGGCCGACCTCGACCTGCTCCAGGCCGCTGTCGACGCCGCGCCGGTCATCATCGGTGAGGGCGATGCTGGCTTCCACACGCGGTTGCAGGATCAGCCGGTTGGTGAGCAGCACCTCGTACTCGCCCTCCAGCCGCAAGGCGGCGCGGCTGCCACTGCCGACGTAGAGTGTGGCTTCGGTCTCGAACTTGTAGGGCGCCAGTCCCTGCACGCCGAAGGCGGCCCAGCTGCGATGCTCGCCCGCCCCGATGTCCTGGCGTGCACCGACCAGCAGATCCCACCATGGCGAGATGGCGTGGCCATAGAACGCCTCCACCGATGCGGCCTGCGTGCGCCCGTCCTGCCGCTCGCCTTCGCTGCGCAACCAGAGCCGGTCGATATCGCCACCGATCCAGGCGCGTGCTTCCCAGTCCTGGCCACTGCCGCGCGTGGTGTCGAAGGCTTCCAGCCGATCGAGCAGTACGTAGTGATTGATGCCTGGCGCGTGCATCGCATGGTGCTGCAGGGGTGCGAATGCCGCAGCGATTTCCTCGGCCGTGGGCTCGGGGATCGGCATGCGTGGCACTGCGCTGGCGGTGGGTGATGCCGGTGTTTGCGTGGTTGCTTCGGGATGCGGCGCGTGTTCCATCGCGGCGTGATCCATCGCCCCGTGCTGCGCCTGTCCATGTTGCATCGACGCATGCTCCATGGACGCGTGATCCATCGACGCGTGCTCCATCGCGTCGTGGTCGCTGTCTACCTGTGATTGCAGGGTGGGGTCCGGGTGCGGATTGGCAGAGGTCTGGCGTGTGGCGTGCTGGACATCGGCGTGCTGCATGCCGGCGTGGTGCGTCGATGTCGGCACTGCCGAAACGTCGGCGTGTACCGCGCGTTGCGCAGGCGTGCCGTCAGCAGCGTTTGTCGATGCCGATGCCGATGTGGTGCTGGAGTGCTGCGCGTGGTGCAGATGCGCATGATCCATCTGCATTGCATCTGCGCTCACCTGCGCGGATGACGGCGATGTCTCTGTCGCGATGGACGTCTGCGGCTGGGACGCCGTCGCCTGCTCAGCCATCTGCATCGCATGCGCGTCATCGGCATGCGCGGATGGCGCCATCACCGCATGCTGATGCTCCTGTGCAGCAGCCGATGCGCTCAGCAGTAGTGCGAGCAGCGCCACGTGTTGCGTATGCAGTGCGCTCATGCCTCCACCCGCACTTCGCGCATCATGCCCGCTTCCATGTGGTACAGCAGATGGCAATGGTAGGCCCAGCGGCCCAGCGCATCGGCGCGGACGCGATAGCTGCGGCGCGTGCCGGGCGGCATGTCGATGGTGTGCTTGCGCACCTGGAAATTTCCGTCGGCGTCTTCCAGATCGCTCCACATGCCGTGCAGGTGGATGGGGTGCTGCATCATGGTGTCGTTGACCAGCACGATGCGCAGCCGCTCGCCGTACTGCAGCCGCAAGGGCTCTGCCGAGGCGAAGGCGATGCCGTCGAACGACCAGGCGAATTTCTCCATATGCCCGGTCAGATGCAGTTCGATCTCGCGCCCGGGCTCGCGTCCGTCCGGATCCTCGAACAGGCTGTGCAGGTCGGCGTAGCACAGCACCCGGCGGCCGTTGTCGCGCAGGCCAACGCCGGGGTCGTCCAGGCGCGGCGCGGTGGCATTGCTGCGCATGTCGATCAAGGGATTGCCATCTTCGCTGGCAGGGTGGCGTGGCGTCTTGTCGTGCGCATCCGCCGGGGAAGCGTCATGCGTGTGCAAGGAATGCCCCGCATGCGCGGCCTGCATCCCGGCGGCGCCGTGCATCGGCGGTACCGCATGGTGCATGCCATCGCCGTGCCCCATGTCCTGCACGGTCAAGATCGCGCGCGGGTCCAGCGCCGGTATCGGCGCCTGCAACCCCTGCCGCACCGCCAGCGTGCCGCAGGCGAAGCCGGTGCGGCCCATGTCCTGCGCGAACAACGTAAACGCATCCTGGCCGATGGGTTCGACCAGTACGTCGAAGGTTTCGGCCGCCGCGATGCGCAGCTCGTCCACGCTGACCGGATGCACGTACTGGCCGTCGGCGGCCACCACGGTCATGCGCAGGCCGGGGATGCGGATGTCGAAGTAGGTCATCGACGAGCCGTTGATGAAACGCAGCAGCACCTTCTCGCCGGGGGTGAACAGTCCGGTCCAGTTGCCTGCCGGGGCGACGCCGTTGAGCAGGTAGGTATAGGTGTTGGCGTTGACGTCGGACAGGTCGGTCGGGGTCATGCGCATGCGTCCCCACATGCCGCGATCGGCCAGCGTTGCGCGCAAGCCGTCGTCGCGCGCACCGCGCAGGAAATCGCCCACCGTGCGCTGCGCGTAGTTGTCGTGGCTGGGCATCTGCTTGAGCCGCCGGAACAGCGCGGCCGGGTCCAGGTCGGTCCAGTCCGAGAGCAGCACCACATGCTCGCGATCGTGCCGATACGGCGGCGGCGCCAGCGGGTCGATGACGATGGCGCCATACAAGCCAGCCTGCTCCTGGAACATCGAATGGCTGTGATACCAGTAAGTGCCGGACTGGCGCAGCGCGAAGCGGTAGTGATACTCCTGGCCCGGCGCGATGCCGTCGAAACTCATCCCCGGCACGCCATCCATGTTGGCCGGCAGCAACAGGCCGTGCCAGTGCACCGAGGTGGGTTGGTCGGCCAGCGCATTGCGCACGCGCACGCTGACCGTGTCGCCCTCGCGCCAGCGCAGCGTGGGCGCCGGCAGGCTCTGGTTGACGGTGATGGCGCTGCGCGTGCGCCCGGTGAGGTTGACCGGCATGCGGCCGATCTGCAGCGATTGGCTGCTGCCGCGCAACTCGGGCGTCGCCGGGGGGGCGGCACGTGCAGCGCCGCGCCACAGGCCGCCAGTGGCGGCGATGCCGCCCAGGGCAAGGCCTTGCACGAAGCGGCGTCGGCTCAGGCCCCCATTGGAGGGTGGATCGAAAGAAGTTGGATCGAAAGACATGACATCTCCACTGCGGCCCACCACTGAAGGCGGGCGCATGCATCGCTGGGAAACCCACGCAACACGCGCGCGGGACCGATGACGGCCAAGGCCGTCAGCGCTCAGGCGATGGGAGGTCGAACCGGTTGCTCGGGCACCGGGCTGCCGCGCCCTTCGGCCAGGGTGGCAGGCAGGGTGGGGCGGCCAGGCAGGCCGGCGGGCACCGCAGGCAGGGTCAGCAGGGCGAGGCTGCAGTGCTGCAGGCAGTCGCAGCTGCCCAGCTTGCAGCAGTCGGCCGCGTGCGCGTGCCTGGCCTGGTCCGGGGTATGCGCCGCAACGGGTGGCTGCGTGTCCTCATGGCACGGCAACGCGGCCGGCATCGCCGCGTGCGCCATCGCTGCGGCCGACGCCGCCTGGGCCGAGGCCATGGCCGGCAGCGCCATGCCCACCGACGCCCAGGCGCCGGTGGCCGTATTGGCAACCAGGCACAGGCACAGCAGCAGGCGGAGCAGGCAACGCAGCACGGGCAGTCAGGGCGGCGGACAGGTGCGGCCAGCATAGCACCGGCGCCCAGCTGTCCGCCCGATGACCCGCCCGCCGTGGCCGCGCGCCAGGCAGCGGTAGAATTGGGGCTTCCTTCGCCGCACAGTCCTGCCATGTCGCAGCGCCAGTGGGTGGCCGCCGCCATCCAGAAGATCGAGGCCGATTTCAACCGTTCGGCCGACACCCATCTGATTCCGATGGACCTGCCGGGCTTTCCGGGCATCGACCTGTATTTCAAGGACGAGTCCAGCCACCCGACCGGCAGCCTCAAGCACCGGCTGGCGCGCTCGCTGTTTTTGTATGCGCTGACCAACGGCTGGCTGCGTGCGGGGCGGCCGGTGATCGAGGCGTCCAGTGGCTCGACCGCCATCTCCGAGGCCTATTTCGCGCGGCTGCTGGGTGTGCCCTTCATCGCGGTGATGCCGGCGTCGACCTCGCCGGAAAAGATCGCCGCGATCCAGTTCCAGGGCGGCCGCTGCCACCTGGTCGAACGTGCCTGCGATCTGGACAGTGCCTCGCACCAGCTCGCACGCGAGACCGGCGGCCATTTCATGGACCAGTTCACCTACGCCGAGCGCGCCACCGACTGGCGTGCCAACAACAACATCGCCGAATCGATCTTCAAGCAGCTGGCCGAGGAGCCGCATCCGATTCCCGACTGGATCGTCTGCAGCCCCGGCACCGGCGGCACCAGCGCCACGCTGGGCCGCTATGTGCGCTATCGGCGCCATGCCACCCGCATCCTGTGCGCCGACCCGGAAGTGTCGGTGTTCTTCGACGGTTATTGCCGCGCGGTGGACGGGCAGTGCCCCAAGGAGCTGGCCATCACCGGCGGCTCGCGCATCGAAGGCATCGGCCGCCCGCGGGTGGAGTCCAGCTTCATCGCCAGCTGCGTGGACATGATGATCAAGGTGCCCGACGCCCTGAGCCTGGCGGCGATGCGCCATGTCAGCGCCACGCTCGGCCGCCGCGTCGGTGGTTCCACCGGCACCAACTTCGTCGGCGTGCTGCAGGCCGCCCAGCGCATGCGCCAGGCCGGCCGCAGCGGCTCCATCGTCACCATCCTGTGCGATGCCGGCGAGCGCTACGCGCACAGCTACTACGACCCGGCCTGGTACGCGGCGCGCGAGATCGACGTCACCGACAGCGATGCGGCCATTGCCATCGCCGTCAACGGCGGCGACTTGCCGGCGCTGCCTTGTGCAGCGCTGGAATGACCGCCATATCCTGCACGCCGCCGGCAAAACCGTTGCGTATCGCAACCTCTGCCAGCACCTCATCCTGATTCCTGATCCAGTCCACTGCCGGAGCGCCCCATGACCAACCCGCTGCTCGACCTGTCCGGACTGCCGTCCTTCGATGCGATCCGCCCCGAGCACGTGGGCCCGGCGATCGATCAACTGCTGGCCGACGCCGAGGCCGCAGTGAAAGCGGCCGAGCAGGTCAGCCCGGTCAGCTGGGACAGCTTCGTGGTGCCGCTGGACGATGCCACCGAGCGGCTGTGGCGCGCCTGGGGCCAGGTCGGCCATCTGCAGGCGGTGGTCAACACGCCGGAACTGCGCGAGGCCTACAACAGCAACCTGCCCAAGCTCAGCCGCTTCGGCAGTGCGCTGGCGCAGAACCTGGCGCTGTACGCGCAGTACAAGGCGCTGGCCGACGCGCCGGAAGCGGCGCACTACGACGCCGCGCGGCGCAAGGTGCTGGAAAACGCGCTGCGCGATTTCCGCCTCGGCGGTGCCGAGCTGGATGACGCGTCCAAGGCCCGGTTTGCGCAGGTCCAGGAAGAACTGTCCGCGCTGGCCGCCAAGTTTTCGCAGAACGTGCTCGATGCCACCGATGCATGGTCGTACGTGAGCGAAGACGAAAGCGAGCTGTCCGGCCTGCCCGCCGAAGTGGTCGCCGCGGCACGCGCCGCTGCCGAAAAGGACGGCGTGCCGGGCTGGAAGCTCACCTTGCAGATGCCGTGCTACCTGCCGGTGCAGACCGATGCGGACAATCGCGAACTGCGCGCGCGGCTGTATCGCGCCAACGCCGAGCGCGCCTCCGAGTTCGGCGATGCGGCGCTGGACAACAGCGCCAATATCGATCGTATTCTGGCCCTGCGCGCCGAGCTGGCGCAGCTGCTCGGGTTTGCCAGTTACGCGGAGTATTCGGTCGCCACCAAGATGGCGCAAAGCCCGGACGAAGTGATGGGCTTCCTGCGCGATCTGGCGGTGCGCGCCAAGCCGTATGCGCAACGCGATCGCGCCGAACTCGAAACCTTTGCACGCGATGCGCTGGGCCTGGACGAACTGCAGGCCTGGGATCTGGCCTACGCCAGCGAAAAACTCAAGCAGGCGCGCTACAGCTTCTCCGAGCAGGAGGTGAAGCAGTACTTCACCGAGCCGAAGGTGCTGGCCGGCCTGTTCGATGTGATCCACAGCCTGTATGGCCTGACCGTCAAGCTCGATCGTGCGCCGGTCTGGCATGAGGACGTGCGCTTCTATCGCCTGGAAGATGCGCAGGGCGCGCTGGTCGGCCAGTTCTACCTGGACCTGTACGCGCGCGAAGGCAAGCGGGGCGGCGCATGGATGGACGATTGCCGCAACCGCCGCGACACCGCCAATGGCGTGCAGACGCCGCTGGTGTATCTGGTGTGCAACTTCGGCCGCGGCAGTGGCGATGCCCCGGCCACGTTCCGGCATGGCGAAGTCACCACGCTGTTCCATGAAATGGGCCACGGCCTGCATCAGTTGCTCACGCGCATCGGCGAACTGGGCGTGGCCGGCATCAACGGCGTGGAATGGGACGCGGTGGAACTGCCCAGCCAGTTCATGGAGAACTTCTGCTGGGAATGGGAGCGCGTGCAGGCGATGACCGCGCACGTGCAGACCGGCGAGCCGCTGCCGCGCAACCTGTTCGATCGGCTGCTGGCCGCGCGTAATTTCCAGAGCGGCATGTTCACCGTGCGCCAGCTGGAGTTCGCGTTGTTCGACATGCAGCTGCACAGCAGCTTCGACCCGACCCAGGACAACGTGCTGCAGCTGATCGAGCGCGTGCGCGACGAGGTGGCGGTCAACCGCCCGCCGGCATGGAATCGCTTCCCGCACCAGTTCAGCCACATCTTCGCTGGCGGTTACGCGGCCGGTTACTACAGCTACAAGTGGGCCGAAGTGCTCAGCGCCGATGCCTACGCCGCCTTCGAAGAAGCGCCCGAGCAGGTGGCCGACACCGGCGCGCGTTTTCGCCATGAAGTGTTGTCGCGTGGCGGCAGCCGCAGCGCGGCCGACAACTTCCGCGCCTTCCGTGGGCGCGCGCCGAGCATCGATGCGCTGTTGCGGCATAGCGGCATGGCCGGCTGAGCCGGGATAGGGGATCGGGAGTGGGGGATCGGGAGCGGGGAGTGCCAAGCGCGCGCTCTCGGCACACCGCCCCCCAAATCCCGGTTCCGCGCGGCGCCTTGCGCCGTGCCACTACACCCGGCCGAACACCAGCGCCGCGTTGGTGCCGCCGAAGCCGAAGCTGTTGGACATCACCGTATTCAACGTGGCGTCACGGGTCTGCCGCAGGATCGGGAAGCCTTCGGCGCGCGGGTCGAGTTCGTCGATATGCGCCGAGCCGGCCATGAAGCCGTCACGCAGCATCAGCAGGCTGTAGATCGCCTCGTGCACGCTGGCGGCGCCCAGCGAATGGCCGGACAGCGCCTTGGTCGAGGACAGCGGCGGCACGTTGTCGCCGAACACCTCGCGCACCGCGCCCAGTTCGGTGACATCGCCCAGTGGCGTGGAGGTGCCATGGGTGTTGAGGTAGTCGATCGGCTGCGTCAGGCCGTGCATGGCCATGTGCATGCAGCGCACCGCACCTTCGCCGCTGGGCGCGACCATGTCGGCGCCATCGGAGGTCACGCCATAACCGAGCAATTCGGCGTGGATGTGCGCGCCGCGCGCGATGGCGTGGTCGTAGTCCTCCAGCACCAGCATGCCACCGCCGCTGCCGATGACGAAGCCATCGCGCTGCGCATCGTAGGGGCGCGAGGCCACCGCCGGGCGGTCGTTGAAGCCGGTGGACAACGCGCCCATCGCATCGAACATCACGCTCATGGTCCAGTGCAGTTCTTCGCCGCCGCCGGCGAACATCACATCCTGCGCGCCATGCCGGATCAGATCGGCGGCCGCACCAATGCAATGCGCCGAGGTCGCGCAGGCCGCCGACAGCGAATAGCTCAGGCCGCGGATCTTGAACGCGGTTGCCAACGAGGCCGAGACCGACGAGCACATCGTGCGCGGCACCATGTACGGGCCGACCTTGCGCACGCCGCGGTTGCGCAGCAGATCGGCGGTTTCCACCTGCCACTGGCTGGACCCGCCACCGGAGCCGGCAATCAGGCCGGTGCGCAGGTCGCTGACCTGCTCGGCATCCAGTCCGGCATCGGCGATCGCATCGCGCATGGCCAGATAGGCGTAGGCCGAGGCATCGCCCATGAAGCGTTTGAGCTTGCGGTCGATCAGGCTGTCCAGATCCAGCGCCACCGCGCCGCCCACCTGGCTGCGCAGGCCGGCCTCGGCATGATCGGGCAATGCGGTGATGCCCGAGCGGCTCTCGCGCAAGGCGCTGGAGACGGTGTCCAGATCATTGCCCAGACAGGACGTGATGCCCATTCCGGTGACGACGACACGACGCATCAGAAATTCTCCGTTGAGGTGAACATGCCCACGCGCAGGTCGTTGGCCGTGTAGATTTCGCGCCCGTCCACCAGCATGCGTGCATCGCTCTGCGCCATCACCAGCTTGCGGTTGATCACGCGGCTGACATCGATTTCGTAACTGACCAGTTTGGCGCTGGGCAACACCTGGCCGGTGAACTTGACCTCGCCGCAGCCCAGTGCGCGGCCGCGGCCTGCGGCACCGATCCAGGTGAGGAAGAAGCCGGTCAGCTGCCACATCGCGTCCAGGCCCAGGCAGCCGGGCATCACCGGGTCGTCGATGAAATGGCAGCCGAAGAACCACAGGTCCGGGCGCACGTCGAGTTCGGCGCGGATCACGCCCTTGCCGTGCGCGCCGCCGCTGTCGCTGATCTCGGTGATGCGGTCGAACATCAGCATCGGATCGTTGGGCAGGCGGGCACTGTCGGGCCCGAACAATTCCCCGCGCGCGCTGGCCAGCAGCTGGTCGCGCGAGTACGCACTTTGACGAGTCATGACGAACGTTTCCTGCAAGAAGCGAAAGGCGAGGCGGGCAAGGGTGCATGAGGGCGCGCGGTTCAATCAAACGTTTTATCCGTACGCATGCGTGCTGTTTTCAGCCGCGCGCGCAGTGCGGCAAGCGCGTTGTGCCGACACTAGCGAGCGCAGGCGACGGCCTCCGGCCAAGCGCGGTCAGGCGTGCGTACTCGGGGCGGGACGCTGGGAAAAAGACGCAGCTGCGCGTCCTGCCGACGCTTGCGTCCGTTCGCGCCCGGGCTGACGCCCTGACCCGGCGCAAGGCGTGAGACGCGGCTGATTTATCATTGCCGGTACGCTTTCGGAGAGATGCCAGCTTGATGCGCAAGATCGTGCACGTGGACATGGATGCGTTCTACGCGTCCGTGGAGCAACGTGACGACCCATCGCTGCGCGGCAAGCCGGTGGTGGTGGCCTGGCGCGGTGCGCGCTCGGTGGTGTGCGCGGCCTCGTACGAAGCGCGCACCTATGGCATTCGTTCGGCCATGCCGGCGCTGCGTGCCGAGCGCCTGTGTCCAGATGCGGTGTTCGTGCCGCCGGATTTCGCGCGCTACAAGGCGGTGTCGCGGCAGGTGCGCGAGATCTTTCATCGCCACACCGACCTGGTCGAGCCGCTGTCCCTGGACGAAGCCTACCTGGACGTCACGCAGGCCAAGACCGGCATGCAGCTGGCCACCGAAATCGCGCAGCTGATCCGCACCCAGATCCGCGAGGAAACCCGGCTCACCGCATCGGCCGGCATCGCACCGAACAAGTTCCTGGCCAAGATCGCCTCGGACTGGCGCAAGCCCGATGGGCAGTTCGTCATCGCGCCCAGTCGCGTGGATGCGTTCCTGCTGCCTCTGCCGGTCAACCGCATTCCCGGCGTGGGCAAGGTGATGGACGGCAAGCTGGCAGCGTTGGGCATCGTCACCGTGGCCGATCTGCGGCTGCGCCCCCTGGAAGAACTGCAGGCCCATTTCGGCAGCTTCGGGCAGAGCCTGTACCGGCGCGCGCGCGGCATCGACGAACGCCCGGTCGAGCCGGACCAGGAGGTGCAGTCGGTGTCTTCGGAAGATACCTTCAGCGAGGACATCGCACTGGAGGCACTGGATCCGCACATCCTGCGCCTGGCCGAGAAGACCTGGCTGGCCACGCGCCGCACCGAGCGTATCGGGCGCACCGTGGTGCTCAAGTTGAAGACTTCCAACTTTCGCATCCTGACCCGTTCCTACACGCCGGATCAGCCACCGGCTTCGCTGGAGGTATTGGCGGAGATCGCGCTGGCGCTGACCCGGCGCGTGGAGTTGCCCGACGACACGCGCTATCGCCTGGTCGGTGTGGGCTTGAGCGGTTTCAGCGACGCGGAAGCGGGCGCGGTGCAGGGCGAGTTGTTCGGCGAGATGCCGCAGGCACAGTGAGTGCGCGTGCCGTACCCGCGTTGCTGCGGACGTGGCGTGCAGCGTGCAGCGATGACGGCAACCACGCGCGCATGCGCACCTGCATCGGCGCCTGCATTGAGCATCCGCAGTGCGCCACGGTGACGCGCCCTGAATCCCGTCGCTCGTACACTGCAGGCCGCTCCCCCAACGAGACTGTGCGCATGTTTCCGTATCCGCTGGTGATCTTCGACCTGGATGGCACGCTGGTGGACAGCGCACCCAATATCGCCGAAGCGCTCAATGCCACCTTGCAGGAACTCGGGCTGCAGCAGTTCAGCGAGGCGACGATCCGCAGCTGGATCGGTGAAGGAGTGCACGTGCTGCTCGCCACCGCCTTGCGCGAAGCCGGCGGCACGCACGATGCTGATACCGAGATGCCGGTGATGATGCGTCACTACCAGGCCAGCCTGCTGCACAACCCGCAGCTCTATCCCGGTGTTGCCGAGGCATTGGCCGGCCTGCGCCAGGCCGGTGCCACGCTGGCGTTGTGCACCAACAAGCCCGCGCGCTTCATCGCGCCGCTGCTGGAGCATCTTGGTATCGCTGCGCATTTCAGCAGCGTGCTCGGTGGCGATTCGCTGCCGCAGCGCAAACCCGATGCGGCGCCGCTGCTGCACCTGGCCAGCCAGTTCCGGCTCACCCCGCAGCAGTGCCTGATGGTCGGCGATTCGGCCACCGATGCGGCGGCGGCAAACGCCGCGGCGATGCCGCTGGCGATGGTGCGTTACGGCTATCTGCGCGGCTTCGATGTGCACAGCGCCGGGGCGGTGGCGATCATGGATGACATGCGCGAGCTGCTTGCCTTGAAGCAGAACGCGCAAGGGGATCGGCACCGGGTGTAGACTGCGTCCAGCATGGCTTGCAGCAGCAATGCCGCGCTCGGCTTGCCGCCCTGGATCAACGTCGCAGGCCTGAGACCGGCAGCGTAAGCCAGCCGGCATGCGCACCTGTCTGCAATGGTGCGCAACGCCTTGCGACAAAGCGCTGCTCTGGTTCCGCCAGTGCCGCATGCCGCTCCGCTAGCGCGTTCGTTCCATTTGAGAATGAATCGCATCCGTGTAGAATGTCCGGACAACTTTGACTGCGTCAGCGCCTGGCAAGCACATCATGCGCCTGCTGCACGCAGCCTCCCCCACGTATCACCTCAAGCCGTCGCCAGAGGTCCATCGCCTGTCGAGAGGTTTGAGAATGTCCGCATCACGCCGGTCATGGATGTCTGCGTCTGCACGTCGTCCCGTGTTGTCCCACCGTCAGCTGGTGCTGGCCATTGCGCTTGGCTGTGGCAGCGGCATCTGCAGCGCATCGGCCGAAGACGCCGCGGCCGAGCCGCAGTCGCTGGACACCGTGCACGTCACCGCCGCGCAGATCGCCCGCCAGGCCCTGGGGTCATCGGTCATCACCGCCGAGGACATCGAACGGCGTCCGCCGGTCAACGATCTGTCGCAGTTGCTGCGCACCATGCCGGGCGTCAACCTCACCGGCAACAGTGCCTCCGGCCAGTACGGCAACAATCGCCAGATCGACCTGCGCGGCATGGGCCCGGAAAACACGCTGATTCTGGTCGATGGCAAACCGGTGGGATCGCGCGATGCGGTGCGCATGGGCCGCAGCGGCGAGCGCAATACGCGCGGCGACACCAACTGGGTACCGGCCGAAGCGGTGGAGCGCATCGAAGTGCTGCGCGGCCCGGCGGCGGCACGTTATGGCTCCGGTGCCTCCGGCGGCGTGGTCAACATCATCACCAAGAAGCCCACCGGCGATCTGACCGGCTCGATGAGCCTATTCGGCCTGGTGCCGCAGCACGGTGCCGAAGGCGGCGGCCAGCGTGCCGGCTTCCAGCTCAGCGGACCGCTGAGCGATACGTTCTCCTTCCGCCTGTATGGAAACCTCAACAAGACCGATCCGGATTCGCTGGAGCTCAATCGCCGCTTTGCCAGCAGTGCCGCTGCGGTGCCGCCGGCCGGGCGCGAGGGCGTGCGCAACAAGGACATCAACGGCCTGCTGCGCTGGGATCCGATGGAAGGCCAGGTGATCGAACTCGATGCCGGCGTCAGTCGCCAGGGCAATCTGTATGCCGGCGATCGTGCGGTCAGCGCCGATGGCCTGGCCGGTGCCGACCTGGGCGCCTTGTTCGGCAGCGAAACCAACACCATGATCCGCCGCACCGCCTCGCTGACCCATCGCGGCACCTGGGCGCTCGGCACCTCGCGCCTCACCGCCGCCTATGAGGGCACCGACAACACCCGCCTCAACGAAGGCCTGGCCGGCGGGCCGGAAGGCTCCATTGCCGCCAGCCTGCTCAACTCCACCGCCACGCTCGACAATCTCAATATCGATGGCGAGTTCAACCTGCCGCTGCAGGCCTGGGCCGAGCAGGTGCTGACGCTGGGCTTCGAGCGCCGCCAGAGCCGCCTCAGCGATGCGTATTCGATGTCGCAGATGGTGAGTGCCGGTGGTGGTTTCCCCGGCCTTCCCAACGGGACGCGCAGCCCGCGCAGCGAGGCCACGCTCAGCGCGGTGTATCTGGAAGACAACATCTACGCCAGCGAGCGGCTGACGCTGACGCCGGGTGTGCGGCTGGACCACCACAGCCAGTTCGGCAACAACCTCAGCCCCAGCCTCAACGTGCAGTACAAGCTCAGCGAAGACTGGTTGCTCAAGGGCGGCATCGCGCGCGCCTTCAAGGCACCCAACCTGTACCAGTCCAACGCCAATTATCTGTATTACACGCGCGGCAATGGCTGCCCGGTGCTGTTCCCCAATCTCGGCTCGGGCTGCTATATCCAGGGCAACGACGATCTCGATCCGGAGACCAGCATCAACAAGGAAATCGGCGTCGAGTGGGCGCCGCAGACCGGTCACCATGCCTCGCTGACGTACTTCCACAATGCCTACGACGACAAGATCGTCGCCGGGATGGTGCCGGTCGGGGTCACGGTCGACCGGCGCGGGCAGGTGTTCCAGTGGACCAACGCATCGGAAGCGATCGTGCAGGGGGTGGAAGGCAATCTCACCCTGCCGCTGCTGGGCGAGCAGGGCCGCGTGTTGAAGTGGAATACCAATGTCACCTACATGATCGAGAACAAGAACACCGCCACCGATCAGCCGCTGTCGGTGATCCCGGAATACACGGTCAACACCACGCTGGATTGGCAACCGACCCAGGCCTTGTCGTTGCTGCTCACCGGCACCTTCTACGGCAAGCAGGAGTCGGCCACGCAATCGAGCACCAGCGGCGGTGCCATCGCCCCCGACTCGCGCGACCCCTACGATCTGTGGGGCGTCAGTGCGCGTTACCGCATCACCCGCAAGGTCAGCGTGGGCGTCGGTGTGGACAACCTGTTCGACACCCGTCTGTTCCGCGAAGGCACCAACAACACCAGCGGTGCAGCGGGTGCAGCTACCTACAACGAGCCCGGTCGCGCGTATTGGGCGAGCCTGAGTTTCGGTTTCTGACAGCAATGCGGCAGCGCGCGCGAACGTGGGCGCACGACGAGGAGAACATGCAGTGACGCGACGTGATTCCTGGTGGCTTGCCTGTGCCGGCGTGCTGACGTGGATCGTCGGCACGGTGCCGGCTTTCGCACAGCCGGACCTGAGCCGCACGATCGGCAGCACTGTCGCCGATCGCCCCAGTGCCTCGTATGTCTTCAGCGCATTGCGCCTGGATTCGGCCGATGGCCAACGCCATTACCGCGTGCGCATTGCCACCCCCAAAGCCGTGCCACCGGCGGCGGGATATCCGGTGGTGTATCTGCTGGATGGCAATGCGGCATTGATGGAACTGGATGAGCGCCTGCTCGACAGCCTGTCCACCCACGGCGATGCGCCGGTGCTGGTGTTCATCGCCGACGACAGCGCGTTGCGCATCGATGCGGTGGGGCGCAGCCTGGACTACACGCCTGCGCGCTACGGCGACGGGCGGGTGGAAACCGATCCGCTGAATCCGCAGCGCAGGACCGGCGGTGCGGCGGCGTTCACGCAGCTGATCGCCACACGTATTCGCCCGCAGGTGGAAGCGCGCGTGGCGGTGGATCGTCAGCGGCAGACGCTCTGGGGCCATTCGTATGGCGGGCTGTTCGTGCTGCAGGTAGTGCTGACGCAGCCGCAGCTGTTCCAGCACTACGTCGCGGTCGATCCGTCGCTGTGGTGGGGCGATGGGTTTATCGTCCAGCAGGCGCAGCGAGTGGTCGAGCAAGCCCGGGACGCCTCGGCAGACATACAGCAAGCCACGCGTCGTCTGACGCTGCTGGCAGGCGAGGGCGGAGCACCGGCGAACCCTGCAAGACCCGATCGTCCGGGGCGGCCGCGTGCAGATCCGCAGGCCGCACAGCATCTCGTAGCGCTGCTGTCGGCGTTACCGGGCCTCACCGCCGAGTACCGACCGCTGCCAGGCCTCAGCCATGGTCAGACGTTGGGCGCATCGCTTGCGCCAACGTTACAAGCTGCAGCGGCGCGTTGACGACACTCCATCGAGCAGGCGATCGAAGCGACGCCGCGCTGGGCATCAACAGGTGCGCTCTCGCCGATCGCAGCGCTGGCGCCGCACGCATGCGGCGGCGGCCACCCGGCACAGGCGCTCAGTCGTCGTGCGTCTGGCCCAGGTCCGCAGCGTCGTCGGCAGCCTCGATCAGGTCGCCATGCGTGTCGTCGTTGTCGGCACGTGCGTAGTGCACGGTTTCCACCGGCCCGGCGACCGCGCGGCCGCGTACCGGCAACAGCGCGCTCGCCGCTTCGTATTCGGCCAGCAAGGCATGTCGGCGCGCCTCCGGCACGTCCTGCCAATGGCAGTCGGTCAACGCGCCTTCCAGCGAATACAGCAGGTTGAGACTGGGCTTGAAGCCGGCGCGGCGCACCTTGACGAATGCGCCCACCGCGCCTACCGCCTGCAGATCCTGCTGCGTGCGCAGGCCGACCTGGCGCAGCCACGCTGCACTTTTCGGGCCGATGTTGCGCAGCCGTTCGGTGGTCACGTCAGCGCGCCGACAAAGACCTGCACAATGGCTTCCAGGCCGCGCTGATCGTCGGCGTCGAAGCGATCCAGCTCCGGGCTGTCCAGATCCAGCACGCCGATCAGCACATCGCCCTTGACCAGCGGGATCACCAGCTCCGAGCGCGAGGCCGAATCGCAGGCGATATGCCCGGGGAAGGCATCCACGTCGGCAATACGCTGACTCTGCCGGGTGCTGGCGGCCGCGCCGCACACGCCCTTGTCCAGCGGAATGCGCACGCAGGCCGGCAAGCCCTGGAACGGCCCCACCACCAGCTCGCGGCCGTCGTAGAAATAGAAGCCGGCCCAGTTGAGCGACGGTAGCGAATTGAAGATCAGCGCAGCCAGGTTGGCGGCATTGGCGATCCGATCCGGCTCGCCGTGCACCAGTGCCTGGGCCTGGGCGGTGAGCTGGGCGTATTGTTCCGGCTTGCTGCCGGTCAGCGAAGAGGTGGCGAACATGGCCGAAGTTTAGCAGCGGCCGTCCGCAGCGGCATTGCGACTCAGCCGCGCGTTCGGATCCGCACGCTATGCTGCGCGCCCCCACGGCAACCGCGGCGCGGCCGCAGGAACACACGCATGCAGCTTCCGGCGTTGTATGTCACCGGCACCGACACCGGCATCGGCAAGACCATGGCCAGCACCGCGCTGCTGCACGCACTGCGCGCGCAAGGCCGCACGGCGGTGGGCATGAAGCCGGTGGCCAGCGGTTGCGAGAACACACCGCAGGGCTGGCGCAACGAGGACGCGCTGGCGCTGCAGGCGGCCAGCGCCCCGCAACCCGACTACGCCACCCTCAATCCCTATGCCTTGCCGGCACCACTGGCACCGGAACTGGCTGCCGCCGATGTCGGTGTGACCCTGGCGCTGGAGCCGATCGCCCAGGCCTTCGCGCAACTGCGCGCGCAGGCCGAGGTGGTGGTGGTGGAAGGTGTCGGCGGCTGGGCCGCGCCCTTGAGTGCCGAGCTGGACCAGGCCGACCTGGTGCGCGCGCTCACGCTGCCCGTGGTGCTGGTGGTCGGCGTCCGGCTGGGCTGCATCAATCACGCGCGCCTGACCGCTGCGGCGATCGCCGCCGACGGGCTGGACTGCATCGGCTGGATCGCCAACGAGATCGACCCGCAGATGGAGCGCATCGAGGAGAACATCGGCATGCTGCACCAGCGCCTGGCGATGCCGTGCTGGGGCCGGATCCGCTGGGCACCCGATGCCGACGCCGCCCGCCAGGCGCAAGGGCTGCAGCTGCCAGTCTAGTTAGAGGCGGTCATTGCATGTTCTGCTGTTGCGGACAGGCTCTTCATCGGCCTGGGCTGCGGCCCGCGCGCGCGCTGTCGCAGAGATCAGGGCCGTGCTTGAGCTCGCCGCGCCTGCACTTCCGGCAAATGGGCGGTACGCCGTCGTTCCCGTGCACCCGGCTCCGGTACGCTGACTGCGGCGGCCCGCATGCCGGTGCTGGATCGAAGACGCCCGCACAGAAAACAATAAAAAAGCCCGACAGAGGGAGGGATCTGTCGGGCCGGATTGCATGGGGGGAGGGACCCATGCAAAGACGCTGAATGTTGGCGGCCGTTACCTGCGCCGGTTCTTGCCTGTTGCGCCGGCCTGTTCGCTGCCGGTGTCGAACTGCTGCTTTGCAAACTGTCCAAGCTCGCTGGACATCTTCAATCCCATCCCGACCACTTCCTGATTGGCCGAAGCCAGGCGTTCCAGGTTGTCGCGGGCCAGTTGCAAGCCTTTTGGCCAGAGCGTCTGGTAGGCACCCAGGTCGCGTGCCTGCGCAAACTCACCGAAAAACGTGGTGGTTGCGTTGACGTTCTGCTCCAGCGTGTCCAATGCCAACTGGTTGGCACGTGCTGCGACAGAGGCGAACTGACTGGTGAAGCTGTTTTCGAACTGCGCCGACATTGCGAACCCCTCGGGGAAAGCCGTGACCGTTTGTTGCGTTGCAGCATACCCGGATATTGCTGCGATGCAACACGTTTGCTGAAAATTTCCGAAATCGCCTGGAAAATGGCGTGGAATCAATCAATTATCCGTGCCGCAGAAATGGCAAGGCCGCCCGGGAGGCGGCCTTGGGTCACAGACTGCGCTACGTGATCAGCCGCGATAGCGGCAGCCGGAGGTGCAGGTTTCGTGCACCACGATCTCGCTCAACTGCGGCAGCGCCGGCTTGAGCTGGTTCCAGATCCAGATCGCCAGCCGCTCGCTGGTCGGGTTTTCCAGCCCCTCGATGTCGTTGAGGTAATGGTGGTCCAGGCGGTCGTAGATCGGTTGGAAGGCGGCCTTGATGTCGCCGAAATCCATGATCCAGCCGGTCTCGGCACCGGGTTCGCCGCTGACATGCAGCTCGACCCGGAACGAATGCCCGTGCAAACGGGCGCACTTGTGGCCAGGCGGCACATTGGGAAGCCGATGCGCGGCTTCGAGCGTAAAGACTTTGAAGATATCCATGCGCGCCATTGTAAGTGCGCTGGTGCCTACCGGGCTGCCCCGAGCGCGGCGACACAACGGACTGGCGCGCCCGCGTGGCATCCACAACATGGGTTGGCCGCACCGCGCTGGAGCGCCACACCCGATCGGCCGCACAAGTCCGACGCGCGCTCTGCCGCGTCCGGCCAGCGGCGTGTGTCACCGCGCGTCATATCTCTATGCAGATCTGTAATTTTTGTTAATCGATTGCGCGTGGCCCACTGCAACACCCCCCATTCATGGAGGCCGTGCGTGAAGCGCCCGATGCCTTATCTGCTGTCCGCTGCCGTTCTGTCCGCGCTGATTCCCCTCGCCCATGCCGATGACGCGACACCCGGCGCGGGCAAGACCCTGGCCACCGTCAGCGTCACCGGCTCCAACATCAAGCGCACCGATAGCGAAGGCCCGAACCCGGTGCAGGTGATCGACCGCCAGCAGCTGGAGCAGTCCGGCAAGGTCACCGTGGCCGACGCGCTGCGCTCGATCTCGGCCAACACCGGCAACGCCACCAACGAAACCACCAACAACGGGTGGGCGTCCGGCTCGGCGGGCATCGGCCTGCGCGGGCTGTCGCAGAAGAACACGCTGGTGCTGCTCAACGGACGCCGCCTGGCCAACTACGGCTTTCCTGCCAATGGCCTGGGCGACACCTTCGTCAACCTCAATGCGCTGCCGCTGGTGGCGGTGGAACGCATCGAGGTGCTCAAGGACGGTGCCTCCGCCGTATACGGCTCCGATGCGGTGGCCGGCGTGGTCAACATCATCACCCGGCAGGATTTCCAGGGTGCCGAGCTGGGCGTGAGCGGCGGCAGCTCCGATCAGGGCGGCATGGACACCCAGCGTGCCAAGTTCATCGGCGGCGTCGGCGACCTGGATAGCGACGGCTACAACATCCTTTTCAGTTTCGACGCCTACAACCGCGATCGGCTGGATCAGGACCAGCGCGCGCTGACCCGCTCGGGCATCTACACCGACCTGCCCGGCGGGCGCTGGAACGGCTGGTCGGCCAAGGGCGCCCGTTACCTGGTCGGTGGCCGCTCGGTGCCGATGCTGGATGCGCAAGGCAACTGCCCCGCCGGGACTGTGCTCACCGCCAGCGCACCGATCGACGGCCTGGCCGGCGACACCTGTGGCTTCAACCAGGCCCCGTTCACCACGCTGATCCCCTCGACCAAGCGCTATCAGGCCTACACCAACGCAACCTTTCGCCTCAGCGACACCGTCGAAGCCTTCGGCGAGGCGCTCTACAGCGAGGTCAAGGGCGTGTCGATCTTCGGCTCCAGCCCGTATTTCACCCTGGAGGGCGGCCGCTTTGCATTGAATGCCACCAGCGGGCTGGCCGAGCCGGTGTCCAACCTGCTGCCGGCCTCCAGCCCGTACAACCCGTACGGCAGCGCGGTGCCGATCGAATACACCTTCTTCGACCTGGGCCAGACGCTCAAAACCAATCGCTCGCAGTCCTACCGCTTTCTCGGCGGCGTGCGCGGCAAGACCGAGCGCTGGGATTGGGAGGCGGCAGCATTCGCCGCGCGCAGCACCGAGCATGAGACCGTCTCCGGCGGTTTCGCCAATCGCTTCACCCTGGCGCAGGCGCTGGCCGACGGCAGCTACAACCTGCTCGACCCGTCGGCCACGCCGCAGTCGGTGATCGACGGCATCAACCTCAGCACGCTGCGCCCTGCGCAATCGACCTTGCGCGGCGTCGATGCCAAGGTGTCCGGCAACCTGTTCGAGCTGCCGGCCGGGAGCGTCGGGTTCGCCGCCGGCGCCGAGTGGCGGCAGGAGGAGCTGGTCTCGCGCAATCCCTGGCAGATCGACCAGGGTCTGCAGATCCGCCCTGCCATTGCCGCGGTGGATGGCGAGCGCAGGGTGTCGGCGCTGTATGCCGAGGTCAACCTGCCGCTGCTGCAGTCGCTGGAACTGCAGCTTGCCGGGCGCGGCGATCATTACAGCGATTTTGGCGAGGCGTTTTCGCCCAAGGCCAGCCTGCGCTGGCAACCACTGGACGCCGTGCTGGTGCGCGCGGCCGCCTCGCGCGGATTTCGCGCACCATCGTTGTCGGAGAATGCGGCCAGCACCAATATTTCCTACGGCTCGGTGGTCGACCCGTTCGATCCGGACGTGCCGGGCTCGCGCCAGAACCCGACCTTCTTCACCGTCGGCAACACCGCGCTCGAACCCGAGCGCACGCGCAGCTACAACCTCGGCGTGGTGCTGTCGCCATGGGCCGACACCAGCCTGAGCGTGGACTGGTACAAGATCGAGCTGGAGAATCTGGTCGGCACCGGCAACAACGCCACCATCGTGCAGAACAACGACCCGGCCGACGTGATCCGCAACGAGCGCGGCACGCTGGTGGCGGTGTACAACCGCTACCAGAACCTCAGCGAGCTGACGACCTCGGGGATCGATGTCGAACTGCGCCAGCGCTGGCGCACCGAGGCGGCCGGCAACTTCGGCCTCAATACCGCCTACACCCATGTGCGCGATTACCGCCGCCCCACCGTGGTCGGTGGCCCGTTGCAGGATTACGCCGGCAGCAATCTCGGCCCGTCGCTGCCACGCAACAAAGCCACCACCACGCTGGACTGGAACCTGGGCACCGTCAGCGCCGCACTGACCTGGTATTACACCGGCGGCTACGACCAGAAGGCCAGCGCCGCGGCCACTGCCGTGCAGTCGCGCGTGGGCGACTACAACCAGTTCGACCTGTATCTGGGTTACACCGGCATCGACAAGCTGACCTTGTACGCCAAGATCGAGAACCTGGCCGACAAGCAGCCACCGGTCGATGCCTCGTTCCCGGGCATTCGTGCGCCTTATGACTTTACCCAGTACGACCTGCGCGGGCGTTACTTCACCGTGGGCCTGGACTATCGATTCTGACCGGCATACGCACGGCCCATGCACGCCCGTGCGATGGTGCGTGCGTACTCCAGCGTGCTGTCTCAACCCAATCGCCGTTCGCCCCCGGACACTTTCCAAGGAACTCCGATGACATCTTCGCCGCATGCCTGGCTGCTCGCCCTGGCCTTTGTCGCACCTTGCCTCGCCGCCCAACCTGCGGCCCAACCCGTCGCGCTGCCGGGTTACGACGCCGCTGCCGCACAGGCGCAGCGCGCGCTGGAAGCGCGTTTCGATAGCGGCCTGAAGGATGCCGATTATCGCGGCTGGTTGAAGCAATGGTCGTCGGCGCCCAATCACGTTGGCGCGCCGCACAACCTGGAGAACGCCCGCGATCTGCAAAACCGCCTGCGCGGCTACGGTTGGGATGCGCGCATCGAAACCTTCCAGGTGCTGTGGCCCTCGCCCAGGAGCTCGCAGCTGGAATTGCTCGGGGCCAAGCCGTATGTCGCGCGTCTGAAGGAGCCGCCGCTGCCGGGCGACAGCACCTCCACCCAGACCGAGAACGTGCTGCCGCCGTATGTGATCTACGGCGGCAACGGCGATGTCACCGGCGATCTGGTCTACGTCAATTACGGCATCGCCGAAGACTACGAAGCGCTGGCGCGCAACGGCGTGGATGTGCGCGGCAAGATCGTCATCGCCCGCTACGGCAAGGGTTGGCGCGGGCTCAAGCCGCGGCTGGCGCAGGAGCATGGCGCAATCGGGGCGATCATCTATTCCGATCCGCGCGACGACGGCTATTTCCAGGATCGGGCGTATCCGGATGGCCCGGCGCGCAATCAATGGAGCGTGCAGCGCGGCTCGGTTGCCAATTTCGCGATCTATCCCGGCGATCCGCTGACCCCGGGCGTCGGCGCCAGCAAGGGCGCCAAACGCCTGAAGATCGACCAGGCCGGCAGCGTGTTGAAGATCCCGACCCTGCCGATCAGTTGGGGCGACGCGCAGCCCTTGCTGGCCGCGCTGGGTGGGCCGGTGGCACCGGAGGACTGGCGTGGCGCGCTGCCGATCACCTACCGCATCGGCGGCGACGACACCGCGCGCGTGCATCTCAAGGTGGACGCGGAGTGGGGCAGCAAGACCATCTACAACGTCATCGCCACCCTGCGTGGCAGCGAGTATCCGGACCAGTGGGTGGTGCGCGGCAATCACCGCGACGGCTGGGTGTTCGGTGCGGCCGATCCGCTCTCGGGTACCACCGCCTTGCTGGCCGAAGCCAAGGCGATCGGCGAGCTGGCCAGGCAGGGGCAGCGCCCCAAGCGCACGCTCGTCTACGCCAGTTGGGACGGCGAGGAGGCCGGCCTGCTCGGCTCCACCGAATGGGCCGAACAGCACGCCGACGAACTGCGCCGCAAGGCGGTGCTGTACGTCAACACCGACGGCAACGGGCGCGGCTTTCTCAATGCCGGCGGCAGCCATGCGCTGCAGCGCATGGTCAACGGCGTGGCGGCGGACCTGCGCGATCCCGACAGCGGCGTGAGCGTGCTCGAACGGCAACGCGCCCGCGCCCGTATCGATGCGCTGGCGGCCACCGCCAAGCCGGCGCAGAAGGACATCGCCAGGCAGGTCGCGGCCGGCGGCGATGTGCCGCTCAAGGCGCTCGGTTCGGGCAGCGACTACAGCCCGTTCCTGCAGCATCTGGGGCTGGCGACGCTGGATCTGGGCTATGGCGGGCAGGGCGGCGGCAGCGGTGTCTATCACTCGCTGTACGACTCCTACGATTATTTCGCGCGCTATATCGACCCGGATTTCAGCTATCTGCCGCTGTTGTCGCAGACGGTCGGCCGCACGGTGCTGCGCGTGGCCAACGCGCCGGTGTTGCCGCAGCGCTTCGGCGACTTCGCCGACGCGGTGGCCGGCTACGCGCAGGAGCTCAAGCAGCAGGCCGACAGCGACCGCACTGCCGCACGCACCCAGGCCGAGTTGTTGCAGGCCGGCGCCTATGCGGCTGTCGACAACCCGAACCGGCCGCAACGCGCCCCCGAGCCGAAAGCCGCGGTGCCGCAGATCGACTTCGCTGCACTGGATCAGGCCATTGCCCGCCTGCAGGCCAGCGCCAAGCGCTATGACGATGCGCTGGCATCGCGCGGCGGCGCGTTGGATGCACGCGTGCGCGGCAAGCTCAATGCCTCGCTGCAGCGCATCGACCAGACCCTGCTGGCCGAAGGCGGTCTGCCGGGGCGGCCGTGGTACCGCAACCTGATCTACGCCCCCGGCCTGGCCACCGGCTACGAGGTCAAGACCCTGCCCGGCATCCGCGAAGCGCTGGAAGACCGGCGCTGGGAGGATCTGAGCGCCTACATCGTGCAGACCGCCGCGGTGCTGGATCGGTATCGCGAGGCGATCGATCGCAATACGGCGTTGATCGAGGGTTAGGGACGTGACGGACTGCGTCGGGTGTTTACGCGCAGTCCTGTTCGTACCGCATCGCCTGCGCCGTGCCCACAAAAAAAGCCGCCCCGAGGGGCGGCTTTTTCAGTGCAACGCAGACCTGGGCGCCGGTCGTGCCGGCGCGCAGAATTTTCAGCGCGTGCCGCCCGGACGCTGACCGCCACGGCCGCCATCGCGACGGCCTGCGCCGGCACCGGCAGCAACACCGGCCTGACGCGGGCCGCTGCTGCGCTGGCCACCGGGCTTCTTCGGGCCGGCATGCGCATGCGCCTGACGCGGTGCATCGCCATGCGGACGACGGGCGTGGCTCTTGCGCGGCGCGCGATCGCCGCCCGGCTGCTCGGCACGCCCCGGCGCGCTATTGCCCCAACGGATCGGGGTCTGCGGCTCGTAGCCCGGCACGTCGCGGATTTCCACATCGCGGCCCAGCATGCGCACGATCTGGCGCAGCAGCTTGGCTTCGTCCTGCGCCACCAGCGAGATCGCCTCGCCGGTGGAGCCGTTACGGCCGGTGCGGCCGATGCGGTGCACATAATCCTCGGCCACCATCGGCAGGTCGTAGTTGATGACCTTGGGCAGCTGGTCGATGTCGATGCCGCGCGCGGCGATATCGGTGGCCACCAGCACGGTCACGCGGCCGGCCTTGAAGTCGCTCAGCGCACGCATGCGCTGGCCCTGGCTCTTGTTGCCGTGGATCGCCGCGGTCTTGATGCCGGACTTTTCCAGGAACAGCGCCAGCTTGTCGCTGCCATGCTTGGTGCGGGCGAACACCAGGGTCTGCTCGCGGCTGTCCTGCGCCAGCAGGTGCAGCAGCAGGTCGCGCTTGCGCGCGCCATCGACCGGGTGCACGCGGTGGGTGATGCTCTCGGCCACGGTATTGCTCGGGGTGACCTGGATCTGCATCGGGTTGCGCATGAACTCCAGCGCCAGCTGCTTGATGTTCTCTTCGAAGGTGGCCGAGAACAGCAGGGTCTGGCGGTCCTGGCGCGGCAGCTTGGTCAGGATGCGCTTGATCGAGGGCAAAAAGCCCATGTCGAGCATGCGATCGGCTTCGTCCAGGATCAGCACTTCGATGCCGGACAGGTCCACGCTGCGACGCTCGATATGGTCGATCAGCCGGCCCGGGCAGGCGATCAGCAGGTCCACGCCACGACGCAGCGTGTCCAGCTGGTTGCCCATGCCCACGCCGCCGTAGATCACCGCGCTCGGGATGCGCAGGTACTTGCTGTAGCCGCGCAGGCTGTCGTGCACCTGGGTGGCCAGCTCGCGGGTGGGGGTCAGGATCAGCGCGCGCGGCTTGCGCGGGCCGTTGACCGGCTGCGGGCTGGTGCCCAGGTGCTGCAGCAGCGGCAGGCCGAACGCGGCGGTCTTGCCGGTACCGGTCTGTGCGCCGGCCAGCAGGTCGTGGCCTGCCAGCACCAGCGGGATCGCCTGCTGCTGGATCGCAGTGGGGGTTTCGTAGCCCTGCTCGGCCAACGCGCGCAGCAGGAAGGGCGCCAGGCCCAGGGATTCAAAAGACATCAGGAAGCTCCAAGTAAAGCGTCGCCACCAGGACAGGCCCGGAGCGCAAACGCATTGCAGATGCAAAAAGGTGAGGCTCGGAGCGTTCCCGTGAACCGCGCTGCGAGATGGTGGAACAACCCAATCAAGGAACGATGGGTTTGTCGGCACCACGAAAGGCGTCGGGTGGGGCGGGCGAGCGGATCGATCGATCCTGGCCTCGCCGGCTGTCCCTAAGGGAAACGGACGGCCGCATGCAGACCGGGCCAGTGTACGCGCGTTTGGCGCGCTGCACAAAAGGCCAGTTCCCCGGTTGGGCCACGGGTCAGTTGTTTCAGGTGCAACCACCCTTGTGGCAGGCCGTACAATCGACCGATCAGCCACAGCATTGGACGGTCATGAAGCTAGGTTCCCTGAAGGAAGGCGGCCGCGATGGCAGCCTGATCGTGGTCGCGCGCGACCTGCGCACCGCGGTCCGCGCCACCGGCATCGCGCCGACGCTGCAACGCGCGCTGGAAGACTGGAGCAATGTCGCGCCGCGCCTGAATGCCTTGTCGGCCTCGCTCAACGAGGGCAGCGCCGATGGCGTGTTCGATCTGGATCTGCAGGCGCTGGCCGCACCGTTGCCGCGCGCCTACGAATTCGTCGACGGCAGCGCCTACCTGCCGCACGTGGAGCGCGTGCGCCGCGCGCGCAACGCCGAGGTGCCGGAGAGCTTCTACACCGACCCGCTGATGTACCAGGCCACCAGCGCCGGGTTCTACGGCCCGCGCGATGCGATCAAGGTGATCAGCGAAGACCACGGCATCGACCTGGAAGCCGAAATCGTGGTGATCACCGACGATGTGCCAATGGGCGCCTCGCCCGAGCAGGCCGCCGCGCATATCCAGCTGGTCGGCCTGGTCAACGACGTGTCGCTGCGCAACCTGATTCCGGCCGAGCTCGCCAAGGGCTTTGGCTTTCTGCAATCCAAGCCGCGCTCGGCGCTGTCGCCGGTGTTCGTCACCGTCGATGAGCTGGACGAGGCCTGGCGCGACAACAAGGTGCACCTGCCGCTGGTCACCCACGTCAATGGCGCCTGGTTCGGCGCGCCGGAGGCCGGCAACGACATGCAGTTCGACTTCGCCCAGCTGATCGCCCACGCCGCCAGGACCCGGCCGCTGTCGGCCGGCACCATCGTCGGCTCCGGCACCATCGCCAACCAGGACACCACGCTGGGCGCCTCGTGCTTTGCCGAACAGCGCGTGGTGGAAACCCTGCGCGACGGCGCGCCGCGCACGCCGTTCCTGTCCTTCGGCGACGTGGTGCGGATCGAGATGGTCGCCGCCGATGGCGCCAGCATCTTCGGTGCGATCGAACAACGCGTCGAACGTCAGCCGCTGCCATGACATCGGCGCGTGTGCACGCACAACAGCGCATGCGGGGCCGGGCATGAGTGCGCCACTGGAATTGTTCTCGTACTGGCGCTCCAGCGCTGCGTACCGCGTGCGCATCGGCCTGCAGCTGAAGGCGCTGGTCTACCTCGCGCATCCGGTGCATCTGGTGCGCGATGGTGGCGAGCAACACGCGCCGGCCTATGCGCAGCTCAACCCGCAGGAACTGGTGCCGACGCTGCGCCACGGCGGCGTGGTGATCGCGCAGTCGCTGGCGATCCTGGAGTATCTGGAAGAGGCGTTCGCGGACACCACGGCCTTGCTGCCGGCTGCGCCGGCCGAGCGCGCCCGCGTGCGCGCCCTGGCGCAGCTCATCGCCTGCGATGTGCATCCGCTCAACAATCTGCGTGTCACCCAGCTGCTGGAGCGCGCGTTCGCGCTGGACGTCGCGCAACGTCAGCACTGGACCCGGCACTGGATGCAGCGCGGGTTCGCCGCGCTGGAAACGCAACTGGCGCGCGATGCGCACACCGGGCGCTTCTGCCATGGCGATACGCCAGGCCTGGCCGATTGCGTGTTGATTCCGCAGCTGTACAACGCGCATCGCTTCGAGGTCGATCTGGCGCCGTATCCGACCTTGCAACGCATTGAGCAGGCCTGCCTGGCGCTGCCGGCCTTCGATGCGGCACGGCCGGAAATGCAGGTGGATGCGGTGGCGTGAGGGCAGGGTGTCAAGCCCTCATCCGCCCTGCGGGCACCTTCTCCCGCCGCGCGGGAGAAGGGTATGCCGGGCACCGACACGCTGGCGGCCGGCCAGGTACTCCCGGGAACTGGCTCGCCGCTGGCGCATCAAGGCCCTCATCCGCCCTGCGGGCACCTTCTCCCGCCGCGCGGGAGAAGGGTATGCCGGGCACCGACACGCTGGCGGCCGGCCAGGTACTCCCGGGAACTGGCTCGCCGCTGGCGCATCAGGGCCCTCATCCGCGCTGCGAGCACCTTCTCCCGCCGCGCGGGAGAAGGGTATGCCGGGGAGCCGACGCGTCAGCTTCCGGCCAGGCGCTCCGGGCGAATGGCTCGCCGCTTTGCACGACCGCCGATCCTGGTGTCGCCATTAATGAGAGGAGAGGCTCGCAACGCCGGTCCAGGTGCTTCGGAGAGTGCGGAGTGGGGGCCTTGGAGAAACGCAGGATGCGCTCTGCAGAAGCGGATGACGTGCTTCGGAGCAGGTGAGGCGCTCTGGAGAAGCCGGATGACGTGCTTTGGAGCAGGTAAGGCGCTCTGGAGAAGCCGGATGGTGCGCTTCGGAGCAGGTGAGGCGCTTTGGACAAGCCGGATAATGTGCTTTGGTGCAGGTGAGGCGCTCTGGAAAAGCCGGATGATGCGCTTCGGAGCAGGTGAGGCGCTCTGGAGAAGCCGGATGACGTGCTTTGGAACAGGTGACGCTCCAGAGAAGGCAGGTGATGTGCTTTCGAGCGGGTGATGTGCCTGGAGAAGGCAGCAGCGCTGGAAAAGGTGCCGCCGACCGCGATGGCGCTCGCCCTGAGCCCTTGGGTGACGTTCCGGTGTTACCGACGTCTTTCTCCTTCTCCCGCGGGCGGGAGAAGGTGGCGCGCAGCGCCGGATGAGGGTGCCTGCGGCAGCGCCAGCACGCCGGAAAACCCAGCGTCGGCAGCCGTGATCCATCAGTGCTGCCGCATGCCGCGTTTCGCTACCGAATCCATCAGATAAAGCCGTGGCTGATCTTCGGTGCCGCTGCCGTTTCGTAGTCCGCATACGGGTCGTGCTCGCCGGAGCCGCCCTCGGACAGGCGGAACTTCAGCGCCAGCCCGTCGCGCGAGTCGGCCGCGCGTAGCGCTTCCTCCTGCTCGATTTCGCCGGACTTGACCATGCGGAACAGGCACTGGTCGAAGGTCTGCATGCCTTCTTCCAGCGATTCTTCCATCGCCTGCTTGACCTCGTGCACCTGGCCGCGGCGCAGCAGGTCGCGGATCATCGGCGTGTTGAGCAGTACCTCGGTCGCCGGCCGGCGGCGTCCGTCCACGCCCTTGACCAGGCGCAGCGACACCACGGCGCGCAGATTCAGCGCCAGGTTCATCAGCACGTTCTTGTGCGCGCTCTCGGGAAAGAAATTGAGGATGCGCTCGATGGTCTGGTCGGCATTGTTGGAGTGCAGCGTCGCCAGGCACAGGTGGCCGGTCTCGGCGAAGGCGATCGCCGCCTCCATGGTCTCGGCGTCCAGGATCTCGCCGATCAGGATCACGTCCGGCGCCTCGCGCATCGCGTTCTTCAGCGCACTCTGGAAGGCATGCGTGTCCAGGCCCACCTCGCGCTGGTTCACGATCGACATCTTGTGCTTGTGCAGATATTCGATCGGGTCCTCGATGGTGAGGATGTGCCCGGTGGTGGTGCTGTTGCGGTGGTCGATCATCGAGGCCAGCGAGGTCGACTTGCCCGAGCCGGTCGAGCCGACCACCAGCACCAGCCCGCGCGGGGTCATGATGACGTCCTTGAGCACCTGCGGCAGGTTCAGCTCTTCGATGCTGGGAATCCGGCTGCGGATGGCGCGGATCACCATACCCACCTCGCCACGCTGCTTGAACACGTTCACGCGGAACCGGCCGGCGTCTTGCAGGGCGATGGCCATGTTGAGTTCCAGCTCGCGCTCGAACTGCGGCACCTGGCCTTCGTCCATCAGCGAGTAGGCGATTTTCTTGACCATTCCCGGCGGCAATCCCGTATTGCCGAGCGGGTAGAGCTTGCCTTCGATCTTGATGTACACCGGTGCGCCGGTGGTCAAGAACATGTCCGAGGCATTCTTCTCGGTCATCAGCTTCAGGAAGTAGCCGATATCCATGCGCAATGGTTCCCCAACAAACAGCAGCGTCTCGTTGCAAGTACGCCGCAGGCTTCCGACAATGGCCGTGCTCGAGACTTCTCGCTACGGCTCCCCTAATGACGGCTAGCTTCGCATACTTGCGGCGATCCCTGTATGGCATCGCCTGTTTCATGGTTCTTTCCTCTCCTGCTGCTGCCCAGGTGGCACCGGAGCTCACCGCCGCCGAACAGGCCGTGCAACGCGCCACCCAGGCCGATGCCGACCAATACGCCCCCGACCTGGTGAACCTGGCCCGCCAGGAACTGATGCAGGCCCAGCAGGCGCAACTGGACAAACGCCAGCGCAAGCAGGTGCCGCAGATCGCCTTGCGCGCAGCGGCCGACGCCGACCTGGCCAAGGCGCGCAGCGAAGAGGCGGTGGTCACCGCCCAGCTGGAACAACGCCGCAAGGAAGTGGCGCAGCTGCAGAACAGCCTCAACACCGGGGAGGCCGGCCGATGAAACTGCGTCCGCTCCTCTATCTTGGTGTGCTGAGCCTGACCACGCTGCCGCCGCTGGCGATGGCCGCCAAGGACGACCCGCAGGCCGATGCGCTCAACCGGCGCCTGGCCGCGCTGCAGAACGACCCGCAGACCAACGACCTGGCCCGCTACGAGCGGCTGCAGGCGCAGCAAAGCGTGGCGGCGCTGGCCGAGGCCAAGCGCCGCGACCGCGACGAACTGGTGTTCCTGGCCGACCGCCGGGTCGAAATCGCCGAACTCACCGCCCGCACTGCGCTGGCCCGGCGCGAACTGGATCGGCTGGAGGGCACCCGCAACGACCTGCTGATCGAAGCCAGCCGCCGTGACGCCTCGCGTGCGCGCCAGGAGGCCGAGCGTCTGCGCGTGCAGGCGCAGATCCAGGCCGAGGAGGCCGAGCGCATGCGTCAGGCGGCCGAGCAGGAGACCCTGGCCCGCCAGGACGCCGAGCTGGCGCTGACCAGCGTGGCCGGCAAGCAGACCGCCAAGCTCAATGCGGCCCAGCAAAAGGCCGTGCAACTGGCGCACGAAGAAGCCGAGCTGGTGGCCGGGGCCAAGTTGCCATCCGCCAGGTTCGACAGCCGCGGCGAAGTATTTTCGTTGGGCAGTGGCGCGTTTGGTGGCAAGGCGGCGCTGTCAGGCGATGCCGCAGGGCAGGCCAAGGCGCTGGCCGAATACTTGAACATCGGCAAGAAGGGCCGGGTCAGCATCGTCGGCTACGACAGCGATGCGGCCACGGCCAAGAAGCGGGCCGAAGCGCTGCGCGACGCGTTGGTGGCTGCCGGCGTTGCCAGTGCGCGTCTGCAGGTCAATGGCACCAAGGCCGCCGCCAGCAAGACGCGCGCTGCCGAGGTTGTTGTCTCGCCGTGATGCAAGTGGTTGGAAGTTAAGGTCTTTTAACCCGGGCATGACGCCCGGTTGAACCGCGGTCACTGATTGGCACAGGGAACGGCAAAAGCGGCCGTTCCGGCCTTGAACCCCCTCCGCGACCGGCGTAGGGTCGTACTCCCGGGCAGCACTCCGCTGCCTGGACGTACGGAGGGCCGGGCCAGTGACGCAAGGGCACGCATCAACGCAATTTGGCGGGCAGCGTGTGGGTTCCGCCAGTGCGCCTGCCATTGTGATCCGTGAGTCTTCCATCCCCAAGCAGCGCCCCGTGCCGGCCGCGGCCGGGGCGTTCTTGTTTTAAGTGTTTCAAGTGAAGGAGGTAACGCCATGTTCGAAGGGCAACCGCAGACCGAAATCGACGCATTGGTCAAGTCAGATCCCGAGTTCAAGCAGCTGTACCAACGCCACAAGCTCTTGAACAAGAAATGCATGGATGCCGAACTCGGGGTGCTCCCCATCGACGACGTGACCTTGGGCCAGATGAAGCGCGAGAAGTTGCAGGCAAAAGAGAAGCTCACCCGGATGTACGACCAGCTCACCCACTGATCCTTCCCCACCGTTAGAACAAGTTCACCGTCGCGGGCGGTGGCGGCCTCCTCGTCGGCTTGCCACCGTCCGCGTCTTTCTATGCGCAACCTGTGGGTCACGCGGCGGGCAGGATGGCGCCAACGCCTGCCCTGCGGCCGGACAGTCAGGTCATGGCAGCGCGCGTTGGGCCCGCTCGTTCACGGGCCGGCGCGATCGGTTCCAGTCTGAATGAGCATTCCCCAGCGGTTCGTCGGATAATGGGCGGCCAAGCCCCGCGCGACGCAGTGACGATATTCCGATGGCGATCCATTCCTCCGTACTCGAACTGATCGGCAACACGCCGATCGTCAAGGCACAGCACCTGGACACCGGCGTCTGCGAGCTGTTCCTCAAGCTGGAGGCGGCCAACCCCGGTGGATCGATCAAGGACCGCATCGGCCTGTCGATGATCGAAGCGGCCGAGCAGCGCGGCGACCTCAGCCCTGGTGCGACCCTGGTCGAAGGCACTGCCGGCAACACCGGCCTGGGTCTGGCACTGGTCGCCCAGCAGAAGGGCTACACGCTGATCCTGGTGGTGCCGGACAAGATGAGCCGCGAGAAGATCTTCAACCTCAAGGCCATGGGCGCCCAGGTGGTGCTGACCCGTTCGGACGTGGCCAAGGGCCACCCGGAGTACTACCAGGACCTGGCCGCCAAGATTGCCGCCGAGACCCCGGGCGCCTACTTCATCAACCAGTTCGGCAACCCGGACAACCCGGCCGCGCACGAATTCGGCACCGGCCCGGAAATCCTGGCGCAGATGGACGGCAAGCTGGACGCGATCGTGTTCGGCTGCGGCAGTTCCGGCACCATGACCGGCCTGTCGCGCGCGTTCGCCACCGCATCGCCGCAGACCGAGCTGGTGCTGGCCGACCCGGTCGGCTCCATCCTGACCCAGTACATCGAAGAGGGCACGGTCAGCGAGAAATCCGGCAGCTGGCTGGTCGAAGGCATCGGCGAGGACTTCCTGCCGGATATCTCCGACTTCTCGCGGGTCAAGAAGGCCTATTCGATCACCGACGCGGAAAGCTTCCACACCGCGCGCGAGCTGCTGGCCAAGGAGGGCATCCTGGGCGGCTCGTCCACCGGCACCCTGCTGGCCGCCGCGCTGAAGTACTGCCGCGAGCAGACCACGCCCAAGCGCGTGCTGGTGTTCGTCTGCGATACCGGCAACAAGTACCTGTCCAAGATGTACAACGACTACTGGATGCTGGACAACGGCTTCCTGGAGCGCCCGCAGCACGGCGACCTGCGCGACCTGATCCTGCGCCCGTACAACAAGCGCGACACCGTGGTGGTCGGGCCGAAGGACCTGTTGACCACCGCCTACCAGCGCATGAAGCTGTACGACGTCTCACAGCTGCCGGTCATCGATGACGGTGAGCTGGTCGGCATCGTCGACGAGAGCGACGTGCTGTTGCATGTGTACGGTGACGAGGCGCGCTTCCGCGACCCGATCTCCACCGCCATGGTCAGCAAGCTCGATCGCCTGGATGTCGCCTCGCCGATCGAAGCGCTGCTGCCGGTGTTCGACCGCGGCCAGGTGGCCATCGTCATGGACGGCAACCAGTTCCTCGGCCTGATCACCCGTATCGACCTGCTGAACTACCTGCGCCGCCGCGTGCAGTGATTGCAGGCAGGGTCGGGTAGCGCCGCGCGCCCGGATGAGACGCGCGGCACCGGCCATTCAGACCTGCTTGCTACAATCCGCCACTTTTTCCGGGAACCTCCATGTCCAATCGCACCCCACCCAGCCACGATGGCGAGCGCGCACTGTCGCTGGCGACGCTGGCGATCCATGGAGGGCAGTCGCCGGATCCCAGCACCGGGGCGGTGATGCCGCCGATCTATGCGACGTCCACCTATGCGCAGTCCAGCCCGGGCGAGCATCAGGGCTTTGAATACTCGCGCACCCACAACCCCACGCGCTTTGCCTATGAGCGCTGCGTCGCGTCGCTGGAAGGCGGCACGCGCGCGTTCGCGTTCGCCTCCGGCATGGCCGCCACTTCCACGGTGATGGAGCTGCTGGATGCCGGCAGCCACGTGGTGGCGATGGACGACCTGTACGGCGGCACCTTCCGCCTGTTCGAGCGCGTGCGTCGCCGCACCGCTGGCCTGGATTTCAGCTTCGTCGACCTGACCGATGCGGCCGCCTTCGAAGCTGCGATCCGCCCCGAGACCAGGATGGTGTGGATCGAGACCCCGACCAACCCGATGCTCAAGCTGGTCGACATCGCCGCCATTGCCGCGATCGCGCGCAAGCACGGCCTGCTGATCGTGGTCGACAACACCTTCGCCTCGCCGATGCTGCAACGCCCGCTCGGCCTGGGCGCCGATATCGTCGTGCACTCGGCCACCAAGTACCTCAATGGCCACTCGGACATGGTCGGCGGCATCGCGGTGGTCGGCGACAACGCCGAGCTGGCCGAGCAACTGGCCTTCCTGCAGAACTCCATCGGCGGCGTGCAGGGGCCCTTCGACAGTTTCCTCGCCCTGCGCGGCCTCAAGACCCTGCCGCTGCGCATGCGCGCGCATTGCGACAACGCGCTGGCGCTGGCGCAATGGCTTGACACCCACCCCGCGATCGAAAAGGTGATCTACCCCGGCCTGGCCTCGCACCCGCAGCACGCCCTGGCCCAGCGCCAGATGTCCGGCTTCGGCGGCATCGTCTCGATCGTCCTCAAGGGCGGCTTCGACGCGGCCAAGCGTTTCTGCGAGAAGACCGAGCTGTTCACCCTGGCCGAATCCCTGGGCGGTGTGGAAAGCCTGGTGAACCATCCCGCCGTCATGACCCATGCCTCCATCCCGGTGGCCCGCCGCGACCAGCTCGGCATCAGCGACGCGCTGGTCAGACTTAGTGTGGGGATTGAGGATGTTGGGGATTTGCGGGGGGATTTGGATCGTGCGCTTCTTGGGTGATAAGTCCGTCGCTGCCGTGGTGAAGGCTGCGCTGCATCAGTGCCACTTAGGCAAATCCCGATGAGCGGCTTGCCGGGTGGCATCAGGCCGCGCAGCAGCAGGTTTCGATCCGTACTGATCGGAACGATGCGATACATCTTGTTGCGTCCTGTCCTTAAGCGGGCGCTGATGCGTGGGTTATCGGCTGCGCCAAGTTTGCTCTTGGTCGCCAAGCGGTTCGGTGCGCGCGCTGGGTTGGGTGATGTGATGGGGCATGGTCACTTGGCAATCAACGGTAGGCCGAGCAATCCAGCCCTGCGAGGGCGGCTAAATGCACGCGGGGCTCGCATCTATGACGATCTCCGTCGGGCAATGTCTGATAGGGCACTTTGAGCCGTGCGCATTGCTATAGATCTGCAGGGCGTTCAAACGGAGAGTAGGCACCGAGGCATTGGTCGTTATTCGCTTTCCTTGGCTGAAGCGATGCTCCGTGAGCCGAGAGATCACGAGTTCTGGCTAGTCGTCAACGGTGACATCGAACAAACCGATGTGGATGCACTGGCGTACTTGCTGCCACCAGAAAGAGTGGTGAAATTCCGCTCGGTGCAGCCTGTTCATTGGCGTGATCCGGCGAATGCGTGGCGACGGGCAGCATCAGAACGAATGCGCGAGGCGTTTCTACAAACCTTGCAGCCCGATGTTATCCATGTGTCCAGCCTTGTTGAAGGCGCGCAGGATAGCGCGGTGACTTCCATCGGGCGTCGGCCTTCATCGCCGTTCACTGCGACTACCTTGTATGACCTGATTCCTCTCCATGATCAGCGATACATCGCTGTCGATTGGGCAGCACAGTGGTACGCAGACAAGGTTAAGTCATTGCGGCGTGCAGATCTTCTGCTGGCTATCTCTGATCACGTAAGGAGCGATGCAATCGATAGCCTTTCTGTGGATCCTGACCGTGTTGTCAATATTTCGTCCGCCGCATCGGAAGCATTCAGGCCGATTCCGATCAGCGACGACGTACGAGCCGGGTTTGCACGTGCTTACGGTATTTACGGGCATTACTTGATGTACAGCGGTGCGATGGACCCCCGCAAAAATCTGGAGACTCTTATCGCGGCATATGCGCTACTTGGTGAGGACATTCAGCAGCGCTATCAGCTTGTAGTGACCGGCCAATTGACTGACCTGGAGCGCGAGCGACTTGCGTTGGTGGCGCGTCGCTTGCGTCTACCAGCGAATCGAATCATCTGCACAGGGTGGGTGTCCGATCACGCTTTGGTGAAACTTTATTGCGGCGCTGAGTTGTTTGTACTTCCCTCGTTGCAAGAAGGATTTGGTCTCCCCTTGCTGGAGGCTATGGCTTGCGGGACTCCCGCGATCGGCGCTCGCGCAAGCAGTATTCCCGAGGTCATTGGGCGCGAGGATGCGTTGTTTGATCCCAGCGATGCGTCGGCTATCGCGTTCGCAATCCGCCGCGTGCTGGACGATATCGATTTTGCAGCGAGCCTGCGCCAGTATGGCCCGCAACGTGCAAGTAAGTTTTCCTGGGCAAAGTCCGCGTCGCGCGCGCTCGACGCATTTGAGGATTGTTGTGGCAGTCGCCCTATCGTGCGCCTGGGGTGGCGCGAAGCCCATGAAGCCCTGGAAACCACCCGTGGTGCGCTCGTCGCGGAGCTTGCTGATGCGCGTAGCCCGCAGGACGTGGTGTCTGAAGAGGATCTTATGCAGGCCGCTGCGGCCATTGATGCCAACGAGGATCTCGCGCGCGACGTGCTACGCCGTTACTCTCCGCTTGCTGATCGCCCCATTTGGCGTGTCGAAGGCCCGTTCGACAGTAGCTATAGCCTTGCCCTTGTCAATCGCGAACTTGCACGCGCGCTCGCCTCGTTGAACCTAGACGTGGCCTTACATTCGACCGATGGGGCAGGGGACTTCGCTGCGAACACCGAATTTCTTGCTGCAAATCCCGCGATCGCAGAGCTTCACGACCAAACCGACAAATATCCGCCAGCCGCAGCTGATGTCTGCAGTCGCCTGCTGTATCCCCCGCGCGTTGCCGATATGATGTCCAGATTCAACCTGCTTCATGCTTACGCATGGGAGGAGTCTGAGATACCGGCAGAGTGGGTCGCGGACTTCAATGAATTTCTTCAGGGTATTTCAGCTCTTTCGACGCATGTTGTAAAAACGTTGGTCGATAGCGGTGCTGCGCTTCCTTTGGCGGTCTGCGGCGCAGGCGTGGATCACTGGGATGGTATTCCGGACGGAGAGGACTTCCAGTTACAGGCGCGTAGCTTCCGTTTCTTGCATGTGTCGTCCTGTCTTCCGCGCAAGGGTGTCGATGTGCTGCTCAAGGCTTATGGCGATTCCTTCAGCAATGCAGACGATGTGACTTTGGTCATCAAGACATTTACCAATCCTCAAAACGACGTCCGGCGTTGGCTAAATGATGCGCAACGGGAAAATGCTGACTTTCCGCACGTGATCATCATTGAAGAAGACATCGACAGCGCCACGCTCAAACAACTCTACTCGAAGTGTGATGTGATGGTTGCCCCTAGTCGAGCAGAAGGCTTCGGCCTCCCGCTTGCAGAGGCCATGGTGTCCGGTTTAGCGGTGATTACCACTGCTTGGGGAGGGCAGTGCGAGTTCTGTAATGAGGATACTTCGTGGCTCATTGATTACACATTCGCACCGGCCGAGACGGTCTTTGGCCTTCCACATTCAGTCTGGGCGGAGCCATCTCGAAGGGGGCTATCCGGTCTGTTGCGCGAGGTATACGGGCTCTCCCCCGAGGAGCGGATGGAGCGAACCTTGTGTGGCCAGCGGTTACTTCGCAATCAATTCCTTTGGAAGCATGTTGCGCAGCGGCTAGTGGATTTCGCTCACGACATATCCACTCGGCCAATACGCGCGGTCGAGCCAGTAATCGGATGGATCGAGCGATCAGCGCATTACTTAGGTGCAGCGCAAGAAAAAGACTCATTGGCTGATGCGCTATCAGGCAAAGTAGTGCTTCTCCGGAGCATGTCTTCAAGTGTATCGATTGACGTGGCGGGAGGCGTTTCGCCTGTCTCTGTAGCCGAGCAATCGATCACCGCGTTCGACCGCAACGGAGTAAATGCTGTTGTGATCGAGGAGGATCTTTTGGACGGACAGGAGGGTCTTGCCGATCTCTTGGATTCTCAACAGCGCCACGATCGGGTCGTGATCGTGTTGCTGAGCAATGTTTCAGAGTCGATGCAATGTGCCCCAGCACTTCTGGCTACTCTCAGACGGTGCCACCGCATCCTGGTGCCTGACATCGTCGCGCTCAATGTGCTCAGGCAGTGCGGTATCGTCGCAAATGCCGCCATATTGCCCCCACCGGACGAAGTTGGAGCACTAAACGAACCTATAGAACGTTTGCGCAACATGATCCGCTCGTTGCTCTGGCAACATGCGAGCAGTAGCCAAGTCCCCTCCATGCAAACGCGTTTAGAGACGATTCTGCAATGAATCGCCGCGCTGGCGCTCATCAACCCGTCCGGGCTGCCGCATCGGCTGCGGTGCCGTCATCCTTTTCAGGAAGCGTTACATCATGAAAGACATGCTGCGGTCCCTATGGGCCTACAGGTATTTCATCTTCTCCTCGATCAAGAACGAATTGAGGATGCGTTTTATACAAAGCAAACTCGGCGCACTGTGGATGATCATCCATCCATTAATGCAGGTTCTGATTTTTGCAACGATTCTTTCGGAAGTGCTGTCAGCCAAGCTGCCAGGCATTGACAATAAATACGCATACGCGTTGTACCTGATGTCAGGCACGCTATGTTGGAGCATGTTCAGCGAGACAATCAATAAGTGTGTCTCACTGTTTGTAGAGAATGGTAACTTGATGAAAAAAATGGCGTTTCCCCGCATTTGCCTGCCCTTCATCGCTGGCGGTGCAATGCTTGTGAACAACATACTATTGCTGTTTGCCATCTTTATTGTCTTCGCTGTCCTCGGACATTTCCCCGGGCATCCTGTTCTTTGGCTGCCGATGCTCATGCTACTGACGCTCACCTTCGCTATGTCAGTCGGGCTGCTACTTGGTGTGTTTAATGTGTTCATGCGCGATATCGCACAGGTCGTGCCGGTGATACTGCAGGCACTGTTCTGGCTGACTCCCATTGTTTACAACATCACCATCTTGCCGAAGGAGGTTGGAGATGTTTTCAGGCTCAATCCTCTGTATCCGCTTGTTACGGCCTATCAGCAGGTTCTGCTATATGACAAGAACCCTGACTGGATGTCACTGGCGCCGCTTGGTTTGGCGACAGTAGTGCTGGGCGTAATGTCGCTCGTGGTGTTCCGGCGAGCAAGTCAGGAACTGGTGGACGCCCTATGAACGATTTTGTTATGAAGGTCGAGGGGGTCGGCAAGGCCTATCGGGTCTGGAGCAGCCAGTGGCTGCGCGCGGCGAGTTGGTTTGGCGCCCCTGTTCGCCCCCGCGAGGAGCACTGGATTCTGCGCAACGTGTCGTTCTCCATAAAAAGCGGCGAAACAGTTGGTGTGGTTGGACGCAATGGCGCTGGCAAGAGTACCTTGCTGAAGCTGATCACAGGAACGGTGCAGCCAACCGAAGGCCGTATTGTCCGCTCTGGTCATATCGCTGCAATCCTTGAGCTGGGCATGGGGTTCAATCCCGACTTGACCGGCCGGCAGAACGCCTACCATTCGGCGGGCCTGATGGGTTACTCGCAGCAGCAGATCGATTCAGCAATAGCAGACATTGAGGAGTTCGCAGAGGTTGGTGAATACTTTGACGAACCGGTAAGGACCTACTCCAGCGGTATGCAGGTGAGGGTGGCGTTTGCAGTGGCGACGGCGTTCCGGCCGGACGTGTTGATCGTCGATGAGGCACTTTCGGTCGGCGATGCTTACTTTCAAGCGAAGTGCTTTAAACGTGTTCAGGCGTTCAAGGAACACGGGACCACCCTGATCCTTGTGAGTCATGCCGTAGGCGACATCGTGAAGCATTGCGATCGCGTTCTTTTTATCAAGGACGGGGGAGTCTACGCGGATGGTCCCGCGCGTGAGATCTCAAATCTATATCTGGACGAATTGTTTGGGCGCACGTCGGGTGCCAGTCTTTCGCCAGGTCATGTTTCATTAGAGGTAATGCCTGACCAAGGCGCCGAAGACGTCTTTCATACCCGACACGGCTACAACCGCGGCGAGCATCGTTGGGGCCAGGGCGGGGCGAAGATCATCGACTACGCCGTCGTGAGCGGGGGGGAGCGTTTCCCCGCGCGGATCGAAAGCGGAGCGGTCACCAATTTTTATATGAAAGTCGTCTTCGAGCGTGATTTTGATAACGTTGTGCCCGGGTTTTTGCTCAAAACATTGGAAGGGCTATTTCTATATGGGACCAACTCGTTTTTGTCCAGTGATGGACGTGAAGTGATCGCTCCGCGTGCCGGTGACATGGTGACCTGCCACTTCAGTCTTCCGATGAGCGTCAATGAGGGGCATTACATGGTTTCCCTGGGAATTTCTAGCGGTGATCCGCTGGCTGAACTAGTGCCCTTGGATCGCCGTTACGATGCAATCATGCTTGACGTCAGTCGCCCTATGCAGTTCTGGGGAATCATCGACCTAAAGGCCGAATTTTCTACCGACGCTGCCTGATTGCCAACTTCCGCATGTCACGCTGACATGCCGCCTCCGCTTAGGTTCCTATCGATGATCGATTCTTTGCCATCTGTCACCAGCTCGATTTCCGACTTGGTGGCCGCCCTCCCTGAAAAGTATCAGCCGATCTTTGGCCACCCGGAGCTTTCCGAGGATAGCTCGCGTAGTTGCGAGGACAGACTCGAGCTGATTCTGGATGTTGCTGGTCGGCTCCAGACGGCACTGGAACGTCCTGCTCGCATACTTGACCTGGGGTGCGCCCAGGGCTTTTTCTCGCTCAATCTCGCTGCGCGAGGATTCATCGTGCACGGGGTGGATTTCTTGGATCGCAACGTTGCGGTGTGTCAGGCGTTGGCGCGTGAGCAAGGATCGGCAGCAGCAACGTTTGAATGCGGGCGGATCGAAGAGATTGTCGGGCGGCTAGAGCACGGCAGGTATGATCTTGTACTCGGGCTGAGCGTTTTCCATCACCTGATCCATGAGCACGGGCTCGAGCCTGTTGTCGATCTCGTCGGTCGCATCAATAGTTGCATCCCGATTGGGATCTACGAATTGGCTGTTCGAGAGGAACCTCTTTATTGGGCTCCCAGCCAGCCTGCCGATCCTGCAGAACTGCTGCAGCGCTACGCATTGCTTCGCGTATTAGCTCACCAGGTCACGCATCTTTCAGGAATCACGCGCCCCCTGTATTACGCAAGCAGCCACTATTGGCTGTTAGGCGAGGATTTTAGACAGTTCGATACTTGGCGTAGCGAATCGCATGCCAATGCGATGAACAGCCATGCTGGAACGAGACGCTACTATTTTGCGGAAGGCGTCTTGCTCAAGAAAATGTCGCTAGTCAATCCTGCACGTCGAAATATCAATCTCACGGAGTATGAAAACGAAGTCAGTTTCTTGCGCATGCCGCCGCCAGGCGTAACTGCTCCATCCTTGATGGCGCATCTTCAGGACAGCCAGGACGTGTGGATACTGCGTCAACAGCTCGCCGGGAGGCTGCTTTCGGAGCTGATCGAGGAGAAGGCGCCCTATGCCTATGAAGAAGTCGCCGATACCATCATTGCACAGCTTGTAGCACTTGAAGCTGCCGGGCTATATCACAATGATATTAGATGCTGGAATTTGTTGCTCGATGACGCCGGGCGCATTGCCTTCATCGACTATGGCGCCGTTTCTACCGAGGCTGCCGACTGCGTTTGGCCAAATGACTTGTTGCTTTCTTTACTTATTACTCTTCGTGAGATCGTGCACGGACAGGTGAGTGCGCCGCTTCCGGTACGACGCCCACTACTGGATATTTCCATGCTGCCTGCGCGATATAGGGATGCGTTCCACCATGTTCTTGCCTTGCCTCAGGAGAATTGGACCTATCGAGCCTTGCATGACGCACTCGGCCTAACTACATCTATGCCCGAGCAGGCCGGCTGGTTGCACGTCCTGCGCAAGCAGGAGGGAGCATTGTTAATATACGAGCGTTCTGCCAGACATCTGCAGAGCGAGCTAGAGGGGCTGAAGGCTAAGTTGAACGAGTCGCTGAGCAACGCACACCGCTGGTATCTACAGGCCGGGGAAGGCGACAGAATCAGAGAAGAACTCAACGAGACGATCCTAAGTCTGAATGAGGTGCATAGTTCGGACAATGCAAAAATGAATGAGGTTCGTCGCCGACTGCAAGCTACAGGGGTAAGTTTTGCAACACTGCGTGAGCAAATTGAGGATGTGCGTGCGCAACTCAACTCCTCGCTCCAGAACGCACATCATTGGTACTTGCGTGCCAGCGTTGCCGAACAAAATCTTCATGCGGTCCATGCAACTACGTCATGGCGCTTGACTCGACCATTAAGGGGCATGGCGCGTTTGGCAAGAGGTCCGAGAGCCTCAATTAGACGGATAATGGTTGCCTTGATCCGCCGGGTTTTGAAGCGACCTGCGTTTGCAAGAATGCTTAATCGTGCGCTGCGTAACTCACCCCCATTGCATTCGAAAATAAGAGCGCTTGCGACCTCAGATATGCTTATTGAACGTGCAGCTCACGCTGCCCCGCAACACGTCTCAATTGTTGGTCATGTGATCGATACAACAGCGCTCACCGAGCACAGTGCCGCGAGCCAGTTGTCTTCTCGCGGACTAAAGTTTTATGGGCGCATGCTGACAGCGCGTAACACGGAGCTTGTTTGATGCGTATTGTTATAGATCTTCAGGGTGCACAATCCGAAAGCCGCTTTCGCGGTATCGGCAGGTATAGTCTTTCTCTCGCGCTTTTTGTGGCGCGCCGTGCAAGAGGGCATGACATCCATCTTGCACTAAACGGGGCTTTCACTGAATCCATCAAGGATATACGTACCACATTCAAGGGTCTCGTCCCCCCCGAAAATATTCATGTGTGGCATGTTTCGCTTCCTGTCAATACGTGCGACTCGGGAAACGCCGCGCGATGTAATCATGCGGAGATCATTCGTGAGGCGTCGCTAGCTGCGTTGCAGCCGGACGTTTTACATGTATCTAGTCTGTTCGAGGGCTATGGGGACAATGCCGTGACCAGCATTGGCCGCGCATGCAGGGTCCCGACTATCGTTACGATGTACGATCTGATTCCCATCATGAATCCTGAGATTTACCTTGACCCGGAGCCAAATTATAAAAACGCTTATTTGAAGAAATTTTCTTATCTGCAGGAGGCTGATGCCTTGCTTGCGATCTCGGACAGTTCTGTCCAAGAGGCATGCCTTGTCGGTGGATTTGAACGGGAGCAGGTATACAACATCTCTGCAGGTTGCGACTCCGTGTTCGTGCCTCTCCAGAAGCTTGATCCAGCGCGCCGCTCGACTCGACGCAAATTTGCGATCGAGGGTGATTTTATTCTGTATACAGGGGGCGCAGATAGGCGCAAAAACCTCAAGCGCTTGGTCGAGGCATACGCTGGCGTACCTGCAAATCTTCGCAAGACAGCTCAACTCGTGCTGGCAGGACGAATGCCGTCGCCGCTAGTCGATGAGCTGATGCAAGTGGCAGCTGTCTGTGGCCTCGAATCCCGCGAAGTTCGTTTTACAGGCTACGTGACCGACGAGGAGTTGGTTGCGCTTTATAACGAATGTCGTTTTTTTGTGTTTCCATCTTGGCATGAGGGATTTGGTTTGCCAGTACTGGAAGCCATGGCATGTGGCGCCGCTGTGATCGCTGCCAATGCATCGAGCATACGTGAAATTGCCACCGAGCCAACGATGTTGTTCGACCCCTACGACACAGCCGAGATGAGTGAACGCATCCGATGGATGCTTGAAGACGAAGCGGCAGTTGCCGCCTCTCGTGCATTTTCCTTGCAACGCGCAAACGCGTTCTCTTGGGAGAAAAGCGCAGAGTCCTTCTTGGATGCATGTGAAGAAGTCCATGCGCGGTCGCTGCCACGGATAGGCGTTGAGGAGGTGATTGATCTTGCGATTGCGGCGATCAGCGCCGATGACGTTCATCCTCTGGCACTTGTTGCTGCAGCCGATGCGCTTGATCGCAGCATCGCGCCAGCGACGCGAATGTTGATGCTTGACGTGACCGAACTCGCAGCGCATGACCTTGGCACCGGGATTCAGCGCGTGACCCGTGCGATCTCTAACGAGTGGCTGCGTCAGGCGCCGGATGGCTACAGAGTTCAACTAATTCGTCTAGACCGTGATTCACGCCGCTATATCTGTGCGAATGCGTATGCTGGTTACCTGCTAGGGGAGGATCTGGGTCAAGACGCTCCGCTTGTTTGCCATGCCGGGGACGTGTTTCTAGGTCTGGATTTAGTAGGCCACGCGGTCGATGTTGCATCCGAGTGGTTCGACTACTTTCGTGCAACCGGTGTGCTTATCAATTTCGTCATCTACGACATCCTGCCTGTGCGACATCCCGAGTGGTGGCCCGGACCCGGTGGGCAGCACCACGAACGTTGGCTGCGAGGGATCATCGACGTGTCAGATCGTTTGATTTGTATTTCGCGAGCTGTGGCAGACGACGTTGAAGGCTGGATGCTTGAGAACGGAATCAAACAATGTCCAGATATGAAGTGGTTTCACCTTGGTGCGGATCTTGAAGGTAGTGCGCCAAGCCGCGGAATGCCAGAACGTGCGGAGCTTTTGTTGTCGCGTCTACAGCAGGTGCCAAGCTTTTTGCTAGTTGGTACTCTCGAACCACGCAAAGGACACGCAGGGGTCCTGGCTGCGTTTGAGCATCTCTGGTCAATGGGCAGTGACATCGCTTTGGTGATCGTTGGCAAGAAAGGCTGGCTGGTTGACGAACTCTGCGAAAAGCTCGAAAACCATCCTCAATTGCACCGCAACTTGTTCTGGTTGGCTTCCGCCAGTGATGAGTTCTTGGAGATGCTGTATGCAGCATGCACTTGCCTCATTGCTGCCTCCGAAGGTGAGGGTTTCGGGTTGCCGCTTATTGAGGCCGGCCAGCGCCGGCTGCCGGTGCTCGCCCGCGATATTCCAGTATTTCGAGAAGTGGCTGGTGAGCATGCTGCTTACTTTGTGGGCCGCACGCCGTTGGAGATCGGGGATGCGATCGAGAAGTGGCTAGAGCTTCATGCTCGCGGTGCGCATCCGCGCACGGATGCAATGCCTTGGTTAACGTGGGTGCAAAGTGCCGACCAACTTGCAAATGTTGCGTTGGCACCTGTGGCCCAAGAGTCAGTCTTAGTCAACGGCAAGTTATGATACGCAGATGGCATCTTACGTGGGGTGTGCTGGGCAAGACCAACAGCCCGCACTCCAAACTAGGCTGCCTCCCTAATTCTCAAAGAGTAATGTAAATGACTAACAAAAAGACGGCAATTATTACTGGTGTTACCGGGCAGGACGGTGCCTACTTGACCGAACTCCTGTTGGGCAAGGGGTACAAGGTCTATGGGACCTACCGCCGTACTAGTTCTGTAAATTTCTGGCGACTTGAGGAGGTAGGAGTCGCCAAACATCCTAATCTTGAACTGGTCGAGTACGACCTCACCGACCTCGGCACGACCATTGCGATGGTCCAGCGGATCCAGCCGGATGAGATATACAACCTGGCTGCTCAGAGCTTCGTAGGCGTCAGTTTTGAGCAGCCGACCACTACGGCCCAAATCACAGGTGTCGGTGCGTTGCACATACTGGAAGCCATTCGCTTGGTGAACTCAAAAATTCGCTTTTATCAGGCATCGACCTCGGAGATGTTTGGTAAGGTTCAGGCAATTCCTCAAAAAGAAGACACGCCTTTCTGGCCTCGTAGTCCCTATGGCGTCGCAAAGCTCTACGCGCACTGGATTACGGTGAATTATCGCGAAAGCTACGACATCTTTGGTTCCAGCGGGATCTTGTTCAATCACGAAAGTCCACTGCGTGGACGTGAGTTCGTGACACGTAAGATCACCGACTCCGTCGCAAAGATTAAGCTCGGTCTGCTTGACTGTCTTGAATTGGGCAATCTAGACGCGAAGCGAGACTGGGGTTTTGCGCAGGAGTATGTCGAGGGAATGTGGCGGATGCTTCAAGCTGACGAGCCGGATACCTTCGTGCTGGCAACCAATCGTACCGAAACCGTCCGTGATTTCGTCAGCATGGCGTTCAAGGGTGCGGGTATCAACGTCGAGTTCCGCGGTAAGGATGTCGATGAGGTTGCTGTGGACATGGCCTCCGGCAAGGCGGTTATGCGCATCAATCCGAAATTTCATCGCCCTGCAGAAGTTGAGCTGCTGATCGGCGACCCGGAGAAGGCGGCCCGCGTCCTTGGTTGGAAGCCTGAAACCACGCTGGAGCAGCTGTGCCAGATGATGGTTGAGGCCGATCTCAAGAGGAACGAGCGTGGCTTCTCATTCTGATCTGACTGGCAAGCGGGTGCTGGTTAGTGGAGCGACCGGTTTCACCGGACGCTATATGACGCAGCAGCTCAAAGAGCAGGGGTGCACGGTCATTGGTGTCGGGACGCGCCCCGACACTACGAGCTCGGCCGGCATCGACGAGTTTTGGCCGATGGATCTGCGGGACCCTGCGGACGTCGCTCGTGTTGTCACAGAGGCTGACGCCGAATATGTCGTTCATCTGGCGGCAGTGGCTTTCGTCGGCCATGGCGACGTCGACGATTTCTACCGCGTCAATCTGCTCGGCACGCGTAACCTACTACAGGCGCTGGCTTCAACCCGGCGCCGGCCCGAAAAGGTGCTGATTGCGAGTAGTGCGAATGTTTACGGCAATGCAACTGAGGGCGTGATCGAGGAATCGGTTGAGCCTGCGCCAGCGAACGATTATGCGGTTAGTAAGCTCGCAATGGAGCACGTCGCCCGATTATGGCAGGAGCGCCTTCCCTTGGTGATTGCCCGCCCCTTTAACTATACCGGGGTGGGTCAGGCAGCTAATTTCCTGGTACCCAAGATTGTTTCCCATTTTGCGTCGCGGGCTGCTTCTATAGAACTAGGGAACACTGAGGTATGGCGTGATTTCGGCGATGTTAGAGCGGTCGTGCTGGCTTACCGCCAGCTTCTGCAGTTGCCTGCGGCCGAGGGTCAGATCGTCAATGTATGTTCGGGCGTAGCCAGTTCACTTGGTGACATTATTAGGATCTGCGCAAAGATCACTGGTCACGAAATCGAAGTTCGAGTGAACCCGGATTTTGTTCGGCAGAATGAAGTCAAGAAGTTACTTGGCAGCAATGCCAAGCTGCAGCGCCTCATTGGTGATTGGCGATGTCCGCCGCTTGAGGAGACTCTGCGCTGGATGCTCGAGGCCTCCAGCCTCAAATAGTGAGAGCAGCCGAGGGCGGCTGGAAAATCCAGCTGAGCCCTCGCTGTGCGGTAAGCGTAGTGTTTTCTCGGCGTTGTCCTTACAGTCAAGCCTTCATCAGTAGCAACAGACCACGCATTGTTTCCGAAGGCTCATCGTCTGTCGCACTCGGACGTGCAAACTTCTAAGCTGGTGAGCCCGAAGGCGAGCAGCCGCTGGTCCATAGATAAGCCGATCTTTGCGGGAGATACAGGTGTTTCGTAGTTTAGAACGATGCGCACTACCTCACCCGGCTGGCGGGTTGTGACGGGAATTCTAAGCGCCAGTGGCAGCGGCTGTGCTGCAGTGATGCGGGTGTCGAGCGCTTGGATGCCGTTGACAGTGGCGAGTACACGCAGGGCCTGCTGAGGACCGGGCAAAAACGGATTTCCACGCAAAATCACCGTTGTCCTGCCAGCAGTCGCTGCGTTGACGCGGTAGCGCAATGATGACGTTGCACCTGCGGACCAGACGCCCCACGCCTCGTCGGACGACCAGCCTTCCGTGAGAAAGCTGCGAAGTGAGGCGGCGGCAATCTTGGTGTCTGCCGGCGGTTCGGCGATTAATGCTTCCTTAGCAGCAGCTGCATTTGAAGGTTTCGCACCACCTGGCAAACGGAAAACCACGACGTCGCCGTCTTCGCGAACCATCGCCGGCGGCTCGCCGATAGCGCGTGTCCATTCACCGATAACTTCAGCGCCTTGGTCAGCATAGCCTCTCTTGTCGATATAGACGGCGTCGAAGCCGAAGCGATGAAGAGCTTGCAGCTGCGTCGCAGCCGGTTGGGTTTCTAGGTTTCGGTAAAATAGGTCACCCTCGCGCCCCTTCATTCCCGCGTAGCTCCACTTCAGATGCTGCGAATGTAGGAATCCCACAGCCAGGTCATAAGTATGCAAGGCGTTCCTGGGAGGCACTTCCGGGAATGGCATGTAGGGCAACTGGTAAACGGCTGCACCGGGAGGCAGGGCAGCTTCGATGCTCTGTATGAAACGCTTGTCCTGCTCGTACGCAGTGCGAGCGTCAGATTGGCATCCGCTGCAGACAGGGGAGGTTTGGTCCCATGCACCGAAGACCAGTATGACGACAGCCGCGACCGGAGCGATGGTGATACCGTGCCGACGTCCTAACTTGTCGGACAGCAACTGCAGCACTATTGCCACTGCGGCGAGCGTGCTGAATGTGATGAAAATGCTGGCGCGGTTCCAACCTCGGATAGATGGCGATACAACATGCGCGAAGAGAGAGCCAAGCCCACCAATGGTCATGAATGCGAGAAGGACAGCAGACAGAGTGGCAAACAGCGCAATGCGTTCTTCTGTACGCTGCTCGGCCAGCCGCGCGAAGGCGACCAATGCCAGGATGGCTAGGCCAAAGGAGCCGATCAAGCCCATGGAGGCCGTCGTATTCTCATTGTTTAAGGGCGTGTTGGCCATGTACTTGGCGGTCACGTTGGCTAGTTTCGGCAATCTATGTTCTGGTCTGGGCAGGATCAAGTGCATCAATTTCACGCCATAGATTTCGGACTCGCCAGGTGCGCGGGCCGCGACCTCCGGGTTGTGACCGTTGATCCGCTCGTTGATCACATTGGGCGCGACATTTGCCAGCGTTCCAGCCGCGAGGAAAAAAATGGCAGGTGCAGCGATGCGGGTGATTGACGTCCAATTCTTTTGAAACAGCGCAATAAGGCAGCTTGTTCCAATCAGGATGAGGCCGAATGCCGTGTAGTAAACGCCGAAGCAGCTCAGGACGAGGTAAAGCACTGCAAGTGCGATCTTGCGCGTGGGTCGGGCGCTCCAGAAATCCAGCGATGCATCCGCGCGTGCAATCCGGATCGCAAGCATGAAGTAGATCGGGATGCTGAAGTACCAAGTGTAAAAGATGTGTCCCAGTCGAAGGAAGTGGAACGGCGCCAGCGTAAAGAGCATGGCTGTGGTAAAGGACAGCGAACGACCGATGCGCAGCCAGCGCATCACCCAATATGCCGTTAGAAAGTTCGCCGCAAAACCCAGTAGGAAGAACAGATTGAGTGCCGCGGCACTGCTGCCGGCAAGCATGCCGGCAAGCTTCAGGAACAGGAAGCTGCCGGAATCTGCTCCGGGATAATCCAGGAAGGAGGAGCCGAATGGGAATCCGCTCCGGGCGTTCTCGAAGATCCATCCTTCCATCGCTCGCTGCGTCAGCCAGAGGCTACTCAAAGCGTCGCCGCTATACGAGAGTGGGTAATCCAGCACAGGCAACAGGCCCGCCCGCCAGCCGACGAGCAGGACGCTGCCGGCCACTACGGACAGAACGGCGCCTAACAGCAGGGGCAGCCATTCGGCCTTGAGAAGTGGGCGGGCCGGCGTCGTAGGAGGAAGTAGGGTGCTCATCTAGTCCACAGTTCAAGGATGGATGCGCTGCGCCATCGGAGGCTGCAGGCAGGCGTTAGGTGGGGTGACGTTCTGCGCCGCGTCTGGCTCAGCCCTGGGGGGAGTCTCGCTTGGGGGCCTGCAACAACAACTTGCTCAGGATGAACGACACCGGCAGCGTGACAACGATGGAGATCAGTGGGCCGACCGCTGCCGGCACGCCCAGATGCCCTACGCTGAGTTTCAGCGCCAAGGCGCCAAGTGCGTAGGTCACCAGGTAGATGAGCGGAAACGCCGCGAACTTCAACCAACTGTGTTCAGCACGAAAGACGTAACGGGTGTTGATCAGGTAACTGAGCAAGATGCCTGCACAGAAACTCGCAAGATAAGCCCACTGATAATGCATAAAGCGAAGGAGCACCCAGTACAGCACCAGAGTCAGGCCCGTGTTGAGTGCCCCGCCCAGCAGGAAGCGCAGCGCTACGGAGATCAGTGGCCGATGCCGCCCGAGCAGGGCATCGGCCTGTGAGGACTCATCCGGCTGCATTCGCCAGACTCTTGAAGTCAGCGTAATCGCGAATGTATTCATCTGAATCGTAGGGCTCGGAAGCAAACACCAGGAGAACAGCGTCCTTCGAGTACTTGTATTGGGTGCCCCAGATCATCGGCGGCAGGTGGATGCCCTGGTTCGGCGAGTTGAGTTCGACGTCGATACGGCGGGTGCCGTCATCTGCAAGGACTCTGACCGAACCGGAGACACAGATCAGGAACTGATGGCAGCGCTTGTGCGCGTGTTCGCCACGGGTCTCCTGGGTGGGGACGCCGTAAACCAGAAAATACCGTCTTGCATTGAAAGGCAGGAAACTATCGAAATCTCCCACGGAGAGCGAGCCACGCATGTCGGCGAAACTGGGCATCCGGTACAGCTTGACGCCCGGAACGGCAGTGTCGGTGATTCCCTGGTCAACCGGCAATGCGGCAGGCTGGTTTGCGTCCTTGTCGGAAACGTAGCCGACAATGCGTGCGGGATTGCCAACCACAATGGCATTGGGCGGCACAGAGCGCGTAACGACTGCGCCAGCGCCGATCATCGCACCACTGCCGATGGTGGTGCCGGCCAGGATGGTTGCATTGGCGCCAATCGAGGCGCCCGACTCGACCACGGTGCCGAGGAATTTCTCGGGATACACCCTGCTGCGCGGGAACAGGTCGTTGGTGAAGGTTGCGTTCGGCCCTACGAAAACGTCGTCGCCCAAACGCACGCCGTCCCACAGTTGCACGCCGCATTTGACGGTGACGCGGTCACCTACGATGACATCGGATTCAACGAACACGCCGTCGCAGATATTGCAGTCGCGGCCTAGGCGCGCTCCGGGAAGCACGTGCGCGAATGCCCAGACGCGGGTGCCCTCGCCGATGTTCTCGCTCTCGCAAAGGGCATTGGGATGCACGAAATAACTCACGGTTTATCCTTTTCGAAGTTTTCGACCGACTGCATGATCGACAGCGGACGTGCCTTGGTATTTTCGAACGCATGCCAGGCGTAGGTACCCACGATACCCAGGCCCAATGAATTGAGCGCGCCGAAGAAGAGAATGGTCAGGATGGTCAGGGTATAGCCCGGCACTGCGACGAGTCCGGAAAACTTCGCGGCCAGCACCAGCGCACCGAGCAGCGTGGTAAATGCCAGCGCGATCAGGCCCAGCGCCGTCAGCATGCGGACCGGCAGGTCGGTGAACGCAAAGACGCTGTCGGACAGATACCGCAGTTTCTTGCTCAGGGTCCAGGCGCTCTTGCCGTGCTGCCGCTCGCGCCGCTGGTAACTGACGAATTCGCGCTTGCCGCCCAGCCAGAACAGCTGCGCAAGCAGGCTGGAATGGGCTTCGTTCAACAGCAACAGCCGCTCGAGGAAACCACGGCTGACAGCGAAGATATCCACGCCACCCTTGGGAATGTCCTTGATGACCATGCGCCGGTAGGTTGCCCAGAACAAGGTCGACGCCAGCTTCGAGGCCGCCGGATCGCTGCGCGCTTCGCGCACGCCGAAGGCCACGTCATAGCGCTCGCTGGCGTAGCGTTGCCAGAAGTCGATGACCAGCGTTGGGGGTTCCTGCAGATCGGCGGCCATGACCGCCGTCAGCTCCCCGGAGCTGAGCTGCAGCCCGGTACGGATCGCCGGAAATGCGCCGAAGTTGCGGGTCAGCGTTGCCAGTTGCGAGCGGAACGCGCAGCCCGGCAACTTTTCGCGCAGCAGGGCGTAGCTGCGGTCAGGGCTGCCGTCCACCACGAAAACCGCTTCGAAATCCCCACCCACGCTCCGTGCGATGAAGTCGACGGCCTGTAGCAGTTCATCGATCGAACCCTCGTTGCCATAGATCGGAACGACGAGGCTGAGAGAAGGCAATTGCACGTCGCTCAGAACCGGTTGCATGCTTCGATGACCCGGTCGACTTCCGCGTCGGTCAGCTCGGGGAAGCAGGGCAGTGTGGTGACGCGCGCCGCATCGGCTTCCGTGTTTGGCAGTACCACTGAATCAAATGCACCCGCATGGCAGGGCTGACGGTGGTCACACAACGGGTAATGGACTTCCGTCTGCACACCGGTGGCCTGCAAGTGTGCACGCAGTTGCTCACGGTCATCGCAACGCACGACGTACAGATGCGCCACGTTGTCAGCGCCCACCTGGCCGGCTGCTTCGATCCTAGGGTTGGACAGCCCCTGGGCGTAGCGGTTGGCGATCTCCCTGCGACGCTGGTTCCAGCCATCCAGCAGGGGAAGCATGTACCGCAGCATGGCGGCCTGCAGCTCGTCGAGACGACTGTTGCGGCCACCCCGCAAGCTGTTGGTGTACTTGGCTGTCCATCCGTACTGACGCAGTTGCGCAGCTCTGGCGGCCAGCTCGTCGTCCTTTGTCACGATCGCGCCGCCATCGCCCAGTGCACCCAGATTCTTGGTCGGATAAAAGCTGAAGCAAGCGATATCGCCGAAGCTGCCTGCGCGATGGCCATTTCGCTCCGCGCCGTGGGCCTGGGCGCAGTCTTCCAGGACCTTGATGCCACGCGGTTGGCAAAGCGCGACGATCGCTTCGATGTCGGCAAGTTGGCCATACAGGTGGGTCACGATGACGGCTGCTGGCGCACTGCCGCCAGCGAGCATTGCTTCCAGCGCAGGTACGGACATCAGCCCAGTGCCCGCACCTGTATCGACAAACGCCGGCGAAGCGCCACATGCCAGGACTGCGCTGGTGCCATACATCGCGGCATTCGCAACAACGGCCACCGTATCACCGGGCCCGACGCCCAAGGCCTTCAGGGAGAGCTCCAGGGCGTCGGTTCCATTGGCGACGCTGACACAATGACGGACGCCGCAATAGTTGGCGAACTCCTGCTCAAAGGCCTTCACGTTCGGACCGAGCACATAGTAGCCACTTGCGACGATAGTGCTTGCGATTTGAGACAGGGCATCCTGTACGGGCGCGATGTGGCGGGACAACGAGTTGACGGGAATCAGAGCGTCCATGGAATCCGAGGTATCAAGTGATGTGTGGATGGAGTTGAAATGCTGCGGCAGCGATGCACGGCCGAGGAATCTTTGAGCAGAAGGATATCGCGTTCGACCGCTGGTCAGCGGGCAGGCCTGGCCCAGGGGGACGATTGGGGGAGCCAACCTGGCTTGTTTGGTATGGCGCCGGACTTTCGATGCAGCGCAGGAGGTTTGAACGAACACAAGCGTCGGCCCCGCAATCGATGCCGGCAGTGCATGGGCAGCGCTGGCTGCCAGATCCGCCTCCTTGCAGCGCGGTCTATCGCGTATCCGTCTTCATTCGCAGCACCGGGACTTGTCGACGCACCGGTTCCGGCGACGAGGGGCGACACGGAGCTGACGACCTTCAACCCACGTGTGGCCGGAACCTCGAAGCTCTGCAAGGGCATCTACGGTATCCCGATAAGTGACGCCAATTATAACGACACGTGCTGTTGTGGCGGACAGTTTGTCGGCCGCCCCCCGCGATCCTGACCGGCGCCGCGCAGCCGATTGGCCACGCGGCGCGCATCGCCGTATCAGCTCAACGCCTGTTCCAGCTCCGGCAACAGCGTGAACAAATCCCCCACCAACCCGATATCGGCAATCTCGAAGATCGGCGACTCCGGGTCCTTGTTGATCGCCACGATCGTGCCGGCGTCCTTGATGCCGGTCAGATGCTGGATCGCCCCGCTGATGCCGATCGCCACGTACAGCTCGGGGGCGATGATCTTGCCGGTCTGGCCGACCTGCAGTTCGTTGGGCACATAGCCGGCGTCCACGGCGGCACGCGAGGCGCCCACGGCGGCGCCGAGCTTGTCGGCCAGGCTGTAGATGTGCTGGAAGTTCTCGGCCGAGCCGACGCCGCGGCCGCCGGAGACCACGCGCTTGGCGCTCTGCAGGTCGGGGCGGTCGGAGCTGCCTGCGGCCAGCCCGATGAAGCGGGTGTGGGTCGGCAGCGCGGCATCCACAGCGACGGACTCGATCGTTGCGCTGCCACCGGCTGCCGCTTCCGGCCAGGAGGCGCTGCGCACGGTTGCGACCACGACCTGGTCGGCCGGTGCCTTCACCGTGATGATCGCATTGCCGGCGTAGATCGGGCGCTTGAAGGTGTAGGCATCTTCGACTGCCATCAGGTCCGAGACCTGGTTGACGCCCAGCAGCGCGGCCACCACCGGCATCAGGTCCTTGCCGAAGGTGGTCGAGGGGCCGAACACATGGGTGTAGCCCTGGCCGGCGAGCTGGGCGATCTGCGGCCCCAGCACCTGCGCGATGGCATGTTCGTTGGCGGCGTTTGCCACCGTCAGGACGCGGGCAACACCCGCCAGCTGCGCGGCCTGGGTCGCAACCGCGGCTGGGTCGGCCGCCAGCACGACGACGTCGATGGCCTCGGCCGACACGGCCAGCGCGGCGCTCAGGGTCTTGGCGGTGGCCGCGTTGAGCTGGCCGTTGAGATGTTCGGCAACGATGAGAACCTTGGCCATTACAGCAACCCCTTCTGCTTGAGTGCGGCCACCAGTTCGGCGGCATCCTTGACCATCACCCCGCGGCTACGCTTGGACGGCGGCGCATAGTGGGTGGTGCTGAGGCTGTCGTGCGCAGCGACGCCAAGATCGGCAAAGGCCAGCGTTTCCAGCGGCTTGCTCTTGGCTTTCATGATGTCCGGCAGCTTGATGAAGCGCGGCTCGTTCAGGCGTAGATCGGTGGTGATCACCGCCGGCAGGTCCACTTCCAGCGTTTCCAGGCCTGCGTCCACCTCGCGGGTCACCGTGGCCTTGCCATCGGCGACCACCAGCTTGCCGGCGAAGGTCGCCTGTGGGCGCCCCCACAACGTGGCGAGCATCTGACCGGTCTGGTTGGCGTCGTCGTCGATCGCCTGCTTGCCCAGGATGACCAGGTCCGGCTGTTCCTTTTCGACCAGCTTGAGCAGGGCGCGCGCGGCGGTCAGCGGCTGGATCGCCGCGTCGGTGACCACGTGGATGGCGCGGTTGGCGCCCATGGCAAGCCCGTTGCGCAGATGCGCGGCCGCATCGGCCGGCGCCAGGGTGGCGACCACCACCTCGGTGGCGATGCCGGCGTCGCGCAGGCGCAGCGCCTCTTCCAGGGCGATTTCGTCGAACGGGTTCGGCGAGAGCTTGACGCCGTCGGTGACCACACCGGAGCCATCGGGCTTGACCTGAATGCGGACGTTGTAGTCCACCACGCGCTTGTAGGCGACGAGGATTTTCATCGTGTACGAGATCCTTCAGCTGTTGCGGGAAGGCCCGGCCGCGGCGGCAGGCTCGGGAGTGGGGCCATTCTAACCGGGCAAGCAGTACCATGCGATGGCGTATGGATGCTGCGGCGCAACAGCTTCGCGCAGTTGTTCGGGCAATGCTTAGGCCCGGTATTGCCCGGACCGTATATCCTGTGTGGTTTGAAAATGCGGCGCCGCGCGCGCGCGACCAGGAGGGGTAGACAGTGGCGACTTGGCTAGTAACCGGCGGGGCCGGCTTTATCGGCGGAAATTTTGTTCTTGAGGCAGTCGCGCGCGGGGTCCGCGTGATCAATCTCGACGCGCTCACCTATGCGGGGAACCTGAACACGCTGGCGTCGCTGGAGGGCAATGCCGACCATGTCTTCGTCAAGGGCGACATCGGTGACGGCGCGCTGGTGACCCGGCTGCTGCAGGAACATCAACCGGATGCGGTGCTGAACTTCGCTGCCGAAAGCCATGTGGATCGCTCGATCGAAGGCCCCGGCGCGTTCATCCAGACCAACGTGGTCGGCACCCTGGCCTTGCTCGAGGCCGTGCGCGATTACTGGAAAGCGCTGCCGGACGCGCGCCGCGAGGCCTTTCGGTTCCTGCATGTGTCCACCGACGAGGTCTATGGCACGCTGGGCGAGACCGGCAAGTTCACCGAAACCACGCCGTATGCACCCAATTCCCCGTATTCAGCATCCAAGGCGGCCTCCGATCACCTGGTGCGCGCGTTCCACCACACCTACGGGCTGCCGGTGCTGACCACCAACTGCTCGAACAACTACGGCCCCTACCATTTCCCGGAAAAGCTCATTCCGCTGGTGATCGCCAAGGCGCTGGACGGCGAGCCGTTGCCGGTGTATGGCGATGGCAAGCAGGTGCGCGACTGGTTGTTCGTCAGCGACCACTGCGAGGCGATCCGCACCGTGCTGGCCAAGGGCAAGGTCGGCGAGACCTACAACGTGGGCGGCAACTCCGAGCGCCAGAACATCGAGGTCGTGCAGGCGATCTGTGCGCTGCTGGATCAGCATCGCCCGCGTGCGGACGGCAAGCCACGCGCAAGCCAGATCACCCATGTCACCGATCGCCCCGGACACGATCGTCGCTATGCAATTGATGCGTCCAAATTGAAGGACGAACTGGGTTGGGAGCCCAAGTACACGTTTGAGCAAGGAATCGGCAAAACGGTTAAGTGGTATCTGGAAAATCAAGAGTGGGTGCGTGGTGTCCTGGACGGTAGCTACCGGATGCAACGCCTAGGTGCCTTGTAAGGTACTCACCAATGAACGTGCCATCTAAATCAGTGAGAACCATATGACCCAACGTCGAGGCATCATCCTGGCAGGCGGCTCCGGGACCCGCCTGTATCCAATCACCAAGGGTGTCAGCAAACAGCTACTACCGGTGTACGACAAGCCGATGATCTATTACCCGCTGAGCGTCTTGATGCTTGCTGGGATACGCGAAGTTCTGATCATCAACACTCCCCACGAGCAGGCGTTATTCAAATCGTTGTTAGGTGACGGATCTCAATGGGGAATGTCAATCTCGTATGCAGTTCAGCAAAGCCCTGACGGGCTTGCGCAGGCGTACTTGATCGGGCGCGACTTCGTCGACAACAAGCCAAGCTGTCTCGTGCTGGGAGACAATATTTTCCATGGGCATGGACTTACGGACATTCTGCGTCGTGCCGCCGCACGCAGCGATGGAGCCACCGTGTTTGGTTACTGGGTCAACGACCCGGAGCGATACGGTGTAGCCGAGTTCGATGGCAATGGAAAAGTTGTCGGCATCGAAGAAAAACCAAGTTCGCCTCGATCCAACTATGCGGTCACCGGTTTGTATTTCTACGACGGCAAGGCAGCAGAGTATGCGGCTGGACTGAAGCCTTCCCCACGTGGCGAATTGGAAATTACCGATCTCAATCGACGTTACCTTGAGGAAGGAGACCTGCATCTGGAAGCCTTAGGGCGAGGTTACGCATGGCTGGACACCGGCACGCACCAATCATTGCATGAGGCGTCCAACTTCATCGAAACCATCCAGGCACGGCAGGGGTTACAGGTTTGCTGCCCAGAGGAAATTGCGTTCGGGCAGGGATGGATTGATCTTGCGCAGCTTGAGTCGCTAGCTGCGCCATTGCTGAAAAATGACTATGGTCGCTACCTGAAGGAGCTTGCGCGGCGAGGAGCCAAGCTTTGAAAATCCTACCCACAAGGCTGGATGGCTGCTGCGTTATCGAGCCTGCGATTCATACAGATGATCGTGGATTTTTTTTTGAGGCATGGAATGCTGAGCGCTTCAAGCAAAATGGCTTGAATATGCAGTTCGTGCAGAGCAATGTTTCATGTTCAAGCAAGGGCGTCATTCGTGGGTTGCACTACCAGTGGCCTCGCCCTCAGGGGAAATTGATTAGCGTGCTCGAAGGTGAGGTCTACGACGTTGCAGTGGACATCCGCGTCGGCTCGCCGACTTTTGGAAAGTGGGAGGCAGTAATACTTAGTGGTGAAAATCGCCGGCAGTTCTGGGTTCCAGAAGGTTTCGCACACGGGTTTGCTGTACTTTCTGAAACAGCTTTCTTCAACTATCTCTGCACCGACGTGTACGTCAAGGAAGCGGATGCAGGCGTGCGTTGGAACGATGCGGCGATCGGTATCGATTGGCCGATCAGCGATCCATTGCTGTCGGCCAAGGACGCCAAGGCGCCGTTTCTGGATGAGGTGCCAGCCGACCGACTGCCGGTGTATATGCCGTGACCACGTTGGTGTTTGGTGCGAACGGGCAGGTGGGGGCGGAACTGTTGCGCGCATTGGCCGCCGATGGCTCGGTGCAGGCAACGACACGCAGTGGTCAGCTGCCTGACGGCAGCGCCTGCGAGACGGCGGACTTGGACGCACCGCAAACGCTAACTGCCTTGCTGGACCGGGTTTCCCCGTCGCATGTGGTCAATGCCGCCGCCTATACCGCGGTGGATCGCGCCGAGCAGGATCGCGCCAGCGCATTGCGTGTCAATGCAACCTCGCCTGGCGTCATCGCCGCCTGGTGCGCATCCCGTGACGTACCGCTGGTGCACTACTCGACCGACTACGTCTTCGACGGTCGGGGCACAGAACCGTATCCGGAAGACGCGCCGACCTCGCCGCTGGGCATGTATGGCGAGACCAAGCTTGCGGGTGAGCAGGCCATCCGTGCTTCCGGCGCGCAGCATCTGATCCTGCGCACGGCATGGGTGTATGCCTCGCATGGCGCGAATTTCCTGCGCACCATGTTGCGTGTCGGTGCCGAGCGCGATGAGCTGCGGGTGGTGGCCGACCAGGTCGGAACACCCACGCCCGCGGCCCTGATCGCCGATGTCACCGCGCAGTTGCTGCGCCAACGCAGACCAGGCACCTCGGGGACATGGCACCTCACGGCAGCAGGGCAGACCAGCTGGCATGGCTTTGCCGAGGCGATCTTCCAGGAGGCGGTCAGCGCAGGCCTGTTGTCGCGCGCGCCGCGTGTGGTGCCCATCACGACCGCCGACTACCCGACGCCCGCACAGCGGCCGGCATACTCGCGGCTGTCGATCGACAAACTGCAGCGCGATTTCGACATCGTGTTGCCGGACTGGCAAGTCGGCCTGCAGCGCGTGATTGCCGAAATCGCCGCTGCCAGGCACTAGATACGCGACTCTGGCCGGTGGCGATATTTCCGCCGACGCATTCAAGCCGCAAACGCAAACAGCCGGGAATCCCCGGCTGTTTGCTTATGTACTGCAGAATCCCGAAAGCGACCGATCAGGTACGCCCGTAGGTATCTTCGAAACGCACGATGTCGTCTTCGCCCAGATAGCTGCCGGACTGCACTTCGATCAGTTCCAGCGGCAATTTGCCCGGATTGCGCAGGCGATGGGTCACGCCAAGCGGAATATAGGTACTCTGGTTCTCGGTGAGCAACAGCACCTCTTCGCCACGCGTGACTTCTGCGGTGCCGCTGACGACGATCCAGTGTTCAGCGCGGTGGTGATGCATCTGCAGGCTGAGCACGGCACCGGGCTTGACGGTGATGCGCTTGACCTGGTGACGGTGACCCATGTCGATCGAATCGTAAGCACCCCACGGACGATAGACCTTGCGATGCCAGGTCGCCTCGGAGCGACCGTCGGCCTTGATCCGGCCGACCACATCCTTCACTTCCTGGATGCGATCGCGGTGACCGACCAGAACGGCGTCTGGCGTTTCCACCACAACCACGTCTTCCAGGCCGACCATGGCGATCAGGCGCGAGCCATACGCATAGGTGTTCTTGCAGTCCAGCTGGATGACATCGCCGTGGTGTGCATTGCCCTGGCCGTCCTGTTCGGAGACGTCCAGCAGCGACGACCACGAACCGACATCGTTCCAGCCGGCATCCAGCGGCACCACCACTGCATCGGCAGTCTTTTCCATCACCGCATAGTCGATCGAATCCGATGGGCTGGAGGCGAACGCGTCCTTGTCCAGACGGGTGAAGTCGGCATCGCGCTTGCCGCCTTCCCACGCCTTCTGGCAGGCATCGGCAATGGCCGGCTGGAACTTGCGCAGTTCTTCCAGGTAGCGCGAGGCACGGAACAGGAACATGCCGCTGTTCCAGTAATACTCGCCGCTGGCCAGATACCCCTGCGCGGTGGCCAGGTCGGGCTTTTCGACGAAGCGCTCGACCGCAGTGGCGCCGGTGCCGGCACCGGCCTTGATGTAGCCATAACCGGTTTCAGGCGCGGTCGGCTTGATGCCGAAGGTGACCAGCTTGCCCTGCTCTGCGGCGGCGGCTGCGACGGTGACTGCCGCCTGGAAAGCAGCCTCGTCACGAATGACGTGGTCCGAAGGAAGCACCAGCAGCAGCGGATCACCACCGTTACGGGTGGCTTCCAGCGCAGCGACGGCAATTGCCGGGGCAGTATTGCGTCCCTTGGGCTCGAGCAGGATGGCCGACGGCTTCACGCCCAGCTGCTGCAACTGCTCGGCGGCCATGAAGCGATGCTCTTCGTTGGCCACCACGATGGGGGCGTGTGCCGCCACCGGAGCAGAACGCAACCAGGTGGCCTGCAGCATGCTGTGCTCGCCGACCAGCGGCAGGAACTGCTTGGGATAGGATTCGCGCGACAACGGCCAAAGGCGCGTGCCGGAACCGCCGGACAGGATAATCGGAAGGACATCGCTCATGAGCGGGGAAACTCCAATGCGTCAAAGTGGGGGACGATGTTAAATCAGCCGCGCAGCAGGTTGGAAATTTCCTGCGTACGCGTTTCCAGCAGTGCGGCGTCGCCGCGCGTTTCCACGTTCAGACGCAGCAGCGGCTCGGTATTGGAGCTGCGCAGGTTGAAGCGCCATTGGCCGAAATCGGCACTGATGCCGTCGGTGTAGTCCAGTTCCGGCGACTGGTCGCCGTAGTGCTCCATCACGCGGGCAACCGCCGCCTTGGCATCGTCCACCTTGAAGTTGATCTCGCCGCTGCAGGGGAATTTCTGCATGCGCGCTTCGACCAGATCCGCCAGCGAACGACCCGACTGCGACACCAGCTCGGCGATCAACAGCCACGGAATCATGCCGGAGTCGGCATAGGCGAACTCACGGAAATAATGGTGCGCGCTCATCTCGCCGCCATAGACGGCATTTTCGCTGCGCATCTTTTCCTTGATGAAGGCATGGCCGCTCTTGCACAGCACCGGAATGCCGCCGGCGTCCTCGACCATCTCGACGGTGTTCCAGGTCAGGCGCGGGTCGTGCACGACCTTGCCGCCGGGCTGCTTGGCCAGGATCGCCTGCGCCAGCAGGCCGACCAGGTAATAGCCCTCGATGAAGCGGCCGGTGTGATCGAAGAAGAAGCAGCGATCGAAGTCACCATCCCAGGCGATACCGAAATCGGCGCCGTGTTCCTTGACCGCCCTGGCCGTGGCGTCGCGGTTTTCCGGCAACAACGGGTTGGGAATGCCATTGGGGAAGTTGCCATCGGGCTCGTGGAAGACGCGGACGAACTCGAACGGCAGCTGCGGTGCAAGCAGGTCGACGATCAGGCCGGCGCCGCCGTTGCCGGCGTTGACCACCAACTTGAGCGGCTTGAGCGTGCTGCGGTCCACGTAGCTGAGCAGGTGCTCCAGATATGCGGTCTTGTCGGTGCGGCTGTGCTCGCTTGCCGTGGGCTCGCCGGGGGCGGCGGTGTCGGCAGCGACGGTGTCGCGAATCGCGAACAGGCCGGTGTCGGAACTGATCGGCCGCGCCTGCTCGCGCACCAGCTTCATGCCGTTGTAGTCCATCGGGTTATGGCTGGCGGTGACCATCACGCCGCCGGCTGCCTTGAGGTGATCGGTCTGGAAATAGACCTCCTCGGTGCCGCACAGGCCGATGTCGATCACTTCGCGGCCGCTGGCGCGCAGGCCGGCCGAGAGCGCTTCCTGCAGGCCGGGGCTGGCTAGGCGCACGTCGTGGCCCAGGACCACCGGCCCTTGCTCCAGCTGCGCCGCCAATGCCACGCCGATGCGGCGCGCCAAGTCCTCGTTGAGTTCATCCGGCACGCGGCCGCGAATGTCGTAGGCCTTGAAGGCGGGTAGCGTCATGGGCAATTCCTGGGGTGGGGGAAATCCCGAGTTTAGCGGCTGCGCCGTGTCTTGGGTGTGGCGGAATTGCGATCGGGGACAGGGAACAGTCAGCGGCTAGAATGGCCGCTTCACATCAGCGAGGCGAGGGCGGTGATGAGCAATGGTGGGCGTGGTGCGGCAAGCGGCAAACGCTATGCCGATGCCGGGGCGGCGCTGGATGGGGTGCTGGCCGATGGCCAGACCCTGGCGGTCGGCGGCTTTGGCCTGTGCGGAATTCCGGAGGCGCTGATTGCAGCGGTGCGCGAGAGCGGGGTCGGCGGGCTGACCGTGATTTCCAACAACGCCGGCGTCGATGGATTCGGGCTGGGCCAATTATTGGCCACCCGGCAGATCCGCAAGATGATTTCGTCCTACGTGGGCGAAAACAAGGAATTCGAGCGGCAGTATCTGGCCGGCGAACTCGAGCTGGAGTTCAACCCGCAAGGCACGCTGGCCGAGCGTCTGCGCGCGGGCGGTGCGGGAATCCCCGCGTTCTACACCGCAACCGGCTACGGCACCATCGTGGCCCAGGGCAAGGAAACCCGCGAATTCGACGGCAAACAGTACGTGATGGAAACCGCGCTGCAGGCCGATGTCGCGCTGGTCAAGGCCTGGCGTGCGGACACGGCCGGCAATCTGGTGTTCCGCAAGACCGCGCGCAACTTCAACCCGGCCTGTGCCATGGCCGGTCGCGTCTGCGTTGCCGAGGTCGAGGAGATCGTCGAGGTGGGCGCGATCAATCCGGACCAGGTGCATCTGCCCGGCATCTATGTCGACCGGCTGGTGCTCAACGCCACGCCGGAAAAACGCATTGAACAGCGCACCGTGCGCGAAGGACAGCACTGATGGCCTGGACCAGGGAGCAGATGGCCGCACGTGCGGCGCGCGAATTGACCGATGGCGCCTACGTCAACCTGGGCATCGGCCTGCCGACGCTGGTGGCCAATCACATTCCCGATGGCATGGACGTGTGGCTGCAATCGGAAAACGGCCTGCTCGGCATCGGCCCGTTTCCCACCGAGGACGAGGTGGATGCGGACCTGATCAATGCCGGCAAGCAGACGGTGACTGCGCGTGCCGGTGCCAGTTATTTCGGCAGCCACGACTCGTTTGCGATGATCCGCGGCGGGCACATCGATCTGGCGATTCTCGGGGCGATGCAGGTCACCGACCGCGGCGACCTGGCCAACTGGATGGTGCCCGGCAAGATGGTCAAGGGCATGGGTGGCGCAATGGACCTGGTGGCTGGCGTCAAGCGCGTGGTGGTGCTGATGGAACATGTCGCCAAGGACGGCAGCCACAAGATCCTGCCCGAATGCGACCTGCCATTGACCGGCGTTGGCGTGGTCGATCGCATCATCACTGATCTGGCCGTATTCGACGTCACCGATGGCGGGCTGGTGTTGGTGGAGGCGGCGGACGGGGTAAGTGAGCTTGACCTTCGAGAGAAAACGGGCGTCGAATATCGTACAGGAGATCAATTCAAGCGGGCGTTAGCAGTGTAGTATGGACCAGTAGCACCAATTTGCTTGGTGAATTCTTCACGAGAATTTTACTTAACTACTCCTAGGTCAAATGATGAAACGCTCATATATATTTATGCTGTCTATCGCGATGACGATGATGACAGTTGCATGCAGTAAAAATGAGTCAAATGCACCTGAGGTTTCTAAAGACTCGACTGCTACCCCAGCCTCTTCTGAACCTGCAACGCCTATTGGTGTTCAGGAAATTAAAAAACTTACAGCAGATCAAGTTGGTGTAAAGCTAACGCTTGAGTCTCAGCCTAAGGTTGATACAGCCTCTGGGTCTGTCAGTTTCGTGGTGAAAGTGGAAAACCATGGTGTTGCAGCACTTTCCGGGGCTAGCAATCCGCCTGTGAATCTAGGGGTTCAGATTCTTGGCCCTGACGGGAGTGCAGAAGGGATGGTAAGAGATTTTTCGCGTACGCCCTTGCCCGATATTGCGCCAGGTAATGCAGCTTCCGTTACTGTGCAGTTTCCACTAGAGTCGCGCTTGGATGGACGTAAGCTTAAGGTGGATGTGGTACAAGAAGGTGTTAGCTGGTTTTCTGATTTTGGGCAGCCAACGCTGGAGCTTGACCCTGTTAAATAATCTGTAAAGATTATCGGGTCTAAATAAAAAGGCGCCAGATGAGCGCCTTTTTTATTTATAGATTCTGGTAGTTCGGGCCCGAACCACCCTCCGGCGTGACCCAGGTGATGATCTCGTACGGGTCCTTGATGTCACAGGTCTTGCAGTGCACGCAGTTGGCGGCGTTGATCTGCAGGCGCTTGCCGGACGGGCTGCCGGCGTCTGCGACCATTTCGTAGACGTTGGCCGGGCAGAAGCGGGTGCAGGGATTGTCGTATTCCTGTACGCAGCGGGTAGCGCACACGTCGGTGTCGAGTACCTTCAGATGCACGGGCTGGTCTTCGTCGTGCTCGGTGGCAGCGAAGTACACCGCCTGCAGCCGGTCGCGCGGAGCGAGCTCGCGCGTGCCGTAGTGGCGCGTGGGTTGCTCGTACTCGCCGATCTTGTGCAATGCCGACCAGTCGGGCTTGTTCTTCAGTGTCCATGGTGAGGCGCCCTTGAGCGCAGTTTCCCAGGCGGCGTTGAGCAGGCCGAACCACAGGCCCTTCTTGAAGCCCGGCTTGATGTTGCGCACCTGCTTGAGCTCGGCCATCGCATCGGAGGCGCGCAACTTGGCGTCGAAGCCTTGCGGCGCCAGCTGCGATTGCACCAGATGTTCGGCGGCCAGCATGCCGCTGCGGATCGCCTGGTGGGTGCCCTTGATCTTGGGCACGTTGAGCAGGCCGGCAGTGTCGCCGATCAACAGGGCGCCCGGCATTTCCACCTTCGGCAGCGACTGCCAGCCGCCGGTGACGATGGCGCGCGCGCCGGCCGAGAGGATGCTGCCGCCTTCCAGCAACGGCTTGATCAGCGCGTGGTTTTTCCATTGCTGGAAGGCTTCCCATGGCTGGTATTGCGGGTCGCTGTAGTCCAGCCCGCTCACATAACCAAGCGCGATCTGGTTATTGTCCAGGTGATACAGGAAGCTGCCGCCGTAGGTGCGGTTGTCGGCCGGCCAGCCCAGCGTATGCACGATCTTGCCGGGACTGACGCGCCCCTCCGGTACCTGCCACAGTTCCTTGATGCCGATCGAATAGCCCTGCGGGTCGGCGTCGGCGGTGAGGTCGAAGCGCTTGAGCAGGCGCTTGGTGAGGTGCCCGCGTGCGCCTTCGGCCAGCACGGTGACCTTGGCACGGATGTCGATGCCGGCGGTGTAACCGGGCTTGTGCGACCCATCCTTGGCCACGCCCATGTCGCCGATACGTACGCCGATGACCTGGTCGTTGGCGTCGTGCAGCGTTTCGGCAGCGGCAAAGCCCGGATAGATCTCCACGCCCAATGCTTCGGCCTGCGGCGCCAGCCAGGCGCACATTGCGCCCAGGCTGACGATGAAGTTGCCGTGGTTGCGCATGCCCGGCGGCACCACCGGGAACTTGCGCGCGCTGTCCTTGCCGAGGAACCAGAACTCGTCGTCGGTGGCGGCCACGCAGATCGGCGGCGGGTTGTCGCGCCAGCCCGGCAGCAAGGCATCCAGCGGGCCCGGCTCGATCACCGCGCCGGACAGGATATGCGCACCGATGGTGCTGGATTTTTCGATCACGCAGACGCTGATGGCCGGATCCAGCTGCTTGAGCCGGATCGCAAAAGCCAGCCCGGCCGGGCCGGCGCCGACGGTGACGACGTCGTACTCCATCACGTCGCGCTCGACCGTCTCTGGCGCACTTGCGCCGACTCCTGCTTCCGACATTGCTCCGCTCCCGTTGGCTCGATGGCTACCGCGCATTTTCCGGGATTCGATGTGACGGCGGCAAATCGGATCGATTCATCCGTACCGCCCAGCCTCACGCAGCGGGAGCGTGCTAGCGTTTGAAGCATGAAGATTCGGGTTGCCTTGCCGCATGCAGAGATCGCCTGGTGCCGTGGCTGGTTGCCGCGCGCGCAGGCCGATGCGCTGCTGCAGGCGCTGCTGACGCAGGTGCAGTGGGAGGTGCATCGCATCCGCATGTTCGGGCGGACGGTGGATTCGCCGCGTCTGAGCAGTTGGATCGGCGATGCGGACGCCAGCTACCGCTACTCGGGCACGCAGTTCGCGCCGCAGCCGTGGCTGGAGGTATTGCAGCCTCTACGCGCGCGCCTGCAGGCCGAGACCGGGGCGCCATTCAACAGCGTGCTGGCCAACCGTTACCGCAGCGGCAACGATGCGATGGGCTGGCACAGCGACGACGAGCCGGAGTTGGGCGCGCAGCCGTTGATCGCTTCGCTGAGCCTGGGCGCGACGCGGCGCTTTGCCTTCAGGCATCGCGAGGATGCGGCGTTGAAGCAGGCGCTGGAACTGGGGCACGGCGATTTGCTGCTGATGGGAGGCGATACCCAGCGCCACTACAAGCATGCGTTGCCGCGCACCGCAAAACCGGTCGGCGAGCGCATCAATCTGACGTTTCGCAAGATTGATGCGCGGGGCCCCAAGCGCTAGTCCGGCTGTCGCGGTGACAGCGGACGCGGCACTCGCTGGCTATCCTGCTGGCCATTGAGCAGGGTCCAGCCGACCAGTTCGGTGGTGACCTGCGTCATCGCCTGTTCGAATGCCGCTGCCACTGCCGCCGTGTCGGTGCCGCTGGACGGGCGTGCCACCAGGAAGGTGCGCGAGGCCACCACGCGCTGGTCGGCGGCGTGCAGCAGCTTGGCATTGAGCTCGATGGTGGCCGAGGGTAGCGCCTGGCCGGCGTAATCGGACTCGAAGCGGCGCAGGTCGATCGCCAGCTTGTAGTCGGAGCGGATGCCGGTGCCGATGCGGGCGACTGCGGCGATCTTGCCGGAGTCCTCGAATGCGCGCACCACGCTGTCTTCCAGCATATCGGTGGCCGGCTGCGCCCAGCCTGCGCCGTGGTAGACCTGCAATTCGCTCGGGGTCGGGCGCACGTTGATGCGCGGGCTGTCGATGATGCGCGCCGCGCTCGGCTTGGCCACCGCCAGTTGCCAGGCCACCTGCGGCCAGGACGGATTGGGCGTCACCCGCACGGTCGGCGCGTAGATGGTGGCCGGCTTCTGGTCGCCGCCGGTCAGCAGCGAGCAGCCGCCCAGCGCCAGCAGGGAGACGCACAACACGGGACGCAACAGGCGCATGGCAGTCATTTCGGTTCGAACTCCTTGGGTGCGTCGCGGCCGAGCAGGTAGCGCGCAGGGTTGTTGTCCAGTTTGTCGCTGACCCGGCGCAGGTCGCGGATCAGGCCGCGCAATTCGGTCAGCGTGGGCCCGAGCTGGCCCAGCCCGTCATTGGCAAAGCTGTTGATGGCCGCGCGGTTCTCGCCAAGGATGTTGTCGGCGTTGCCGGCAGCCGAATCCAGCTTTACCAGGGTGGCATCGAGCTTCTCCAGGATGCCCGGCAGCTGCTGCACCAGGTTCTGGTCCAGCCGCTTGATGGTGCCGTTGGTGGTGGTCAGGGTGGTGTCCAGATTGCGTGCGGCATCGCGCGCGCTGACGATCAGCGCCTGCATGCCTTCGTCGCGATCGGCGATGCCGCCGCTGATCTTTTCCAGGTTCTGCAAGGTGGCAGTGATGCTGGCCACGTTCTTGTCCGAGAGCATCTGGTCCATGCGCTCGACGATGCGGTTGGCGGTGTCGGTGATGTTCTGCAGCGCCGACGGCGTGGTCTGGATGATCGGCGCGTCGCTCTTGTCGATGGTGGTCAGCGACGGTGCCTCTGGCGTGCCGCCGGAGAGCTGGATGATCGACGGGCCGGTCAGGCTGGTGATGGCCAGCTTGGCGCGGGTATCGCTCTTGATCGGCGTGGTGGAGTTCACCCGCACGTGCGCGACCACCTGGCGCGGGTCGTTCGGCGCCAGCGTCAGCTCGGTGATCGAGCCGACCGCGATGCCGTTGTACTGCACCGGGCTGCCGACCGACAGGCCGGTCACCGCCTCACGGAACACCACCCGGTACTGCTGCCAGGTGCGGTCGGAGGAATACTTTGCGGCCCATAGCCCGAACAGCAGCAGGGCCAGGCCTGCCACGATGGTGAAGGCGCCGATCAGGACGTAATTGGCTTTGGTTTCCATGCTCAGGCGGTCTCGGTGGAGTCGGTCTTGGCCGCGCGCGCGGCGCGGGCGCGCGGACCGTGGAAGTATTCCTGGATCCAGGGGTGGTCGACCTGTTCGATCTCGGCCAGCGGCGCGTTGGCAATCACCTTGTGATCGGCCAGCACCGCGATGCGGTCGCAGATGGCGTACAGCGTATCCAGGTCATGGGTAATCAGGAACACGGTCAGGCCCAATGCCTGCTGCAAGGTGCGGATCAGGCGGTCGAAGGCGGCCGCGCCGATCGGGTCCAGCCCGGCAGTGGGCTCGTCCAGGAACAGCAGCGGCGGATCCAGCGCCAGCGCCCGCGCCAGGCCGGCGCGCTTGCGCATGCCGCCGGACAGCTGCGAGGGCAGTTTGTCCAGCGCATCGGCCGGCAGGCCGGCCAGCTTGATCTTCAGCAGCGCCAGCTCGAAATACCAGCGCTCCGGAAACTCGCCGTGATGCTCCTTCAGCGGCACCTGCACGTTTTCGCCGACGGTCATCGACGAGAACAGCGCGCCGTCCTGGAACAGCACGCCGGTATTGCGGGTGATGTGCTGGCGGTCGGCGAAGCGGCCCGAGCGCGCATCCGCCCCCAATACCTGGATGCTGCCGGCATCCGGCTCGCGCAGGCCCAGGATGCTGCGCATCAGCACCGACTTGCCGGTGCCCGAGCCGCCGACCACGCCCAGGATCTCGCCGCGACGCACGTCCAGATCCAGGTCCTCGTGCACGACCTGGCTGCCGAAACGGTTGGTCAGCCCGCGCACGGAAATCGCCAGCTGGTCGTCGTCGGCCTCGGCCTCTGTGCCGGGATTGGGGAGTGGGGATTCGGGATGGGTCACAGCACAGCTCTCCCGAAAGTCAGGGCACCAGCTGCGCTCGCGCCCTGCACGAATCCCCAATCCCGAATGTCGAATCCCGTCCTCATCACCACCCCATCTTCATGAACCACAGCGCGGCGACCGCGTCGAGGATGATGACCAAGGAAATCGTCTGCACTACCGAGGAGGTGGTGCGCTCGCCCACCGATTGCGCGGTGCCGCTGACCTTCAGGCCTTCCAGGCAGCCGATCAGGCCGATCACCAGCGCAAACAGCGGCGCCTTGGACAGCCCGACCAGGAAATGCCGCAACTGGATGGTGTCGTGCATGCGCGCCAGATACATCTGCGGCGGAATGTCCAGGTCGAACGCGCCCACGGTGACGCCGCCGGCCAGACCGGCGATCATCGCGATGAAGGTCAGCAGCGGCAGGGTGAAGATCAGCGCGAGCAGGCGTGGGATCACCAGCAGGTCGATCGGGTCCAGGCCCAGGGTGCGGATCGCGTCCACTTCCTCGCGTGATTTCATCGCACCGATCTGCGCGGTGAAGGCGCTGGCAGTGCGCCCGGCCAGCACGATGGCGGTCAGCAGCACCGCGAACTCGCGCAGGAAGGCGATGGACACCAGCTCCACCACATAAATTTCCGCGCCGAAGTCGCGCAGGATGGTCGAGCCCAGGAACGCGATCACCGCGCCAACCAGATACGACAGCAGCACCACCAGCGGCACCGCGTCCAGGCCGACCTGCTCCATGTGGTGCACGGTGGCGGTCAGGCGGAAGCGGCGCGGCTCGTGGATCAGCCGCCCGATCTTGACCAGGTTCTCGCCTAGAAAACTGTTCAGTTCCAGGATGCCCTGGCCGACGCCATGGGTGGTGCGGCCCAGACGGTCCAGCGCGGCGACAAAGCCGTAGTCGCGTTTGGGCTTGGGGCGTTCGTCGTTGAGTTCCTCGATGGTGCACACCAGGGCCTGGTGCTCATCGCGGAAATCGATCGCATCTTCCTTCAGGCCCATGCGGCCGGCGAAGCGCAGCAACTGCAGCACGCCGGCCGAATCCAGTTGGCCGATGCCGCGCGCGTCGATGCGGCGCACCCCGTCGGGCACGGCCTGCAGCTGTTCTGCCTGGGACAGGGCGGTTGCCAGCACCCAACTGCCGGCGAGGCGGAGCTGGGTCTGATCCTGCGAGTCTTGGTCGATGCGGGGAGGTTGCGGTTTGATCATGGGTGGCCTGTCCGTGGCGCCAGCATACCGCGCCCGGCGTGAGCGAATGATGGGGACGCTTCGCACTTGTGGTCCCGGCACAGACGATCGGCACGCCGGCCAGGGGCGCTGCGGCATACACTGGCGGCCTCGCCAGACGGCGTTTCTCCGATCCGACCCGCCACGCATGTCCGCTGCCACCGTCGTCCAACCGTCCGCCAGCGCCACCTATGCCCAGCGCGTCGCCTTTGTTTCGGAAATCGCCGGACGCCTGCATTCCTACGGCACCACCGCGCAGCGCCTGGAGGCCGCCGTGGTCGGACTGTCGCAGAAGCTGGGCCTGGACTGCGAGCCCTGGTCCAATCCCACCGGGATCATCTTGAGCTTCAGCGATCCGACCAAGGCCATCGGCTCCAGCGACATCACCCGGGTGATCCGGCTGGCCCCGGGCGAGAATGACCTGTACAAGCTCAGCGTGGCCGATTACGTGGCCGACAGCGTGGCCAACGGGCGCATGAGCATCGCGCAGGGCCACACCGCGCTGCGGCGGCTGGACCGCGAGGTCGATCGGCGCGGCAAGACCATGCAGGTGCTGGCATTCGGGCTGGCCGCCGCCGGCGTGGCAGGGCTGTGGAAACTGCCCTGGCTGGACATCGCCACCGCCGGCGCGATCGGCATGTCGATCGGCCTGCTGACCCAGTACACCGACAAGCGGCCGGCGACCAAGGAGGCCGGCGAGGCGCTGGCCGGGCTGTTGGCCGGGGTCGTGGCCGCCGTGGTGGCGTCGTTGCTCGGGCCGTTGAACCTCAATACGGTGATCATCGCCTCGCTGGTGGTGCTGCTGCCCGGCATGTCGTTGACCAATGCCTTCAACGAGCTGGCCAGCCAGCACTGGGTCTCGGGCACGGCGCGGCTGGCCGGTGCGGTGACCACGGTGCTCAAGCTCACCGTCGGTGCGGTGATCGCGGTGACGCTGACCCAGGTGGTCGGCCTGCATCCGCAGGTGGCTGCATTGCGCCCGCAGGCCAGCTGGGTGGAATGGGCCTCGCTGCTGGTGGCCGCTTATGCATTTGCGGTGTTGTTCAAGGCCAATCGGCGCGATTATTTATGGATCATGGCAGCGGCCATGTCCGGGTATGTCATTGCGCGTTATGCCGGACATGCCTGGGGTGGTCCGGCCGGTGTCTTTGCATCGGCGATGGCATTGACCGCCGCCGGTAATCTGTTCGGGCGGGTGGTGCAAAAACCCGGTGCATTGATCCGTTTGCCCGGCATCATCATGCTGGTTCCGGGCAGTGTCAGCTTGCGTGGCTTTCTGACCCTGGTACAGCAACAGGATGTCAGTGTCGGGCAGGCCGCACTATTGGCGGTGACCAATATCGTGATGGCCTTGATGGCCGGATTGCTGTTCGGCAATCTGTTGATTCCGGCCCGCAAGAATTTATGACAGATAAAAACGCGCAATAAAAACCCCGGCAATGCCGGGGTTTTTATTGCTGTGAATCAGGCGGCCTTGGACTTCTTGGGCGCGCGCTTGGTGGCGGCCTTGCGCGGGGCGGCCTTCTTGGCCGGAGTCTTCTTGGTGCTGACCTTGCTGATCAGAAAGTCTTCGACTTTCTTGCCGGCGGCGGTCAGTTCGGCCAGCCAGCGCGGCTGCTTGCCGCGGCCGGTCCAGGCTTCCTGGGGATTGGCGGGGTTGCGATACTTGGGCGGAACCTTGCCCAGCTTGCGGCCGGCGCGCGGCCCCGGCTTGGCAGCGGCAGCAGGACGACCCGGGCCGGCGCTGGTGCCAAACAATTCTTCGATGGAATAACCCTGGGCTTTTGCCGCGCGGGTCAGTTGCGTGCGGACCTTGGCAATCGGAGCACGCTTGGCAACCACGGTCTGCTGCTTCTTCGCGTTTTTGATCAGGGCACCCAACTGCTTGGCCGACAGGCCGCTAAGATCGATCGACATCACTACTCCGGAGGATGAGAGAGAAAAGAATGCCGGTCCGTGGCAGCGCTTGCCATCATAATGTCAGAAAACCCGGGTGACAAATGCGCCGAAATAATTCGGCGCCTTGTGTTCATCCAATCCAAGTAGTTTCGGCTGATTTGATCAACAACCCAGGCGGGAGAATAACCCGGCCTTATCCAGGTTTTCTGCTGCCTCTGCAGTGCGGGCACGATATTCAAATGTGCCGGCGGCCAATCCGCGTTCGGAGACCACCACCCGATGCGGAATGCCCAGCAGTTCCATATCGGCAAACATGGCGCCCGGGCGCAGGCCGCGATCGTCCAGCACCGCGTCGATCCCCGCGGCGATCAATTCGTCCAGCAATGCCTGGGCGGCGGCAACCACCTGTGCATCCTGCTTGGGGTTGATGATGCAGATCGCCACCTGCCACGGTGCCATCGGTGCGGGCCAGACAATGCCGGCATCGTCATGGTTCTGCTCGATCGCCGCAGCCACGATGCGCGAAATGCCGATGCCGTAGCAGCCCATCTTCATCACCGCGGGCTTGCCGTTCTCGTCGATCACGGTGGCCTGCAGTGCCTGCGCATACTGGTCGCCGAGCTGGAACACATGGCCCACCTCGATTCCGCGCGCCAGACGCAGTTCGCCGCCATCGGCCGCGCGTTCGCCGTCGATGACGTTGCGCACATCGGCAACGGTGTCAGGTTCGGGCAGGTCGCGGCCCCAGTTGACCCCTGCCAGGTGTTCGCCGGGCACGTTGGCACCGACCACGAAATCGGCCATCGCCGCGACATCGCGGTCGGCCACCACGCGCACCGGGCGGGCGGTGTTCACCGGGCCCAGGAAGCCCGGCTCGCAGCCGAGGTGGTCGCGGATCTCGGTCTCGTTGGCCAGGCGGTAGCCGGCCAGGCCGGCGACCTTGCCGAGCTTGATCTCGTTGACGGCGTGATCGCCGCGCACCAGCACCAGCACGAAGCCGGCCTCGGTCATCACCGCCACCGACTTGACCGTGCGCTGCAGCGTGATGCCCAGCAACCGGGCGACGTCTTCGCAGGTCTTCTGGGTGGGCGTTGCGACCTGGCGCATCGCCTCGCCAGCCTCGGCGCGCGGGGCGGGCAGGGCGGCGCTGGCGGTTTCCACGTTGGCGGCGTAATCGGAGCCGGTGGAGAATGCCAGCGAGTCTTCCCCGGAAGCGGCAATGACGTGGAATTCCTGCGAGGCATCGCCGCCGATCGCGCCGGAGTCGGCCTGCACGGCGCGGAATTCCAGCCCCAGCCGGGTGAAGATTCGGGTGTAGGCCGCGCGCATGTTGTCGTATTCGCGCGCCATGTCGGCATCGGTGAGATGGAAGGAGTAGGCGTCCTTCATCAGGAATTCGCGCGCGCGCATCACGCCGAAGCGTGGACGGATCTCATCGCGGAACTTGGTCTGGATCTGGAAGAAGTTCAGCGGCAACTGCTTGTAGCTGTTGATTTCCTGGCGCGCGAATTCGGCCGCGGCCTCTTCGGCGGTCGGGCTGTAGCAGAACTCCTGCTCCTTGCGATCCTTGATCTTGAGCAACTGCCCGCCGAACTTTTCCCAACGACCGGTGGCATCCCACAGTTCGCGCGGCTGGATGGTGGGGAACAGCACTTCCACCGCCCCGGCGCGGTTCATTTCCTCGCGCACGATGGCCTCGACCTTGCGCAGCACGCGCAGACCCAGTGGCGACCAGGTGTACAGCCCGGAGGCCAGCTTGCGGATCATGCCCGCGCGCAGCATCAGACGGTGGCTGACCAACTCGGCGTCGGCCGGGGTTTCCTTGGTGGTGTGCAGGTGGAACTGGGAAAGACGCATCGGGCTTCGCTTGGGCGGAAAGCCCATAGTTTGCCAGTCTCGCGCCCTGCCGGTCAGTGGCGCCGGCCGATCGGCCGGACGCATGGGCCGGTAGGTGCTCGCTCCCGGGCCGGCTCAGGAGGCCGGAGTGCCGCTCGCTGCCGGCTTGCAATAGGCCTTGGCGGCCGCTTCGGCGAGGTTGCGTTGCGCCGCGCGGGCATCCGGGTCCAGCGGGGTGCCGGGCTTGCCATCGGCGCCGGCGCCCATGGTGACCTCGCCCTTGCCGCTGAGCAGCTCCAGGTTGCGGCGTGCGGTCAGGCAGTCGGCCGATTCGGGCGTGGTGGTGTCCGGCGCGGCGATGGCGGCGGTGCCGCTGCGTGCATCGATCCGGCGCGCTTCGTAGCGCTGGCCGGACGGTGGCGGGGTTTCGGTGTAGTGGGTGACGCCCTTGGCGTCCTTCCATTTGTACAGATCGGTCGCGCCGGCGGCGGCGCTGACCAGCATCAACAGGGCGCAAAGCCCGGACGACAGGTGCATGTGGCTTCCCCTGGATGATTCCCGCGGCGATTGCAGCATCCGCGGCCGGCGCTGGCAAGTGAGGCTGCAAGACGCCGGCGCGCTACCGCCGGATGGACCTCAGGCCCTACACTTGCCGGATGGATGAGATGAGACCGCCCCCGCGCTCGCGCACGATCTACCTGCTGCCGAACCTGTTCACCACCGCCGGGCTGTTTTCCGGTTTCTACGCCATCATCGCCGCCGCCAACGGGCAATTCGTCCAGGCCGCCATGGCGGTGTTCGTGGCCGCGGTGATGGACGGGCTGGACGGCCGGGTCGCGCGCCTGACCAATACCAGCAGCGAGTTCGGCGTGCAGTACGACTCGCTGGCCGATCTGGTCAGCTTCGGCATGGCCCCGGCGCTGGTGATGTATCACTGGTCGCTGTCGGCGCTGAAGTACGACAGCAACGTGATGGGCCGGGTCGGCTGGTCGGCCGCGTTTCTGTATGCGGCCTGCGCGGCGCTGCGCCTGGCGCGCTTCAACACGCAAGTGGGGGTGGTCGACAAGCGCTGGTTCATCGGCCTGGCCAGCCCGGCGGCCGCCGGCTTGATGATGTCCTTCGTCTGGGCGTTTGCCGACGACAGCCTGGGCTTCGATGGCGAGCAGCTGCGTTACCTGGCGCTGGCGGTCACGGTGGTATCGGCCTTGCTGATGGTCAGCCGGATCCGGTTCTGGAGTTTCAAGGGCGGCGCGCGTGGTCCGCGTGCCGACCGTGTGCCGTTCCTGGCGCTGGCGATCGCCACGGTGGTGATCGCGCTGCTGGTGATCGATCTGGCCCGTTCGCTGCTGGTGATCGGCGTGCTGTATGCACTGTCCGGGCCGGTGATGTGGCTGTGGCGGCGCTGGCGGCGCACGCCCGAGCTGCCATGAGCCAGATGCCATGAGTCAATTGGCCTCCGAGCCGATGTGGTCCGATCTGCAGGTGTCGTATCTGCAGGCGTTGGGACACACCGTGTATCTGGATCGCGACACCGTGGACGCGGCGGCGGTGCCTGAGGAGACGATGGAGCGCGCGCCGGCGGCTGCACCGCCGCGCGTGGAGCGCACGCCACCAATGCCGGCGCCAGCGGTCCGCCGCAGCGCACCGGTGGCGCCGGCCCACGCGCCGGATGCGGTCACGACTGCGCCGCCGGCAGCGCCGCCGCGGCGCAGCCGGGTCGGCATGCCCGATCGCCTGCAGATGGCGTTGCTGCGCGCCTCCGGCTGCAACCCCGGCGATCCGAATACGCAAGCCTTGATGGCGTCCTGGCCGCTGGCCGAGCTGCGCGGCAACCCGGCCGCCAAGCGCGCGCTGTGGCCGCAACTGCGCGCGCTGCGGCGGCGTCGGAACCCGGCATGAGCGCCTTGAACGCGCCGCTGCCCACCTCGCTGCGCGCCATGCGCGAGAGCGATCTGGATGTGGTGATGGAAATCGAACATCGGGCCTATCCGTTCCCGTGGACGCGCAGCATCTTTCGCGACTGCCTGCAGGCCGGCTATCCGGGCTGGGTGATGGAGCAGGGCGGGCAGGTCATTGGCTACGGAGTGATCAGCATCGCTGCCGACGAGGCGCACGTGCTCAATGTCTGCATCGCACCGGAGGCGCAATCCCGCGGGCATGGCCGCGTGCTGTTGCGCGCGCTGATCAAGGGTGCCTGCGATCGCGGCGCGCGGCGCGCGTTTCTGGAAGTACGCCCGTCCAATCCGTCGGCGATTGCGCTGTATCACTCCGAGGGCTTCAATGAGATCGGGCGGCGCCCACGCTACTACCCCTCCAATACCGGCCGCGAAGATGCGCTGGTGATGGCAATCGAGTTGTCCTTCGAAGGGTTCTCCTGAGCCTCATCGGCCGAGGCTGATGGAAGCGTTCTCCCGCGTCCGGCTGGTTCTGCCCCGACGCACCTGATACGCGTCGCGCGGTTGCATCGGTGAGGCACGCGTCACGACCCGAGACACCACCCCGGCTCCTGCGTAGCCGCCAGGCGACCGTGCCGGCGCCTTGCTGTTTCGCCACTGAAGCGGCGTTGTGGTGATGCACCACGATCAGGTCATCAGGCAACGCACCCGCTGTGCGCCGAGCTGTTGCGCATCGCTGCAATCGATCGCAACAGGGTGAATGTTTTTCCCATTTGCATCGCCCGAGGTGTCGTCTGCGCGGCGCCATCCGGCAGGGCGCACCTGCAACCGCGACGGTGATCATGCCGCCACGTGCCACCCGTGGTTTCCAGCAGCGCCAATCGACTGTGTCCATGTGCCAGGCGCATTGCGATAGCGATGCATCGCAGTGCAATTGCCGTGCGCGCCGAAAAAAAACACGCATGCATGTGATGGCGGCGGCACACCGTGCTGGAGCTGTGTCGGTCTGCGTTGCGATGCAGAGCATGCTGCGCTGCAGTGTCCTCATGCCTGTCTCCGCGTGTCTTGATTACAGCGTTTTGTCTTCTCCTGGATGTCCCGCAACCGTTTGCGTGACTGCGCGTGCACATCGATACATCGGCTAGATACAAGCCATTGCGATGCTCCTAGTATCGGCGTCGCGGAACTGAACATTACAGAGATGAAAAGTATGTTCCGCGCCTGCTAGACGAGGGGTGTGCCGCCGCGCGGCGCATCGAACCTATCCGAGGGAGAGATCAAGATGAAGCCGAAATTTTCAACGGCGGCCGCCGCGTCGCTGTTTGTCGGGTCGTTGCTGGTTGTTGGCGTTGCCTGCGCCGATCCTGCACTGGAAGTTGCAACCACTGGTTGGGCAACACAGAACGGAGGGACCAAGGGCGGTTCCAAAGCGGCCGCAGCCAATATCTACACGGTCAAGACTGCCGCCGAGCTGAAGAGCGCGCTGAAAGCCAGCGTGGGGAGCAACGGGCGCATCATCAAGATCAGCGGCATCATCGATATCAGCGAAGGCAAGCCGTACACCACGACCTCGGACATGAAGAGCCGCGCGCGGTTGGACATCCCCACCAAGACCACGCTGATCGGCATCACCAGCAATGCGGAGATCCGCGAAGGCTATTTCTACGTCAAGGCCAACGACGTCATCATCCGCAATCTCACCATTGAAAATCCGTGGGATCCGCAGCCGGTCTGGGACCCGGATGACGGCAGCGCCGGCAACTGGAATGCCGAGTACGACGGCCTGACGGTCGAGGGCGCAACCAATGTGTGGGTGGACCATGTCACCTTCACCGACGGTCGTCGTACCGACGATCAGAACGGCACCGCCAACGGCCGTCCCAAGCAGCATCACGATGGTGCGATGGACGTTAAGAAGGGCGCTAACTTCGTCACCATTTCCTACTCGGCGTTCAAGTCGCACGAGAAGAACGACCTGATCGGCTCCAGCGACAGCGCCTCCAGCACCGACAGCGGCAAGCTCAAGGTGACCATCCACAACACCTTGTTCGAGAACATCTCCGCACGCGCACCGCGGGTGCGCTTCGGGCAGGTGCATCTGTACAACAACTACCACGTCGGCAGCACCAGCAATAAGGTCTACCCGTTCTCGCATGCGCATGGCGTGGGCAAGGAGTCGAAGATCTTCTCCGAGCGCAACGTGTTCGACATCAGTGGGGTGAGCAGCTGCGACAAGATTGCGGCCGACTACGGCGGCAGCGTCTATCGCGATCAAGGCTCGCTGCTCAACGGCAAGGCACTGACGTGCTCGTGGAACAGCAACATCGGCTGGACCCCGCCGTACACCTATAGCCTGCTGTCGGCCGACAAGGTCGCTGCGGACGTCAAGGCGAAGGCCGGCGCCGGAAAGCTGTAAGCCTTATCAATGCACCACGCAAATGCAGTGCCCGCAAGACGGGTACTGCAAATGCGTTCGACATCGGTGGTGTGAGCAGCTGCGACAAGATCGCCGGCGACTACAAGGGCAGCGTGTATCGTGACCAGGGTTCGCTGATCAACGGCAAGGCGCTGAATTGCTCGTGGAACAGCAACATCGGCTGGAAGCCGCCCTATACCTACAGACGTCAAGGCAAAGGCCGGGGCGGGCAAGCTGTAAGGCCCCTGCGGTACGCAACGCCGCGATGCGTGCAGCGTTGCACGTCTTTCCATAACGCCCGCAGCACTGTGGGCGTTGTGCGTTTGCGTAATGTCCTTATCGATGTCTCATTGTCCGGCGACATACGCTGTTTCGACGCCGTGGCGCGTGCGCGCAGCATCACGCGTCTTCAGTTCTCTGCGCAGCCGGGCGCAGGATCCATGCAGGGCCCTTGCCCGCCCACCATTACGCGGCATCGATGCCGCGTAAGGTCCCGCGACGGTTGGCGGGCAAGGACCAGTCGAGATGATCGGTGTGCATGGTTTTCAGTAAAGCAGCCGACCAACTGTCTGGCGCGGTGTCCTTGCCGGTTGCGGGACCGTGTGGCGGCATGGATGCCGCCACCGAGCCCCCAGGGACGGGTTCACGGCGTGTCCCGCAAGCGGTGAGGGCACCGCGCACTCGACGCTGCGAGTTTGCTGCAGGGCCCTTGCCGGCCCACCATCGCGGGACACGCCGCAAGTACGTCCATGTAGGCTCCGGCGCGGCATCCATGCCGCTCAGGGTCCCGCGACGGTGGGCCGGCAAGGACCAGTCGAGACGGTCGGTGTGCATGGAAGAGCAGTGCTGGATGCGCCCTGTTCGATCGTGACGTATCGGCCCCGCGTCTAATGCACACCGCACGACAGACAGCTTTTCAGATGAGCGCCGACCAATTGCCTGGTGCGGTGTCCTTGTCCGTTGCGGGACTGTGTGGCGGCATGGATGCCGCCACCGAGCTCCCAGGGGCGGGTTCACGGCGTGTCGCGCACGCGGTGAGGGCACCGCGCCCTCGACTAACCAGGCTGTTGACCCCGTCTCGGCCAACAGTGATTGGCGGTCCTAGAGCTTGGCGCGTTGCTCGCGCAGGCCGGTCAGCTGCGTGGTCCAGTCGTTCAGGCGCGCGCGTTCCTGCTCGACCACCACGGCCGGTGCGTTCTGCACAAACGTGGCGTTGCCCAGCTTGCCATTGCACTTGCCGATCTCGGCTTCCACGCGCTTGATTTCCTTGTCCAGGCGCGTGCGTTCGGCATCCATGTCGACCAGGCCTTCCAGCGGCACCAGCAGGGTGAGCTCGCCGACGATGGCCGTGGCCGACGGCGGTGTGTCCTGGCCGGCGTCGAGCCAGTCGATCGCTTCGAGCTTGAGCAGGAACGACAGCTGCGAGGCGAAGCGGCCGACACGGGTGCGATCGTCGGCAGTGCCGGCCTGCAGCAGCAGGCGCACCTGCTTGGACGGCGGTACGTTCAACTCGCTGCGCACACGACGCAGTGCCGACACCATCGACTTCAGCCATTCGACATCCGCCTCTGCGCTGGTGTAGCCCGCAGTGTCGACATCGCCGGCCTGCGGGAATGCCTGCAACGAGATCGTGGCGGCGCTGATGCCCAGGCGCGGTGCAACCTGCTGCCACAGTTCCTCGGTGACGAACGGGGTGAGTGGGTGCAGCAGGCGCAGCAGCGCTTCGAGCACGTACAGCAGTGTGTGGCGCGTGCTGGCGGCTGCCTCGCTGTCCTGGCCGTTGAGCGCGGGCTTGGCCAGTTCGACGAACCAGTCGCAGAACGCATTCCAGGCGAACTCGTACAGCGATTGCGTCAGCAGATCGAAGCGGTAGCTGGCATAGTGTGCGTGGGTTTCTGCAGTCACCTTGTCCAGGCGCGCCAGAATCCATTGCTCGGCTTCGGTACGCGGCTGCGGCACGCCGGCAAAGCGCGCGCCTTCGGTGTTCATCAGCACAAAGCGCGTGGCGTTCCACAGCTTGTTGCAGAAGTTCTTGTAGCCTTCGGCGCGGCCCAGATCGAACTTGATGTCGCGGCCATGCGTGGCGAGTGCGGCGATGGTGAAGCGCAACGCGTCGGCACCATGGGCGATGATGCCGTCCGGGAACTCCTTGCGCGTGGCTTTTTCGATCTTCTCGGCCATGCGTGGCTGCATCAGCCCGGTGGTGCGCTTGGCAACCAGGTCTTCGATGCTGATGCCGTCGATGATGTCCAGCGGGTCGAGCACGTTGCCCTTGGACTTGGACATCTTCTGGCCCTGCGCATCGCGGATCAGGCCGGTGATATAGACATCGCGGAACGGCACCTGGCCGGTGAAGCTGTCGGTGGCCATGATCATGCGCGCCACCCAGAAGAAGATGATGTCGAAGCCGGTGACCAGCACCGACGACGGCAGATAGCGCGCGAAACCGCGCTCGGCCATCGCGTTCGCGTCCGGCCAGCCCAGCGTGGAGAACGGCCACAGTTGCGAGGAGAACCAGGTTTCCAGCACGTCGCTGTCCTGGTGCAGCGCGACGTCGGCCCCCAGGCCGTGTTTCGCGCGCACCTCGGCTTCGTCATGGCCGACATAGCACTTGCCTGCCTCGTCGAACCACGCCGGAATGCGATGCCCCCACCACAACTGACGGCTGATGCACCAATCCTGGATGTTCTCCATCCAGTGGCGATAGGTATTGATCCAGTTCGGCGGGACGAACTTGACCTGGCCGCTTTCGACCAGCTCCAGGCCGCGCTTGGCCAGCGCGTCCATCTTCACGAACCACTGGTCGGTGAGATACGGCTCGATCACCTGGCCGGTACGGTCGCCGCGCGGCACCTGCAGCTTGTGCGGCTTGGTTTCGACCAAGACGCCCAGGTCTTCCAGTTCGGACAGCACCAGCTTGCGTGCGTCGTAACGATCCAGGCCGCGGTACCGCTCCGGCGCATTCTCGTTGATGGTGGCGGTGACGGTGAACAGGTTGATCAGCGGCAACTCATGCCGCACACCCACCTGGTAATCGTTGAAGTCATGCGCAGGCGTGACCTTGACCACGCCGGTGCCGAAGGCGCGGTCGACATAGTCATCGGTGATCACCGGCACTTGCCGGCCGGTCAGCGGCAGCACGATGCGGGCGCCGTGCAGCGTGGCATAGCGTGGGTCTTCCGGATGCACCATCACTGCGGTATCGCCCAGCATGGTCTCCGGGCGCGTGGTGGCGACCACCAGGTAATCGCGGGTCTCGCGCAGCGTCTCGGCGCCGTCGGCATCGTGCTCGACGTGCTCGTAGGTCACGCCATCGGCCAGCGGATAGCGGATCGACCACAGGAAGCCGTCTTCCTCGACGTTTTCCACCTCCAGGTCGGAGATCGCGGTCTTCAGCACCGGGTCCCAGTTGACCAGGCGCTGGCCGCGATAGATCAGGCCCTGCTCGTACCAGCGCACGAACGCCTCGTTGACCGCGGCCGACGGCTGCGGGTCCATGGTGAAGGTGCTGCGCGACCAGTCACTGGAGGTGCCCAGGCGGCGCATCTGGCGCTCGATGGTGTCGCCGGATTCGGCCTTCCACTCCCACACCTTGGCGATGAAGCCCTCGCGCCCCAGCGAGTCGCGCGTTTCGCCCTTGCCTTCCAGCGCCAGGTTGCGCGACACCACCATCTCGGTGGCGATGCCGGCATGGTCGGTGCCCACCTGCCACAGCGTGTCGAAGCCGCGCATGCGGTGATAGCGCACCAATGCATCCATCAGCGTCTGCTGGAACGCATGGCCCATGTGCAGCGTACCGGTCACATTCGGCGGCGGCAGCAGCACCGTATACGGCTCACCCTGGCCGGACGGCACGAAATACCCGGCAGCCTCCCACTGCGCGTACAGGCGCGATTCGAAGGAAGAGGGGTCGTAGCTGGAGGCGAGGGTGGTCATAGTGGGGCGGGGATTCGTTATTCGGGATTCGGGATTGGTTGCGTCATGGGGCCGGCGAGAAGCACTGGCAATCCACTCATCAACGTCAGCAGTGGTGGTGTGGAGCGAAGATCGGCTATTTGGGATGCGTGGCTGGATGCAGCCTAGGGACGCGCAAAAAGTCTGCTTTTACGAATCCCCAATCCCAACTCCCCAATCCCCGCCCCTCTCACATGTCGTACTTGGTCAGTTCCAGGCCCAGGGCCTTGTACTGCTTCCAGCGTTCGCGCAGCGGTTCGCGGGCCGCCGGGTCGGCGGGGACGACTTCCAGCACGCGGTCGCAGGCGCCCAGGTAGGGATCGTCGCGCAGGTTGATCACCAGCGGGCGCGAGGGAGCATCGAACTCCGGCGAGGCGATCAGTACCGGCGCCAGCTCGTCTTCCTCGTCGGTGCCGGCAATCTGGTGCGGGATGTAGGCCTCGTCGTCGAATGCCCACAGCAGGTCGTCCAATGCCTCGGCCTGCGCGGCGTCGCGCGCCAGGATCAGCGTAGGCAGGTTGGCGTCGTTGGCCTTGCGCGCCAGCTCGCAGACCAGCCGCAGCGGTTCGTTGAGGAAGCGCGGTTTGGCGATCAGGTAGAAGTCGGCACGGGGCATCAGGGCAGGGAATCGGTAGAGGGGAATCGGGAATGGTCACGGCATCGCCGCGACCTCGAAGGTCGCGGCGATGACTGAGAGGAAAGGGATTTCACGATTCCCTATTCCCGATTCTCAATTCCCACCTGCGGCGCGGTCCAGCAACCACTGCGTCAACAGCCCCACCGGGCGTCCGGTGGCCATGCCGCGCTTGCCTTCGTCGCTGGCGACGCCGGCGATGTCCAGATGTGCCCAGCGCTGGTTCTCGGTGAAGCGCGACAGGAAGCAGCCGGCGGTGATCGCGCCGCCCCAGCGGCCGCCGATGTTGTAGACGTCGGCGAAGGTAGAATCCAGCAGGCCCTGGTACTCGTCCCACAGCGGCAGGCGCCAGGCGCGGTCGAACACGTGCTCGCCGGCGGCCAGCAGTTCGTTGGCCAGGTCGTCGTGCTTGCTCATCAGGCCGGCGGTCTGGTGACCCAGCGCCACCATGCAGGCGCCGGTCAGCGTGGCCACGTCCACCAGGGCTTCGGGGTTGAAGCGCTCGGCGTAGGTCAGCGCATCGCACAGGATCAGGCGGCCTTCGGCGTCAGTATTGCCGACCTCGATGGTCTTGCCGGACATGCTGGTGATCACGTCGGAGGGGCGATAGGCATTGCCGTCGATGGCGTTCTCCACCGCCGGCACCACCACCACCAGGTTGATCGGCAGCTCGGCCTTGACCGTGGCCACGAAGGTGCCGATGACGTTGGCGCCGCCGCACATGTCGTACTTCATTTCCTCGATGCCGCCCTGCGTCTTGAGGTTGACGCCGCCGGTGTCGAAGGTGATGCCCTTGCCGACCAGCACGTAGGGGCGCGCGTCGCCGCCGCCGTTCCACTTCAGCACGATCAGCCGCGGGCGGTTGGCCGAGCCACGCGCCACCGACAGCAGCGAGCCCATGCCCAGCGACTCCATCTGCGTCTCGTCCAGGATCTCGGCCTCGGCGCCGGGGAACTTGCCGGCGAAGGCGGCTGCGGTCTCGGCCAGGTAGGCCGGGGTGCAATAGTTCGGCGGCAGGTTGCCCAGCTCGCGGGCGAATTCCACACCCTCGGCGGTGGCCACGCCCACGGCCAGGGCACGGGCGTCGTCGCCGGCGATCGCCAGCGTGGTCAGGCCGGTCTCGTCGACCTTCTTCTTGCCCAGCGTGGCGGTGTAGCGGTAGGCGGCATGGTCGCTGACGATGATCGCCTGGCGGATGTTCCAGGCGCTGTCGCGCGCCTTGACCGGCAATTCGGTCAGGGTGAGCAGGGCGGTGCCGACCGGGCCGGTCTTCAGCGCGCGGGTCGCATCGCCCACCGCCTTGAGGTACGGCGCCACGCCGAACTTGCCGGCCTCGCCCAGGCCCACCACCAGCACGCGCGGGGCGGCAACGCCCGGCAGGTCGTGCAGCAGGCTGGTGCTGCCGGTCTTGGCAGCCACGTCGCCACGTGCCACCAGGGCCGTCAGACGGCCCTGGCTGGCACTGTCCAGCGCCTGGGCGGCGGGCGACAGGGTCTTGTCGGCGAACACGCCAACCACGATGCAGTCGACGGCGGCGCTTGCCGGCGCGTCTTGGTTCAGGGTGAATTGCAGGGCCATTGATCAGATTCCGTAGGCAAATCCGTACAATCGCGGGCTGTTTACGCCAACCGGACTAGGCTGGCGCCGCCGCGAACGAATCCGAGAGTTTAAAACAAGCCCACCCCATGCCGAAGCTCGATCGATACCTGCTTAGCGATTTCACCCAGAGCTTCCTGGCCACCTTGATCGTGCTGCTGGTCGTCAGCGTGGGCGGTGTGCTGGTGGATATCCTCGGCAATATCGCCGATGGCCGCATCCCTGCTCGCTTGCTGCTGTCCCAGGTGGGCCTGCAATTTGTGGCGTACCTGCCGATCATCCTGCCGCTGGCGCTGATGCTGGGGCTGTTATTGGCACTGGCGCGGCTGTACCGCGATTCAGAAATGGCGGTCATCACCGCCATCGGCGTGGGCCCGCGGCGCATGTTGCGGCCGATGTTGATGCTGGTGGTGCCGGTCGTGGTGGTGATCGGGTTGTGCTCGCTGTGGCTGGGCCCCTGGGCCAGCCGCACCGCCGAGACCATGCTGGAGGACGCCAACCGCAGCATCGTGATGGCCGGCCTGGAATCGGGCAAGTTCACGCCGCTGTCCGGCGGCGGGGTGGTCTACCTGACTACGATCTCGGCCGACGGCAAGGGCCTGGGCAAGGTGTTCCTGCAGCGCCAGAAGGACGACCGCATCGACGTGGTCACCGCCGACCGCGGCGCGATGTTCTTCGAAGGCAAGGCCGACCGTTACCTGCGCCTGGAGGACGGCTACCGCATCGAAGGCCCGGCCGCCGGCAACACCCTGGACTACCGTTTGATGAAGTTCGCCAGCAACGACGTGGCCTTGCCCGACCGGGCCCAGGTGCACGATGCCAACGATCCGGAAGTGATGTGGACCACGCAGCTGCTCTCGGACCAGCGCCCGGCGGCGCGCGCGCAGCTGCATGAGCGCCTGGCGCCGCCGTTGCTGGCGCTGGCCTTCGCGCTGCTGACCCTGCCGCTGTCGCGCAGCGCGCCGCGGCAACAGCGTTACGGCCGGATCATGCTGGCCTTCCTGGCCTACATGGTGGGCACCAATCTGATGATCGTCGGCACCCAGTGGATCGCCAATGGCAAGACCCCGGCTGCGCTCGGTCTGTGGTGGCTGACCTTGCCGCTGCTGGCGGTGGCGATCTGGGCATATGCGCGCGATGGCCGCGTGCGCCGGCCGAGGGTGCGCGCATGAGGCTGATGCCGCGGGTGCATGACTGGTACGTCGGGCGTGCGGTGCTGTTCACCGTGCTGCTTACGTGGGCGGTGCTGCTGGGCCTGGACCTGGTCAATGCCTTTGCCAGCGAGGCCAAGAACATCGGCCAGGGTGCCTACACCTTTGGACACGCGATCGCGTATGTGGCCTACACGGTGCCGCGCCGGGCCTACACCTTGTTTCCGACCGCTGCGGTGATCGGCGCCTTGATGGGCCTGGGCCAGCTGGCGGCGACGTCCGAACTCACCGCGCTGCGCGCACTCGGCGTGTCGCGCAAGCGCATGTCGGCTTCGGTGGTGGCGGCCATGGCGCTGCTGACCGCCACCATGGTGATCAGCGGCGAGACCGTGGGGCCGTGGGCACAGAACCAGGCCGATACCCTGAAAACCAGCGCTCGCTACAACAGCGACATGGCAATGGCGCGCTATTCCGGCCTGTGGGCGCGCGAGGGCGACACCTTCCTCAATGCGCTGAGCGGCGAAGAGAAGCTGCTCGACGGCGGCGGCACCGCATTGGATCTGCACGATGTGCGGCTGTATCACCTCGATGCCGGCGGCCGTCTGGCGCAGCTGACCTACGCGGCGCTGGCCGAGAACCGCAACGGGACCTGGACGCTGCGCCAGGTGCGCCGCGATACCTTCCAGGAACGCTCGGTGCAGCGCGAAACCTTCCCCGAGCTGGCGTGGCAGTCGCAGCTCAGCCCGGCAGCGCTGGCGGCCGGGCTGGCCAAGCCGCGCAACCTGTCTGCGCGCGATCTGCAGCAGAGCATCGAATACCGCCGCCGCAACGGCCTGGATGCGCGCGACTACGAAGATCAGTACTGGAGCCGCTGGTTCTACCCGCTCAACGTGCTGGCGCTGTGCATGGCGGCGATCCCGTTCTCGTTCGGTTCGCTGCGCAGCGGCGGGCTGGGCAAGCGCCTGTTCCTGGGCATCCTGTTCGCGCTGGGGTTCTGGCTGCTGCAGCTGTTCTTCGGCCGCATGGCCGGTGCCCTCAAGCTGGACTACCGCATCGCCTATGCGCTGCCGCCGATGGTGATGCTGGGCGTGTCGGTGTGGTTGTTCCGACGGCGCAGTAGCTGACGCGGCTGCGCCGGTTCAGCGTCTTCGGAACCGTGCGCTGCCTGCGCTAAACGGTGGTACCGGTTTGCGCGTGTGGCTGCCAGGGCTTTGCACGGCGGCCGCATTCCAGCACTGCCTGCCGGGGAGGTCGGCAAGCTGCCGGCCCAGGCGTTTCAGCGCTTGGGCGTGCGCTGCAGCCGGGTGCCGCTGGCACGGTCGTGCCAGGCCAGCCGATCGCGGTCCAGCCAGGCCCACCAGAATCCCGCGCCAGCCAGGGCCAGCGACAGCGTACCGACGGCATAGCGGATCCACAGTACGCGCCACGAGGCTTGCGGCCCGACCAGCGACAAGCGCCACGGGCGCATGCCCAGGGTCTGGCCACCCCGCCGCCAGCTGACGGTGGCGTAGACCCCGGCCGCGATCCAGCAGCACAGCCACAACAGCCATTGCCAGCCGCTGAAGGGGGCAATGTTCTCGCGGGCCGGATGCCCGGCAAGCGTAAATCCCAGCGTGAACGCGGCGGAGATCAGCATCCACAGCGCGAGCACCGGCCAGGCGTCGTAGCACATGGCCAGCAGTCGCCAGACCACTAGGGCAGGTGCGCGCGCGCTGCGCGGTGCGGGGGGCGAAGTCATGCTGCGAGCATAGCCGGCGCAGGCGAGCGAGCAACGTCGCGCTGCGGCAATCCCGCGCCAGGCGGGGCCTGGGTGTTGAGCTGAGAGCCACGTGGCGTGTGGCCGATCGAGGCAGTCTGCGTTGCCAAATCCCGCTCCTGGCTGACATGGCGCGCCGCAAAACGCATGCCACGCTCTATGCTGTTGCGATGTCAGCCAGCAGTCCTGCCGAACGCCGCCAACTGGCGCAACACCTGCCGCCGGTGCAGGCCGCCGATGCCGCCGCCATCGAACGCTTTCTGGACCGGTTGTGGGCCGAGCAGGGCGTGGCGCGGCAGACCCTGGACAGTTACCGGCGCGACCTGGAAGGGCTGGCGCGTTGGCGCGACGGTGCCGGCGGCGGCTTGCTGGGTGTCGATCGGGCGGTGTTGTTCGACTATCTGCGCTGGCGCACCGAGGCGCGCTATTCGCCGCGCAGCAATGCCCGGCTGTTGTCGACCCTGCGTGCGTTCTACGGCCTGTGTCTGCGCGACGGCGTGCGCGGCGACGACCCCACCGCATTGCTGGACCCGCCACGCCTGCCGCGCTCGCTGCCCAAGGCGCTGACCGAGACGCAGATCGAGGCGCTGCTGGCTGCGCCCGATATCGCCACGCCGCTGGGCCTGCGCGACCGCGCGATGCTCGAGCTGATGTATGCGGCCGGCCTGCGCGTCAGCGAACTGGTCAACCTGCCGGCGGTGGGGGTCAACCTGCGCCAGGGCGTGCTGCGGGTCACCGGCAAGGGCAGCAAGGAGCGCCTGGTGCCGTTGGGCGAGGAATCCCAGCACTGGCTGGAGCGCTATCTGAGCCAGGCGCGCCCGCTGCTGGCCAGCCACAAGGCGGTGGCAGCGGTGGACGGGCAGGTGCCGTTGTTCATCGATGCGGCGCGGCAGCCGCCCAGCCGCCAGCAGTTCTGGGCGCTGGTCAAACGCTATGCGGCAGTGGCCGGGATCGACCCCGCCACGGTCAGCCCGCACGGGCTGCGGCACAGCTTTGCCACCCATCTGCTCAACCACGGCGCGGACCTGCGCGCGCTGCAGATGCTGCTCGGGCACAGTTCGCTGTCCACCACCCAGATCTATACGCTGGTTGCGCGTCAGCACCTGCAGAAGCTGCATGCCGCCCATCACCCGCGCGGGTGATGGCGGGTGCGCCGCAGGCGAGGCAACTGTCCAGAGAAAGAAGAAAGCGTTTCAGCCGCTGTCTGGCTTCATCTGCGCTGTGCGAGAATCCAGGCACCCCATTCCACTGGATGCGTGAATGTATCGTCTTGCCATCGCCGCGCTGCTGGGCGCACTCAGCCTTACCGCCTGCGCGCAATCCTCGCAGCCTGCGGCAAGCAACGCCGGCGCCAAGCCAGCCGCTGCTGCCGCCCCCGCCGCCGCGGGCAACGTGGACCAGCGTGTGAGCGTTGCGCTCAAGGCGCTGGATCCGGATTTCAAGCCGGATTACATCGGCGCAGCGCCGTTTCCCGGTTTCCGCGAAGTGGTGGTCGGCGGGCAGGTGCTGTACGTCAGCGACGACGGCCGTTACCTGATCCAGGCGCAGCCGTTCGACATCCAGAACAAGCAGTTTGCTGCCAGCCCGGGCCTGCTGGCCTACCGCCGCAAGCAGCTGGAAACCGTGCCCAAGGCCGACCGCATCGTGTTTGCGCCGGCAAACCCCAAATACACCGTGACGGTGTTCACCGACGTGGAATGCGGCTACTGCCGCAAGCTGCACAGCGAGATCGGCGAGCTCAACAAGCAGGGCATCGCGGTGGAATACCTGGCGTTTCCGCGCATGGGCCTGGGCAGCCAGGACCACAAGGAAATGATCGCGGTGTGGTGCGCCGCCGACCGCAAGCAGGCGCTGACCGCGGCCAAGTCCGGGCAGCCGGTCAATGCCAAGGACTGCAAGAATCCGGTGTCGATGGAATACACGCTGGGCCAGCGCCTGGGCGTCAACGGCACCCCGGCGATCTTCGCCCCGGACGGCACCCAGCTGGGCGGCTACCTGCCGCCGGCGCAGCTGCGTGAAGCGCTGGAAAAGCGCGCGGTGACCACCGCCGGTGGCAGCCGCTGACGTCGCCGCCGGCAGCGCCGTGATGCTGCGCTGACGCTGGCCGCCGCGACGGTCGGCGTGATCGATCAACAGGCCGGGATGCGCATGCATTCCGGCCTGTTGCGTTTCAGGACCGGCTGGCAGCGGGGTTTGGGCTGGCAGCACGGTTTGTCGGGTGAGAGCGGCGATGGACCGGCGTGGCGGCCAGCGCTGCGGACGTCGCCCCCGCGCGCAGATCCGGCCCTGGGCAGGTGTGCGCGCGAATCCGGGTCGGCATCGCCATCCGCCGCTGCCGCTGCCGCATCTGGCCGGAACGTGCCGAATCCGCGCCGGGCGGGGCGAGTCACCACCGCACAGATCGCTGGCCGCCACATCCCGGGTCCGGCGCCGACGCATCAGCTCCGTTACAATCTGCAGCCCCGTTTCTGACACGGTTCCCCGGACATGATGGTCCTCGAGGGCGCTTCCGCCCTTTCGCCGTTCCGCCGCGCTCGGCTCGAAACCCGCCTGCAAACCCTCGTTCCCGCGCTGCGCATCACCGGCGCCTGGCACGTGTACTTCATCCGCGCCGAGGCCGGGCAAGCGCCCGACCAGGCCACCTTGCAGCGGATCCTGCAGGCCGAAGCCGCCCCCGCTCCGCGGGCCGAGGAGGCTTCCTCGCGTTACGTGGTGCCGCGCCTGGGCACGCTGTCGCCATGGTCGAGCAAGGCCACCGAACTGGTGCGCGGGGCTGGGCAGCCGATCCAGCGCGTGGAGCGCGGCACCCGCATCGATCTGGCCGGCTGGCCGGCCGACGACGCGATGCAGGCCGCCGTGGCCAAGCTGCTGCACGACCCGATGACGCAGTCGCTGCTTGGCTCGGCCGCGGCCGCCGAGGCGCTGTTCAACGTGCCCGATCGCGGGCAGTTGCAGCGCGTGCCGCTGGCGGCGCTGGAGCAGGCCAACCGCGACCTGGGCCTGGCCCTGGCGCAGGACGAGATCGACTACCTGCGCGAACGCTTCGCCGAGCTGGGCCGCGACCCGGCCGATGTCGAGCTGATGATGTTCGCCCAGGCCAACTCCGAGCACTGCCGGCACAAGATCTTCAACGCCAGCTGGACCATCGACGGCAAGCCGCAGGAACGCTCGCTGTTCCGCATGATCAAGCACACCCACCAGCAGACCCCGCAGCACACCCTGTCGGCCTACAGCGACAACGCCGCGGTGGTGGAAGGCGTGCCGGCCGCGCGCTATCGGCCGGATCCGGCCAGCGGCGAGTACCGCGCCGAGGCGGTGCTGCCGTCGGCGTTTGCGATCAAGGTGGAAACGCATAACCACCCGACCGCGATCGCGCCATTCCCCGGCGCCGCCACCGGTGCCGGCGGCGAGATCCGCGACGAAGGCGCCACCGGCCGCGGCGGCAAGCCCAAGGCCGGCCTGACCGGGTTCACGGTCTCGCACCTGCGCATCCCGACCCTGCCGCAGCCGTGGGAGGCGCCGCGCGCGCTGAACCCGCGCATGGCCCCGGCGCTGGACATCATGCTCGACGGCCCGCTCGGCGGCGCCGCGTTCAACAACGAATTCGGCCGGCCGAACCTGCTGGGCTATTTCCGCAGCTTCGAGCTTGCCGAAGGGCAGGGCCTGACCCGTGCCTACGACAAGCCGATCATGCTGGCCGGTGGCCTGGGCGCAATCGATCGCAACCAGGTCGAGAAGCTGCGCCTGCAGCCCGGCGATGCGGTGATCGTGCTGGGCGGCCCGGCGATGCTGATCGGCCTGGGCGGCGGTGCGGCCAGTTCGGTGGCCGCCGGCGACAGCGCCGAGGCACTGGATTTCGCCAGCGTGCAGCGCGAGAACCCTGAGATGGAGCGCCGCTGCCAGGAGGTCATCGACCGCTGTGTGGCGCTGGGCACCGACAACCCGATCCGCTGGTTCCATGACGTGGGCGCGGGCGGCCTGTCCAACGCCATTCCCGAGTTGCTGCACGATTCGGGCGTGGGCGGCATCATCGACCTGGGCCGCGTGCTCACCGACGACCCCTCGCTGTCGCCGCTGGAACTGTGGTGCAACGAATCGCAGGAGCGCTACGTGCTGGGCGTACCGCAGGCGCGCCTGGACGAATTCGCCGCCATCTGCGCGCGCGAGCGCTGCCCGTTTGCCGCCGTCGGCGTGGCCACGGCCGAGGAGCGGCTGGTGGTCGGCTACGGCGTCTTCGACGCCGGGAATGGGGAGTTGGGAATCGGGAATGGTAACGGCGCACTGCCGGTTGCCGATGTCGCTTCTCACCATTCCCCATTCCCCACTCCCGATTCCCAGCTGCCGATCGATTTGCCGATGGACGTGCTCTTCGGCAAGGCGCCGAAGATGCATCGCGATGCGGTGCATCCGCCGGCGCCGCAATGGCCGGTGCTGCAGACCGCCGCGCTGGATCTGCAGCAGGCCGGCCTGCGCGTGCTGGCGCATCCCACGGTGGCGTCCAAGAGCTTTCTGGTCACCATCGGCGACCGCAGCGTGGGCGGCCTGACCGCGCGCGAGCAGATGATCGGCCCGTGGCAGCTGCCGCTGGCCGATTGTGCGATCACCCTGGCCGGCTTCGATACCTTCGCCGGCGAGGCGATGTCGATCGGCGAGCGCACCCCGCTGGCGTTGTTGAACGCCGCCGCGTCGGCGCGCATGGCGGTGGGCGAGGCGATCACCAACCTGTGCGCCGCCCCGGTGCAGACGCTGGACAGCATCAAGCTCTCGGCCAACTGGATGGCCGCGGCCGGTCATGCCGGCGAAGACGCCTTGCTGTACGACGCGGTGCGCGCGATCGGCATGGAGCTGTGCCCGGCGCTCGAACTGAGCGTACCGGTGGGCAAGGACTCGCTGTCGATGCAGGCGCAGTGGGTTGTCGGGAATGGGGAATCGGGAATCGGGAATGACGAAACGTCGCAGCCCGCCGCTTCCACCATTCCCGATTCCCCACTCCCCATTCCCGGTGGAACGCACAAGAGCGTTTCACCCGTCTCGCTGATCATCAGTGCGTTCGCGCCTGTCGGCGATGTGCGCACGCAGTTGACGCCGCTGTTGCGTAGTGACGAAGAGAGCGAGCTGTGGTTGATCGGGTTGGGCGGCGGCAAGCAGCGTCTGGGGGGCTCGGTGCTGGCGCAGGTGTATGCCGACGATGCCGCGTTGCCGGCATTCGGCGGCGAGGTGCCGGATCTGGACGATGCGCAGCGGCTGCGCAGTTTCTTTGAACTGATCCGCGCCGCGCGCGAAAGCGGCCTGTTGCTGGCGTATCACGACCGCAGCGATGGCGGTGCGTTTGCGGCACTGTGCGAAATGGCGTTCGCCTCGCGCCAGGGCCTGGATATCACGCTCGATGCCTGGGGCGACGACGCGTTTCGCAGCCTGTTCAACGAAGAACTGGGCGCGGTGGTGCAGATCGCCAACGAGGATCGCGCCGCGTTCGCCGATCTGGTCGAGCGGCATGCCTTGACCGAATGCGCGCAGCGCATCGCACGTCCCACCGGCGCGCCGCGCATCCGCGTGAGCGGGCAGGGCCGCGTGCTGGCCGAGTGGCGTTGGGAAGCCTTGTTCGATGCCTGGTGGTCGGTGAGCCACGCCATGCAGAAGTTGCGCGACAACCCGGAAACCGCCGACGAGGAGCGTGCACAGGCGCGCGACTTCCAGGCGCCGGGATTGCGTCCGAAGCTGGTGTTCGATCCGTCCGAAGACGTGGCCGCGCCCTTCGTGGCGACCGGTGCACGGCCCAAGGTGGCGATCCTGCGCGAGCAGGGCGTCAACGGGCAGATCGAGATGGCCTACAACTTCGAGCGCGCCGGTTTCCGTGCGTTCGACGTGCACATGAGCGACCTGATCGAAGGCCGGGTGGATCTGGCGCAATTCTCCGGGTTTGCCGCCTGCGGCGGCTTCAGCTACGGCGACGTGCTGGGTGCCGGCCGCGGTTGGGCCACCTCGATCCTGGAACGGTCAGCCTTGCGCGATGCGTTCGCCGCGTTCTTCGCACGCAGCGACACCTTCGCGCTGGGCGTGTGCAACGGCTGCCAGATGCTCAGCCAGCTCAAGGACATCATTCCCGGTGCCGAGCATTGGCCGCGGTTCCTGCGCAATCGCAGCGAGCAGTTCGAAGCGCGCACCGCCTTGCTGGAAGTGGTGGAGTCGCCGTCGATCTTCCTGCGCGGCATGGCCGGCTCGCGGATTCCGGTGGCGGTGGCGCATGGCGAAGGTCGCGCCGCGTTCGACACCGTGGTGGATCAGGCCGCTGCACGTGTGGCCCTGCGCTTCATCGATGGCGATGGCGCGGTGGCCTCGCAGTACCCGCTCAATCCGAACGGCTCGCCGGACGGCATCACCGGTCTGACCAGCACCGACGGTCGCGCCACCATTCTGATGCCGCATCCGGAGCGCACCCCGCGCACGGCAAACCTGAGCTGGCACCCGGCCGACTGGGGCGAGGATTCGCCGTGGCTGCGCATGTTCCGCAATGCGCGAGTCTGGTGCGGTTGATGATGTGGCGCGGTACGGCATGAGCTGAAGCGCCGTACCAACGGTGCCATTGGACGGCCGTGTGCAGCGATGCACACGGCCGTTGTCGTTGCTGATCCTGCAAGAAAGCACGTTAATCAACGCCGGGACATGGTTTACTTCACGTCACTATAAAAACTACTAGTTATTTACTTGCGGTATACGGTGATGCTGCTTGTGTGATGTCAATCCCAATTGAATCTTTGGTTTTTCAATAGATTCAGACCACGTTTTGAATCATTGATTCATGGCGTTTCTGCAGCACTTTATGTCGCGATTCGTGGGTTCTTTTGCGCGGGTAATCTCCGGCGCAGACGCAGTGCGAGTGCATTTTAGATAAACCTCAGGGGGACCGTGCGATGCAATCGCGCGGTGGTCGGTTTTTACACCAGACCAATGGGGAGTAAGTCGTCGATGAAACCAATGTACTTGGATGCCGGCGGTGGGCAGCATGCCCATTGCCGAACGGGCAGGCTTGCCTGCGATGTGGGGAATCAGCGGTTGAATCGATCGCCGGTGCATGCGCGCGCCAGGCTGGCGGCAGCGATGCTGCTGGCACTTGCCGGCGTGGCCGCAGCTGCCCAGGCCACCACGCATGCCGATGCGCTTGCGCATTGCACGGTGGTCGAAGGCCGGCAACGTTGCGACACCGATGCGGCGACCCGCAACGACGTAGTGCCTGCAACCGCGAGCGTGCAGGTGACCGCAACGCCTGCGGCCGATACCGATGCACCGGCGTTTGCGGATGGGCAGGATGCGCTGGCACTGGGCAATGCGAGCAACGCGCTGGGCGATGGCACCAGTGCGTTCGGTGGCGGAAGCCTGGCGCTGGAGCGCGACGCCACCGCGATCGGGCACAACGTATCGGCCGCCGGGGAATCGGCAACCGCCATTGGCGGCGTGGCAACGGTCTACGACTACGACGCATTCGGTTTTGTCATCGGGCAACGCGAACAGGCCACGCAAGCGTCCGGGGTGGGGGCGACGGCCATCGGCGGTGGTGCACTGGCCGGCGATCCGTTTTCCAGCGCCCTGGGCAGCGGCGCCAGCGCCATCGGCGTGCAGGGCACGGCGGTGGGGTATCGCGCGCAGACCGGCAACGACGGCGCCACCGCGGTGGGCGGTCTGTCCACGGCCAGTGGTTTTCTCTCCACCGCCGGCGGCTACAGTTCGCGTGCCAGCGGAGATACGTCCACCGCCTTCGGTTACCGGGCGCGCAGCGAAGGCAGTAGCAGTATTGCAGTGGGCGATACCGCACTGGCCAGCGGGGTGCAAAGTGTGGTGGTTGGTGGCATCAGCAACTTCGGCTCGATCACCGCCGCCACCGGAACAGGCGGCATCGCGCTCGGCGCAGGTGCGCAGAGCCAGTCCGATTATGCGATTGCCATTGGCTACGATTCCAACATCTTTCCGAATCGGCCTGGCAATACCGATTCCGTGGCGATCGGCCACAGCGCCGGTTCGTTCGCGCCACGCACGGTATCGCTGGGTGGTTTTGCATTGACGATGGGCGATGGCGGCATCGCGATCGGTCACGACAGCACGGCCTACGTGGAAAACAGTATCGCCTTGGGCGCGCGCGCCGCCACCTCGTGGTTCAACGGCAACAACACCGCGATCGGTGCAGATTCCCAGACCAATGGCATCGATGCGCTGGCGATCGGCTATGGCGCGCGCGTGGGCGATTTTGTCGACGATGCCTGGAACCGTTCGGCATCCAGTGCCGTCGCACTGGGCGCACATTCCTACGCCTACCGCAGCAACACGGTGTCGGTGGGCGATGTGCAGGCGGGTTTGATGCGGCAGATCACCAGCGTGGCGGCAGGCACCGAAGCCAACGATGCGGTCAATGTGGCCCAACTCGACAGCGTGCGTGCGATCACCAATCGGCTCGACAGCACGCTGGCCATTGGCAAGACCGATACGGACGAAGCCGCTGCCCATGTCGACGGACTCAATGCGCTGGCCTTGGGAAGCGCCAGCAACGCCATCGGCGACGGCGCCAATGCGCTGGGCTCGGGCAGCCTGGCGCTGGGGCGCGATACCGTGGCTGTCGGCCGCAACGCCAGCGCGGCCGATGCATCGGCCGTTGCAGTGGGCGGCGTGGCGTCCGTGCCGGTGTTCGATGCGGCGGGCTCGATCGTCGGCGCGCAGGAACAGGGTGCCTCGGCCCAGGCACGCGGCGCGGTGGCGCTGGGCAGCGCGGCCATTGCCCAGCGAAGCTTCGCCACTGCGGTCGGCACGGGGGCCGCGGCCAGTGGCGAGCAATCGATGGCGGCCGGATTCAGCGCCCGTGCGCAGGATGATGTGGCCACTGCGGTGGGCGCCTTTTCGAGCGCCCGCAGTGCGGCGGCGTCGGCCTTCGGCTTCGGTGCGCTGGCCAACGCGAGCATGACCACGGCAGTGGGCTTCAACGCCTCCAGTCTTGGCGAGGGCAGTGTGGCCGTGGGCAGTCTGGCGGTTGCCGCTGGTGAGCGCAGTGTGACGCTTGGCGGCATGTCACTGATCAGCTCCACGCTCAGGTCGGCAGGTGCTTTCCGGGTCGGTGGCGTTGCCATCGGCGCCGGCGCGCGAAGCGACGGCGATTACGCCGTTGCGCTGGGCTACAACGCCAATGTGTTCTCCAACGACAGCAATGCCGATGCGGTGGCGATCGGCCATAGTGCGGCCTCGTTCGCGCCGCGCACGGTGGCGCTGGGGGCGCTGGCATCTGCCGAGGGCGTTGAGGGGATCAGCATCGGCTACGACGCGCGCGCCACCTCCAGCAGGAGCATCGCGATCGGCAGCGGCGCCAATACGTCGATCCTCCATGGCGACAATATCGCCCTGGGAACCAACGCCAGGGCGGATGCGCCCGACGCGATCGCGATCGGGCGCAATGCCAGCGTCGGCGTATTCGTCGGTGAAGCGGGCAGCGCGGCGATGGCACTGGGCGTGCAATCCAATGCGCTGGGCAACAACAGTCTGGCGATGGGCTACAACGCCTTCACTCGGCAAGGGGGCAGTAACGCCGTCGCACTCGGTGCCGATGCCGGTGCCAGTGGTGCCGATTCGGTGGCACTGGGCGCGGGCTCGCGCAGCTACGAGGCCAACGTGGTGTCGGTGGGCAACGGCAATGGCCGCGGCGGGCCGGCCACGCGTCGCATCGTCAATGTCGGCAGCGGCGCGATTGCCAGTGCCAGCACCGATGCAGTCAACGGCGGCCAGTTGTTCCAGTCGTTGAGCAACGCTGCCAGCTTCCTCGGCGGTGGCGCGGCGATCGGTGCGCAAGGGGTGTTCGTGGCACCGACCTACGTGATCCAGGGCAGCAGTTACCGCAATGTGGGCGAGGCGCTGACCGCGCTGGACAGCAAGGTCAGCGAGCTGGATGCGCGAGGTGGAACGGCCACCTCCGGCACTGCCGCACGTTCAAGCGCTGCGCGTGTGGCAGCGGCGCCTTCACCAGTTGCGGACGCCTCGACTGTCGCCACCACGGCGGATGCGACAGACGATGGCCTGCAGGCGACAGCGCTGGCCACCGACGGCATGCCAGAAAGTTCGGCGTCGTCGGTTGCTGCAACGGCGAGCGCGCTGGATGCAGGCAACGCGGTGCAGGGCACGCCGACTGCGGCGGTGGTCGGCAGCATCACCCCGGCCGCAACGTCCACCGCCGTCGGCACGGCGGCAGTGGCCAACCACGTGACCGGCACGGCGATCGGCGGCAGCGCGTATGCGCATGGCCCCAACGACACTGCGATTGGCAGCAACGCACGCGTCAATGCCGATGGCAGCACCGCGGTCGGCGCCATACGCAGATTGCCGCGGTGGCGACCAATGCGGTGGCGATGGGCGAAGGCGCGCAGGTCAGCGCGGCGTCCGGCACGGCGATCGGCCAGGGCGCACGTGCCAGTGCGCAAGGTGCGGTTGCCCTGGGTCAGGGGTCGGTGGCCGATCGCGCCAACACGGTGTCGGTGGGCAGCGTCGGCGGCGAACGGCAGGTGGCCAATGTGGCCGCCGGCACGCGTGCCACCGATGCGGTCAACAAGGGCCAGCTGGACAACGGCGTCGCCGCGGCCAACAGCTATACCGACAGCCGCTACAGCGCGATGGCCGACAGCTTCGAGACCTACCAGGGCGACATCGAGGACCGTCTGCGCCGGCAGAACCGTCGCCTGGACCGGCAGGGTGCGATGAGCTCGGCGATGTTGAACATGGTCGCCAGCGTCGGTGGCATCGCCACGCAGAACCGCGTCGGTGCCGGCGTCGGTTTCCAGAACGGCGAATCGGCGTTGTCGGTGGGCTACCAGCGTGCGATCAGCCCGCGCGCCACGCTGACGGTGGGCGGCGCGCTCAGTGGTGACGACAGGTCGATCGGCCTGGGCGCCGGCTTCGGCTGGTAACGCAGGCCTTGCCGTTGCAGCGGCGCGCGTGTGGCCGCTGCGTGCTCACTCATTTGCTTTGCATTTCATCTTGAAGAGGACGTCATCGTGATTCAGACCCATCGTTCCCGAACGCTCGCCATCGCCTGCAGTGCCGTCCTGTCGCTCGCCAGCGGCATCGCCACCGCGGCCACGCCGGATTCCGGCGTACGCACTGCGCAACGTCAGCAGGCCATGCGCGACGCCCCGGTCGACAGCATCATCGTCAACTATCGCAGTGGCCGGGTGAGCGCGCGCAGTGTCGGCACTGCGTCGGTGGCCACGATCGCCGCGGCGGCATCGCGCGCGGCAGTGCGCCTGGTGCCGGCCGCGCGCAGCGGCACGCAAGCCGCGCCGACGCATGTGCGTACGCTGGCGGTGGGCAGTGAGTTGATCAGGTTGCCCGCACAGCTCAGCCGCAGTGACGCCGACCGCCTGGTGCGCGAACTGCAGGCCGATCCTGCAGTGGAGTACGCGCAGATCGACACGCGCATGTATCCGTTGCAGAACAGCGGTGGCAGCCTGCCCGACGACCCGCTGCTGGCGGGCAATCAATGGCATCTCACCGATCCGGTTGGCGGCATCGATGCGCCGGCGGCCTGGGCCACCGCCCAGGGCGAAGGCGTGGTCGTGGCGGTGATCGATACCGGCATCTTGCCGGGGCACCCGGATCTGGCCGGCAACCTGCTGCAGGGCTACGACTTCATCACCAACGCCGACAGATCGCGACGCGCCACCGACGCGCGTGCGCCGGGCGCGCTGGATTACGGGGATTGGGAAGCGACGGACGGCGAATGCGGCATTTTTTCAGCGGCCCGCGACAGTTCCTGGCACGGCACGCATGTGGCCGGCACGATTGCCGAAGCCACCGGCAACGGCATTGGCGGTGCCGGTGTGGCCTACAAGGCCAAGGTGCTGCCGGTACGCGTGCTGGGTCATTGCGGCGGTTCGTCCTCGGACATCACCGATGCCATCGTGTGGGCGTCGGGCGGCCATGTGGATGGCGTGCCGGACAATCGCAACCCGGCGGAAATCATCAACATGAGCCTGGGCGGCGTTGGCCCCTGCGATTCGGTCACGCAGGCGGCGATCAACGCTGCGGTGTCGCGTGGCACCACCGTGGTGGTGGCGGCCGGCAACGATGGCGCGGACGTGTCCAGTGCCGTGCCGGCCAACTGCGCCAACGTGGTATCGGTGGCGGCCACCCGCCTGACCGGCGGGTTGGCGTACTACAGCAATTTCGGCAGCTTGATCGATCTGGCAGCACCCGGCGGCGGCGCGCGCGATCTGGAAACCGACACCTTGTACGACGGCCCGATCGGCAGCTGGATCTGGCAGACCGGTTACACCGGCAAGACCACGCCCACGTCCGGGCAATTCGCCTATCTCGGGCCTGGGTTTGCCGGAACCTCGATGGCCGCGCCGCATGTGGCGGGGACGGCCGCGCTGGTGCAGAGCGCCCTGATCGCCGACGGCAAGCCGCCGCTGACACCCGCGGCACTGGAGCGCCTGCTCAAGCGCAGTGCGCGCGCGTTTCCGGTGCAGTTGCCGTTGAGCACGCCGGCCGGTAGCGGCATCGTGGATGCCGGCGCGGCCATCGATCGGGCACTGCGCCGTTGCGACAGCGGCGACCTGGGCTGCCAGCTGGACGCGCAGACGCTGCGCAACAGCGTGCCCGAGCGCGGTCTGTCCAATGTGGCCGGCGATGCCGGCGTCTTCGCCTTCGAAGCGAATGCGGGTGCGGTGCTGCGCTTCGTCAGCTTCGGCGGCAGCGGGCAGGTGGCGCTGTATGTCGCCATGGGCCGCGCGCCGACCGCAACCGACAACGACGGCATGTCCAGCCGGAGCGGGACCAGCCAGACGGTGCGCTTCACCGCACCGCGTGCCGGAACCTATTTCATCCGGCTCGATGGCAGCAGCTTCGATGGGGTGAGCCTGTTGGCGCGCCAGTGATCCGACACGCGGTGGCCCCAGAGGGCGCTGCCGCCGGTTTCTTGGCGCGATGATGCGGATGAGAGCGGCCTCATTGCGAGGCGTCGTGGCCTGAAGCGTCGGCGCGGGATGCGCTGGCGCGGTTCCTGACCTGTTTCGCGCGCGGTTTTGCGCAACCAAGCCTGCTGGCGTCCTGCCAGCGGGCTTTTTTGTCTGCTGCAGACATCCGTATTCAGCTTTCAAATGTCTCGCAGGACATGATCTAGATCGCTGTTTTCCAAAGAATTATCAAAAAACTAATAATCGCAAGCCGAAGTGTGACGAAAAGCACGCTCAGCTTCGCTTTCTGTCAAAAACTTGACGCCCGATTTGACCGCTGTTAACACTTCGCTCAGTTCTATGGTTGGGTAGCGTTCACTTTTTGACTATCCAGGGTGCCGCTTTCCGCGCACCGCCAGTTGGCCCATGGCGCCAATCACCACGGGGATCGCAGTGGCTGACGGCCTCGCGACGGTGGGTGTTTGTCAAAAAAACCAGTCCCAACATTCAGGAGCAGGGCGTCGATGAATCGGATTTATCGCAAGGTCTGGAACAAATCGTTAGGCGTGTGGGCCGTGGCATCGGAGTTGGCCAGCGGCGACAGCCCGGGCGCAGTGAGCACCGCCGCATTCATCGACCGCCGCCAGAGCCGTTGCCTGGTTGCCGCGATCGCCCTGGCGCTGGGTAGCGCCGGCATCGCCATCCCCCTTTCCGCAGTGGCGCAATCGGTCGAAGTCGGTCGCGGTGCGTCGGCACCTGCCGCCAACGCCACCGCCATCGGCGCCGGGAGTCGCGCCAGCGCGACCGGCGCGCTCGCCACCGGTGCCGACAGCAGCGCCAGCGGCGTCAACAGCAGCGCGATCGGCCGCCAGACCAATGCGATCGGCGAGAACGCGGTGGCCATCGGCTACAACAGCTTCGTGCGCCAGAGCGGCGAAAACGGCGTGGCGCTGGGCGCCAACGCCGGCGTGACCGGTGCCAACTCGGTGGCGCTGGGCGCAGGCTCGCGCACCCACGAGGACGATGTGGTGTCGGTCGGCAGCGGCAATGGCCGCGGTGGCCCGGCCACGCGCCGCATCACCAACGTCAGCGCCGGCGTCAACGCCACCGACGCGGTCAACGTGGCGCAGTTGCGCGACGTGGCCGACGTGGCCGAAGACACCGCCACGTTCTTCAAGGCGACCCCGGGCGAAGACAGCGTCGGCGCCTATGTCGATGGCGACAGCGCGCTGGCTGCCGGCGATGCCGCCAATGCCACGGGCACGGCGACCACTGCGCTGGGAACCGGTGCCAATGCGGTGGCCGACAATGCCACCGCGGTCGGTGCCAATGCGCTCGCCTCCGGGCAGAACAGCGCGGCATTCGGCCATAACGCGCAGGCCAACGGCCCCGGCAGCGTGGCCGTCGGCGGCGCTGCAGTAGACGAAGACGGCGAGCCGTTGGTTACCAACGGCGGCGTGCCGGTCACCACCGGTGCCACCAGTGCCGGCGTCGGCGGAACCGCGGTCGGCGCCAGCGCCAATGCCGATGGCTTCGCGGCCTCGTCGTTCGGCGTCGGCGCGTATGCGGCCGGTGCGCAGTCGTCCGCGTTCGGTGCGGTTGCCAATGCGGCAGGCGATTACGCCACCGCCGTGGGCACGCAGACCAGCGCCAGCGGCACCAGCAGCACCGCAGTCGGTGGTCCGGTCGATTACGTCCCGGGTCTGGGTTTCTTCGTGCAGACCCAGGCCAGCGGCGATGCGTCCACCGCGCTCGGCGCCGGGGCGATCGCATCGGGTACCTACACCACCGCCGTCGGCGTGCTCAGTGAAGCCTCCGGCACCGAAGCCACCGCCGTGGGTTACTTCGCCTATGCACCCGGCGAAGGTGCCACGGCAGTCGGCCCGGAATCCTGGGCCAGCGGCGAGCTGAGCACGGCGCTGGGTTACTACAGCACCGCACGCGGCGCCAACTCGGTTGCGTTGGGCGCCAATTCGATTGCCACGCGCGCCAACACCGTGTCCGTTGGCGCGGCCGGCGATGAGCGCCAGATCACCAATGTCGCCGCCGGTACCGAAGGCAGCGATGCGGTCAATCTCGACCAGCTCACCGCCGTGTCCGACGTTGCTTCCACCACCGCGCGCACGTTCGTGGCCACCGGCGATGGCACCGCGATTGCTGAAGGCATCGACAGTGTTGCGGCCGGTTCCAACGCATCGGCAACGGGTGACTACAGCGCTGCATTCGGTTCGACCAGCCAGGCATCCGCGCAGGGCAGCACCGCGCTCGGCAGCGGCGCCATCGCGACCGGCGAGAATGCAAGCGCGCTCGGTTTCAACAGCAATGCAGTCGCCGACAACGCCACTGCGCTTGGCGCCACCAGCAGCGCGTCGGGCGAGTCCAGCACCGCAGTGGGCGGCGCAAGCCAGGCCACCGCCAGCGGCGCGACCGCACTGGGTTACGAGAGCATCGCCAACGCCGCCGACTCCACTGCGCTGGGGGCGGGCAGTGTGGCCTTCGGCGACACCAGTACGGCCGTGGGCGGTGCAAGCGTCGCGTTCGGCGATGACAGCGCCGCTTTCGGCGCCAATGCCGCCGCCGGCGGTAGCGCATCCACTGCGATCGGCGCAAACAGCAGTGCCTTCGGCGAGCGCACCGTTGCGCTGGGTGGCGCCAGTAACGCGTCGGGCGACGACAGCATTGCGCTCGGTGCGAGCAGCCAGGCCTCCGCGCTGGGCACGACGGCGGTCGGCAGCAATGCCAACGCCAGCATCGCCAATGCCACGGCGGTGGGCTTCAACAGCAGCGCCGGTGACGACTACGCCACCGCGCTCGGCGGCGACAGCAATGCATCGGGATATTTCAGCACCGCCGTCGGCGGCAACAGCATCTCCAACGGACGCTACTCGACAGCGATCGGCTATGAAAGCATCGCCAACGGCGGCTCGGCCACTGCGCTGGGCAGGGCCAGCGTCGCCTGGGGCGATGGCAGCACCGCGATCGGCATCGAGAGTTCGGCCTATGGCTACGACAGCACCGCAGTGGGCCCCAATGCCTTCGCCGCCGACACCGCCTCGGTGGCGATGGGTGCGTTCGCCAACGGGTGGGGCGCGCGTGCCATTGCACTTGGCAGTGAATCTGCCGCGGTAGGCGATGAAAGCGCTGCGCTGGGCTGGGAAGCGCAGGCCGATGGCGCGCAGAGCGTGGCCATCGGTAGCAACGCGCTTGCGTCCGCGCAAAACAGCGTAGCGCTGGGCGCCGGCGCAGTTGCCGATCGCGCCAATACGGTGTCGGTGGGCAGCGTCGGTGGCGAGCGCCAGGTCACCAATGTCGCCGCCGGTACCGAAGGCACCGACGCGGTGAACCTGGACCAGCTCAACGCGGTCGGCGAGACCGCCGAAGCCACTGCGCGCCTGTTTACCGGTACCGGCACCGGCACCGCCGATGCGCAGGGCGAGGACGCCATCGCGGCCGGGTCCAACGCCACCGCCGATGGCGATTACAGCAGCGCGTTCGGCTCCAGCAGCCAGGCCACCGCGATCGGCACGGTCGCCATCGGCAGCGGTGCCAGCGCCACCGCGCAGTACGCCAATGCGGCCGGCTACAACGCCGCCGCCAGCGGATACGGCAGTGTGGCCAGCGGCGCCTTCAGCCAGGCCAGCGGTGATTATGCCGTGGCCGTGGGTGGCGAAAGCGAAGCCGCCGGCGCGCAGAGCACCGCGCTGGGTGCGGCGGCAGGCGCCTATGGCGATGGGTCGCTGGCGGCCGGCACGCTGAGCGTGGCCGATGGCAGCGAAACCACCGCAGTGGGCTATTTCGCCAGCGCCAGTGGCGATTCGGCCACCGCGGTCGGCGCGGAAAGCGTGGCCGATGGCACCAGCGCGGCGGCGTTCGGCTTCGGCGCCGAGGCCACCTCCAACTACTCCACCGCCCTGGGCGGCTATTCCAGCGCGACCGGGTTCAACAGCACCGCGCTGGGCAATTTCAGCACCGCCAGCGGCTCCAGTACCGTGGCCGTGGGTGGCGATGCCACCGCAACCGGCGACTACAGCGTCGCGGCCGGCCAGGGCAGCGTGGCCAGCGGCTACAACAGCGTGTCGGTCGGTGGCGCCTTGCTCGGCCTGCTGCCGACCGAAGCCTCCGGCGACTTCTCCACCGCGCTCGGCGGCGCTGCATGGGCGCCTGGCCTCAACAGCACCGCACTCGGCAATTTCGCCGAATCCACCGGCGAAAGCAGCGTGGCGCTGGGCGCCGATTCGGTGGCCGATCGCGATTTTGCGGTCTCGGTGGGCAGCGCCGGTAACGAGCGTCAGATCACCAACGTGGCCGCCGGTACGCAGGGCACCGATGCGGTGAATCTGGACCAGCTCAACGCCGTGGCCGAAACCGCGCAATCCACCAGCAAGTACTTCCAGGCCAGCGGCAGCGCCGACAGCGATGCCGGCGCCTATGTGGATGGCGACAACGCGCTGGCTGCAGGCGAGGGCGCCAATGCCACCAGCACCGGCACCACGGCGTTGGGCGCAGGCGCGCAGGCGGTAGTCGATAACGCAACGGCGGTCGGCGTGAGCGCACTGGCCAGCGGCATCGGCGCGGCGGCGGTGGGCAACAATGCCCAGGCCACCGGCGAAAACAGCAGCGCGGTCGGCAGCAATGCCCTGGCCAGCGATGTCGGCGCCACCGCAAACGGTGCCGGCGCGCAAGCGGTTTCGACCTATACCACCGCGCTCGGCAGCGAGGCAGTGGCATCGGACAACCAGGCCACGGCGGCCGGTTTCCGCAGCACCGCCTCCAATGTCGGCAGCGCCGCCTTCGGTGGCTACAGCGAATCCAGCGGCCGGTTGTCGTCGGCGCTGGGTTACGGCGCGGTGGCCTCGAGCGACTACAGCACCGCGGTCGGTGCCGCATCGCTGGCCTCCGGTGCAAGCGCGGTCGCCGTGGGCGAGTTCAGCGAAGCCACCGGCGACGAAAGCGTGGCGGTGGGCGGCAGCACGTTCTTCGGCTTCATCCCGGCGCGTGCCACCGGCACCGGCGCTGCCGCATTCGGTGCAGGTGCCTGGGCCACGGCCGACTACACCACCGCGATCGGCTGGAATTCCTATGCCGACGGCGTCAATGCCACCGCGCTGGGTCAGAGCGCGGCGGCACTTGCCGACAACACGCTGGCCCTGGGTGGCGGCAGCCGCGCCGATGCGGTCGGTGCCAGCGTGGTCGGCGTGGATGCATCGGCGACCGGCATCAACAGCACCGGCGTCGGCCGACAGGTCAACGTGATCGGCGAGAACGCGGTGTCGGTGGGCTACAACTCGTTTGTGCGCCAGAGCGCGGTCAACGGTGTGGCCCTGGGTGCCAATGCCGGTGCAACCGGTGCCGATTCGGTGGCACTGGGCTCGGGCTCGCGCAGCGACGAAGCCGACACGGTGTCGATCGGCAGCGGCAACGGCCGCGGCGGTCCGGCCACCCGTCGTATCGTCAATGTCAGCGACGGCCAGGCGGCGACCGATGCGGTCAACAAGGGCCAGCTGGATGCGCTGGCGGCCGATGTGCAGACCACCACCGGCATGGTGCAGACCACCGGCGAAGGGGTGGCCACCGCGACCGGTGATCGCGCCACCGCCGCAGGTGCCGGCGCAACTGCCAGTGGCGCACGCAGCGTGGCGATCGCCTCCGGCAGCCGCGCCTCTGCCACCGGCGCCAGCGCCATGGGCGTGGACAGCAGCGCCAGCGGCGTGAACAGCACTGCGATGGGCCGGCAGACCAATTCCATCGGCGAAAACGGCGTGGCACTGGGCTACAACTCCTTCGTGCGCCAGAGCGGTGCCAATGCGGTGGCGCTGGGTGCCAATGCCGGTGCCAGCGGTGCGGACTCGGTGGCGTTGGGCTCGGGCTCGCGCACCTATGACGCCAACGTGGTGTCGGTCGGTAGCGGCGATGGCCGCGGCGGCCCGGCCACCCGTCGCATCGTCAATGTCGGCAGCGGCGCGATTGCCAGTGCCAGCACCGATGCGGTCAACGGCGGCCAGTTGTTCCAGTCGTTGAGCAACGCTGCCAGCTTCCTCGGCGGTGGTGCGGCGATCGGTGCGCAAGGCGTGTTCGTCGCGCCGACCTACGTGATCCAGGGTGCCAGCTACAACAACGTCGGTGCGGCATTGACCGCGTTGGACAGCAAGGTCACCGAGCTGGACGCGCGTGGCGGTACTGCAACGGCCAGCACTGCGGCACGCACGCTGTCGCTGCGCACCGCAGCGGTGCCGGCTGTTGCCACCAGTGCAGTGACTGCATCGAGCAACGCTGTCGCCGATACCGGCGCCAGCGTGCAGGGCACGCCGACCGCAGCGGTGGTCGGCAGCATCACCCCGGCCGCAGCGTCCACCGCCGTCGGCACGGCGGCAGTGGCCAACCACGTGACCGGCACGGCGATCGGCGGCAGCGCGTATGCGCATGGCCCCAACGACACTGCGATCGGCAGCAATGCGCGCGTCAATGCCGACGGCAGCACCGCGGTCGGCGCCAATACGCAGATTGCCGCGGTGGCGACCAATGCGGTGGCCATGGGCGAAGGCGCGCAGGTCAGTGCGGCCTCCGGCACGGCGATCGGCCAGGGCGCACGTGCCAGTGCGCAAGGTGCGGTTGCCTTGGGTCAGGGGTCGGTTGCCGATCGCGCCAACACGGTGTCGGTGGGTAGCGTCGGCGGCGAGCGTCAGGTGGCCAACGTGGCCGCCGGCACACGTGCCACCGATGCGGTCAACAAGGGACAGCTGGACAACGGCGTTGCCGCGGCCAACAGCTATACCGACAGCCGCTACAACGCGATGGCCGACAGCTTCGAGACCTACCAGGGCGATATCGAAGACCGTCTGCGCCGGCAGAACCGTCGCCTGGATCGTCAGGGCGCGATGAGTTCGGCGATGTTGAACATGGCCGCCAGCGTCGGTGGCATCGCCACGCAGAACCGCGTCGGTGCCGGCGTCGGTTTCCAGAACGGCGAATCGGCGTTGTCGGTGGGCTACCAGCGTGCGATCAGCCCGCGCGCCACGCTGACGGTGGGCGGCGCACTCAGCGGTGACGACAGTTCGATCGGTGTGGGTGCCGGCTTCGGCTGGTAACCCGCTGGGTGCATGACACGCGCCGGCGCCGGTGTGCGCCGCCGCGCCAGAGCAAGGCCCGAGGGGGCGGGCAAGGACCGTGGCTGGGCCGGCCAACGGATTCGATGGAGTGATGGCCTTACCAGGAGTGGCTGATCAAACGCAGCGAGCTGCACCGCAGTTGCGCAGCAGTTTCGAAAGCCGCTCCCAGCTGATCGACGAAAAACACGAAGAGGACTTCACCGTGATCGACAAGAATTTCCGTCTCTCCCCGCTGACCGGCGCCATCTTGATGATGGCGCTCGGTGCATCGGGCACGCTCGCTGCTGCCCCGCAACTGCTGGTCAAGGAACCGACCCAGGCAGCATCGGCCGGCGCTGCGTTCAGTAGCCGCCTGATCGTGCGCTACAAGGACAACACCGCCGCCGCGACCGATCGCGCCAGCAAGCTGAGCGCGGTGCAGGCCGCCGTCGGCCGTGTCGGTGCGAGCACTGGCGCACGCAGCAGCGCAGCCGCCGCCAAGGCGACGTATGTGCGCAAGCTCGGCATCGGCTCGGACCTGATCAAGCTGTCCAGCACGCTGACCACCGCACAGGTGGACAAGGTCGTGGTCGAGCTCAAGAACGACCCGTCCGTGGCCGACGTGCAGATCGACCGCATGCTGCGCCCGGTCGAGATCAAGAAGAGCCTCGCCGCCACCGACGTGAGCCCGCAGCTGGTGCCCAATGACCCGCTGTACGCGCAGTACCAGTGGCATCTGAGCAACCCCAACGGCGGCATCAATGCGCCGGCCGCATGGGATCTGTCGCAGGGCGCCGGCGTGGTGGTGGCAGTGCTGGATACCGGCATCCTGCCGGGCCATCCGGATTTTGCCGGCAACCTGCTACAGGGTTACGACTTCATTACCGATGCCGAAGTCTCGCGTCGTCCCACCGATGCCCGCGTACCGGGCGCGCTGGATTACGGCGACTGGGAAGAGGCCGACAACGTCTGCTATGACGGCTCGGTGGCGCAGGAAAGCTCCTGGCACGGCACCCATGTCTCGGGCACCGTGGCCGAAGCGACCAATAACGGCGTCGGCATGGCCGGCGTGGCACCGAAGGCGACCATCCTGCCGGTGCGCGTGCTCGGCCGTTGCGGTGGCTACACCTCCGACATCGCCGATGCGATCGTCTGGGCCTCCGGCGGTACGGTTGCCGGCGTGCCCGCCAACACCAACCCGGCCGAGGTCATCAACATGAGCCTGGGCGGCGGCGAGCCGTGCGATTCGGCCACCCAGCTGGCGATCAACGGCGCCGTCTCGCGCGGCACCACCGTGGTGGTGGCGGCCGGCAACAGCGGCGAAGACGCGGCCAACCATTCGCCGGCCAGCTGCAACAACACCATCACCGTGGGTGCCACGCGCATCACCGGCGGCATCACCTACTACTCCAACTACGGCAGCAAGGTGGACCTGTCCGGTCCGGGCGGCGGTGGCAGCGTGGACGGCAATCCGGGCGGCTACATCTGGCAGGCCGGCTATACCGGTGCGACCACGCCGACCTCGGGCACCTATACCTATATGGGACTAGGCGGCACCTCGATGGCATCGCCGCACGTGGCCGGTGTCGTCGCCCTGGTGCAGAGCGCGGCGATCGGCCTGGGCGATGGCCCGCTGACTCCGGCCGCAGTGGAAGCCCTGCTCAAGCAGACCAGCCGCCGCTTCCCGGTGACGCCGCCGGCCAGTACCCCGATCGGCAGCGGCATCGTCGATGCCAAGGCCGCGCTGGAAGCGGTGCTGGTGGAGCCCTGCGATCCGGCCACCGAAAGCTGCGCGCCGACCGCCATTGCCTTGACCAACAAGGCCCCGCTGACCGGCCTGAGTGGTACCGCCGGCAGCGCCACGCTGTACAGCTTCGAAGCCAAGGCCGGGGCCGTGCTCAGCTTCATGACCTACGGCGGCACCGGCGATGTGTCGGTGTACGTCAGCCATGAAGCCGAACCCAGCGCGACCAGTTACGACGCCAAGTCGACCCGCCCGGGCAACAGCGAAACCGTGCGTTTCACTGCTCCCAAGGCAGGCACCTACTACATCAAGCTGGTGGGCGCTGGCGACTACGCGAAGCTGACGCTCGTTGCACGACAGTAAGTAGCTAAATAGTGTGACCGATGCCCCCGGCCAATCACCGGGGGCATCGTTTTTCATGGCGATTCAGATGCGTACGGTTGATCGTCGCGGCAAACTGCTACAGTCGGCGCCGGACCAGTGGAGACGAGTGTGAACGCGGTTGCCGTCGATCCAATTGAGCATCGCAGTGCGGAGACGCGCATCGTCGAGGCGCTGCTCGAACGCCGTCGTCTGAAAGACACCGATCTGCTGCGCGCGCGCCAGTTGCAGACCGAATCCGGCATGGGCCTGCTGGCCTTGCTCGGCCGTCTGGGCCTGGTGTCCGAACGCGATCATGCCGAGACCTGCGCCGATGTGCTGGGTCTGCCGCTGGTGGATGCCCGCCAGCTCGGCGATACCCCGCCGGAGATGCTGCCGGAAGTGCAGGGGCTGTCGCTGCGCTTCCTCAAGCAATTCCATCTGTGCCCGGTCGGCGAACGCGATGGCCGGCTGGAGCTGTGGATCGCCGATCCCTACGACGATTACGCGATCGACGCGGTGCGGCTTGCCATCGGCTGTGCGCTGTTCCTGCAGGTTGGCCTGCGCTCGGAAATCGACGATCTGATCGAGCGCTGGTACGGCCAGGGCCGCAGCGCGATGGGCACCATCGTGGAAACCGCCGATGGCGATGCCAACAGCAGCGACGATATCGAAGCGCTGCGCGACCTGGCGTCCGAGGCGCCGGTGATTCGCCTGGTGAACCTGGTGATCCAGCACGCGGTGGAGCTGCGCGCCTCGGACATCCATATCGAACCGTTCGAAAGCCGGCTAAAGGTGCGTTACCGCGTGGACGGCGTGCTGGTGGAAGGCGAAAGCCCGCCGGCCAAGCTCACCGCCGCGGTCATCAGCCGCATCAAGATCATGGCCAAGCTCAACATCGCCGAACGCCGGCTGCCACAGGACGGCCGCATCATGCTGCGCGTGCAGGGCAAGGAGCTGGACCTGCGTGTCAGCACCGTGCCCACCGCGCACGGCGAGAGCGTGGTGATGCGCCTGCTCGATCGCGAGACGGTGGTGTTCGACTTCTACAAGCTCGGCTTCACCGAAGAGTTTCTGCCGCAGTTCCGCAAGGTGCTGGAGCAACCGCACGGCATCATGCTGGTGACCGGCCCGACCGGCTCGGGCAAGACCACCACGCTGTACACCGCATTGAGCCAGCTCAATACCTCCGACGTGAAGATCATCACCGTCGAAGACCCGGTGGAATACCAGATCGAAGGCATCAACCAGATCCAGGCCAAACCGCAGATCGGGCTGGATTTCGCCAACGCGCTGCGCAGCATCGTGCGCCAGGATCCGGACATCATCATGATCGGCGAAATGCGCGATCTGGAAACCGCACGCATCGCGATCCAGTCCGCGCTCACCGGCCATCTGGTGCTGTCCACGCTGCACACCAACAATGCGGCCGGCGGCATCACCCGCCTGCTCGACATGGGCGTGGAGGATTATCTGCTCACCTCCACCATCAACGGCATCCTGGCGCAGCGCCTGGTGCGCAAGCTCGACCTGGCCAACGCCGAGCGCTATCCGGCATCGCCGGAAGAAATCGAACGCTTCAACCTGCGCCGGCTGCAGCCGGACGGGGAGATCTACCTGTATCGCCCGCGCGCCTCTGCCGCCGCGCCGACCGGTTACCTCGGCCGCACCACCATCGTCGAATTCCTGGTCATGAACGACGAGTTGCGGCGCGCGGTGATGCGTCGCGCCGGCATGGGCGAGATCGAGCAACTGGCTCGCAAGGCCGGCATGCGCACCATGTACGAAGACGGCCTGTCCAAGGCCTTGCGCGGCGAAACCACCATCGAAGAAGTGCTGCGCGTGACGGAGGATGCGTGAGAGTCAACGGAGCCACAACGAGCATCGGATGCTCAGGATCGGAAGATAACCAAAGCAGCGTCCTGGCACTGCGGTGCGCGCACGCGCAGATGCGCGCAGTCGCGCCAGCACAGCGCAGCACCGTGCTTTGCCCGATTCCCGATTCCCGATTCCCCACTCCCGGCCTTCCAGCCTGATGCCCCTGTACCGCTACAAGGCGCTCGACGCCCACGGCGAAATGCTCGATGGCCAGATGGAAGCGGCCAGCGACGCCGACGTGGCCCTGCGCCTGCAGGAGCAGGGCCACCTGCCGGTGGAAACGCGCCTGGCCACCGGCGAAAACGACTCGCCGTCGCTGCGCATGCTGTTGCGCAAGAAGCCGTTCGACAACGCCGCGCTGGTGCAGTTCACCCAGCAGTTGTCCACGCTGATCGGTGCCGGCCAGCCGCTGGATCGCGCGTTGTCGATCCTGATGGATCTGCCCGAAGACGACAAAAGCCGGCGCGTGATCGGCGATGTGCGTGACACCGTGCGTGGCGGCGCGCCGCTGTCCTCGGCGCTGGAACGCCAGCACGGGCTGTTTTCCAAGCTCTACATCAACATGGTGCGCGCCGGCGAAGCCGGCGGCAGCATGCAGGACACGCTGCAACGCCTGGCCGATTACCTGGAGCGCAGCCGCGCGCTGCGCGGCAAGGTGATCAACGCGTTGATCTATCCGGCGATCCTGCTGGCGGTGGTCGGCTGCGCGCTGCTGTTCCTGCTCGGCTATGTGGTGCCGCAGTTCGCGCAGATGTACGAAAGCCTGGACGTGGCCTTGCCGTGGTTCACCCAGGCGGTGTTGAGCGTGGGCCTGCTGGTGCGCGACTGGTGGGTGGTGTTGATCGTGGTGCCGGGCGTGCTTGGGCTGTGGCTGGATCGCAAACGCCGCAATGCCGCCTTCCGTGCCGCGCTGGACGAATGGTTGCTGCGGCAGAAAGTGGTCGGCAGCCTGATCGCGCGCCTGGAAACCGCACGGCTGACGCGTACCCTGGGCACCTTGTTGCGCAACGGCGTGCCGCTGCTGGCGGCGATCGGCATTGCGCGCAACGTGATGTCCAACCTGGCATTGGTCGAGGATGTCGATGCCGCCGCCGACGACGTCAAGAACGGCCATGGCCTGGCGATGGCGCTGGCACGTGGCAAGCGCTTCCCGCGGCTGGCCCTGCAGATGATCCAGGTCGGCGAAGAATCGGGCGCGCTGGATACGATGCTGCTCAAGACCGCCGACACCTTCGAGCTGGAAACCGCGCAGGCCATCGACCGCGCGCTGGCCGCGCTGGTGCCGCTGATCACGCTGGTGCTGGCCTCGGTGGTGGGGCTTGTCATCATCTCGGTGCTGGTACCGCTGTATGACCTGACCAATGCCATCGGATAACGTGGCGGTGGATTCACAACAACGTTCCGGCGACCGCGCGACACCCATGCGGGAACCATTGCAATGGCCGCTGTGTCATCTTCTGGCGGCAGCATCTTTCATCGACGTGCAAGGAAATCGTTCATGATCAAGCGCTCCATCACCCGTAGCCCATCGCGTGCAGGCCAGGCCGGCATGAGCCTGCTGGAAATCATCATCGTCATCGTCCTGATCGGCGCGGTGCTGACCCTGGTCGGCAGCCGTGTGCTCGGTGGTGCCGATCGCGGCAAGGCCAATCTGGCCAAGTCGCAGATCCAGACCCTGGCCGGCAAGATCGAGAATTTCCAGCTGGACACCGGCAAGTTGCCGAGCAAGCTCGATGACCTGGTCACCCAGCCCGGCGGCAGCAGCGGCTGGCTGGGCCCGTACGCCAAGCCGGCCGAACTCAACGACCCGTGGGGCCACACCATCGAATACCGCGCGCCCGGCGATGGCCAGCCGTTCGATCTGATCAGCCTGGGCAAGGACGGCCGCCCCGGTGGCAGCAGTTACGACGCGGATATCAAGTACCAATAAGCCGTTCGCCATGCGCGTTGCGTGTCAGCCGTTGCGTCATCCGCATGGAGTGGTCGGCCCTGGTCGCACACGCACGCGTGGCAGTTCGTTGCTGGAGATGCTGCTGGTCATCGCCCTGATCGCGATGGCCGGTGTGCTGGCCGCCGCAGCGCTCAACGGCGGGATCGACGGCATGCGCCTGCGCACCGCCGGCAAGGCGATCGCCTCGCAGTTGCGTTATACGCGCACGCAGGCGATCGCCACCGGCACGCCGCAGCGCTTTCTGATCGACCCGCAGCAGCGCCGCTGGGAAGCACCCGGCGGCCATCACGGCGATCTGCCGGCGTCGCTGGAGGTGCGTTTCACCGGCGCGCGGCAGGTGCAGTCGCGGCAGGATCAGGGCGCCATCCAGTTCTTTCCCGATGGCGCCTCCACCGGCGGGCGCATCGATCTGCGCGTCAAGGACGCGACCTGGCGCGTGGACGTGGGCTGGATCACCGGCGAAGTGCGTTCCGGGCAGTTGCGGACGCCGGCGCCATGAAGCGCCAGCGCGGTTACACGCTGATCGAGGTGATCGTCGCCTTTGCGTTACTGGCGCTGGCATTGAGCCTGTTGCTGGGATCGCTGTCCGGTGCCGCGCGTCAGGTGCGCGCGGCCGACGAGAGCACGCGCGCCACCTTGCATGCGCAATCGTTGCTGGCGGCCCAGGGCATGGACAAACCGCTGGTGCCCGAGCAGCAGCAAGGCACGTTCGAGGACGGGCATTTCCGCTGGTCGATGGATGTGCGCCCGTACGACGAGCCGCGACGCAATCCGCAGGCGCCGGTGTCCCCCGGCGCACACACGTTGCTGCAGCTGACCCTGGTGGTGCGCTGGGGCGAGCAACCCAACCAGGTGTTGCAGTGGCGCACCTTGCGGCTGGTCGCGGCGGCGCAACCGGGCAGCGCGCCATGAGTCGGCCGCGTAGTGCCGGCTTCACCTTGATCGAAGTGTTGCTGGCGACGATGTTGCTGGTGGGCGGGCTGGCATTGGCGTTTGCCACCTTGCGCTCGGCCAGCGCGGTGAGCCAGCGCGGCGAGGCGATCGCCCAGCGCAGCGAGCGCGTGCGTGCAGTGGAGGAATTCCTGCGCCGGCGACTGGCGGCGGCACTGCCGATCGCGATGGGCATCGACCCGCAGAGTCAGCAGCCGATGCTGTTCATCGGCGAGGCGCAGCGCATGCGGTTTGCCGCCGATGTGCCGGATTACCTGGGCCGCGGCGGGCCGTACCTGCATGATCTGTCGGTGGCCGGCGATGGCGAGCAGCGCACCCTGCGGATCGCGTTGACCATGCTGCAATCGGGCAAGCCGATCGAGGAGGGCACCACGCTGCCGCCGGAAACACTTGCCGACGACGTGCAGCAGGTGAGCTTCCGGTATCGCGGCATGGATCCGCAGAGCGGACGCCTCAGCGCGTGGTTGCCGCAGTGGGAATGGCACGACCGCCTGCCGTTGCTGGTGCGCATCGAGATCCGTAGTGGCGGTGCCGCCTGGCCGCCGCTGGTGGTGGCCCTGCCGCAATCCAGCAACCCGGGAGCGGGGCAATGAGCGCGATGCGCGGTGCCGCGCTGGTGTTGGTGCTATGGCTGATTGCGCTGCTCACCGCGATGATCGGTGCATTCGCGCTGACCGCGCGGGTGGAAGCGCTGCAGGGCAGCATGCTGCGCAATGGCGCGCAGGCGCAGGAATATGCGCGCTCGGGGCTGGAATACGCATTGTCCCGCCTGCAGAGCACCGACACCCAGGCACGCTGGCTCGCAGACGGCCGGCGCTATCGTTGGCAGATGGACGATGCCACGGTGGAGATCCGCATTACCGATGAAAGCGGCAAGGTGGACTTGAACATGGCCGAGCCCGCGCTGCTGGCTGGCCTGGTACGCGCGGTCGGTGGCGAGCAGGGCCGCGATACGCGCATTGCCGGCGCGATCGTCGACTGGCGCGATGGCGATTCGCTGAGCCAGCCCGGCGGTGGCGCGGAAGATCGCGATTATGCCGATGCCGGATTGCCGTACGGTGCCAAGGATGGCCCGTTCGAAACGCTGGGCGAGTTGCGCCTGGTGCTGGGAATGGATGGCGAGCTGTATCGCAAGCTGTTGCCCAACCTCACCCTGTACAGCGGACGCTCGCGCCCCGAAGCGCGCTTTGCGCCGGGCCCGGTGCTGACCGCGATGGGCCTGGATGCGCGGCAACTGCTGGCCCAGCGTGACGCGCCGCCGGGTTTGCCGGGCAGCGAGGCGACGGTCGGTGGGTCGGACACTTATAGTATCGAGAGCCGGGCGCGACTGAGTCAGGGACGCGAGGCTGTGTTGCGGGCGGTGGTCTCCACCAGTGCGTCCGCACTACCTGGGTCGGCGTATACCGTGTTGCGTTGGGAAGAGGGAGCAGCAGTGCAATGACCGCATGGCGGGACACCTTGGGTCGTATCGGCGTACGCGCCATGCCGGGAGCCGGAGGCTTCTGGCGTTGGTGGCAACAATCGCTGCTGGCCTGGCTGCCGCAGCGCTGGCAATGGCAGTTGGGCCTGTCGCCGTCGCGGCTGTTGTTGCAGCCCGATGGGCAGGCGTTGCAGTTGCTGCGTCAGCGCGATCACAGCAGCGAGACCATCGCCAGCCTGCCGTGGCCGGTGCAGCCGCAGGAAGTGCATGCCTTGTTGCCGACCGCGATGGAAGGCTTGCCGCGGCATTGGCTGCTGCCGGCCGCGCATGCCTTGCGTCGTCCGTTGCGCCTGCCTGCTGCGGCAGCGGCGCGGCTGCAGGATGTGGCGCGCTTCGAGATCGATCGGCAAACCCCGTTCACTGCCGACCAGGTGTACTTCGATGCGCGCGTGCTGGACGTGCGCGAGGACGGCCAGCTCGATGCCGAACTGGTGGTGGTGCCGCGGCGCCTGATCGATGGCCCGGACGGCGTGCCCGACGCATGGGCCAGCGCCTTGTCCGGCATCGATGTCGCCGATGCGCAGGGCCTGCCGCTGGGCGTGAACCTGCTGCCGCCGGCGCGGCGGCTGCGGCGCAGCGACCCGATGCAGCGCTGGAATCTGTTGCTCGCTGCCGCCGCACTGGTGCTGCTGGCCGTGGCCGGCTGGCTGCTGCTGGACAACCGCCGCCAGGCCGCCGACGACTTGCGTGCCAAGGTGCAGGCCAACGCCGCACGTGCGCGCCAGGTCGCCGCCGAACGCCAGCAATTGCTGGATCTGGTCGAAGGGGCCAACTTCTTTCAGCAGCAACGTGCCACCCGCCCCACCTCGGTGGAAATCTGGGACGAACTGAGCCGGCGTTTGCCGGGCGGCACCTACCTGGAAAAATTTTCGGTCGAAGGTGGGCAATTGCAGTTGATCGGCTTGAGCAACGAAGCCTCCTCGCTGGTGCGGCGCCTGGAAGGCTCGCCGCTGTGGCGCACGCCCTCGCTGACCGGCGTGCTGCAGAGCGATGCCGGTCGCAACGTCGACCGCTTCACCATCACCGCCGAACTGGCCGGCCCCGATGCTAAGGAGGCGGCCGATGCCACGCAGCGTTAAGCGCGATCGCTGGATCGCTTTGGGCCTGCTGTTGCTGGTGATCGGCGTGGCCTATCTGGTGCTGGTGCACCCCTGGTTCACCCAGCCGATGATCGCGGTGCAGGACGACCTGCAAGCGCTGCGCGAGCGCGAGCTGCGCGTGCGCGTGCAACTGCAGCAGGCGCCGGAAGTCAGCAAACGGCTACGCCAGGCGCGCCAGACCCTGGAAAGCCGCCCGGGCTTCCTGCCGGAAACCTCGGCCGAACTGGCATCGGCCGGCCTGGTGCAGCGGCTGGAACGCGCCGTGGTGGAAGCCAGCCCCGGCAACCGCAGCTGCGCGATCAGCAACCGCTCGCCGCTGCAGCCGGAAAGCAAGGACCGCTTCACCCGCGTCGCGGTGCAGGTACGCCTGCGCTGCGGCACCCCGGAGCTGGCCTCGGTGCTGTACAGCCTGGAAAACGGCACCCCGCGCCTGTTCGTGGACAACCTCAACGTGATGGCGCAGCGCTACCAACTCTCGCCCAACGAAAGCGGCAACGGCCTGGACATTGCCTTCGAACTGGCCGGCTATCTGCGCCCGGGCGCCAGCGCCGCGCCGTTGAACACCGACGCGGCGCCCGCCGCCCCCGACGCTGCGGAGGCCGGCAATGCGCCTTGACATGATCGGCCTGCGCACCTGGCTGCTGGCCACCGTGGTCGGCTGGGCGCTGCTGGTATGCGTGCTGGCCGTGGCCGGGCTGGGCAAGCGCGTGGAGTTGCTGCCGGACGACCCGGCGCTTGTGCAGCGCCTGCCCACGCTGCCGGCACCAGCCCCGGAACGGCTGGGCGCATTCGAAAAATATTCGGAGATCGCCGCGCATCCGGCCTTCGCCGAAGACCGCCTGCCGCATCCGTTCTTCCTGTCCGGCAACGACGGCAGCAGCGCTGCCTCGACGGTGCGCCTGACCGGCGTGCTGCTGACGGACAACTTCAAGATGGCCACGCTGACGCTGGACCCGCAGGATTCGGTGCGTGTGCAACTGGGCGGCGAGGCGGTCAAGGGCTGGCGCCTGCTCGCCCTGCAGCCGCGCAGCGCAACCATCGAGGGCCCCGGCGGCACTCAGACACTGGAGTTGCATGTGTTCAACGGCCTGGGCGGGCAGCCACCCACCGCCAATGCGGGCGCGCGCGCCGCTGCCGGTGCCATCCCGCCGTTACCCTCGCCCGATGCCGCCGCCGTTGCGCCGACGCAACCGCCGCAGACCCAGCCCGCCGCGCAGCCACAGCAGCCCGGCGGGCAGACACCGCCGACGGTGCCGCCGCAGCGCAGCGATGGCGCTCAGGAAGCCCCACGCCCCTCCGACGATCAGATGCGCGCCATCCGCGAACGTATCGAAGCCCGACGCCGCCAGCTGCAACAGCAGCGCCAGAGCGGCTCTACCCCCGGTCAGACCCAATGAGTGAACGCATGACGCAGCGCCTGTTTCCCGTGTCCCTGCTGATCGGCCTGCTGGCCGGTTGCGCCTCCACGCCGCCGCCGGAGGTGCGCCGCGACGCGCGCCTGGACCCGCAAGTCGGCGCTGCCGGCGCCACCCAGACCAGCGCCGAGCAACGCGCCGAGGGCAATGCCAGCGCCAAGCCCACCCCGGTGATCCGGCGTGGCAGTGGCACCATGATCAACCAGAGCGCCGCCGCCGCGCCGTCGCCCTCGCTGGGCATGGCCAGCAGCGGCAGCGCCACCTTCAACTTCGAAGGCGAATCGGTGCAGGCGGTGGTCAAGGCGATCCTGGGCGACATGCTCGGGCAGAACTACGTCATCGCCCCCGGCGTGCAGGGCACCGTGACCCTGGCCACGCCCAATCCGGTCTCGCCGGCGCAGGCCTTGAACCTGCTGGAAATGGTGCTGGGCTGGAACAACGCGCGCATGGTGTTCAGCGGTGGCCGCTACAACATCGTGCCGGCCGACCAGGCGCTGGCCGGCACCGTCGCGCCCAGCACCGCATCGCCCTCGGCCGCGCGCGGTTTCGAAGTGCGCGTGGTGCCGTTGAAGTTCATCTCCGCCAGCGAAATGAAGAAGGTGCTGGAGCCGTACGCGCGCCCCAACGCCATCGTCGGTACCGACCCCTCGCGCAACGTGATCACGCTGGGGGGCACCCGCGCCGAGCTGGAAAACTACCTGCGCACCGTGCAGATCTTCGACGTGGACTGGCTGTCGGGCATGTCGGTGGGCGTGTTCCCGATCCAGTCCGGCAAGGCCGAAAAGGTCTCGGCCGATCTGGAGAAGGTGTTCGGCGAACAGAGCAAGACGCCCAGCGCCGGCATGTTCCGCTTCATGCCGCTGGAGAACGCCAACGCGGTGCTGGTGATCACCCCGCAGCCGCGCTACCTGGACCAGATCCAGCAGTGGCTGGACCGCATCGACAGCGCCGGTGGCGGCGTGCGCCTGTTCTCGTATGAGTTGAAGTACATCAAGGCCAAGGACCTGGCCGACCGCCTGTCGGAAGTGTTCGGCGGCCGCGGCAACAACGGCGACTCCAATGCTTCGCTGGCGCCGGGCGCGGAAACCAGCGTGCTGGGTGGGCAGCTGGGCAATCGCGACAGCAGCATGGGCGGCAGCTCGGGCATGACCGGCGGCAGCGTCGGCGAGAGCAGCGATGGCAGCTCCTCCGGCAGCAGCTTCGGTGGCAGCAGTGGCAGTGGCAGCAGCAGCGGTGGGCTGGGCAACGGCAGCCTGCAGCTGTCGCCGCGCAGCAACGGCAATGGTGCGGTGACGCTGGAGGTGGAAGGCGACAAGGTCGGCGTGTCGGCGGTGGCCGAAACCAATACCTTGTTGGTGCGTTCCACCCCGCAGGCATGGACCTCCATCCGCGACGTCATTGAAAAGCTCGACGTGATGCCGATGCAGGTGCATATCGAAGCGCAGGTGGCTGAGGTGAATTTGACGGGCGACCTCAGCTACGGCGTCAATTGGTACTTCGAAAACGCGGTGAATGCTTCGAGAGATCCAGCGACTGCATTAACGAATGCCACTGGTATTGGTGTTGGCGCTGGCCTTACCAACGCTGCGGGTCGGAACATCTGGGGGGATATTGCCGGAAGCGTGACTAGTAACGGTTTGGGATGGACATTTCTTGGAAAGAATGCGGCTGCCATCATCACTGCGTTAGATCGGGTGACAAATGTCCGATTGCTCCAAACGCCTTCGGTGTTTGTGCGAAATAATGCAGAAGCGACGCTCAACGTCGGTTCGCGAATTGCGATCAACTCAACTTCGATCAATACGGGTCTTGGTAGCGACAGTAGTTTCTCTTCTGTGCAATACATTGATACGGGCGTGATTTTGAAGGTGCGTCCGCGTGTGACCAAGGACGGGATGGTGTTTCTGGATATCGTCCAAGAAGTAAGTAGCCCCGGTGATCGGCCTGCCGCGTGTACTTCGGCGACCGCAACGGTAAACGCAGCAGCCTGTAACGTCGACATCAACACCCGCCGTGTCAAAACAGAAGCTGCTGTGCAAAGCGGCGACACGATCATGCTGGCCGGTCTGATTGATGACACAACCACGGATACGAGCGATGGCGTGCCCTTCCTGAGCAAGCTTCCTGTAGTCGGTGCGTTGTTCGGAACCAAGGGAAAGAGCAATACCCGCCGCGAAGTCATCGTGCTGATCACCCCGTCGATCGTGCGCAACCCGCAGGAAGCGCGCAATCTCACCGACGAGTACGGCCAGAAGTTCAAGGCCATGGAGCCGCTGAAGCCCAGCCAGAAGCCGCAATGAGTGCGGCACTGCCCGTCGTGCTGGTGCCGGTCGGCACCGACGACGAGGCCCTGGATGCCTGCCTGGGTGCACTGGATGCGGCCACCCCCGCCGGCACGCGGGTGTGGCTGGCCGACGACGCGCAGGCCGGCCCGCGCGGCCGCGCGGTGATCGAGCACTGGCTGGCGCGCACGCATCTGCAGGCGCATCACACACGGCGCCAGCGCATGCTCGGCGAGGTCGCGCATCTGGACGAAATGCTCAGCGCCTGCAGCGATGCCGACGTGGTGGTGCTGGGCGTGGACGCCTGCCCGCTGCCGGGTTGGTTGAATCAGCTCGATGCCTGTTTTGCGCGCGATGCGGCGATTGCCACCGCCACCCCGTGGAGCAATGTGGGCGAAGCCTGTGCCTGGCCACGCCTGGGCGAACTCAACCCGATGCCCGAGGCGCGGGAGCGGCTCGCCGCTGCGTGTGCGGCGATGCCGCCGCTGCATCCGGAACTGCCATCGGCGATCGGCCACGCGGTGCTGCTGCGCGGCAGCGCACGGCGCAAGGCCGGCGGCCTGGATGCCAGCAGCTACGGCTCCTGGTATGCGGCACTGGTGGACCTGAGTCTGCGCATGGCGGGGCTGGGATGGCGCAACGTGCTGTGCGATACCGCCTTTGTCGCCTCGCCACACGAAGGCCGCCCGGCCGATGGCGACATGGATGCCCTGGCCACGCGCTGGCCGGCCTGGCACGCCCGCCTGGCCAACTTCCTGATGCACGACCCGCTACGTGCGCAGCGCGATCAACTCGCGCAGCTGCTAGCCGATTTACCGCCGCCGGATCCACAACGCAGGCTATTTGACGCGTAGAACAGCTGCCAAAGCGGCATGCTCACCGTCAGGCGGGCGCAGCCGGTGTTCGGTGGACTTGTGCAGTGCAGTTTCTTGAGCGCTGTCCTATGCAACCTGACGACTGCTTGCCGTGCGGTGAGTGCAGTGGCTTGTCGGCCGTATGCTGGTAGATGCTATCGGGAGTCCAGGTCAAACGCCGAGGGGGTCGAGGGCGCGGTGCCCTCACCGCTCGCGGGACACGCCGTGAACCCGTCCCTGGGGGCTCGGTGGCGGCATCCATGCCGCCACACGGTCCCGCAATCGGCGAGGACACCGCACCGGAGAGTGAGTCGGTTGCTTTGTTGAAAACATGCACACCGACCATCTCGACTGGTCCTTGCCCGCCCACCGTCGCGGGACCTTACGCGGCATGGATGCCGCGTAAGAGCCTCCATGGACGGATTCACGGCGTGTCCCGCGATGGTGGGCGGGCAAGGGCCCTGCAGCCAGGCCGCAGTGCAATGACTGACGTGACGTCGTCTTGTTAGCCGCTCAAGAAGCCGAACGCATCGGTGCCTCGGTGCGTACCACCACCTCCAGCGCATCGTGGCGCCAGGATTCGATATCCAGTTCCACCGCGCGGCCGTCTTCGGCGAAGCTGATCCGCTGCAGCCGGAAGCAGGGCGTGCCGGTGGTGGACTGCAGCAACAGGGCTTGCGCGGCGTCCAGCCCGGCCGGATGCATCGACAACTGCGCGCGGCTCAGGAACAGACCGAGTTTCCGGTTGAACACGCTCGACAGCGAGCCGGCCAGGTCGTGTTCCAGCAGGCCCGGCGCCCAGGCAGCCAGCACCACGTTGGTTTCCAGCAGCACCGCGCGGCGGTCGATCCAGCGCCGGCGTTGCAGCACGAAGACCTCTTCGTAGGGCGTCTGCAGCCGTAGCGCCGCCGCGTAGGCAGCGCCCGCCGCCTGGCGGTTGGCACTCAACAGCTCGGTGCGCGGCTTGCGCCCCTGCGCCGCCACGTACTGCATGAAACCGGCGATGCTGGTGGGGTCGTAGCGCACGCGCGGTGCGCTGACGAACCAGCCGCGCCGGTTCTCGCGGTAGATGCGTCCCTGCGCTTCCAGTTGCTGCAAGGCCTCACGCAAGGTGATGCGGGTGCAGCCGAAGCGTTCGGCAAGCTCGCGCTCTACCGGCAGGCGCTGGTCCGGACCCCATTCGCCGGCGGCGATCTGCGCGGAGACGATTTCGGTGATGGCGTGCTGGCGCGGTGCGCTCATGCGGCGATCCGCCGGTGGTGGCTGCAGCGCCTGTGCAAGGCAGTCGGGTGAGAGAGGTACATGCGGCGATGGTAAAGAAGAACGCGCCCGCAAACCGCAGGTGGCTCAGACAACGCCTGCCGGGTTCTGCTGCTGTTGGGCTTTCCAGCTACGCCATCCATACACCGCAAGCCCCACGAAACCGGCGTAGAGCAGGGCGGTGGGGTATAGCCCTTTGCTCAGGAACACGCCTACGTAAATGCAATCGAGCACGATCCAGAGCACCCAGTTGGCGATGCGTTTGCGCGCGGCCCACACGCTGGCGACCAGGCTGAAATTGGCCAGCGCCGCATCCAGCCACGGCAGCGTGGCATCGGTGCGGTGATGCATGTAGGCACCGAGCGCGGCAGCGAACGCCGCGCCGATGCACAGCGATAGCCACAGTTCCGCAACCGGCATCGGCAGCGGGCGAATCCGCGTTTCTGCAGCGGCACCGCGTTGCCAGTGCCACCATCCGTACAGCTGGGTCAGCACGTAGACGCCCTGCAGCAGCATGTCCGAATACAGCTTCCACTGATAAAACAGCCAGGCATACAGCGCCACCGCCACGATGCCGACCGGCCAGCACCAGCGAATGCGCCGCGCGGTCAGCCACACGCCCAGCAGGTTGATCACGACGGCGGTGGATTCGAGCAACGACATGCAATGCCTGATGGAAAGTGGACAGCGGTGGGAGAGGTGCAGGCCGTGCAAAGCAGCGGTGCGGTCGGAAGTGGATGCTGCGCGGTGCCCCGAATCTGCATGCGATGGAAACGCGATAGCGCTCTCACCGCTGAGTCCCTGCCTTCAACTGGTGCCTGCTGTTTTCAGCCATTGCCTCAAACACGCACAAGCACAGCTGACTCGCTTCGAGGTCCTTCCCCCGCCTGCGGGGGAAGCTGCCCGAAGGGCGGATGGGGGCAGCAGGCCTCAAAAATCCACCTGCACCGTCAGGCGCGCCGTACGCGGCGCACCCGGGAACAGGTACGCATCGCCCTGGTATTCGCCGGCATCGCGCCAGTAGCGTTTGTCGAACACGTTGTCCACGTTCAAGCGCCAGGTGGTGGCCGCCCCGCCCAGTGCGGTGGCATAGCGCGCGCCCAGGTTGGCCACGGTGTAGGCCGGCACGCTGGCATTGCCGAGCCGGTCGGCGAACTTGCGCCCGCTGTATTGCAGGCCTGCCAGCAGCGCCAGGCCGTCGATGCCGGGCACGCTGTAGTCGGCCTGCAGGCTGGCACGCAGCTTGGGTACGTTGATGGCCTGATGGCCTTCGTAGTCGGCAATGTCGGTGTCTTCGGCGCGCGCGCGGATGGCGGCGACGCTGGCGAACAGGCGCAGCTGTTCGGTTGCCGCCCCGTCGGCCGATAGTTCCAGCCCACGGTTGTGCAGGCGGCCCTGTTGCACATAGCGCAAGCCTCCATCGGCCTGCGGCTGGGTGAACTGGTAGGCCTGGCGGATGTCGAACAGCGCCGCGCCCAGGCGCAGGCCGTCGAAATCGAATTTTGCACCGGTTTCCAGCTGGTAGGCATTGGTCGGCGGCAGGATCTCATCGGCGTTGTCGGCAAACCACGGCGCGGTGCCGCCGGCGGCCAGGCTCTTGGCGTAGCTGGCATACAGCGACACGTTCTGTTGCGGCTTGAACAGCAGTGCGGCCTGCGGCAGCAGCGTGTCCTTGCGTGTGCGGCGCTCCAGGACGCCATCGCGATCGAAGCTGCGCTCGTCCAGGCGCACATAGCGCGCACCCAGCGACAGCTCCCACCGCGGCCCCAGTCCGATCCGGTCGGCGACCACCAGGGCGCGTTGACGGCTGTCCAGGCGGCGCTGTTTCGGGTCCAGGGCGACGTCGGTTTGTGCAAACACCTCCGGGTCGCGGTCGATGCTGCCGCTGCCGACGAATTCGTTGACCGAGCCGAAACGATCGATGGTGCGGCGCAGCCAGTCGCCGCCGATGCTCAGGTGGTGATCCAGTGCGCCGGTGAGCACGCGGCCTTCCAGCATGGCGCGCAGTTGATCGTGCACGCGGGTGTCGTCGGGGTTGCGGTAGTCGTAGACGTCGTACTCGCCTTGCGCACTGAAGAAATTCGGGGTGACGCTGTCGGCGCAACTGGCCGCGCCGTAACAGCCCCAGGCGAATGCGGAGAAATCGTTGATCACCGAGCGGCTGCGCGCCGCTTCGGCAGTGGCGCGCCAGTCGTCGTTGAACTGGTAGGCGTAACGCAGCTGCGCATTGAGCGCATCCATCTCCACCGGCCGCGACCATGGCTGGTAGCCGAGCAGGCGATGCACATCGATGGCGCGCGGCACCTGGGTGCCGCCCAGCAGTTGATAACCCGGCACCGAGCGTTGCTGGCGATGCTGGTATTCCACGTCCAGCTGCAGCAGCGATTGCGGGGTGATCTTCCAGTCGCCGGCCAGCGAGAGGAAATTGCGGTAGCCGTCGGCGTGGTCGACATAGCTGTCGATGTCTTCGCGTGCGGCATTGACGCGCAGGCCCAGGCTGCGTTCGGCGCCGAACCAGTCGCCCAGGTCGGCGGCGACATAGCGCGAACCTTGTTCGTCGGTCCCCAGGGTCACGCTGCGCACGTGCTCGGGCCGCTTGGTGCGGTAGTCGATCAACCCGGCGGGTTCGTTGACACCCGATTGCAGCCCGGCCAGACCCTTGAGGAGCTGCACCTGCTGCTTGTTTTCCAGCGCGATGGATTGCTCGCCCACTGCGCTCAGGCCGTTGATGCGGTAACTGTTGGCGGCGTTGAGCGAATAGCCGCGCACGACGAAATTTTCGTAGTAGCCGATCGGTGCGTAGGCCTCGCCCGTGGAGGCATCGGCACGCAATACCTCGCTGAGCACGCGTGCCTGGCGGTCGAGCACTTGCTGGCGATCGATCACCGCGATCGAGGCCGGGGCATCCAGCAGCCGCGTGGCGCCGAAGCCGGTCAATGCGGTGCTGGCCTCGGCGCGTTCGCCACGCACGTTGACCGCATCCAGTTCCACCGCCTCGGCGGCTGGGTCTTGCTGCGCGAGTGCAGGGGTGGCCACGCACAGCGCGAGTGCAAGCGCGAGCGGGCGGCGGTGGGGCAGGGAGACGGGCAGGTGCATGCGCAGGACTCGAAAAGGAGAAGAAAGAGCGCTCATGGCAACCGGCGCGCGCGCGCGTGCAGGTGGTCGAGCAGACGCTGGCCATCGGCACTGGCAAACCAGTCCGCATGGCCGAGCAGGTAGCGGTGATAGGCGATGTCGGCGTTGTCGGCCGAGCGGGTGATGCCGGCGAAGTAGTCGATCTCGCTCAGGGCGAAGTCGGCATGCACGATCGGCAGCAAGGCGACCAGCTGCCGCAGCTGCACCGCGCCCAGCGTGCAGTGCCGGCTGTAGCCGTCCAGCAAGGCGTCGAGTTGCTCCAGCTGTGGCTGCGCACGTTGCCCTGCGTCCAGGTTCAACCATGGGATCAGGTTGCGTTCGATCGCCGTGGCCAGGTCGAACATCGCAAAGTTGCGGTCGCACAGGCCGAAGTCGAACACCGCGCCGACCTCGGTGTCGCCATCGTCGTGCGTGCGCCACAGCAGGTTGGAGGCATGCCAGTCGCCGTGCGTCCACAGCGGCGGCAATGCGCCGGGCACCGACAATACTGGCCATGCCCGGGCGTGCCAGGGCAGCAAATGGTCGGCCAGGTCGCGGCGCCAGGGCCGGCCCTGGAAATCGGCGGCCAGGCCGGGGCGCGACAGCAATGCCTGTTCCACCTCCCGCAGCGGGTCGGCCTGCGCGAACAGCGCCAGGTTGGCGACCAGGACGCTGCTTCGACGTGGCGGCGCATCGAATCCCTGCGCTGCCAGATGCAGGCGTGCCAGCGCGGCGCCTGCGGCCAACGCATGCGCCGCGCTGGTAAAGGGCGTCCACGACAAGGCGTCCCGATACAGGTCCTGGCCGAGGCCTGCGCGCTGTACTTCATAGACCCAGTGCGCATCGGCCAGGGCGGTGTGGCCGGCGGCATCGTGCAGCACCTCGACCACCGGCGCGCCGGCCCAGCGCAGGTGCGCCATGAAGCCATGTTCTTGGCGCAAGTCGGCGATGCTGCGCACGCTGCGGTGATGCCGCTTGACGATGAGTGTGCCGGTGGCGGTGTCCACGCAGGCGGCAGCGGAAAACGGGCGTGCGCTATGCCAGCGAATCCGTGCGCCATCGCCGGCAGCGCAAACGTGCTGCAGCACGCGATGGATTTCCTCGGCAGTCAACACCGGCCAGTCCGGCAGTGCCAACTCCAGGCTCATGCCGTGCACCTGATGCGAGGTGCTCATGCGCGCAGCTCCGGTGCGGCGCACGCCAGTGGTATAGACCAGCCAATCGATGCCGTTGTAGCGGACCCGGCGCGCGCACCGGCGATAACACGGACGGCGCTGCCGGGCCGTCGTTGCAGCGCGCGCGCCATCAGGCGGTTGCGCTGCAGGGAATGAAAAGGCAGCGCAACACCGAAAGGTCGCTGGCCGTCATCTCGACACTGAAAATGTGGGGTGCGCCGTGGGCGGCGCCTGCGGAAGACCGCCGGGCGGCTCCGGGCGCGCAGTATGCCTGCTGGCGCTGCCAGCCGTCATGTGCGGGCCGGCATCGGCGTGATGGCGCTGCGCGGCCTCGGCACCGGATAATGGACCGATGACTCCTGTCCAGATCGCCGCCGTCGTCGTCACCTACCAGAGCAGCAGCACCATCGATGCGTGCCTGTCGCGGCTGCGCGTGGCAGAGGGCATCAGCGAGATCCGGGTGGTCGACAACGCCTCCAGCGACGACACCCTGGAAGTCGTGCAGCGGCATGCCCTGGCCGATGCGCGCCTGCACTTCATCGCCAACCCGGACAACCCCGGCTTTGCGACGGCCTGCAACCAGGGCGCGCGCGACTCGCAGGCGCCCTGGCTGGTGTTCATCAATCCGGACCTGATGGTCGAGCGCGACACATTGGCGCAGCTGTGCGCACGCGCGGCGGGGCATGCGGCAGTGTTGTTGGGCGTGGAGCAGGTGGACGAGCAGGGGCAGCCGGATGCGGCAGTGCGCCGCCGCGATCCGGATTTTGCCGCGATGCTGCGCGCACCGCGCGCTGCCGCGCAGCTGGCGGTGCCGGCCGATCCTTCTGCGACGTTGCAGGTGGTGGACGCCATCTCCGGCGCCTTGATGCTGATGCAGCGCAGCCTGTTCGACCGGCTCGACGGCTGGGACGGTGCATACCGCCTGCATGCCGAAGACCTGGACCTGTGCCGGCGGGCGCGTCAGGCCGGCGCGCTGGTGGCGGTGGCCAACGATCTGCAGGTCGTGCACGTGCGTGGCGTGTCCAGCCGGTCGCGGCCATTCTTCGTGGAGTGGCACAAACACCGCGGGCTGTGGCGCTATTTCCGCAAGTTCGAGGCGGGCCGGCGCGGGCCGGTCACCCGGCTCGGCGTATGGCTGGCGATCTGGACCCATGCCGCTGCCCAGGTGCCGAAATTGTTGCGAAAGAGATGAGTTCGCTAGCGTTAAATTTGTGATAAATCAGTGATGGGTGGCGGGGCGTAACTGTGATACGTTTCGCTTCGAAGTGTGATCAATCACTAGCTTCCTGTCCCTTCCGGGTCCCCCATCAGGAATCGTGCAAATGTCCTTACAGAACGACCCGCAATTGCGGGTACGTCAGCCGTGCGCCGCTGCGCTGCAGTCCCGTCCGGTTGTCTCGCCTCCTTCTCTTGCATCCAGCACCCGCCGCGTGCCGGCAGCCGCGCTATCGGCGCTTGCGCTGAGCTGTGTGATGGCCGCCGTGCCAGGCACCGCCGTGGCCGGTGCCTGGACCCAGCCGCAGGGCGACACCCTGGTGATCGTCAAGGCGCTGCATAGCGATGGCCGCGGCTGGTTCGACGACAGCCATCACCGCACGACGTTTGGCGACGGCCAACAATTCGACGGAAACGGGCGTAGCCGCCAGGACCAGTTGAATGTCTACGTCGAGCATGGGCTGACCGACAAGCTGAGCTTCATCGGCAATTTCTATTTCACCGAAGTGGGTTTCAGCAATTACGGCGGTGATGGCCGGACCCGCACCAGCACGACCGGTCTTGCCGATCAGGAAGTTGGCTTGCGCTATGCGCTGCCAAGCGCGCAAGAGGACGTCTGGCGCAGCTCGGTGCAGGCATTGGTCAGCATTCCGGCTTATGGCCGCAGCAAGACCTACCATCCGAACAATCCCAGTGCGAATACCGATCCTGCGCTGGGCCTGGGCGACTATGGCCTAGAGCTGCGTTACAGCCGTGGGCGTGGTTACACGCTGGGCGGGCGCAACGGCTACGTTGATCTGGGGGGTGCAGTACGCTTGCGCGGCAGTGCGGCCTCCGACGAACTGCGCGTGGACGCCTCCAGCGGCCTGAGCCTGACCCCGAGCTGGTTGCTGCTTGGCGAAGTCAACGTGATCCAGGGTCTGGGCAACGGGCGCAACAATTTTGACGTCCCAGGCTCTGCTGGGGGCGTCGGCTTCGTTGCCACCGGCACCAACTACGACCTCACGAAGCTGCAGTTGTCCACGCTGTACACCGCGCCGGGCGGCAGCCAGTGGCAGGTGGGGTATCAGCAGCCAGTGATGGGCCGCAACACCGCTGCTGCAGGTGGGCCATTCGTGGCTGCCTGGTGGCGGTTCTAAGGACGCCACGACAATGACGGTCACCTGCGAAATGGACGCGCTGGGACGGGCACCGGACATCGGCCGCGAACGCGGTCTGTTGGGCCGCGCGCTGGTCACGGCAGGCGTCATCACCGACGAACAACTGCGCTCGGCGCTGGCATTGCAGCAACGCTGGAACTCGCGCCTGGGCGATGTGATCCTGGCTCAGCGCGGCGTGCCGGCACAGCGGTTCTACGCCATCGTCGCCGCGCACTTCGGCCTGGAGTTCGTCGACCTGGTGCAGCAACCGCCGGATCCGGAACTGCTCACCCCCGGCGATCTGGAAAGTTATGCGCAGCGTCTGCTGCTGCCGTGGCGCCGCGAAGACGGCGTGCTGGTGCTGGCCGTGGCCGACCCCGACCCGGCGGTGTTCGCCTGGGCGCGTGCGCACTATGGCGAAGACGTGCGGTTTGTCGGCACCGCCAAGTTCGACATCATCTGGAGCCTGCAGCGCTACGCCGACGAACAGCTCACCGACAACGCGCTGAACCTGCTCGCATCGCATGCGCCGACCTACTCGGCGCGCCAGGTGGTGACGCGCGGGCAGAAGCTCACGCTGTGGGCAATTGCCGCGGTGCTGGTGATCGCGATGGTGCTGTTCCCGGTGCCGGCCCTGATCACCGTCAACGTGCTGGTGGCGCTGGGCTTTCTGGCGACCTTCGGACTGAAGCTGTTGCTGGTGTGGTTCGGCTCGCGCCACCGCATCGACATCAAGGTCACCGAGGACGAAGTGGCCGCACTGCGCGATGACGACCTGCCGGTCTATACCGTGCTGGTGCCCATGTACAAGGAGCCGGAAGTCCTGCCGATCCTGGCCAATGCGCTGCGCAAGCTGGATTACCCGATCAGCAAGCTCGACGTGAAGCTGGTACTGGAAGCGGACGATTTCGACACCATCGAGGCCGCCAAGAAACTCGGCCTGGAAGCGTTCTTCGAAATCATCCGGGTGCCGCCGTCGCAGCCCAAGACCAAGCCCAAGGCCTGCAACTACGCGCTGCATTTTGCGCGCGGCGAACTGCTCACCATCTACGACGCCGAAGACAAGCCCGAGCCGGATCAGCTCAAGCGCGTGGTGGCGGCATTCCGCAAGGCCGACAAGGATGTGGTGTGCATCCAGGCGCGCCTGAACTACTACAACGCCGACGAAAACTGGCTGACGCGGATGTTTACGCTGGAGTACACGCTCTGGTTCGACTTCTACCTGCCGGCGCTGGAATACCTGCGCATTCCGATTCCGTTGGGCGGCACCTCCAACCATTTCCGTCTGGATGTGCTGCGCCAGGTGCGCGCGTGGGACCCGTACAACGTCACCGAAGACGCCGATCTGGGCGTGCGGTTGATCCAGAACGGCTACCGCGTCAACGTGGTTAACTCCACCACGTTCGAAGAAGCCAACGTCAGCATTCCCAACTGGATCCGGCAGCGTTCGCGCTGGCTCAAGGGCTATATGCAGACCTGGCTGGTGCACATGCGCGACCCGGTGCATCTGTATCGCAGCACCGGGTTCAAGGGCTTTTGGGGCTTTCAGTTCTTCATCGGTGGCGGCTTCTTCACCGCGTTGGGCGTGCCGGTGCTGTGGGCGCTGTACGTGGTCTGGGCAGTCACCGGGACAAGCGCGTTCGAACGGTTCTTCCCGCCGTGGCTGGCCACCATTTCGCTGGTCAATCTGTTGTTGGCCAATGCGTTCTTCATCTACATCACGCTGGTGGCCGCGTTCAAACGCGACTACTTCAAGCTGGCGCCCTACGCGCTGACCGTGCCGTTGTACTGGGCGCTGCAGTCGATCGCCGCCTACAAGGGCCTCTGGCAGCTGATCCACAATCCGTTCTATTGGGAGAAGACCACTCATGGCATCAGCAAGCATTCGGAAAACGAGCGCCGCGCCGCACTCGAAGAGTGAGTCGGCAGTTCCGCGCCGGCACAGCGGGCTCCCGGCGTTTCTGGTCGCCGTGGTGGCGCTGTCGCTGCTGAGCCAGCCGTTGCTGCTGCAGTCGGCCGGCTCCGCCGCACCGGCCATCGCACCAGCAGCCGGCTTGCCGGCAACCGGCGTGCTGGCCTGGGCGATTAATCTGGGGCTGGACAGCTGGAATCTGCCGTTCCAGGTCTGGCCGTTCCTGGCGGTCGCCGCCAACGCGCTATTCCTGTCGCTGCTGTGGCGCGATCTGGCCGGCGTGTTCGGACGTGGCTGGGCCAGTGGGCTGACGGTGCTGGTGGGCTGCAATCCGCTGTTCCTGCTGCCGATCGCCGCAGGCGGAAGCCAGGCGCTGGGCCTTCTGGCGTTCTACGGCCTGTGCCGCACCTTGCGCCGCCTGCAGACACCGGTGGAGGCCTTCACCTATCTGCGTATCGCCGGCTGGTTGTGCATCCTGCTGTGCCTGGATCTGCAGACCCTGGCACTGTCGACGATGGTGGCACCGTGGCTGCTGCTGGTGATGCCGCCGCAGATGCTGCGCAAGGCGCCGGGCTCGTTCTACCTGGTGTGCTACCTGCCGTTCGCGTTTCTGGTCGGCATGTGGGCCTACGTCAACCTGACCGTGTTCAACGCACCATGGCCGACGCTGTCCAGCATCGGGCAGGGCGCGCATCCGCTCCCGCTGCCGTTGGCCGAGCATGCGCAAGGCTGGTTGCCGGCGGTACGCTGGGGCGTGGCGGCGGTAGTCTGCTTCCCGGTCCTGGCCTTGCTGTCCCGCAGCCGCAGCAGCGCGCTCACGCGCGGCGTGGTGGCCAGTGCCGGCACCGTCCTCTGTGCGGCGGCGTTGGCGTTCGCCTTCGGCTGGGCCGGGTTTGACGCCTTGCTGCTGCTGTGGGTGCCGGCCGCGTTGCTGCTGCGCGCACTGCATGCCGATCAGCGCACCCAGGCCGCCGGCCTGCTGTTGCTGGGCCTGATCGGGGCGGCCTGGGTACAGCCGCAGGGCTGGGGCAGCTGGATGCGTGCGGCGCCTGCCGATGCGCAATCCCTGCTGCAGGGCGAGGCGGTGGTGATGACCGCGCCGGTGTCGTTGCCGACCAGTGACCCGGCGACGCCGGCAGCGGACGCGGCGCAGTTGCCGCCCACCGCGGCGACCGCCGTGGGCGATGCCGTGGCCACGCAGGGTGCTGCCGGCGCCAGTGCGCCCGCTGCGGCTGCCACTGCGGCGATGGTGCAGCCGGGCAAGAACACCGCGGCCATTGGTGCAATGGACTGTGCGCGGAGCACCGCAGCGTCCACCACCGAGGCATCTGCCACATGTTCAAACGCGTTCTGAGCACCGCGTTGCTGGTCGGGGCGTGCATGCTGGCCAACGGCTGCAATGCGGATGCATCGACGTGGATGGGCGCCAACGTCAAGGTCTCGGCCAATGCGCCGTGGCAAAGCGAGGCGGCGGGGCAGTCGCTGGATGCGCTGGCCAAGACCGGCGCCAGCAAGGCGCTGCTGGTGGCGTTTGTGTGGCAGGCCAGCCCGCAGTCGAACGACCCGGTATTGGGTAGCGACAGCAGCGTGGAGGACATGCGCGCCGCGTTGCGGCAGAGCCACCACGCCGGTCTGCAGGCCACGCTCAAGGTGCATGTGTGGATTCCCGGGCATTGGGCCGGCGATACCGCGCCCACCGATCAGGCAGCCTGGTTTGCCGCGTATCAGAACGCGGTGTTGCCATTGGCCAGGCTGGCCGAAGACGAGCACGCCGAAGCACTGGTGATCGGCACCGAACTGCGCAAGCTGCAGGACGCGCCGCAGTGGCCCGGCCTGGTGGCGGAGGTGCGCAAGGTCTACCGCGGCAAGCTGCTGTACGTGGCCGACGGCATGGAGCACGCCGAAAGCTTCCGCTACTGGTCGTTGTTCGATGCGGTGGGCACCAGCCTGTATCCGCGCCTGTCCGAAGCGGCCGCCGCCCGCACGGCCGAGATGAACGCCGCCGCGCAGCGCCTGCAGCAACTGGGCCAGCGTGTGGGCAAGCCGGTGTGGGTGGCGGAGCTGGGCCTGAGGTCTGCACGCGGCAGCCTGGCCGCACCCTGGGAAAGCCCGGAACAACGCGCTGCCGCCGTCGATACCCGCCTGCAACTGCAGGTGTTGCAGCAGTGGCGCAAGGTGTTGCAGGCGCACGGGGTGGAAGGCATCGCGCTGTGGTGCTGGTACACCGATCCCAAGGCCGGCGGGCCGGGCGACAGCGACTTCACCGTGCAGGGCAAACCGGCGCAGCAGGTGCTGGCGCGCTGAGCGATGGCGCTGGGCATCGTCCAGCGCCATTGCCCAGCGCCATTGCCGAGGTATCGCCAAGGTAATGGCCCGGCGCACTGCCGCCAGCTTGCGTGCCGCCGCCCCCGCGCATCGACCGGCTTGCACGCGGCACGCCCGCCGCTGCGGGCATAATCCGGCGGCATGATCATCCATTCGCTGCTCGACACCGACCTGTACAAATTCACCATGATGCAGGCGGTGCTGCATCAGCATCCGGCCGCGCAGGTCGAGTACCGCTTCAAATGCCGCACGCCCGGCGTGGATCTGGCGCAGTTCATCGACGAGATCTCGGGTGAGATCGACGCGCTGTGCCGGCTGCGGCTGCACGAGGACGAGGTGGCCTATCTGCGCGGCCTGCGCTTCATCAAGCCGGATTTCGCCGACTTCCTGGCGCTGTTCCATCTGGACCGCAAATACCTGCAGCTGTCGGCATCGACCACCCATCCGGGCGAGATCGAGCTGACCCTCCGCGGCCCGTGGCTGCACACCATCCTGTTCGAAGTGCCGTTGCTGGCGATCATCAACGAAGTGTGGTTCCGCAACACCTCCGAGCCGGATTTCGAGGAAGGCCGCAGCCGCCTGCGCGAGAAGGTGAGCAGCCTGCGCAGCATGCCGGCCGGCTGCAAGATTGCCGATTACGGCACCCGGCGGCGCTATTCGCGGCATTGGCACGGCGAGTTGCTGCCGTTGCTGCGCGATGGCCTGGGCGCGCAGTTCGTCGGCACCAGCAATGTGTATTTCGCCAAGCATTACGGCCTGACCCCGCTGGGCACGATGGCGCACGAATATCTGCAGGCGTTCCAGGCACTGGGGCCGCGGTTGCGCGACTCGCAGGTGGCCGCGCTGGAATCGTGGGCGCGCGAGTACCGCGGCGACCTGGGCATCGCCCTGTCCGATGTGGTGGGGCTGGACGCGTTCCTGCGCGACTTCGACCTGTATTTCTGCAAGCTGTTCGACGGCATGCGCCATGATTCGGGCGACCCGTTCGAATGGGGCGAGCGTGTCATCGCCCACCTGCAGGCACACCGCATCGACCCCGCGACCAAGGTGCTGGTGTTCAGCGATGGCCTCAACATCGACAAGGTGATGCGGCTGTACGCGCACTTCCACACGCGCTGCCGGCTGGCGTTCGGCGTAGGCACCAGCCTGACCAACGACCTGGGGCCGACGCCGCTGCAGATCGTGATCAAGATGGTCCGCTGCAACGGGCAGCCGGTGGCCAAGCTCAGCGACTCGCCGGGCAAGAGCATGTGCGAGGACGCCGGTTACCTGCGCTATCTGCGCGATGTGTTCGGCCTGCCGCCGGTACCGGACGCCGGTGACCACGCGCGGCAGTGACTGACGTGCAGCGGCGCATCGAGAACCGTTGCCGCTCATAGCAGGCAGCAGCAACCTTGCGGCGCATCGCTCAATCGCAGCTGGGAGCGAGCTCCGTGCGGGAATGGCAGACGCTGAAGCGAAATCGCGACGCCTGCGCTGGCAGGCAGCCGATCTGCTTGCGTTGAATAGGGTGATTGCAGATAAACGAACGGCGCCTGACGGCGCCGTTCGCATTACACGCAGTGAATCTTGCGGATTACGGGCGCACCTTGGTGGCACAGACAAATACCGCCGCCTGTTGAATGCGGCTGATCGCCCCCTGGTTCTGCAACTCGCGCGCGTGCTCGTCCATGCAGGTCAGGTAACCCAGGCGGTTGCCGGCGTTCTGCGCCTTGCACAGGCTGTTTTCGGCCGAGATGTTCGCGCCGGGAATCAGCCCGCCGGTCTCCAGCGTCGGCACCAGCGTATTGCAGTTGCCCAGCTTGGCCAGCCCGCGATTGAGCGTCCAGCCGATATCGGCAAACAGCGCCGGGGTCAGGTCGATGTTCAGATGCGCCTGCACTTCCGGCGTATCGAACGGTTCCATCAACGCGTTGGGCTGCAGGTCGGTATCGAAGTGCGAGAACGTCGAACCACCGGCCACCACGCTGGGTGCGTACAGCCGCGTGCGGCCTGCGCTGTCGGTGCCCTGCAGCAGCTCGGGGTCTTCGTACAACGCCGCCACCACTCCGGCGCTGCCCTTCAGCCGCGCGCCATCGGCCTGCGAGACCATGATGGCCGGGATGGTGATGTCGGTGATCGGCGGTGCAGCATTGCCCATCGTCTGCACGCCGGACGCGTTATTGGCCACGATCACGCCCACCGCACCGTTGAGCTGTGCGTTCTTGACCTTGATCGCGAACGCGCAGGTGCCGCGGTCGATCAGCGCCACCTTGCCGGCCACCTCGGCCGCATTGACGAACGGCGTTTCGCAGCCATCGCTGGCTGACGCGGCAGCCACCCCGTCATTGACCGTCACCACTGCGCGTGCCGGGAAATTGGCCGCCGTGGCCAGCGGCCCGAAGCTGGCAAAGCCCACCTCGAACTTGCCGGCCGCGCTGGCCGGTGCGCTCACCTGCAACAGGGTGCGCGGATCCAGGATCAGCGCCGCCTCGCGGTTGACGCGCGTGCCGGCCCAGACCGTACGGCCGGGCGTGCGCATCGCTTCGGCACGCAGCGCGTTGGTCATGGCCGGATCGTCGAAGCGCTTGTTCTGCACATTGTCGAAGGCCTGCGCGGTGTAGACGTCGGTCAGGCCGCTGCCCGAGCCGAGCACGCCGGTGGTCTTGTTGAGGAAGCCGGCCGCACCCAGGCCGTGGCCAATCTCATGCATCACCACGTTGAGGAAGTTGATCTGGCCTTCGGGCGTCTTGCCGTCCAGGCCCAGGTACCAGCCCGAGCCGGCCAGGCAGTCGTCCTTGCCCAGGTCGCCGTTGAATTGCGAAAACACGTCGGCCGGATCGCTGGGATCGGGGACCAGGTCCTGCCCGGCGATCGCATCGCCCAGCGCGGACGGATACAGCGTATTGGGCTTGGAACCGGGGAAGTCGTTGACGATCCAGTTCGGGCCGGCCTGGCCCAGCGTGCCGCCGGTGGCGGTGCAGGTCAGCCGTGCGAACGAGGCATACACCTTGATCTCGACATTGCTCTGCAGCACCGCGCCCCACAGGTCCATCGCGTATTGGTAGGCGATGCGACGCTGCTCGCCGACCGAGCGCCCCGGATTGCCGCCCAGGGGCGCAGCGCTGGTGGGGTCGTTCAAGCCGACGCTGGTGCCGGCGTCGCCATTGATCAGCGTGACGTTGGCGGCGCTGGCGTGCAGCGGCGCGATGGCGGCAGCCACGGCCAGGGACAACAGCAACAAGGGCTTATTCATGCGGCAGCGCTCCGTGCTCGGCGTGGGCGGGTTGGGTGGCGGCGTCGTCGCCGTGCTCGATGACGATGCGGCCATCGGCCTGGCGCGTCGCCATCAGTGAGCTCATCTGCGTGGCCGGCAACTTGCGCGCCACGGTGCCGTTGGGCAGGCGTCGCTCGGTCGCGCGTGCGGCAGATTCGGTCTGCGGCACCGCAGTGCGGGCAGCGCTGCTGCGGGCGTCCGAGGCGGCCTGCTGGTCCAGCGCCGCGCTCTCGGCGTCGGTCAGCGGGCGCAGCTTGCCGGTGGCGGGGTCGATGCCGACCTTGGAACTGCTGGTTGCGGCCTCCTGCGCGACGGCCATGGCCGGCAGACAAACGACGCACAACACACCGGACAGCATCCATCCGGGCTTACGAAAGCTCATCATCGTTGGGGTTTCCTTGGGTCCAGCAGGGAAAAGGGACGCCGTGCAGACACCAGCGTCGGGGGAATCCTTCCGTTTCAGTCTGTTCATGACTGAATCATGAATCTGTGATGTGTGTCAATCTTTTGACATGTAGGGTGCTGAATGCGAAACGAGCGCCTGAAACAGTCACCTGCGCACTTGCGTCGAGGGAAATTTCCGAGAAGTGCAACGGCGATTGGCGAGCGGGCTGGTCAGGGTTTTGACGCAAACCGGGGGGCCAGAGGCCGTCCTTGGCCGCCAGTAGCCGGATCACGTCTCCCTTCTCCTCCTTGGGAGAAGGTGCCCCAAAGGGGCGGATGAGGGCAGGCGCGAAGCCCGGCGGAGCTTGAGTACAGCGTTGGGTCTATCTGCATTTCGGCCCGTACCCTCACCCCAACCCCTCTGCCGAAGGGAGCAGGGCAGTAGTCCGCCCAGGCCGGCGGCAGGGCCTGTGCAGGCAGCGCGGATGCACCAACGTGCGCAAGCCCTGCACTGGCGCCTGCTGGCGAGATGCTGATGCCCTGCATCGGCATCGGCATCGGCATCGGCGCGCTGCGCGTACGCTGCGCTGGTTGCGCATGCCATTCCATCGCAGCGATTTATAGTGTCGGCAACCCCGCGCACCAGGCTTCCATGCACGCCGTCATCTATCACAACCCCGACTGCGGAACCTCCCGCAACACCCTTGCCCTGATCCGTCATACCGGCATCGAGCCGCAGATCGTCGACTACCTGCAACACCCGCCCACACGCGAAACACTGCAATCCCTGATCGCTGCCGCCGGCATCCCGGTCCGCGAGGCCATGCGTCAGAAAGGCACCCCGTATCTGGAACTCGGGCTCGACGATCCCGCGCTGGACGACGCAGCGCTGCTGAGCGCCATGCTCACGCATCCGATCCTGATCAACCGACCCTTCGTGCAAACCGCGCTGGGGACGCGCTTGTGCCGCCCTTCCGAACGGGTGCTGGACCTGCTGCCGCCGGCGACGCACGGCTTCGTCAAGGAAGACGGCGAACGCGTGCTGGATGATGCCGGGCAACGCGTAACGGGCTGATAGACAGATACCCGGAACACGCAGTCATCCCACATCAAGCGCAGTCACCCTAATTCCCATTCCCGACTCCCAATCCCCAATCCCCAATCCCCAATCC